>JBBDMS010000045.1:0-77557 GCA_040878185.1 Dongiaceae bacterium | reverse complement strand
ACAGGCTCATCCTTCGACAGGCTCAGGATGAGGCGAATTGAGTTTGAGCGGCTGCGGCGCCATCAGCTTCATGGTGAGCCTTACCCTGAGCTTGTCGAAGGGCGAACCATGAGGCTCTCGCCTGTGCCGGACGGACATCGCTACATCGTCGTCTCCATCGCTTCGTCGTTTCGTCTCGTCGGGAGTCGCTGCACGGCAGAGCCGCACCATCCGCTTTGCACCGGCCGGACCCGGAGGTCTGAGCGGTGCAACACAGGGTGCCGGGCGTTCTCGGCCCGGCGGGTGCGCGTCCGAAGCCGCGACTTGTGGCTCTCGGGGCCGGACCATCCCGACGGGCTTCGACACCGTCAGGTCCTGGGATGGACGGTGCCGCTGTGCCGGCACCGTGTCCTGGTCATCGCGCGCCGAGGCTATGACCGCAGCGCGCGAGGCCCGGCCCGTTGGGCCCGGCGGCCCCATTCACCTCAGGGGCCAGTCGGGGATGGCGCGGCTCAGCCGTGCAGCGATCCTCGGTCTTGGAAGACCTGCCGGAGGTTTACGGGATCGGCGTCCATGCAACGCCAAACCCGGCGGAATTCCGGTGCCCGTACTAACGCATAATACGCAAATATTGTCAAGATGGATTCCCCGGTCGGGCCTGGGGCAAAAGGCGGGCCGCGCTCGCAATCGCCGTTTCGCGAATTAAGTGGAAACCGACGGGCGAGGCGCGTTGCAGGGCGCCATCATCGGGGAGGACGGGATGCAGGAATCAAAATCCAAGCTGGGCGTGACGCTGCTTGGCGGGGTCGTCGTCGCGATCGCCTCGCTGGTTCTCTATGGCTCGTTATGGGCATCGTCGCCCGACAAATGGGACGAATTCCGCAAGGAAATGAGCGACGCCTGTGCGGCCGGATCGGAGATGGGCGATCCGGCAGTCACCGTCGATCCGTTCGGCACGTCGAGCTATGGCGTGGCGCTGGTGAGCGGCACGCGCGCGGGCGACACCGCCGACGTCACGCTGGTCTGCGTCGCAACGAAATCGCCGGACGGACCGGTCGATGTCGAGCGATCGGGCCCGATCGGAGAGTTTGTCGAAGCCGCGGCCGACTAGTTCCGATGCGCCGAAAGCGATCGGAATGGCTCCCGGTAGCCACTGTGTCGCATCGCTCTCTTCCTCATCCTGAGCCTGTCGAAGGATGAGGCGGCATTGTCTCGTGCAGCCCTCATGGTTCGCCCTTCGACAAGCTCAGGGCGAGGCTCATCATGTGGGTAAATTATCTGTGCGCCCCGGAATGACGAGAGAGGGTCAAAAGACCCGCTCGTCGTATCCCTAGTTCCGGTAATCGACCCCCGGCAGCACGCAGCGCATCTCGAACAGAAGATTTGCCGCGGTGAGCGCAATGTCGCCCGTGCGAATCGCCGGGCGGCGCGATGTGCAGAGCGGCGATATCCCGGTCGACAGCATCGTGCTGCAATTTGTCTGCAACGTCATGGCGCCGAACTGGCCGCCGGCGGATTGCCGATCGCCGGCTCGTTGACCACCGGCTGGGCCAGGATCCAGAGGCTGCAGGCGGTGAAGCCGACCATCAATACGAGGAACGGAAGCTGGCTAAGCGTTGCCGCGCGGGCGCTCGGGAACAGCCGCAACGCAATCGAGTGCGCGACGATCACCGAAATGATGTGACCGGTCACCAAAGCTGCGACGGCGACATACCAGACCTGTCGCGCGCCGATGATACCGATATCCATCACGTACCGTGAAGTGCCGAACAGATCCCAGCCGAATCCGAACGGATCCGACGCCATCGGGATCGCGAACTGTCCGGCAAGCAGCAGGTAGGAGATATAGTGCGAAAGATGATAGGCGATCGCGATCGGCAGTAACGATACCGCAAAGGCGCGCATCACCATCCCGAGAGTAACCGCGCGATCGGCAAGCGACGTCAGCGCGCAGAACAGCGTATAGATCGCAACTGCGACAAGCGGCGCCACGATCAGCGCTGTCGTGCGGATCGCATCGAGAATCCCGATGCCGAACGACGAAATTCCAAGAAGGACCGGACGCAGCATCTGGCTGCGCGCGATCCAGTCGAGGAAGGCAGCCCATAGCGGCGTTTCCGAGAATCCGTCGAACGTCACCGTTGCCAGAACCGCCATGACGAAGACGACATCGGAAATCCGGCCGGTCCCGGCTTCGAGCAGCCCCGATCCCGGCAATCGCAGGACCAGCGGCCGGTCCGCCTCGCGCTGCGTGCGAAAGAACAATGAAAATGCGCCGATCAGACCGAACACGCGGCGAAAGGGATCGGCATTGTTGTGCCAAGCGGCGTCACCGAAGAGCATCATTCCGCCCCAGGCCAACAAACTGTAGGCGAGCACGAGCAGCGCAAGGTCGCTCGGGCTTTCGCCGAACGGCCCGATCAGTTCCGCCCAGCCGAATGCAAGGAACAGCAGCACCGCTGGCCAGCCGCCAAGCCATGCCGGCCATGCCAGACGCGGCCGGGCGTCGCGCCCGCGCAAGGCGAGGTTGCGAAGCGACGCCCAGGGATCGAGCGCCGGCCAGAGATTGCCGATCAAGGCCGTGAACAACAGGAACCCGACCCACCAGAGAACCCAGACCAGGAGCGGCGCGATATTCTTCACCGGCGAGGCAGCACCGACGAGCCCGGCTGAGATTATCAGAAAGAAAATCGCAACGCCGACGGCGCGCAGTACATGGCCGAGAATCCGCCATGACGCGCTTTCATCGGGCCGCTGCCAGAGGACCAGCCTTGTCCGAAAGGTTCGTGTGCCAAGTCGTGCGCTGAACAACGCAATGATCAGGAACGACACCGCGACCGCAGCACCCGCCGCCGCGAGATAGAGATCGAGTGGCAAAGGCAGGTCGTAGCGCTGGCCGAATGCATGCGCCTCCGCCCTGCGCATGGACGTCGCCGCAAGCAGCAGGACGACAGGCACCGTGCAGAGGAGGAGCCTCATGGCAACCTCTCTGTTGGCCCGCTACTTGGGATAGACTTCGAGATAGAAAACCGCATTGTGATCGCCGCCGCCATGATCATGCGGCTCGGCAGGAAAGCGGCCGGCAATATCCGCACGGAAGGCAAACGCGGCCGCCTCGCCGGGCGCGAGCACGACCGTGATGTCGTATCCGTGCAGATGAATTTCCATTTCATCGTCACTCACCAGTTCGATCGTGACGTCGTCGCCTTCGGTCACGCGCAATGTCGGAGCGCCGCCCGCGATCTCGCCGCCTTCAACGGCGAGATGAAACGCCATCTCGTCGGCAGACGCAAAGCCCGGTCCGGTGGCGCCTGCCAAAAGGCCGATCGCAACGGCCAAGGCTCCAAATGCAAAATTCCTCAAACAGTCCAAACGATTTATCTCCAACCTTTGCTTTCAAAACGCGAAGCTGGCTGCCGATTGACGCATTTTATGACGCATTTCTCACGGCCGCGACGCTCCTGGACAGGTTGTCGTCGTTGCCTCAGGGGAACATAGTAGCCCCGCAAAACGGCATCGGCTGCCCAAAGACCCGATGCCCTGAAACCATGAAACAAGAGGTATTGTCATGCGTACGATCGCCCTCGCCACCGGGCTTGTCTGCGCTGCGCTCTCGGTCCCGCCCTCCACTGCGGGGGCCGAGATACTTGCGATGATGAATTACGAAAGCAAGACCCCCGAATCGCTCGATGCGCTCAAGTTGACGGCGCCCGCCGAGCGTCGTGAAGGCATCGCCATCGTCGATGTCGATCCCAATTCCCCGAATTTCGGAACGATACTCGTCGATATCCCGATGCCCGCGGACCAGATCGTGCATCACATCTTTTACGACCGCACCATGAGCAAGGCCTATGTAACGTCGCTTGCGCAGCCGAGCCTGCAAGTCATCGACATGAACCAGTTCCCGTATCGGCTCAAGCAGATCGACGTTGCCGGCTGTTCGATGGCCGAAGATGTCATATTCGACGCCGCGAATGAACGGTGGTTTCTGACCTGCATGAACTCCGCCCATGTATTCGTTGGAAATGTCGCGACCGACGAGGTGATCGCGCAGATCGACCTGCCGGGCAGCTATCCACACGGCATTGCCGTCAACGAGACCGCCAATCGTCTTATCGTCACCAGCACGGTCAGCGGCGACCTCAGCGATCCGCACGAGTTCGTCTCGATCGTCGATGCGACGACCTACGAACTGCTCGGTACCAAGCGCCTCTCGCTCAAGCCGGAAGGTTCCGGCGAGGCACCCGTCGAAGTGTTGTTCGTACCTGGCGCCGATGTTCCCGTCGCCTATGTCACCAACATGTTCGGCGGCACGCTCTGGACGCTGACCTGGAACGAGGCGACCGACGATTTCGATGCAAGCCAGGTCTTCGACTTCGGTTCGCTCGGCGCGGGCGTCGCGCTTGAAATGTACTTCAACAACGCCGCCGACCGTCTCTTTGTTACGACGGGCAAACCGGGACAGCTGCACATTTTCGATGTCACGGACATTGGCAATCCCGAGCTGCTCAATTCCATTCCCGCCGGCGAAGGCGCCCATCATGTTGCCATCACCAAGGACGAGAGATACGGGTTCGTGCAGAACGCGCTGCTCAATCTGCCCGGACTCAGCGACGGCGCCATCACAGTCATCGATCTCCAGTCCGGCGAGGTGGTCGCGAGCATGGATACGCTCAAGAACGCCGGGTACAACCCGAACTCGATCGTGCTGCTGCCCGAGTGGAACAGTCTCGCCGGGCATTGAGCGAAACCGGTTCCGTTTATTTGTGAATGAGGCCCCGGCATCGAAGCCGGGGCCTTTTTCGTTGCCGGCTGCGCGATCCCGATTTCCCGATCCCGGTGCCTGGCGCTTGCTCCGGATCGCGACATCAACGCTAAATCTCAGACGGGATCGTCGATATCGAAATCTCGGCACCGACCGGCGAGTTCATAGCCGCACCAGCCGACTAGTTCCGATGCGCCGAAAGCGATCGGAATGGCTCCCGGTAGCCAATGTGTCGCATCGCTCTCTTCCTCATCCTGAGCCTGTCGAAGGATGAGGCGGCATTGTCGTGCAGCCCTCATGGTTCGCCCTTCGACAGGCTCAGGGCGAGGCTCATCATGAGGGTAAATTATCTGTGCGCCCCGGAATGACGAGAGAGGGTCAAATGACCCGTTTGTCGTATCCCTAGCTCCGGTAATCGACACCCGGCAGCACGCAGAGCATCTCGAATAGCAGGTTCGCTGCCGTGAGCGCGGTGTTGCCGTGCGGATCGTAGGGCGGCGACACCTCGACCAGATCGCCGCCGACCACGTCGAGCCCGCGGCAGCCGCGGATGATCTCCTGCCCCTGCGCCGAGGTGAGCCCGCCGATCTCCGGCGTGCCGGTGCCCGACGCGAAGGCGGGATCGAGCCCGTCGATATCGAAGGTGATGTAGACCGGTCCGCCTTTCACTTTCTCGCGCACTTCTTCCATCAGCGGCATCAAGGATTTGTTCCAGCATTCCTCCGCCTGCACGACGCGGAAGCCCTGCTGGCGCGGCCAGTCGAAATCCTCCGCCGCATAGCCGGTGCCGCGCAACCCGATCTGCACCACGCGATTGCCGTCGATCAGCCCTTCGTCGATACAGCGGCGGAACGGCGTGCCATGCGCGATCGGCTCGCCGAACATATTGTCGTTGATGTCGGCATGCGCATCGACATGCACGAGCCCGACCGGCCCGTGTTTTTTCTTCAGCGCGCGCAGGACGGGCAGGGTGATCGTGTGGTCGCCGCCGAGCGTGAGCGGTTTGCAATTATGCGCCATGATGTCGTCGTAGAATTTCTCGATGATGCCCATCGATTTCTGCATGTTGAACGTGTTGAGCGGCACGTCGCCGATGTCGGCAACCATCAGGCTGTCGTAGGGCGCCGCGCGCGTCGCCATGTTGTAGGGGCGGATCAGGCAGCTCTCGGCGCGGATCTGGCGCGGGCCGTGCCGCGCGCCGGCGCGGTTCGATGTCCCGATGTCGAAGGGAATGCCGACGAAGCAGGCATCGAGCCCTTCCGCGGTTTCCTGCGTCGGCAGACGCATCATCGTCGCGGGCCCGCCGAAGCGCGGCATCTGGTTGCCGCCGAGCGGCTGGTTCAAATTGCGGGGCATGGCATCGGTCTCCCGTGAGCGTCAGTGGCATTGCGGCTGTCGATACCGTCGAACAGGCGGGGGAATAAGGCAAGTGGGGAGTCCGCGGGGCGTCATCCTCGGCCAGTCGACAGGTTCGGGAGGCTCAGTGCGAGAGCGAGGCACGGTGTTTCGGTAATTGTTCGCGCCGAATTGATGAAACCGACTCCCGATCGTTGATATCGTGCTCCGGCACCTTCCTGCCTCGTCCTGAGCTTGTCGAAGGACGAGGCGTACAGAACGCGCAGGCTTCGATGAGCGCCTTTGTCTATATGCTGCGGTGTTGCGACGGTCACTATTATGTGGGGACGACGCGCGCGAGTCTCGAGCACAGGATTGCGGAACATAATTCAGGCACCTATGGCGGATATACAGCATCCCGCCGCCCGGTCGTGCTGATTTACAGCCAGAGGTTCGACCGCATCGAGGATGCGATCGCGGCCGAACGGCAGATCAAAGGGTGGCGTCGCGCCAAGAAGGAAGCGCTGGCACGTGGAGATTTCACCCTGCTCGCGGAGCTTTCGAGGAGCTATGGAGACGGACCTCATCCTTCGACAGGCTCAGGATGAGGTCCGATTTTTAGCTCGGCAGGTTCATCCTTCGACAGGCTCAGGATGAGGTCCGATTTTTAGCTCGGCAGGTTCATCCTTCGATAGGCTCGGGATGAGGTCCGATTTTTAGCTCGGCAGGTTCATCCTTCGACAGGCTCGGGAGCGGGCGGGCGGCTCGCAACAATGAATCCAGGTCATCATGGTGAGCCTGCCGAACCATGAGAGCTATTTTATTGCCCCGCCCACCGCGGCGATGAACGCATCGCAGAGTTCGACCAGGCGGTCGCGGCCGAAGCTGGCGAAATGACCGCCATGCACGACGCGCACCGGCAATTCGCGCACGCGCTCGGCGGAACGGATGTAATCCGCGATATCGCTGTCGTCGTTGTCGTAAGCGAGATCGCCGTCATAGATCACGTCGCCGGAGAAGAGGATGCTGCTCGCCTTCTCCCACAAGGCGATCGAGCCGGGCGAATGGCCCGGCAGATGCAGCACCTCGAAATACCGGTCGCCGAGATCGACGATGTCGCCTTCCTCGATCAACCCGGTCGCGGGCGCTGGCCGCACATTGTAGCGCGCGGAATCGTAATCGCCGGGCGGCAGGGCGGTGAAGATGTCGTCGGTCACATATTTGTCGGCGACGGTGTTCGTGCGCGTCGGATGCGCGAGCACGTCCGATTCGGCCGGATGCACGAGCCGCGTCGCGAACTCGTGATGCGTGCCGATATGGTCGAAATGGCAATGGCTCGCGACCGCGACCAGCCGGCGTTCGGTGACGATGGAAACGCGCTCGCGCAGGCTGACGACGCCCATGCCGCTATCGACCAGCATATCGCGGTCGCGGCCGCGAACATGCCAGATATTGCAGCGATAGAACGGCTTGATATGCGGTTCCCAGATATGGGTGACGCCGTCGCCGACGCTCTGCGTCTCGTACCAGCGATCGGCGGTTGCGATTTCCATGTTCGCGAACCTTTTCGGCGCGCGCCGGATCAGGTCACTTCGTGCCGGACGATCTTCGGGAGATCGTCCTGGATCTCGTACCAGTCCACCTTGGACTCGACATAGATATGTTTCTCCTGCGCCTTCGTATGGCCGGGATGGCCGTCGCACACGCCGGGCATGTACCAGCGCATGTCGGGCGACTCGGCGGCCTCGATGAAAAGCTGGCAGCCGCAGGTCTTGCAGAACTGCCGGAAGACGTCCGGCGAGCTGGCGAAGGTCGTGAGATTGTCGGCACCGGCGAGCAGGACGACCTTGTCCTTCGGCGCCAGCGCGTAGGTCACGAAGATCGTGCCGTGACAGCGCCGGCACATCGAGCAATGGCAGTGATAGATGTCGTGCGGCGGTGCATCGACGCGAAAGCGGACGGTGCCGCACTGGCAATGGCCGGTTATCGGCGTGAAGTCGGGCATGCTGGTTTCTTCCTCCCGTGGGGCCGCCATGTCGCCGGCGTGACGGTGGCCGGCGCGGCCGGCCGCAGTATCCGAAGGGTCTGGCGGGAAGGCAATGGCGGCGAATTTCCAGACAAGCGGCCGCCGTAATGTTGTCACTATCGTATAATGTACTCGCGGAAAGGGTGGACGGTTCCATGCGAGATCGGATGTGTGCTGGCGGAATTGAGTTCGGTATTGCTGCGCTGTTCATGGCGATGGCCATGCCGGTGTCGGCGGAGTCGGAGAGCTATCCAGACCGTGAAGCGGCGCTGTTGGCAGAATTTCCTGATGGGATTGCCCGAAGCGATGCGCGCCTGATCGTAATGACGGACGGTAAAATTGTGGCTGAGTTCGAAGATTGTCCGACCTGCGACGATCGTCCGGTCTACGTCGCGATTGATTACTTTGACGCCTTCGAAAGGTTTGTCGTTGCCGTGCTTCAGTATGGCGAGGATCTCAGCTACGTTCTGGTCGACCGAAAGACTGGGGCGCAGCATTGGATCTCCGCTGAACCGCATCTCGACCAGACGGGGCAACGCTTCGTTGCTGTTGCTGTGGGCGATCGGGAACCCCTGTGGCCTGGCATCGAGATTGGAACGGTTGGGAACGCAGGCCTCGTGATGGAGGTCGATCAACGAACAGTGTCCGGATTCCAGTTCGATGCGTGGGAAGGCACCGACCGTGTGTCGTTGCTGTGTGTATCGGGACCGTGCGTAACAGCTTGCCCGGAAGGAATTGAAGAGAACGACGGTGCCGCAAGAGTCGCCGGAACGTGCACCGCTGAACTTGTCCGCAAAGACGATACTTGGCATTTGGTCGAAACCATCACGATTCCGCTTGGTACACGGGTTGAGAGCTCGGATGCGCCCTAAACGAATCATTCTGCCCCTTCTTATGGCTTTGATCGGAATTGCCTGGCTGCCAGCGCCACGCGCAATCCTGGCCGATGCGTACGAGGAGTCGCATGACGCCTGGGTCCGCGAAGAGCGGGCGCTGGAAGGGCCGGTCATTGAAGGACTCGCGGGGTCGCTGATCCGGAATGACGGCACGTTATCGGTCGTCGCGGACAACGGTGTGGTTGCGACCTTCGCGGACCTTCATTGCTACTGTTCCGAAGAATACCATTTCTACGCGATGGGGTTTATCGAACCGATCTCCTCCTTCGTGATTCTGCAGGCGGGGTCTGAATGGCGTTCTTATCATCTCGTGCACAAGCCGACCGGCCAGTCGGTACGGATCGGCGCGGAACCCGAGATCGAACCACAGAGCCGGCAGTTCGTCGCGATCAATGGCGGGCCAAGTGAAGAGGCCGTCATCGAGATCGGGCATGAGTCCGACACCGGTATCTTTCTCGATGCGAGAGTGAACATCGCGGGATATGAGTTCACCGAATGGGTCAGTTCCGACCGGATAGCATTGCAGTATTCGACCTGGATGGATTTTTATCTGACGAAGGAAGAGCAGGAAGAGCGGGGCTTCGCCGATCGCGAAACGAGACAGGCCGAACTCATCCGGCAGGATGGTGTGTGGCACTTGGTCGAAACTATTTCGACCCCCCTCGCTAATCCGGACAGATAATGCCGCCGCATCGCGCCATGACCGTGATTGCAGGCGCTCTCTGGATTCTATGTGGACCCGATGGCGCTGCGGCCGAATCGGGAGTCGAAGAAGCGTGGAGCGGCCGGCATATCACCGCGGAACAGGCCCGCGATATGGAGGAAGGATTGATTGAGCGGTTTCCTGACATGATCGTGCGCGACGGAAATATTCTCTCGATCGTTGGCGACAACGGCACGGTTGCCATATTCGAGAACAACCCGTGCGACCAATGCGACGGGCGGCAGTTGTTTCGGGCGATTGGATATCTCGAAAGTCTCGCATTCATCGTGATCGTGGAACATGGGTGGGAGTGGAGTAACAAGTACGTCGTGCACGGGCCCACCGGGGATAAGCTGAGAATTCCCATGGCCATGCATCTCAGCCCGTCCAAGCAACAATTCTCCGCCGCGAATTCGGGGGATTTGCAGTTCGGAATGGTCGGCGTGACGGTCGGCCATGTCGATGCAGCCGGCATTGTGGTCGATTACGCCTACGAGAGCAGTTGCTATCATGGGGCAGAGTGGGTGTCGGAGGACCGTATCCAACTCAGGTATAATCTCGACGAACTGCACATCGTCAGCAGCGATACGCACAAGCTTCTGAAGGAATGTGCGCTGGTAAAGCCGGGCGAGTACGACGCCGAAACACTGGAGCCGTTCGTGTGGCTGGTCCGCGAAAGCGGTACGTGGCAGCTTCGTAGCAACCAGTCGCTTACCGTCGACTGACTCACCCCGGCCAGGAGAGCATCGTGACGCCGACGAAGATGAGCGCAATGCCGGCCCACTGGATCGGGCTGATGCGCTCCTTGAGGAAGAGCCAGGCGAGTACCGCCGTTACAGCGCCGAACGTGCCGGCGATGACGGCCGTGATCGGTGCATCGGCGCCGTGACTGCCGGCAAAGAGAAAGATCGTGCCGGCGCCGTCGAGCACCCCCTGGATCAGCAGCAGCGCCCATAGCCGGCGCGGCGCGTGCGGCCGGCCCTTCATCGCGAGCAGTGCGCCGCCGAGAATGAGCCAGGCGAGGATGCGGCCGGCGAGCGCGGTCGGCAGTTCGCCATAGGTCGCGACCGCGATCTGCCCCGAGACGACTTCGAGCGTGTAGAAGAGCGCGCAGATCAACGAGAGCGCGATCGTGAGGCGCAGGCCCTGATGCGCTGCCGCCGACGTTTCCGCCCGGTCGCTCGAAACGGCGACGAGGATCGCGCCGACGATGGTCACCGCGCAGCCCGCCCATTGCAGCAACGAGGGCGTAGCACCCAACAATGCGAACAGCAGCAGGACGAGCACGGGATGCGCCGCCACGATCGGCGCCACCATGCTGACCGGGCCGCGTGCCAGCGCGACATAGAGTGTCTGCAATTTGCCGGCGAGACCGATCCCGTGCAGCAGCACCAGCCAGAGCAGGCTGGTTTCCCAGACGATCACCGGGTCGACGAACAGCCACGCGACGAGGATGCCGAGAATGCCGAGCGGCAGCACGAAGAACAGCACGTTGCTCGCGCCGATCGCGCGGCCGGTCTTGGCGGCGATGAAATCGGCCGTTCCGTAGGAGAGCGACGAGAGGCCGCCCCAGACCACGGGTGTCATGCGCCCGCGCTCCCGTTCATCCGCGGCGTGCGCCTTTCATACGAGCGCGGCAGGCCCTGCGCTGCGTCGTGCGACGTCGATGCGCGGACAAGCGAGGAAAAGCCGATTTCAAAATTCATGGTTCGCCGCGATGGGGGAAAGAAAAAATGAGGAGAACGAGCGCGATGGCGGGCGATGCTATCAGAGGGTATCGGTTCGATCTATTGCGGGAAGCCATTGCAGGATAAGGATCGCGGCACTGTGGTTTCCTTGCCGTTACCGGACAAAATCAGCATCGCGGGCCGCCGCAACGGCAACATCCGGTGCCGCTGGCAGCGGAAAGGGGGTTATCCTATGCTTCAAGACAGGGCGCGCCGGGGGCGGCTTCAAGCGCTTGGGAGAACGACAATCGGCGACGATCGGGATACTGACAAAGGCGCGGATCGCGAGACCGCTTCGTCGGCCGGCGCCGAACCGGATGTGCCGCCGCGCCCGAAGCCCGAGCTGCCGCAACGCGCGCGCGAGCTGATGATCGCCGCGCTCGGCCTCTTTGCCGGACGCGATTTCTCGGCGGTCACGATCAAGGACATCGCCAAGTCCGCCGGCGTCAACACGGCGCTCATCTATTATTATTTCGACAACAAGGAAGATCTGTTTCGCGCGACGCTGGACTATGCGGTCGAGCGCGCGCTCGAGAATTATCGCCGGCTGGGCGAGCGTCATTCCGATCCGGTCGACCTCATCAGCGACTGGTTCGACAATCACGCGGAGCTGTCGGAGCCGATCCGGCAGCTGGTCAAGATCATGCTCGACTATCGCACCGCCCGGACCCAGATCCGCGTGATCGACGACATCATCAAGCAGTTCTATGACGAGGAATGCCGGATCATTTCGGAAAGCGTGCAGCGCGGCATCGCGCTTGGCGTGTTCCGGCCGGTCGATCCCGAGCAGGCGGCGAACCTTGCCTCGACCCATCTCGACGGCATCATGGTGCGCTCGATGATCCACCGGAACCTGAACGTCGTCGGCGCCATCGCGGCGCTGAAGGACCTGTTCTTCGAGCATCTCGGCTATCGCGCCAAAGGGGCCGCCGCCGGGCGCATCCCGCCGCGCGTGGCGAACGCCACCTAAGTCCGACATTGCGGGCCGGCGCGGTTGCGCCGACGGACGCCTCGCGGCCTTCTCCCAGGAGGCCTCCAAGTCTGTCTCCAAGTCTGTCTCCAAGTCTGCCGATTCGCGCCTCGGCGACCGGTCTCCGCTCGGGCCCCGCGCGCGTCGGACACGCGGTTTTCCGAATGGAATGGCGCATCTGTCCGCGTCGGCGTTTCTTAATTGACCGATTAATTATCATCTGCCACGATCCGCGCTAACGAGAAACAGCGCGATCCGACCGATCATGATTGGGGATCGACGCTGACGCGTTACGGGAGAGGGGCTTCCATTTGGTCGAGACGGTTCGCGATCATTTCCCGCATCGATGTGCGCATGGAATGCCGGGTTCGGCCGAGGCCGGATCCGGCACCTGTACGCCTGTTGTTTCGAAACGCCGGCCCCTGCGGCCGGCGCGTTGCATCTGACATCACCGGAGAGAGAGACACGCATGGCCTCGAGGACCAGAAGCCGCACCAAGACTGCCGCCGCTGCCAAAAAATCGCGCGGCGCGGCATCGCCGGCGGATCTGAAACAGTTGAAGCGCTCGCTGGCCGAACAGGGCGTCAAGTTCCTGTTCTCGAGCTATGTGGATCTGCACGGCGTGCCGAAGGGCAAGCTCGTTCCGATCGACCATCTCGAACAGATGATGGCCGGATCGGAGCTCTATACCGGCGCTGCGCTCGAAGGCGTGCCGCAGGACGTGAGCGAGGAAGAGGTGAGTTCGCATCCCGATCCGCGCTCGGGCCTGGTGCTGCCCTGGCAGAAGGATACGGCCTGGTTTGCGAGCAATCTCTGGAGCCGCGGCAAACCGTTCGATGCCTGCAGCCGGACCATCCTGACCAAGCAGATGGATCGCGCGGCCGCGATGGGCTATGTGCCGCAGCTTGGCATGGAAGCCGAGTTTTTTGTGCTCAAGGACGAGCCGGACGGCAGCTATTCGCCGGTCTCGCCGCGCAAGAATCTGGAAAAGCCCGCCTACGACGTGGTGCGGCTCATCGACAACATGCACTGGATGAGCGAACTCGTCGACGCGATGAACGATTTCGGCTGGGACGTGTATTCGCTCGACCATGAGGACGGCATCGGCCAGTTTGAAATCGATTTCGACTATGCCGACATGCTGACGATGAGCGACCGCTTCGTCTTCTTCCGCATGATGGCGCACGAGATCGCACGCAAGCATGGTTATTTCGCGACCTTCATGCCGAAGCCGTTCCCCGACCGGGCGGGCAGCGGCGCGCATTTCAACATGTCGTTCAAGGACATCAAGACCGGCAAGAACCTGTTTTACGACGCGAACGACAAGCGCGGCTGCAAATATTCGAAGATCGGCTATCACTTCATCGCCGGCGTGCTGAAGCATATGCCGGCGATCTGCGCGGTGATCGCACCGACGGTGAACAGCTACAAGCGGCTGATCCTGCAGGGCAGCCAGTCCGGCTTCACCTGGGCGCCGGTCTTCATCTGCTACGGCAACAACAACCGCACCAACACGATGCGCATTCCGCTGGCCGGCGGCCGGGTCGAGCTGCGCGCGGCGGATTCGGCGTGCAATCCCTATCTGGGCGCAGCCCTGGTGCTCGCCGCCGGGCTCGAGGGCATCGAGAAGCGCCTCGATCCGGGCGAACCGCATACCGAGAACATGTATGTTAAAACGCCGGCCGAACTGAAGAAGATGGGTGTCGGCTATCTCCCGCGCAGCCTCGACCAGGCGCTGGACGAATTCGAGAAGGATCCGCTCTGCACGCAGGTGTTCGGCCAGGCGATGCGCGACAGCTGGCTCGAATTCAAGCGGAACGAATGGCTGCAATATGGCTTCCACGTTTCGGATTGGGAGAAGGCGCGCTATCTGAAACAGTTCTAGAGTTCGGGGAGGCCAGCGGAGAGATCGGATGTTCTGGAAGAAGAAATCGGATGGCGGCGACAAGGTGGTGATTTTCTTCGCCACCGACCTGCATGGCTCGAATGTCTGTTTCCGGAAATTCATCAACGCGGCCGAGTTCTACAAGGCGAATGTGCTGGTCATGGGCGGCGACATGACCGGCAAGGCGGTCCTGCCGATCTGCGAGCAGGCGGACGGATCGCATCTCGCCTTCGCCGCGGGCGAAACCGTGAATTTGAAAACGCGGGACGATGTCGACCAGTACATCAAGCGCGCCGGGAACATGGGCTTCTATCCCGCGGTCATGTCCGAAGGCGAATATCAGCGGCTGCGCGACGACGAGCATATGCGGCACGAGCTGTTCAAGAAGCTGGTGATCGAACGGGTGCGCGAATGGTGCGACTATGCCGGTCAGAAGCTTGCCGGCAAGGACATTCCGTTCATCACGGCACCGGGCAACGACGATTTCTTCGAGATCGACGACGTGCTGAGCCAGTCGCCCCATGTCGAGTTCCACGAGATGGACGTCTCGCCGCTGCGCGGCGGCTACCAGATGCTGCATTGCGGCGGTTCGAACAAGACGCCCTGGGACACCGAACGCGAATATTCCGAGGCGGAATACGAAGCGCGTTTTGCGCAGCTCGTTCCGCAGATCACCGACATGAGGCGCTGCATCTACAATGTTCACGTGCCGCCGCATGGCACGGTGCTCGATCAGTGCCCCGAGCTCGATGGCAATCTTCAGGTCGTCTACCAGATGGGAAACCCCGTGCAGATGCATGCGGGATCGACGGCGGTTCTGGAAAACATCAAGAAGAACCAGCCGTTACTGGGCATCCATGGACATATCCACGAAGGGCGCGGCAACATCCGCGTCGGACAAACGGTTTGCGTGAATCCCGGCAGTGTTTACCCGGAAGGGATATTGCAGGGCGCGCTCATTACCCTGGAAGACGGGGCGGTCAGGAACGTCACGATGACCCAGGGGTAACAGGCGGAACGGGGATCGTTCCGGCAAGGGGAGGAACGTGAAATGAGCAGCACATCCGGTTCGGGTGGCGAGCAGAGAATCTTCCTGCGCAAGGCCTCGGGTCTCATTCGGACCGCGAGCTCCTTCGACACCTTTGTTTACAATACCGGTCTCGTCAGCATCGGCCTCGGCGTGGGCACGATGATGTTCTACGGCCCGGCGTTCTATCCGGGCGGCGACATGCTTGTGGGGTGCATTCTCGCCGGCATCATGATGACGCTGATCTGTTTCGGCATGATCAGCTGGTCGGTCACGCTGCCGCGTTCCGGCGGCATCTACGTGTTCGGTTCGCGCAGCCTCTGGCCGTTTCTGGCGCTGACCCTGAGCATGGTCGAAATCGTCTCATGGCTGTTCTATTGCGCGATCGCCGCGTACTGGATCGTGCTTCTGGGGATATCGCCGACGCTGGCCATGATCGGGTATCTGTCGGGCAGCGAAAGCATGCTCAATCTCAGCGCCACCGTCGTCGAGCCGGTGCCGCTGTTCATCATCGGCACGGCGATCCTGACGCTCTCCGCCTTCATCCTGACGAGCGGTATGAGAAAATATCTCATGGTGCAGAAGGTCGTCTTCACCATCGCCGTGCTCGGATCGATCGCGCTGATCGTCATCCTCGCGACCGGCAGCAACGCCGACTTCATCGCGACCTTCAATGCGATGCTCTCGCCGATCATGGGCGTCGACGATCCCTACCATGCGATCATCGAATCCGCGGCCGCCAATGGCTGGACCACCGAAGGGGCCGACTGGAAGACGACGCTTCTGGTCTCCAACTGGGCGTTCCTGCCGCTGATCGGTTCGGCCTTCTCGATCGCGATTGCCGGCGAAATCAAGTCGGTCGAAAAATCGCAGACCTACGGCATGATCGGCGCGGTCTGGGGCAGCGTCGCGGTGTGGCTGATCACCATTTATCTGGCGACCAATGTGTTCGGTTACGATTTCGTCGGATCGGCGGTCTACAACATCTTCCTCGACCCCGAGACGGCGGTGGCACCGGTGGTGGCGATGCCGACCGATGCGACGATCACATTGCTGGCCGGCATCATGACGCAGTCCACGCTCGTCACGCTGATCGTCTCGGTCGGCCTGATCGCCTGGATGTGGATGTGGATTCCCGGCATGCACACGTTCGGGATCCGCGCCATCGTCGCCTGGTCGTTCGACCGCGTGGCGCCGGCGCCGCTGGGTCATATCTCGCCGACCCGGCACACCCCAACCACGGCGATCTGGTTCGTCTGGCTGATAACCGTGATCTTCATGGCGCTGTTCTGCTTCACGGGCTTCTTCTCGACGATCATCATCCTGATCGAGGCGGCGGTGCTTGCCTGGGGCATCATCCTGGTGGCGGGCATCTTCTTCCCGTATCTGCGGCCGCAGATCTACGAGAAGTCGCCGCTCTACCGCCGCAAGATCCTCGGGCTGCCGTCGATGTCGGTTGCCTGTTTCTTCGGCGCGCTCGCAGCACTCTTCTATTTCGTGGTGCTGTGGAACGATGCGGTAGCGGCGGGGCACGATCCCAGGCAGCTCTCGATCGTCGGCGGGGTGTTCGTGATCGGGCTCCTCTTCTACTTCTTCATGAAGACGATGCGTCGCTCCCAGGGTGTGGACGTAACGCTCGCCTTCAAGGAGATTCCGATCGAGTAAAGACGACGCAGCGGGGCCGACTTCTTCGGGAGCCGGCCCCGTTTTCTTTGAGATACGGTTTTCTCCAGCGAAGGAATGCGATCCGTGAATAGCATGCCCACCGATCTTCATCTCGAATTCGTGGACGAGGCGTTGCGCCTGGTTCGCGATGCGGAAGCGAAAGGCCTGCATCTTCGCATCCTGGGATCGATCGCCTATCGCATCCAGTGTCCGAACAATATCCATCTTTTCGAGCAGATGGCCCGCGCGCTGACCGACGTGGATTTCGGCGGGTACAAGCGGGAGAACGCCAAGGTTCGCGAGTTCTTCATGAACCAGGGCTATGTGCCCGACGACGGCGTCTATCATCTCTCCGAAGGCGCGCGGCATATCTATGTTCATCCCGAGACCAGGCTGAACATCGACGTGTTCGCCGACGAACTCTATTTCTGTCACCGCATTCCGTTCATCGGTCGGCTCGAAATCGACACGCCGACCATTTCGACGACCGACCTGCTGCTCGAGAAGATGCAGATCGTCGAAATCAACCTGAAGGATTTCAAGGACACGCTGGTCCTGCTGCTCGAGCATCCGCTCGGCTCGCCCAAGGACAGCATCCGCCATATCGACCTGCGCTACATCGTCGACATCATGGCGAAGGACTGGGGCTTCTATTACACCTTCACCACGAACCTGAAGCGGGTGCTCGATCACATCAAGGAATTCCCGGCGATCAATCCGGAGCAGGCGGATACGATCCGCCGTCGCATCGACCAGATACTGACCGCGATCGAGAACGCGCCCAAATCGCTCGGCTGGAAGATCCGCGCGAAGATCGGGACGCGCAAGCTCTGGTACCAGGAGGTATCGGAGAAGACCCGCCAGATGTAGGCGGGCGCGACATTCGCGTCGACGAGTGGGGGGCACATGGAACACAGGAACTTTCGCGCACGCCAGAAAACGCTCGCGCTCGTCGGGCTCGCGCCGATGAAGCTGACCGTTGCCTATACCGATGTGGGGCAGGGGGAGCCTGTGCTTCTCCTGCACGGCATACCGACCTGGTCGTATCTCTATCACGATGTGATTCCGTTGCTCGAGCCGCATTGTCGTGTGCTCGCGCCGGATTTTCTCGGCCACGGTTATTCCGACCGGCGCGACCGGTTCGACCGGTCACTGCGCGCACAGACGGAGATGATCCTCGCCTTTCTCGACGCGCTCGGGCTCGAGAAGGTTACAATCGTGGGTCACGATACCGGCGGCGGTGTGGCGCTCATCATGGGAATCGAGCATCCCGATCGCGTCGCGCGCCTCGTCCTCACCAATGTGGTTGCCTTCGATTCCTGGCCGATCGACGACATGATCGCACTCGGCAACCCGACCTGGCGCAGCAAGGCGCCGAAGGAGGTTGCGGATTTCGTTGCCGCCGGCCTGCCGGACGGGTTGCACAACAAGCATCGCCTGACCGACGAGTTCCGCGAGGGGATTGTCGCCCCCTACAGCGACGAGGAGGGCAAGATCAGCCTGATCCGCAATGCCAGCGCCCTCAACACCAACCACACCACGGCACTGATGGATCGGCACGGTGAGATCGCAGCGCCGACGCTCGTGCTGTGGGGCGTTCACGACCCCTGGCAGACGATCGGCGATGGCGAACGGTTGGCGCGCGAGATACCGGGTGCGACGCTGGTCCGCATCGAGAACGCGTCACACTGGCTGCAGCAGGATACGCCCGAACCGTTCGCGCGCGGCATCCTGGACTTTCTGAAGACATCCCGCTGACTTCGGACACGAGCAGGCCTCATCCTTCGACAAGCTCAGGATGAGGCGGGATGAAGCGAGCAGGCCTCGTCCTTCGACAACCTCAGGATGAGGCGGAATGACGCGAGCAGGCCTCATCTTTCGACAAGCTCAGGATGAGGCGGGATGAAGCGAGCAGGCCTCATCCTTCGACAAGCTCAGGATGAGGCGGGATGAAGCGAGCAGGCCTCGTCCTTCGACAACCTCAGGATGAGGCGGAATGACGCGAGCAGGCCTCATCTTTCGACAAGCTCAGGATGAGGCGGGATGAAGCGAGCAGGCCCCATCCTTCGACAAGCTCAGGATGAGGCCACGCGCTCAGCGCCAGTAGGCGGGGAAGGACTTGTTGTCCTCCCGCCAGACCCGCTGCGGGCGCACCGTATCGAGCTTGTAGTCGGTCAGTTCGATTTCGAACAATCGTTTGCCGAGCTGCCGCGCTTCCGCAACGGGGCCGGTCGGATCGTCGACCGCTTCACCGGTCTTGTTGCCGATCCCGGTCACGATGCCGACCATTTCGTAGTGCATATACCGGGATAGTTCCTGTACCTGCTGAACGATGGCGAGGCGCGCGGAAAAGTTGTTCTCCTCGGCGCTGAGCGCAAGCGCGACGCGCTTGCCGACAACACGGCGGTGCACCTCCTCGTGACCCGGATTGGAGAGCGCGCAGTAGCAGAACATCCGGTCGAAATAATTCTTGAGGCCGGCCGACATGCCGTACCACCAGATCGGCGTCGCGAAGACAAGCGCATCGGCCGGCAGCACCTTGTTGAGAAAGAAGTCGCGATAGCCATCGTCGATCGAGCAGCTCCCGTCGGGGCGGCGGCATTCGCGGCAGTTGCGCAACAGGCCGGTCACGATATCCGGGAGATGCACGAATTCGGTGCGGTGTCCGGCCTCGGCGGCGCCCTCGAGGATCGCCCGCGCGAGCACCGCCGAATTGCCCTGCCGGCGCGGGCTGGTGCTGATGCCGAGGACGAGTTTGCCCGAGCCGTTGTTGCCCGGCGCTGCTGCTGTCATGGATGGCGTCTCCCCTTGTCGACCGGCTGTCGCGGGCCCGTTTTTAGCCGATTCGGCTTACCGATTCTGTACTGCCGACGATCTTGTCAGAGCTTAATTAATCGGTCAATTAATAGACTCGGCTGCCGGCTGTACCCGGCGGCCGGCGATGCCTCCATGATAGGCTCAATGTCTTCCAGGAACGACGACCGGATGAACCGCCCGATGCCGCAAGCCCCGAACGCGACCCGACGCGAGAACGGTCATGCGGCCATGCAACCGAAAACCGGACATGCTTTCGCGCGCTCGCTCGACTGGAACCTGTTGAAGATCTTTCACGAGATCGTCCAGGCACGCGGTGTCAGCGAAGCGGCCCGTTTGACGTCGCGCACGCAGCCGGCGGTGAGCATGGCGCTGCGACGCCTCGAAGAGCAGGTCGGCGTGCGACTGTGCCGGCGCGGCCCCGGCGGATTCGAGGTGACGCGCGAGGGCGACGCGCTGGCGGCGCTCTGCGCGCAGATGTTTGCCGGCATCGCCGACATATCCGGGCGCATCTCGGACCAGGTGGCGGCGCTGCGCGGCCGCGTGCGCGTGCAGCTCATCAGCAACCTGACCGACAGTTCGATCGACCGCGCCTTCGAAAGCTTTCACGCGGCGCATCCCGATGTCGAAATCTTCGTCAGCGTGTCGACCTGGGACGTGATCCGGCGCAGCGTGTTGCGCAACGAGGCGGAAATCGGCATTGCGCCAGCCCATCACAAGGATCCGCAACTGCGCTACGAGCTGCTGTTCCGCGAAATCTATCGGCCCTATTGCGGGCGGGGCCATCGGCTGTTCGGCATACAGGTCGAGGGCCCGCAGGACCTCGCGGGCGAGGGGCTCATCCTGACCGGCGCCGACGAGCCGGACGAGCTGATGCGCTTTCGCGCGCGTCATTCGATCGGCCGCCATGTCGCGGGTCTCTCGGAGCATCTCGAGGAAGCGAAGCGGCTTGCGCTGCTCGGCATCGGCATCTGCTTCCTGCCGGAATCGCTGGTCGCGCGCGAAGTGACCGAGGGCAAACTGCATGCCGTGCTGGCCCGCGGCAACGATCCGTCGTCGAGCATCTACATGATGTCGAATCCCGCGGCCCCGGCCCACGAGGCGAGCGATGTCCTGCTCGATTATCTGCGGCGGCAAAGCGGGCCGATAAGATAAATTTGGTTTATGATAGCCATCAGTTCTTCGGTGGTTTTCATTGATCGGGCTGCTGCCCAAGATGGTCAAAATGGCCGAAATCGGCGGCTGTCAGCTTCGGCTGACGGGCCCGGTCAGGCCAGAGTGAAAGCGTTCGCGGGCCGGCATTCCGGTCGTTCCAGCCACCAAGGACAGAGCCATGCCAGATCCGAAAACCGGCGAGTTTCGCGGCAATCGCAACATCAACCGCCTGAAGCGCATCTCGACCAAAAAGCAGGACGAGGAAATCGAGCGTGGGCTGAAGCTCGGCCTCGAAGCCGCGCCCTCGATCAACGACCGCTCGATCTCGCTGTTCAGCCGTGGCCATCAGCCGGCGTTCGCCGGCATCAACACCTTCATGAAGTCGCCTTATTGCGAGGACGTGACCAAGGTCGGCAATTACGAGGCGGCGTTCGTCGGCGTGCCGTTCGATACCGGCACGACCTATCGCCCGGGCACGCGCTTCGGCCCGCAGGCGGTGCGCCGCATCTCGGCGGTCTATGACAGCTACTCGGTCGATGGCGGCGTCGATCTCCAGGAGGAGCTCGATATGTGCGACGCCGGCGACGTGTTCGTCATTCCCGGCAATATCGAAAAGACCTTCGACCAGGTCTCGATGGCGATCTCATATATCTATCAGTCGGGCGCGTTCCCGATCATCGTCGGCGGCGATCACAGCCTCGGCTATCCGAATGTGCGCGGCATCGCGCCGAACATCGACGGCAATGTCGGCATCATTCATTTCGACCGCCATATCGACATGCAGGATATGGATATGGACGAGCGGATGCACACGACGCCCTGGTACTGGACGACGAACGGACATGAGAGCGTCGACCATCACGGCACGCATCATTCGCATGCGCATATGCACGATGTCGGGCTCAGCAACTGTCCACCGAAGAATCTGGTGCAGATCGGCATCGGTGGCTGGTACGGCTCGCGGCCCGGTTCCAAAGTGGCACGCGAGCGGGGTTCGAGCGTGCTGACCATGACGGACGTCGAAGAGCTTGGCGTGAAGAAGACGGCGGAGATCGCGCTCGAACTCGCCTGGAAGGGTGCGAAGGCGGTCTATCTGTCCTTCGATATCGATTCGATCGATCCGGGTTTCGCACCGGGCACCGGCACGCCGGAACCAGGCGGGTTCCTGCCGCGCGAGGCACTGGAAATGGTGCGGCTGATCGCGCGCGAAGGATTGTGCGGCATGGAAGTGGTCGAGGTTTCGCCGCCCTATGACGTCAACGACAACACGGCGCAGCTTGCCTGCCGCGTCATTCTCGATACGCTCGGCAGCATGGTCGTCGAAGGCAAGCTCGGTCACCGCAGCGCGGTGATGTCGCCGGAATAAGCATGCACGCACGCAACGACACGCGAAGAATCTGAAATTGGGAGCAGGTACGATGAACAGGACACGCGGATTCACACTCGGCATCGCCGCCGTTCTATTTGCGGCGACGTATTCAACCGGCGCGCTCGCCCATACCGGCGCCGGTGCCACGACGGGCTTCGCCTACGGCTTCGGCCATCCGATCGGCGGGCTCGACCATGTGCTGGCGATGGTCGCGGTCGGCCTGTTCGCCTGGCTGCTGAAGGGGAAGGCCCTGTGGCTGGTTCCCGCGGCGTTCGTCTTCATGATGGCGGTCGGCGGCATCGTCGGGGTGTCCGGCATCCCGGTTCCGATGGTCGAACTCGGGATCGCTTTGTCGGTCGTCGCGATCGGCGGCCTGATCGCGCTCGGCAAGAGCATTCCGGTCGCCGCCGCGATGGCGGTCGTGGGCGTGTTCGCGATCTTCCACGGTCACGCACACGGCGCCGAAATGCCCGAAACGGCATCCGGTCTTGCTTACGGTCTCGGCTTCATGCTGGCGACGGCGTTGCTGCACAGTGCCGGCATCCTTGCCGGTTTCGGGCTCGGGAAGCTTGGCGATGCCAGTGGCGGCAAGCTCGCGCGCGCGAGCGGGGCTGCGATGTCGGTCGCGGGTCTCGCCATCCTGGCAGGCGTGCTCTGAGTTCCTGCTGAACGGGCGGCGGCACACGCCGCCGCTGCAAACGGTTCAGGCCACGCTGCTTTCCGGCGGCGTGGCCTTTTCCTTTTGCCGGCGCCAGGCGCTCGGCTCGATCACGATGGCGGCAACGCCGATCATGATGACGAAGCCGCCGAGCAGCACGATTTTCGGCGGGATTTCGCCGAGCATGAGCATCGCGCTCAGGATCGATGCGATCGGGATCAGCAGCAGGAACGGGAGCACCTGATTGACCCGATAGAGGCCGAGCAGGTGATACCAGAGCGCATAGGCACCCGCCGTCATGATGACGCCCATATAGAGGATCGCGCTCCAGCTCACCCAGGTCGCATCGCGAACCGCCTGCCATTGCCCGTCCTCGACGAGCAGCGAGGCGAGGAAAAGCTGGGGCGTGGCAAAGACGGCAAGCCAGGCGATCGTGACGAACCCACCGAGATTGCCGACCTGCTTGATCAGCACCTGACCGATTGCCCATGTCAGCGCGCCGCCAACCACCATCAGTGCCGGAACCGGGTTGGACTGGATGCTCGGGGCGCCGTACATGACGACGAGCCCGCCGAAGGCGACCGCGATGCCCAGCGCGCGGCGCCAGCCGACGCGCTCTTTCAACAGCAGCGCCGCCGCGATCACGCCAAACGGCACTTCGAGATGGATGATCAGCGTCGTGGTGGCGACGTCGAGATATTTCATCCCCGTGAAGGTGAGGCCGTATTGCAGCGTGCAGCCGAGAACCGCGATGCCGCAAAGCTTGAGCAGCGCGCCGCGCGGCATGCGCACAAACCAGACCAGCGTGAGCGCGGTGACGCCGAAGCGAAAACTCATCAGCAACAGTGGGGGCATTTCGGCGAGGCCCGCCTTGCCGACGGTCAGGCCGAGGCCCCAACTGGCCGGTACCAGCATCGCCAGCAGGAAGTGAATCGGGCGCATGCCGGTTTGTGCGGTGTGGATCGACGCTAGGCGGCGTCGGCGCCGAGAAGCTGACGACGGGCGTAATAGAGATGGTTGGTGACGATCGCGACCGCGCCCTCGACGTCGCGCGAGCGGATCGCATCGAACAAGGCGCGATGCTGTTCGTTATATTCGGCGATGCGCTGCCCGGTCAGGACCTTGTCCTTCATCTGGTTCCACTGCGAGTGGCCGCGGACCTGGTTGATCTGGCGGTAGAGCCACAGCATCAGCGGATTGCGCGACGCCTCGGCTATGAGCTGGTGGAACTGCTCGTCGAATTCGGTGAACGCCTCGGCATCGCGGCTGCCGGTCTGCATCCGCGCCAGCGCCTCGGCGAGACGGTCGATGTCGCGCGCGGTCGCATTGAGCACGGCGAGCCGCACCATATGCGGTTCGACAGCGAGCCGGACCTCGATCAGCTCGATCGGGCTGGTCTGTTCGGCGATGTCCTCGGCATCGGACGGCGCCCGGAAATTGACGAAAGTGCCGCTGCCGACCCGGCGGGTGAGGAGGCGCTCCTGCTCGAGCTGGCCCAAAGCCGCTCGAATGGTCGTGCGCGAGGCGCCATAGGCCTGGGCGAGCTGGCGCTCGGCCGGCAGCTTTTCACCGTGCGCGTAGGCGCCTTCAAGAATCGCCTGACGCAACTGGGCGCAGATCCAGGCCGAGCCGCGAACCGGGTCGCTGATGATCCGGAGCCCGTCGGCCCGGATGGTTTCGGCGCTGCCCGATGCCGGCTTCATCTCGACTTTGCCGATGCTCGCCATTTGTGGCCCTTTGGAAAAAAATGGTTTGAAAACGGCCCAGCGCATGATCTAAGTTTGGTCCCATTCCGTCAACCCCTGCCGGCATCCGGAGGCGGGCCGGGGTGGAGCATCCTTGTCCGGAAAAACAGGGAAACGACATGGCCATTCCGACGCAGGTCAAATACGTCATCATCGGTGCCGGCATTCACGGGCTCTCGAGCGCCTGGCATCTCGCCGAGAACCTTCGCAAGACCGGCAGGGGCAGCGGCAAGGACGTGCTGGTCATCGACAAGCGCGGCATCGCGGCCGGCGCGTCGGGGATCGCCTGCGGCGTCGTGCGCAACAACTACTTCCAGCCGGCGATGCGCCGCCTGATGCAGCACAGCGTCGGCGTGTGGGAATCGGACAAGGAAGCGTTCAGCTATCATCCGGTCGGCTACATGCAGATCAGCCCGGAATCGATGCACAAGGACGTGGCGTCGATCTACAGGCAGCAGCAGGAAATCGGTTACGAGTCGGTCTTCATCGAAGGCAAGGACGATTGCGTGAAATACATGCGCGGCCTGTTCGACGACTGGCAGGCCGAAGGCATCACCTCGGTGCTGCACGAGAAGAAGGGCGGCTACGCCAACAACACGAAATCGATCTACGGTCTCGCCAAGAAAGCCGAGGCCGAAGACGTGCGCATCCTGACCGGCGTGACGGTCACCGGCTTCAAGAAGGACGCCAAGGGCGCCGTCACCGCGGTCGAGACCGATCGCGGCTCGATCGGCTGCGACCAGGTCATCGTCGGCGCCGGCCCGTGGGTCAAGCAGATCTGGGACATGCTGGATTTGCCGGCCGATATTACGGTCAAGGGCCGCGACGGCAAGGTGCATGACGGCGTGCCGATGTGGACCTTCTGGTCGCTCCAGGAGGGTACGCTCGGCGTCGATCCGAAGCTGCAGCGCACCAATGACGGCAAGATGCCGCCGGTCATCCATGTCGACACCGATGCGCCGCTGATGTCGGATGTCGACGGCTCGCTGGTCACCGACAAGCTCTGGGGCATCTACTACAAGCCGGATTTCAATTTCGGCGGCATCCAGGGCGGCGCCATGCCGTTCAAGGTGAAGACGCCGCCGGATCAGGTGAAGATCGATCCCTATGGTCCTGAATCGCCGGACTTCATCGTCGGCGACGATTTTGCGCATATGTGGGTCTCGGCGCTCGCCTTCTGCCAGAAGCGCTTCGAGGGACAGATGGCGAAATACAAGAAGGAGCCGTCCGGCGGCATCGGCAGCTTTACCGCCGACAGCTTCCCGGTGTTCGACCGGTTCTGCCAGAACGTCTACGTGATCGCGGATTCCAATCACGGTTACAAGATGCTCGGCGTCGGCAAACTGGTGGCCGACGACATCACCAACAGCGGCAACGATCGCGACCTGCTGACGCCGTTCCGTTTCTCGCGCTTCGCGGAAGGCAAACTGCATCCGGTCTCGAACAGCCCGTATCCATGGAGCTGAGAGGCAGGAAACAGCATTCGCTTCGGGTTTCCCTGATCGCCACGGGCGGGCTATACGGGAAGCCAATGCGCCAAAACTAATGGTATTAAAATGGTTCCGGTCGACGACCGCCGATGCCGGCGCTACCGGGGTCCGGTGATCGAAACAGACGCATGAAAAAGGGGGGGACATACCCATGACGGATCTTGAAAAGCACGTAAACGCCAAGGGCCGAAAGGAACTCGTCAAACAGGTCCGGGCGAAGATCGACGAGCTCGGCATCCAGTACATCTATTACCAGTTCGTCTCGGTCACCGGCCGCATCGTCGGCAAGGGCATCCCGGCCGACCATTGGGAGACGACGGCGGAGCGCGGCTTCCAGCTCGTCTACGGTTCGACCGCAAACCTCTTCGTCGACCGTCACAGGAACTATATCGGCTATGGCCCGGAATCGTCGGAGCTGGTCGGCATTCCCGATCCCGAGACGTTCGTGCAGCTGCCCTGGGACAAGCGCGTCGCGCGCGTCTACTGCACCTGCTTCCGCAATCGCGAGGAGCGCAACAATCCGGGCGGCCATCTGACCTCGGACTGCCGCGGCAATCTCCGCATCCTGCACGACGAGTTCCAGAAGAAGCATAAGGGCCTGCATCTTCGTCACGGCTGCGAGCCCGAAATGATGTGGCTCAAGAAGGGCGAAGACGGTCTGCCGAATGGCGGGTTCTCGAAGCCCAACTGCTACCACATCGACCAGTTCGAGAGCTTGCGGCCGGTCTTCCTGCGCGTCATCGAGTATTCGCGCGCGATGGGTCTCGACATGATCCAGGGCGACCATGAAGACGCGCCGGGCCAGCTCGAGCTCAACTTCATGTTCGACGATGCGCTGCGCACCGCGGACCGCCTCACGACCTATCGCCAGATCTGCGCCCAGGTTGCGCGCGAGTTCAACCTGGTCGCCTGCTTCATGGCCAAGCCCTTCATGGGCGTGTCGGCCAACGGCTGCCACCACAATCTGTCGCTGTGGAGAGGCGGCGAGGAGAAAATCAACAAGCTCGGCAACGCGAAGATCGCCGGCATGCCGCAGAACTTCACCTACCTGAAGGGCGGCGAAAACACCTTCCTGCCGCGCAAGGGCGAGGTGAAGCCGGGCCCGCTCGGTCTCTATTCGATCGGCGGCGTCATCAAGCATCTGCGCGCGCTCACGGCGCTCGGTTCGCCGACAGTCAACTCGTATCGCCGCCTGTGGGATACCGGCTTCTGGGCGCCGGTGTTCGCGGACTGGGGCTATCAGAACCGCACCTGCGCGTTGCGCGTCTCGGCGCCGGGCCGTTTCGAATATCGCTCGGTCGATTCGACGGTCAATCCCTACCTGATGGCCGCCGGCCTCCTGCAGGCATTCGACGACGGCATCGCGAAGAAGCTCGATCCGGGCGAGCCCGAAGAGCGCAACATTTACGACGCGATGGCGGCGGGCAAGAAGGTCGCGAAGCTGCCGATGTCGCTCGGCGAGGCCCTCGAAGCGCTGGAGAAGGACGAAGTCATCCGCGCAGCGCTGCCGCAGGACATGTATCGCGTCTTCAATCACTACAAGAAGGACGAGTGGGAGCGTTTCATGTCCACCGTCACGCATTGGGACCTCGAGCAGTACTGGGATTATCTGCCGTAACCTCAGATCAAGGAGCGAACGAACGCCATGTGCGGAATTGCGGGACTGATTCACCGCGGCGGCAAGACGGCCGATGTGGGTCGCGAGATGACGGCGATGTTGCAGTCGCTGAAGCATCGCGGCCCCGATTCGACCGGCTTCGCCCTTTACGGCAAGCCGGACAAGAACAAGCTCGTGCTGCGTTTCAAGGTGGCGGAGCAGGAGGACATCGCGAAGGGCTTCAAGATCCATCACGAGATCAAGGAGCGCCGGGCCGAGGTCAATCGCCGGATCGAAGAGCTCGGCGGCAAGATCGAGGACGAGAAGGAGGCAACCGAATATGCCTTCCGCTACGTCGTCAGTTATGACGGCGATCGTCGCGCGCTTGCCGACTTCGTCGAGGACGTCGAGGGCGCCGAGTTCCTGTCGATCGGCCACGGGCTCGAGCTGATCAAGGATCTGGGCGACGCCAACCGCGTCTCCACCCAGTACGGGCTGCCCGGCTTCATCGGCACGCACGGCATCGGCCATACGCGCATGGCAACCGAATCGGATGTCGATATCCGGTCGGCGCATCCCTACTGGGCCTATCCGTTCGCCGACGTGTCGGTCGTCCATAACGGCCAGCTCACGAATTACTGGAACGGGCGGCGCGCGCTCGAGCGTCGGGGTCACCGCTTCATGTCCAACTGCGATTCCGAACTGATCGCGGTCTATCTCGCGGACAAGATGGAGGAAGGCGCCGAGCTTGCCGATGCGATGAAGGAATCGATCCGCGAACTCGACGGCGTGTTCACCTACCTGGTGGCGACCGCCGACCGCCTCGGCATGGCGAAGGACGAAATGGCCGCCAAGCCGATGGTGCTCTACGAGAGCGACGATTTCATCGGGCTTGCCTCGGAAGAGGTGGCTATCCGCAGCGTCTTCCCGCATGAGATCCACACCTTCGACCCCTATGAGGGCGAAGTGCGGGTCTGGAAGGCCTGAGCCGCAGCGTTCGAAAAAAAGCGTTCGAGAGAAAGCGAAACGGGAAGATGGCACTCAAAACCAAGTCGCACGATCTGGGGATGCATACCGAGCGTCTCCGCGGTCGGACCCAGCAGAGGTTCTTCAATCCCTCCGAGGACGAGAACTTCGTCTATCACGATTCATTCACTGTCGATTTCAACAAGCGGGCCGAGTTCGATGCCGGTCCGCTCGAGGCGCAGGCGATCAATCTCAAGATCCGCGAGCTGATGAGCCAGGGTTACGGCTCGATCAACATCAAGAATCCGGGCGCCAAGCACGGCCTCGGCGTCGGCATCCTCAATCGCCTCAACCTCACCTTCGAGGGCAGCCTCGGTTATTTCGGCTGCGGCCTGATCGATGGTCCGAATGTGCGCATCACCGGCCGCGTGGGCTGGTCATGCGCAGAAAACATGATGTCCGGCACGCTGGTGATCGAGAACAACGCGGGCTCGACCTTCGGCGCTGCGATGCGCGGCGGCGATCTCGTCTGCAAGGGCGATGTCGGCGCTCGTGTCGGCATCGACCAGAAGGGCGGCACGATCCTGATCGGCGGGCGTGCGGGCGCGTTCTGTGGCTTCATGATGCAGCGCGGCCGCATGGTCATCCTGGGCGATGCCGGCAAGAATCTCGGCGACTCGATGTATGACGGCACGATCTATGTCGGCGGCAAGATCGACGGGCTCGGCGTCGACGCGGTGCCGGGCGAGATGAACGATCTCGACGTCGCCTGGCTCGAGCGCAAGCTCAAGCTCTACGGTCTCGAGACGCCGCGCGGCGTCAAGAACATGACCAAGATCGTGGCCGGCAAACAGCTCTGGAACTACGACAATCTGGAGCCGTCGGAAAAGAAGCTGGTTCTCTAGGAATCCGGAGCGAAAAGGAATTCATCATGGCACGCGAACGCAAACCGAAAACTGCTCCGGCCGGCAAGAAGAAGCCGTTGACGCGCGACACCTACCGCCTCGGCAACAGCTTCATGTTCCCGCCGCAGGTGATCGACGACATTCACATCAAGGCAGAGCTCGGCCGCTATCGCATGCGCGGCTTCTCCCTGTTCAAGAAGATTCCGACCTGGGACGATCTGACGTTCCTGCCGGGCACGCTGACCCGCTTCGTCATCGAAGGCTATCGCGAGAAATGCCTGACCAAGACGGTGATCGGCCCGCGCTGCAAACGGCCGCTCGTGCTCGACACGCCGATCTACGTGACCGGCATGAGCTTCGGCGCGCTGTCGTTCGAGGCGAAGATCGCGCTCGCACGCGGTGCGACGATGGCCGGCACGGCGACCTGCTCGGGCGAAGGCGGCATGATCCCCGACGAGCGCCGTTATTCGTCCAAGTGGTTCTACCAGTGCATCCAGTCGCGCTATGGCTTCAACCCACATCACCTGCGTCTGGCGGATGCGTGCGAGTTCTTCATCGGGCAGGGCTGCAAGGTCGGTCTCGGCGGCCATCTGATGGGGCAGAAGGTGACCGACCAGGTCGCCGAAATGCGCTCGCTGCCGGCCGGCATCGACCAGCGTTCGCCGGCCCGCCATCCGGACTGGCTCGGGCCCGACGATCTCGCGCTCAAGATCCAGGAGATCCGCGAGGCGACGAACTGGGAAATTCCGATCCAGCTCAAGCTCGGTGCGGCGCGCGTCTATGACGACGTGCGCATGGCGGCGAAGACCGGCCCGGATTCGATCTACATCGACGGCATGGAAGGCGGCACGGGTGCGGGTCCGCATCTCGCGACCGAGGAAACCGGCGTGCCGGGCATCGCGGCGATCCGTCAGGCGCGCAAGGCGCTCGACGACGTGGGCAAGACCGGTGAAATCAGCCTCGTCTATGCCGGCGGCATCCGCAACGGCGGCGACGTGGCGAAGGCGCTGGCACTCGGTGCCGATGCGGTCGCGATCGGCCATTCGGTTCTGATGGCGCTCAACTGCAACAAGGATATTCCGGAAGCGGATTATCCGAACGAGATGGGCGTCGAGGCGGGCTACTGCTACCACTGCCATACCGGGCGCTGCCCGGTCGGCGTCGCGACGCAGGATCCCGAGTTGCGCAAGCGTCTCGATCCCGACGATGCGGCCGAGCGCGTCTACAACTTCATCCATACGCTGACGATGGAAGCGCAGATGATGGCGCGCGCCTGCGGCAAGACCAACGTGCACAGCCTCGAACCGGAAGATCTCGCGGCCCTCACCATGGAAGCCTCCGCGCTCGCCATGGTGCCGCTCGCCGGTTCGCAGCACACGGTCGGCCGCCCCGACATGAACCGTTATTAAGGAGGCCGCGATGGCGACCAAGAAGAAATCCGGTTCCAAATCGACGGCCAAGGTGTCGAAGCTGGCGCGGCCGCCGTCAAACATGACCAAGCCCGTGGTCGCTCTGCCCAAGAAGAAGGGCGGCACCGGCGATATCGACCATTTCCTCAAGACGGCGGGTGTCGATACCGAGCGCGAGAAGCTGATCGGCCAGCATATCGGCTATCGCTACGACGTGAACCTGGTGCCGGACTACAAGCACCTGACGCCGTTCCTGAAGAAATATATCGAGACGATGGGCTGGGAAGACCTCAACTGGCTCGAGGACGTTCACATGGGATACGAGGAAGGCCGCGCCGCGGTGTTCGATCGCAATGTGAACGGCTGGGTCACGGTGCCGAAGGGGACCAAGCTGCCGGACAATCAGCAGGATCGCGACATGATCGCGCGCGAATTGCTGATCAAGTTCCAGATGTCGCCGCAGCACCCGATGGTGCAGTTGAACGAGGCGTATCGGAAGTTCTGACCGGCGCTTCGGCGCCGACAGCGCTGCCGCCGGCCCTTTTTACCGGTGCCGATCCGGCGAGTGCCCTCAGTCGATTGGATGGCCGGTCGAATGACGCCAGTCCGGTTCGAACGACAGGATCCGGATATCGGCGGGAAGGTTCGGGTTAAAGAGACTGTTATGCCAATAGGTCGCCTGGTAGAGCGGATCGGTCTCGTCGAGCGCCAGAATTTTGCAGTCCAGGCGGAACCATTGACTAAACTGTTCGAAGCCGAGAACGCAGCGACCGTGCGACAGCAGCCGGTCGGCGATCGCGGATTGCGGGCCGAACAAGGCGGTCATGCGGTCAGTGAATTCGGCCGGATGCTGGAAATGGCTCGCCGCCAGAATCTCGACCGCCTTGTTGTAGCGTTCGACCGGATCGTTGGTGCGTTTCGCCTGATGGCGAAAGAGCATCGTGCTTTCATAGGGATCCGCGTGATGGATCAGCATGATGATGCCGTCGGACAGACGATGGCCTTCCGGCGTCTCGACCGTGGGGCGCATGCCCGGCGAGGGCCGGCCGGCATCTTCGCGCACCGCCATCTGGCGGATCTTGCACTGCCAGGTCACGAACTCGTCGCGCAGTTCGTCGGCCGCCGCCTCGGTCAGGATCACGTTCGTCATCGGATGCGCACTCTCGGTCATGGACGCCGACGCGACGCTTCGGCGCTCCGGCAATCTGGAGCGCCGCGGCGGGCGCGGCAAGATCGGATCATGGCAGTAACTTTTCTTGCCTGCCATGAAACAGCACGATAGTCTGCAGACGGTCGTCCGGTATCGACCGGCAGCCCGGACGGTCGCCAGGCCGGCCGGACGGTCCTGAGGAGGAGAGGCTCGATGCCATTGGGTTTGCTGCGTTACGGCCTGAACGGGAAGTATCCCGCGAAGCGGCATTTCAGATGGGCAACCGAACCCAAGAAATCCTACGACGTCGTCATCATCGGCGGCGGCGGGCACGGGCTCGCCTGCGCCTTCTATCTCGCGCGCGACTGGGGCATCCACAATGTCGCGGTGATCGAGAAGGGCTATCTCGCCGGCGGCAATACGGCGCGCAACACGGCGATCATCCGCTCGAACTATCTGACGCCCGAAGGCGTGCAGTTCTACGAACATTCGATGAAGCTCTATCAGGAGCTGAGCAACACATTCGACTACAACATCCTTTATTCCGAGCGCGGGCATTTCACGCTCGCCCATACCGATGCGGCGCTGCGCACCAGCCGCTGGCGCGCCGAGGTCAACAAGCATCTCGGCGTCGATTCGGAACTGATCTATCCGGACGATATCGCGCGGCTCTGCCCGTCGATGAACCTCTCGGAGGACGTGCGTTATCCGATCCTCGGTGCGCTCTATCATCCGCCGGGCGCGATCGCGCGCCATGACGCGGTCGCCTGGGGCTATGCGCGGCGCGCGTCCGACTGGGGCGTGGACATCCTGCAGGATACCGAGGTGACGGCGATCAACCAGTCGGGCGGTCGCGTCACCGGCGTCGAGACCACGCGCGGCACGATCCATTGCGGCAAGGCGATGCAGGCGGTCGCCGGTTCGAGCTCGCTCATTTCGAAGATGGCCGGCTTCAAGCTGCCGATCCGCACCATTCCGCTGCAGGCCTGCGTGTCGCTGCCGGTGAAACCGTTCCTCGACCAGATCGTCGTATCGGGATCGCTCCATGTCTATGTATCGCAGTCGTCGCGCGGCGAGCTGGTCATGGGCGGATCGACCGATCCTTGCCCGCTTTATTCGACGCGCTCGACGCTCGATTTCAAGGAAGGGCTGATCGGCCACATCATGGAACTGTTCCCGTTCCTCGGCGACATGCGCGTCGCGCGGCAATGGGCCGGCATGACCGACATGACGCCGGATTTCAGCCCCGTGATGGGCACGACGCCGGTCGAGAATTACTACATCGATTCCGGTTGGGGCACCTGGGGATTCAAGGCAACGCCGGTCTGCGGTGTGACAATGGCGCATACCGTGGCGACCGGTGAGCCGCACGATCTGATCAAGCCGTTCCGCCTCAACCGTTTCGACGAATTCCTGCAGGTCGGCGAAAAGGGCGCGGCCTCGGTGGGTCACTGAGGCAGAGGGAGCAGCAGCGATGAAAATCATAAATTGTCCGCTGAACGGTCCGCGCAACGCGCTCGAGTTCGTCTGCGCCGGCGAAGTGCGGACGATGCCCGATCCGGCGCGATGCAGCGACCATGAATGGGCGGACTATACGTTCCTCGAAAACAACACGGCCGGCCTGGTGAAAGAGTGGTGGTGCCATGTGCCCAGCTCCTACTGGTTCATCGCCGAGCGCAACACCGTGACCGACGAAATCATCCGCACATATCCGGCCGGCGAATTGTTCCGCGAGCGCGTCGAGTTCGCGGCGGCCGCCAGCGCGCCGGGCACCGAAGGGGAAAAGAAATGAGCGCGGCGGAATCCCAACGCCTTCCGGCCCCCGCCGGCCTGCTGATCGATCGTAGCCGCCGCATCGGATTCAGTTTCGAGGGCCGTCGCTACGAAGGGTTCGCAGGCGACACGATCGCGAGCGCGCTCATCGCGAATGGTCACTGGCTGCTCGCGCGCTCGTTCAAGTATCGCCGGCCGCGCAGCGTGCTGACGATGGCGGGCCAGGATGGCAACACGCTGGTGCAGATCGGCGCCGAGCCGAACGCGCTGGCCGACCGGCATCCAATCGCCGAAGGGTTGGCGGTGCACGGCCAGAATTACGACGGCAGCCTTGAGCATGACCGCGGCGCCTGGATCGAGATGTTCGGCCGCTTCATGCCGGTCGGCTTTTACTACAAGGCGTTTTTCAAGCCGAAGGGCTCGTGGAAATACTGGGAGAAGTTCATCCGCGCGCGGGCCGGCCTCGGTAAAGTCGACCTGCATGCGCATCACGATTACTTCGACAAGGAATATCTGTTCGCCGACGTGGTGGTAATCGGTGGCGGGCCGGCTGGCATGGCCGCCGCGATCGAAGCCGCGAAGGCCGGCGGCGAAGTGATCCTGATCGACGAAAATCCGCGCCTCGGCGGTTCGCTGCTCTATGCGCGCTTCGATCAGGAGGGCGCGCGCGCCGCTGCCGTCGCGCGCGAACTGACCGCCGCCGTCGCTGCCGCGAAGAATATCCGCGTGATGACCGACACGACCTGCACCGGCTGGTTCGCCGATAACTGGCTGGCGCTCATCGGCGGCCGCCGGCTCTACAAGGTGCGGGCGAAATCCGTCATCCAGGCGGCGGGTTCGATCGAACAGCCGGCCGTGTTCCGCAACAACGACGTGCCGGGCGTGATGCTCGGGTCGGCGGCGCAGCGGCTGATCCGCCTCTACGGCATCCGGCCGGGCACGCGCGCGATGGTCATGGCATCGAACGCCGACGGCTATGCGGTCGCGCTCGATCTTGCCGATGCCGGCGTTGAGGTCGGCGGCGTGGTCGACATCAATCCGCAGCCGCCCCAATCGCCGCTGGTCGAAGCGGTGCTGCGGCGCGGCATTCCGATCATGCCGGGCCATGCGATCACCGAGGCGCTGCATTCGCTTGGCAAGAAGCATGTGATCGGCGCCCATGTCGAACGTGTGACGGGTGAGGGCACGACCGACGGCAAGGCCGCGCGCTACGACTGCGACCTGATCTGCATGTCGGTCGGTTATACGCCGGCAGCACAGACGCTCTATCACGCCGGCGCGAAGTTCCGGTACGACCATGCAAGCAACATGTACCGGCTCGAAGCGTTGCCGGCGCATGCGTTCGCGGCCGGCTCGGCCAACGGCGCGTACGATCTCGATGCGGTGCTGGCCGAAGGCCGTCATGCGGGATGGGCTGCCGCGAAGGACAGCGGCGGCAAGGAAGGCGTCGAACCGCCGAAGCCGGCGCGCGATCAGGGTGCGAAGGGCCAGACCCATCCCTGGCCGGTCTTCCCGCATCCCAAGGGCAAGGACTTCGTCGATTTCGACGAGGACCTGACCAGCAAGGATCTGAAGAACGGCATCGCCGACGGTTACGACAATCCGGAACTGCTGAAGCGCTATTCGACGATCGGCATGGGCCCCTCGCAGGGCCGTCATTCGGCGGTCGCCAATGTGCGCTTCATCGCGCGCGAAACCGGGCGCGATCTTGCCGCCATGTCGGTCACCACGCAGCGTCCGCCGTACCGGCCGGAGAAGTTCGGCCATATGGCCGGGCGCATCTTCGATCCGGCGCGTCGTACCGCGATGCATCACCGCCATATCGAGGCCGGCGCGCGTATGATGGTCGCCGGCGCCTGGTATCGCCCGGCTTTTTATGGCACGAAGGATCAGCGCGATCAGGCGATCCGCGAGGAAGTGCTGGCGGTGCGCAACAATGTCGGGATGATCGATGTGTCGACGCTCGGCGGGCTCGACGTGCGCGGACCGGATGCGGCCGAGTTCCTCAACCGCATGTACACGTTCACGTACACCAAGCTCGAAGTCGGGCGCTCGCGCTATGTGCTGATGACCGACCAGGCGGGCGCGGTCGTCGATGACGGTGTCGCCTGCCGCTTCCAGGACGAGCATTTCTACGTGACGGCGACCACCGGCGGGGTCGATGCGGTCTATCGCACGATGCTGTTCTGGAATGCGCAGTGGCGGCTCAATGTCGATATCGCCAACGTGACCGCCGCCTATGCCGGCGTGAACATCGCAGGTCCCCGCGCGCGCGAGGTGCTGGAAAAAATCTGTCAGGGCACCGATCTCTCGCCGACCGCTTTCCCCTATCTCGGCGTGCGCGAGGCGGTCGTCGCCGGCATTCCGGCGCGGCTGCTGCGCGTCGGTTTCGTCGGCGAACTCGGTTACGAAATCCATGTGCCGGCGAGCCAGGGCGAGGCGCTCTGGGATGCGCTGGTCGAAGCCGGCCGCGATGCCGGAATCCGCCCGTTCGGCGTCGAGGCGCAACGCTGCCTGCGGCTCGAGAAGGGGCATATCATCGTCGGGCAGGATACGGACGGGCTCACGACGCCGTTCGAGGCCGACATGCCCTGGGCGGTCGCCAAGAAGAAGCCGTTCTATGTCGGCGGCCGTTCGGTCGCGATCCAGAACGCGCGGCCGATGTCGCGTAAGCTGGTGGGCTTCGAGATCACCGACAAATCGGTGCCGGTGCCGGAGGAATGTCATCTTGTCGTGCGCGGCGACCAACTGACCGGCCGCGTGACGTCGGCGGTGATGTCGCCGACGGTCGACAAGATCATCGGGCTTGCCTATGTCGCGCCCGATCAAAGCGAGCCCGGCCAGACCTTCGACATTCGTATCGACGGCGGCCGGATGATCCAGGGGACGGTGGTGCGGCTGCCGCATTACGATCCCGACGGCAAAAGACAGGAGATGTGAGCATGGCAAGCGCAACGGCTTCCCTTGCGCCGGCCAATCAGCGGCGGCGCAGCTTCATCTACCGGGTACTCGACGGCATCGGCGCCGAATGGGGCGAGGTCGGCGGCGTCGCCGTCCCGCTCGGCTATGGCCGCGGCATCGAAACCGAGACGGCGGATGCGCGCCGCATGGGCCTCGTCGAACTGACGCCGCTGCCGCGCACTGGTTTCAAGGGTGCGGGCACGGTCGACTGGCTGAAAGGCCAAGGGCTCACCATCGGCGAGCCGGCCAACATCGCCTATCCGCAGGCGGGCGGCGAACTCGCGCTCAAGCTCGCGATGACCGAGATATTCCTGATCGACAGCCTGGCTGCGACCGGCGCGATGATCGAGCGTCTCAATAGCGCGTGGCAGTGGGCCGGTGCCGCGCCACGACCGGCGATGGGTTATCCGGTGCCGCGTCGCGACAGCCATGCCTGGTTCACCGTCACCGGCGCGCGCGCGCCTGGCATGTTCGCGAAAATCTGCGGTGTCGATCTCCGGCCGCATAAATTCGAGAACCGCCGGATCGCGCAGACCTCGGCCGCCAAGATGGGCGCGGTCATCGTGCGCGACGACATGGGCGGCGTTCCCGCCTATCACGTGCTCGCCGACATGGCCTCGTCGGAATATCTCTGGGGCTGCCTGCTCGATGCGATGGCGGAGTTCGACGGCGCGCCGGTCGGGCTCGCGGCGCTGCGCCGTCTCGCCGGTAAAGGTTGAACGCGGCCATGGCGCGCGCCCGGGCACCAGCGGCGAAACGTCCGCCCGCGCGGGTGCCGGATCGGTCCGAAGAGTTTCAGGATCCGCACAGCCCGGCCGACGCCAAGGGTCTCGAAATGGCAATCGGGCGCGAGGTGCGCGGCTTCCGCCGCAAGCTCGACATGACGGTCGCCGAACTCGCGAAACAGGCCGATCTCTCGGCCGGGATGCTGTCCAAAATCGAGAACGGCCAGACCTCGCCGTCGCTGGCGACCTTGCAGGCGCTCTCGGTCGCACTCCATGTGCCGGTGACCGCGTTCTTCCGCCGCTTCGAGCAGGAGCATGGCGCGACCTATGTGAAGGCCGGGGAGGGGCTCAAGATCGAGCGCCGCGGCACGCGCGCCGGCCATCAGTATCATCTGCTCGGCCATTCGATGCGCAAGAACGTGGCGGTCGAGCCCTATCTGATCGAACTTACCGCGCGCTCCGACGTGTTCCCGCTGTTCCAGCATGACGGGGTCGAATTTCTCTACATGCTCGAGGGCGAGGTCGGATATCGGCACGGCAACAAGACCTATGTGCTGAAGCCGGGCGATTCGCTGTTCTTCGACGCCGACGTGCCGCACGGTCCGGACGAGCTGCGCGAGTTGCCGATCCGGTTCATCTCGGTGATCGCCTATGCCCGGGAGGGCGAAGAATAGGGCGGGGAATAGGCCGGAATCACGAAAAACGGGCCTCCGGGCGTGTTTCCTCACAGGAATATTTGTTAATCCCTGTTGATTTGAGGAGCCGGCCCGACTAGGTTTGCGGAAAGCCCCGCCGGGTGCGGCGGGCGGACGAAAACTGGAGGAAAAGCCATGTGCGGCATCGTCGGATTGTTCCTGAAAAATCCAGCCATGCGGCCCCAGCTGGGCCAGCATCTCGAGACCATGCTGATCGGCATGACCGAGCGCGGGCCCGACAGCGCCGGCATCGCGGTCTATCACCGGCCGGTCGCCGAAGGGCGCGGAAAGCTCACGCTGTTCCATCCGGACATGAAATTTCATTGGCGCGAGATTGGCGGCGATCTCGCCGAGGCGCTGAACGCCGAAGTCGATGTCGAGATCAAGGGCAATCATGCGCTGGTCACGATCGAGGCGCCGGCCGAGAAGGCGCGCGAGTGGCTCAAGGCGAACCATCCCGAGATCCGCATCATGGGCTACGGGCGGGTGATGGAAGTCTACAAGGATATGGGTCTGCCGGCCGAAGTGGCGAAGCGCTACGACCTCGCGCATATGGAAGGCACGCATGCGATCGGCCATACGCGCATGGCGACCGAGAGCGCGGTAACGACCGAGCATTCGCATCCGTTCACCGCCGATCTCGACATGTGCCTCGTGCATAACGGCTCGCTGAGCAACCACAACAATCTGCGCAAATGGCTGCGCAAGCAGGGTCATGAGTTCGAGACCGACAATGACAGCGAAGTCGCGGCCCGCTATTTCGCGCATCGTCTGTCGGAAGGGGCGAGCCTCGAGGACGCGCTGCGCGCCGGCCTCAAGGATCTCGACGGCTTCTATACGTTCACGATGAGCACGCGCGGCGGCTTCGCGGTGCTGCGCGACGAGTTCGCCTGCAAGCCGGCGGTTCTCGCGGAAACCGACGACTGGGTTGCGATGGCGTCGGAGTATCGCTCGATCGCCGCTCTGCCCGACGCCGACAATGCGAAGGTCTGGGAACCGGCCCCGGCCGTCGTCTACACCTGGGAAGTCAAGGAAGCAGCATGAACACGGTCGATCTCGCTGCGAGCAGCGTCCGCGAACTGAACTCGCGATTGCACGGCCTCTCGGCCGATACCAATGAACGCGTCTGGAAGGTGCTCAATCCGAAGGGCGCGCATGCCATCGCCGCCGGCCTCATGATCCCGATCGAAGTCGAGATCGACGGCCATCCCGGCTATTACTGCGCCGGCATGAACAAGGAAGCGACCGTCATCATCAATGGTCACTGCGGCAACGGCGTCGCCGAGAACATGATGTCGGGCGAAGTCCGGATCCGCGGCAATGCGTCGGCCGCGGCGGGTGCGACCGGTCGCGGCGGCCTGCTGGTCATCGAGGGCGATGCGGGCCTGCGCTGCGGCATCTCGATGAAGGGCATCGACATCGTGGTCGGCGGCTCGGTCGGCCATATGAGCGCGTTCATGGCGCAGAGCGGCGCGCTCGTCGTGTGCGGCGATGCCGGCTCGAGCCTCGGCGATTCGATCTACGAGGCGCGGCTTTACGTGCAGGGCAAGGTCGACAGTCTCGGCTCCGACTGCGTCGAGAAAGAAATGACCGCGCACCATGTCGCCAAGCTCGACCGGCTGTTGTCGCGTTCCGGTCTCAAGGCCGATGTGCGCAAGTTCCGGCGCTACGGTTCCGCGCGCCGGCTCTACAACTTCCATGTCGACAATGTCGACGCGTACCAGTTCGACAATGTCGACGCGTACCAGTTCGACAATGTCGACGCGTACCAGTTCGACAATGTCGCCGCGTATCAGCCAGCCTCTTCCGAACTGAAATTGGCGCGACCTGAAGATTGGATCTGTTAACCATGACCGACGGATTTCCTCCCGCCCACACGCCGCCGCGACGCTCCGCCACATTCGATGAATACGCAATCGCCGAGATCCATCGTGCGGCCGCCACCGGCATCTATGACATTCGCGGCTTCGGCGCGAAGCGCAAGGTTCCGCATTTCGACGATCTGCTGTTCCTCGGCGCCTCGGTCTCGCGCTATCCGCTCGAAGGCTATCGCGAGAAATGTTCGACCGAGGTGGTCCTCGGCACGCGCTTCGCGAAGAAGCCGATCCATCTGAAGATTCCGATCACGATCGCCGGGATGTCGTTCGGTGCGCTTTCGGGCGCCGCCAAGGAAGCGCTCGGTCGCGGTGCCACGGCGATGGGCACCAGCACGACGACGGGCGACGGCGGCATGACCGAGGAGGAGCGCAAGGCCTCGTCGATCCTGGTCTATCAGTTGCTGCCGTCACGCTACGGCATGAACCCGGACGATCTGCGCCGCGCCGATGCGATCGAGGTCGTGATCGGGCAGGGTGCAAAACCGGGCGGCGGCGGCATGCTGCTCGGGCAGAAGATCACCGAGCGCGTTGCCGGCATGCGCAACCTGCCGATCGGCATCGACCAGCGTTCGGCCTGCCGTCATCCAGACTGGACCGGCCCCGACGATCTGACGATCAAGATCCAGGAGCTGCGCGAAATCACCAACTGGGAAAAGCCGATCTATATAAAGGTCGGTGCGACGCGCCCCTATTTCGACGTGGCGCTCGCGGTCAAGGCCGGTGCCGACGTCGTGGTGCTCGACGGCATGCAGGGCGGTACGGCCGCGACCCAGGAAGTGTTCATCGAACATGTCGGCCTGCCAACCCTGGCGGCGATCCGTCCGGCGGTGCAGGCGCTGCAGGATCTCGACATGCATCGCAAGGTGCAGCTCATCGTATCGGGCGGCATCCGCAACGGTGCGGATGTGGCGAAGGTGCTGGCGATGGGTGCCGACGCGGTCGCGATCGGCACGGCGGCGCTTATCGCGCTCGGCGACAACGATCCGAAGCTCGACGAGGAGTATCGCAAGATCGGGTCGGCGGCGGGCTGCTACGACGACTGGCACGAGGGCCGCGATCCCGCCGGTATCACCACGCAGGATCCGGAACTGTCGAAGCGTCTCGATCCGATCAAGGCGGCGAAGCGTTTGCAAAACTTTCTGGCGGTACTCACGATGGAAACCCAGATCATCGCGCGCGCCTGCGGGAAGAGCCATGTGCTCAACCTCGAGCCGGAAGATCTCGTGGCGCTCACCGTCGAGGCTGCCGCGATGGCGGGCGTGCCGCTGGCCGGAACCAACTGGATACCGGGCCGCTCGTAAGCGCCCGGCGATTTGAAACGGAAGAAGATAGGGGGAGGATGACCATGGCGATTGATCTCGCGAAGGTCGCGAAAGAGAAGAAGATCAAGTATTTCCTGATCAGTTTCGTCGACCTGTTCGGCGTGCTGCGCTCGAAGCTCGTTCCGGCCGCGGCGATCGGACAGATGCAGCGGGATGGCGCCGGCTTTGCCGGTTTCGCCACCTGGCTCGACATGACGCCGGCCCATCCGGACATGTTTGCGCGGCCCGATCCGGCCAGTCTCATCCAGTTGCCGTGGAAGCCGGAAGTGGGCTGGCTCGCCGGCGATTGCTGGATGAGCGGCAGGGAAGTCGCGGATTCGCCGCGCGTGCAGCTCAAGAACCAGGTCGCGGCGGCCGCCAAGAAGGGCTACCGCATGAAGAGCGGCGTCGAGTGCGAGTATTTCCTCATCACGCCGGACGGACGCAGCGTCGCGGACACGCTCGATACGCAGGAGAAGCCCTGTTACGACCAGTCGGCGCTGATGCGCCGGTACGACGTCGTCACCGAGATCTGCGATTCGATGCTGAAGCTCGGCTGGGCGCCGTATCAGAACGATCACGAAGACGCGAACGGCCAGTTCGAAATGAACTGGGACTATGATGACTGCTTGCTGACGGCGGACCGTCATGTGTTCTTCAAGTACATGGTAAAGGCGATCGCGGAGAAGCACGGGCTGCGCGCGACCTTCATGCCCAAGCCGTTCTCGAACCTGACCGGCAATGGCTGTCATGCGCATGTCTCGGTCTGGGACAAGACCGGCAAGAAGAACCTGTTTCACGATCCAAAGGGCGAACTCGGCCTCTCGAAACTGGCCTATCAGTTCCTCGGCGGCGTGATGCATTCGACCGACGCGCTGTGCGCGATCTTCAATCCGACCGTGAACAGCTACAAGCGAATCAACGCGCCGCGGACCACGTCCGGCGCGACCTGGGCGCCGAACACCATCACCTATTCCGGCAATAACCGTACGCACATGATCCGTATCCCCGATGAAGGCCGGTTCGAATTGCGGCTGATGGACGGTGCGGCCAATCCGTATCTGATGCAGGCCGGCGTGCTGGCGGCGGGTCTCGACGGGGTCAACAACAAGCGCGACCCCGGTCCGCGCCAGGACATCAATATGTACGAGGAAGGTCACAAGCTGAAGAACGTGAAGCGCCTGCCGCTCAATCTGCTCGATGCGCTGCGTGCATTCGGCGAGAGCAAGACGCTGCGCGCGGCGATGGGTGACAGTTTCGTCGACAGCTATATCAAGCTGAAGACGATCGACTGGAACAGCTATTCGAAACATCTCACGCAGTGGGAGCGCGACACCACGCTCGACTGCTAGGCTTTGTTCCGATCTGGCCGGTGGGCGTCGCTCGGGGGATAGCCCGGTCGGCGCCGTCGCGCTACGAGCGGGGCCAGCGGGCAAAGGCCCGATAATCAGTCGTTTCTACGAGATCGGCGGGCCGGAACGGGCCGCCCCCAGGGAGGACGAATATGGCGAAAAAGGTCGGAAGCGACATCGAGATCGCACGCGCAGCGAAGATGCTGCCGATCGAGCAGGTCGCGGCCAAGCTCGGTATCGGGGACAAGGACCTGGTCCGGTTCGGCCACCACAAAGCCAAGATCTCGTTCGACCTGATCGAAAGCCTTCAGAACAAACCTGACGGCAAACTCATCCTGGTGACGGCGATCACACCGACGCCGGCCGGCGAGGGCAAGACCACGACGACGGTCGGGCTCGGCGACGGGCTCAATCGCATCGGCAAGAAGGCGGTCATCTGTTTGCGCGAACCGTCGCTCGGACCGTGCTTCGGTGTGAAGGGTGGTGCTGCCGGCGGCGGTTATGCCCAGGTCGTGCCGATGGAAGACATCAACCTGCATTTCACCGGCGACTTCCACGCGATCAGCACGGCGAACAATCTGCTCGCGGCTTTGCTCGACAACCATGTCTATTGGGGCAACGAACTCGGCATCGATCCGCGCCGCGTTTCCTGGCGCCGCGTCATGGATATGAACGACCGCGCGCTGCGCTCGATCGTGTCCTCGCTCGGCGGTGTCGCGAACGGCTATCCGCGCGAAGACGGGTTCGACATCACCGTCGCCTCGGAAGTGATGGCGATATTCTGCCTCGCCTCGAGCCTCGAGGATCTCACCAAGCGTCTCGGCAATATCATCGTCGCCTATACGCGCGACCGGAAGCCGGTCTATGCGCGCGATCTGAAGGCCGAAGGCCCGATGACCGTGCTGCTCAAGGACGCGCTCGCGCCCAATCTGGTGCAGACGCTCGAGAACAACCCGGCCTTCGTGCATGGCGGACCGTTCGCCAATATCGCGCATGGCTGCAATTCGGTTCTGGCGACGCAGACCGCGCTCAAGCTTGGCGACTATGTCGTGACCGAGGCCGGTTTCGGTGCCGATCTGGGCGCCGAGAAGTTCTTCGACATCAAATGCCGGAAGACCGGGCTGAAGCCCGCCGCCGCGGTCATCGTCGCGACCATCCGCGCGCTCAAGATGCATGGCGGCGTCGCCAAGGAAGAGCTCGGCACCGAGAACATCGAGGCGCTGAAGAAGGGCATCGCGAACCTGGCGCGGCATGTCGAGAACGTGAAGGGTTTCGGCGTGCAGCCGGTCGTGGCGATCAACCGCTTCTCGGCCGACACCGATGCGGAGCTGAAGGCGGTCGAGCAGGCCTGCGCCGAGCTCGATGTCGAGGCGATCGAATGCACCCATTGGGCCGATGGCGGCGCCGGCACGGAGAAGCTCGCCCGCAAGGTCGTCGAGATCGCCGAGAGCGGCAAATCGGATTTCAAGCCGCTTTATCCCGACGATATGCCGCTCTGGGACAAGGTGCGCACGATCGCGCAGAATCTCTATGGCGCGCAGGGCATCATCGCCGACAAGAAGGTGCGCGACCAGTTCAACGAATTGCAGAAGGCGGGCTTCGGCCACTATCCGGTCTGCATGGCGAAGACGCAGTACAGCTTCTCGACCGATCCCAATCTCAAGGGCGCGCCCTCGAACCATGTGGTGCCGATCCGCGAAATCCGGATTTCGGCCGGCGCCGAGTTCCTGGTTGTGGTCTGCGGCGAGATCATGACGATGCCGGGCCTGCCGCGCGTGCCGGCGGCGAACAATATCCGCCTCAACGACAAGGGCGAGATCGACGGGCTGTTCTAGGCCGAGATCTTTAGTCGGACATTACGAAAAAGGAGGCCCGATCGGCCTCCTTTTTTGTGTCTGCGCGATAAGGCGGATGCGCTCAAGGGAACAGCAGCATCTCGATCAGCGTGAGGGCGCTCATCAGCAGGAACGGCGCGGTCGCGATCGAGATCCAGGGCGCCCCGGCGCGGCGGAAATGCCCGATGCCGTGGATCTGCGCCGCCACGACGAAGAAAGTGAAATAGGTGATGAGCGGCGCATCGAAGACGATGCGCGCGGTGTTGTCGACGAACGCGATCAGGTTCATCGCGATCAGCACGAAGAGCATGTCGCGGGAATAGTCGTTGACCACCAGGGGCGTCATCGGCGGGACATTGTCCATCAGCCGGTCGACCATCCCGAACGGGGTCAGGTCCTGTTTGGGCCGCCGGACCGGGTCTTTCATCATTCCACCCAGTGTGCGCCGTCGAGGGTGAGCAGGCTGGTATAGAGTTCCGGCCGGCGGTCGCGGAAGAAGCCCCAGGCGGCACGCTCGAGCCGTTCCGCGGTCGCGATGTTGCGTGCGTGGTCGGGGCCACAGGCGAACTGTGTCGAGGCGACGGTTACCTGCTGCACGGCGTTTCTCCGGCCTGTCGCGGGCGGACGCCGTCAACCTAACCATCATCCCGGCGGCGGGGCAAGCTGGCCGGGCGGACAGCGATTGCCGCTCTTGCGAGCGCACAACGAACCGGCAACACTGTCCGCGCCGGGACGAAAGCGAATCGAACAAGGGGCCACGGCAGCATGCAGCGATTGCCGGCCCTCATTCGGGCGATCGACGGATTCACCGAACAGTTCGGGCGTCTGGTGTCGTGGCTGACATTGGGCACGGTGCTCGTTTGCTTCGCGGTGGTCGTGCTGCGCTACGTCTTTTCGGTCGGCTCGATCTGCCTGCAGGAGCTCTATGTCTGGCAGCATGCGCTCGTGTTCATGCTGGGCGCCGGCTACACGCTCATGCATGGCGGTCACGTCCGGGTCGATATCCTGTATGTCAGAATGAGCGTGCGGCGGCGCGCCTGGATCGATCTTTTCGGCACCGTCTTCTTTCTCGCACCCTGGCTCTTTGTGCTGGTCTGGTTCGGCTGGCCGTTCCTCGCGCGGTCCTGGAGCCTGTTCGAGGCATCGGGGCAGGCGGGTGGCTGCCAGGGCTATTTCATCCTCAAATCCGCCATCGTGCTGTTCGCCGCCGTGATCGCGATCCAGGCCGTGGCGTTCTTCTGCCGCTCGCTGCTGGTGCTGTGTGGGCGGCCGGAGTTCGCGCCGGTGCGCGATCCCGGTCAGGAGCCGCTCTGAGATGGAAGGGGTGCCGATCGGCGAAATCCTCGCGCTCGCGATGTTCGCGGCGACCATCCTCGGCGTGCTGATCGGCTATCCGGTCGCCTTCACCTTGGCCGGGATCGGTCTCTTCTTCGCGACGCTCGGCTACTTCCTCGGCGTGTTCGATTTCTCGCTCTTCACCGGTCTCGCCTCGCGCTATTTCGGCGTCATGGTGAACGAGGTGCTGGTCGCGGTGCCCTTGTTCATCTTCATGGGTGTGATGCTCGAGCGATCGAAGATCGCCGAGCAACTGCTCGAAACAATGGCCCAGTTGTTTGGTCCCCTGCGCGGCGGCCTCGGCATTTCGGTCATTATCGTGGGTGCGCTGCTGGCGGCCTCGACCGGCATCGTGGGTGCGACCGTCGTCACCATGGGGCTGCTCAGCCTGCCCGCCATGATGCGGGCCGGTTACGATCCGAAGCTCTCCTGCGGCATCATCTGCGCCTCCGGCACGCTCGGACAGATCGTCCCGCCCTCGACCGTGCTCATCTTTCTCGGCGACATGCTGCAGGGCGCCAATTCAGCCGCGCAGATGAGCAAGGGCAATATGGCGCCCGATCCGGTATCGGTCGGCGACCTGTTCGCCGGGGCGTTCCTGCCGGGCCTGCTGCTGGTCGCGCTCTATATGATCTGGGTCGTGCTGAAGGCGACCTTCCACCCGTCATCGGCGCCGGCACTGGTCATGACGCCGGAACAAAGACGCGGCCTGCCGCGCAAGGTGGTCCGCGCCCTGCTGCCGGCCCTCGTGCTGATCGTCGCCGTGCTCGGCTCGATCATCGGGGGAATCGCTTCGCCGACCGAATCGGCCTCGGTCGGTGCCGTGGGCGCGATGCTGCTCTCGGTCATGAACCACCAGTTCTCGCTGCGGATCCTGGTCGAGGTGATGCGCAGCACGATGAAGATCAGCTCCATGGTCTTCGTCATCCTGCTCGGCGCCTCGGTCTTCTCGCTGGTGTTTCGCGGGCTCGGCGGCGAAAGGATCGTCAGCGACGTGCTGCTCGCGATGCCCGGCGGCGTCGACGGCGCCGTCCTCGTCGTGATGCTGCTGACGTTCTTTCTCGGATTCTTCCTCGATACGTTCGAGATCATCTTCATCGTGGTTCCGATTACAGCGCCGGTGCTGCTCGGGCTCGATGTCGATCCAATCTGGCTTGGCGTGATGTTCGGCATCAATCTGCAGACGAGCTTTCTGACGCCGCCCTTCGGGTTTTCGCTTTTCTATCTGCGCGGCGTCGCGCCGCTGGACGTGACGACCGTCCAGATCTATCGCGGCGTGGCACCGTTCGTTGTGCTGCAGCTCGTCGCGTTGCTGCTGCTCTGGCAGTTTCCGGGGATCGCGACCTGGCTGCCGAGCGTTGTCTATGGCGAGCCCGGCATCGAGGAGAGTATCGGCACATCGTCGGGCGGGAGTTCGCTCGAGGACATGCTGTCGGGCGAAGATCCGATGGCGCCCTCGGAGTGATGCCGAAACGAAAGGGCCCGCCGCTGCGGCGGGCCCTGGTTCGATCGACGTCCTGCGCTCAACCCTGCGGATAGTCGAAGGGCAGCGAGCGGGCGTTTGTGTAGGCCTGATCGGAAATGCGCGTCCACAGACGGATATCGCGGCGGAATTTGAAGAAGCTTTCGCTGATCTTGCGCGTGATCCCGTCGCCGTCGTCGTAGACCTCCTGCATCAGCTCGCCCGAGGCCTTGCCGAACGCTTCCAGGACTTCGCGCGGAAACTGCTTCAGCATCACGCCATGCTCGTTCACCAGCGAGGCGAGGGCGGGTCCGCTGCGGGCATTGAACTCGGCGTGGATCTGGTCGTTCTCCTGGCTGCAGCAGGACGCGATGATCTGCTGGAGATGTTCCGGCAGCGATTCGAACTTCGATTTGCTGACCATGCATTGCAGCGCCGGACCGGGCTCGTGAAAGCCGGGCCAGTAATAGTTCCGCACGACCTTGTAGAAGCCGAGCGCTAGATCGTTATAGGGACCGACCCATTCCGTGCCGTCGAGCGCGCCGGACTGAAGATTGGCGAAGATCTCGCCGGCGGGAAGGGTCATGACCGTGACGCCGAGCCGCGACAATACTTCGCCGCCCTGGCCCGGCATGCGGAACTTGAGGCCGGCAAAATCGGCGACCGAGTTGATCTCGTCGCGGAACCAGCCGCCCATCTGACAGCCGGTATTGCCGGCGAGAAATGCCTTGAGTCCGAACGGCTCGTACAGCTCGTCCCACAATTCCTGCCCGCCGCCGTAATAAATCCAGGCGTTGAGTTCGGCCGCGGTCATGCCGAAGGGGACCGCCGTAAAGAAGCCGGTCGCCGGCGATTTCGACAGATGATAGTAGGCAGCGTCATGCGCCATATCGGCGGTGCCGTCGGCGACCGCATCGAAACAGGCGAGCGGCGGCACCAGTTCGCCGCCGGAATAAAGCTGAACGACGAGCTGGCCCTCGCTCAATTCCGAGATCCGGGTCGCGAGCCGTTGCGCGCCGGTATCGAGCCCGGGCAGTCCCTTCGGCCAGGCCGTGACCATCTTCCACTCGATTCGCTCCTGCGCCAGCGCCGGTTTGGGAAAGCTCGATACCAGCGATGTGGCGGCCGCACCGGCGGCGATGCCGGCGCCGGCGAGGAATTCGCGACGTTTCATTGATGACTGCTCCCTGATGCCCTCGGCGCTCCCGCGAGCGTCCGTCTCCTGCCGCCGCGCGGCAGCTATTTATGTCGTCGATACTTGAGGTTAGCGGTCGATCGGCGGCGTGGACAAGCGCGAAGACGGCGCCGCCATCGGGTTCGGCGGCAGGGTCTGCCAGCCGTCCGGCGTGAACCCCTCGAGCGGCCGGAAGCGCGTCTTGTAGCTCATCTTGCGGCAGTTCGCGATCCAGTATCCGAGATAGGTATAAGGCAGGCCGCGTCGCGCGCCCTCGCCGATCAGCCGCATGACGACATAGTTGCCGAGCCCGCGCGCACGATCGGCCGTATCGAAAAAGCTGTAGACCGCCGAGAGACCGTCCTTCGAAACATCGACGAGGCAGCAGGCGCGGAGCTGACCGGCCCGATCGCGCAGCTCCATGATTTCGGTCGGGATCGGACTCGATTCCATCATGGCGCGGTACTCTTCGAAATTCATCCCGGCCATTTCGCCTTCGCCGTGGCGGTTCTCGAGATAATGGCTGAAGAGCTGGAACTGCTCGAGCGTGCCGCGCGCGGGCACAAAGCTTGGCGTCAGGTCCTCGTTGCGGCGCGCGATGCGGCGCAAGGTGCGGCCGGGTTCGAAATCCGCGACGCGCACGCGCACCGGCACGCAGGCGGAGCAGCCGCGACAGGCGGGCCGATAGGCGATCGTGTGGCTGCGGCGAAACCCGGCGCGCGACAATGTCTCGTATGTCTCGACCGCGCGCGGCCCGACCAGCTCGGTGACGACCTTGCGTTCCATGCGGCCCGGGAGATAGGGGCATGGCATCTCGGTCGTGACCAGGAAGGGAAGCGGCTGGGTTCGGGTGCTGACAGTCATGGTGGCCGGTCGATATCTCCGTCGTGCGCGTTGGCCGGCATTATGACCCGATCCGGCCCGGCCGATCCATGACAAACCTGTTACGCGCCGCCGATTTGCGGCATCCTAGCCGGCGATTCGAGGAACAGTCGGGCCGGCGGCGCGGCTTGCGCGGGGGTCGAAAATGGTGCTGCCGAATTTCATTATCCCGGGCGCGGAGAAAGGCGGCACCACGCCGCTTTTCCGGCTGCTGAAGCAGCATCGCGACATCCACATGCCGGCAATCAAGGAGCTGCAATACTTCACCCGCAACTTCGACCGCCGGCTGCCGGCCTATTACGAGTGGCAAATGTCGGCCGGCTATCACGGGCAGAAGGCGATCGGCGAGGCGACGCCGGAATATATGCGGTTCGCCGCCGCCGCACCGCGGATCCGCTCGCTGCTGGGCGACGAAGTCAAATTCATCTTCTGCCTGCGCGACCCGACGACGCGCGCGTTCTCGCATTATCTGCAGTGCATGCGTATGACCGAGGAATCCGAAAGCTTCGAGCGCGCGGTCGAAATCGAGCCGACGCGGCTCGCCCGCCGCTGGTATCTCAACCAGCGGCGCGCCTACGTGAAGGGCGGACTGTACACGGAACAGATCGAGACGTTTCTGGCGCTCTATCCACGCGAGCAGATGCGGTTCCTCATTCTCGAAGAGGATCTGCACGGCGGCAAGCGGGCGCTGAAGAAAACCGCGGCACGCATGTTCGAATTTCTCGGCGTCGATCCGGCGTTCGAGGTCAATCTCAATATTCCCGATACGCGATTGCCGGCACCGGACATCATTTTCGTGAAACGCGGCGAGACGGTTCTCAATCCGGACAATAGAAAGCCGGCGCCGGTCGGATCGATCGTCGTGAACGCGCATATCAAGGGTGCGAACCGCGTGATCCGCCGGCCCTCGACCGCGACCCGGCGGTACTATGAGCGACTGCAGAAGGCGATGACGCGCAAGCTCGCGCCCGAGCTTCGGATAACGCTCTACGAGAAATATTTCCGCGACGAGATCGACCGGATGGAACGGCTGCTGGAGCGCGACCTCAGCTTGTGGCGGCCACGCTGACCTGAGCGAAAGACTGTGCGAGCGCGGACGAGCGCACGACGATCGTCGCCGAGAGAATGTCGTGCAGCGTCCGGCCGCGCCGGTCGAACAGGGATACCAGCAGGATCAGCAACGCGGTCGACCAGACGGTTACCAGGAAGATGACGGTCATCAGAAACGCCTGGAGATAGCCCGGCCGCTCGCCGGTCCATGACCGCACCTGCACATCGAGCATGCGCATGCCGAGCGTGGACGACCGCGATCCGCCGATCGTGAGCGTGTAGTAGAGGATGGGAATCGCTGCCATCACCGGTCCCATGAGCGCCCAGGCGAGGCCGAGCGTGACGATGCCCGCCGCCAGCATGACGACCCAGACGACAGCCAGCATGATGCCGACGATCGTCAGGTCGACCAGATGGCCGAAGACGCGGCGCGTGCGGACGCCGGCATAAAGAGCCGGGGCCGTCTGCGGTTCGGGCGGGGTCTCGTGCCAGGGCGCGTCGTCGGGGCGCAAGGCGGGTAGCTGCGGCAAGGGGGTCCTCCCTTTCTGGACCGCAGGAAGATGGGCGCTGGGGTCCGCCGCGACAAGATGTCCGACGGAAAACCCTCAGACCGAGCGGCTGCTCAGGAGGCGGGTCGGCATGCCCGACCGGGTCAGCTTCTCGATGATCTCGCGGACATGGCTTTCGTTGCGGGTCTCGATCATCGCATCCACATCGGCGCGCTTGACCGGCAGGTCGTAGAACATGCGCTGATGATAGATCTCGATGATGTTGCCGCCGGCATCGCCGATGATGCGCGCGAGGTCCGCGAGCACGCCCGGCGAATCCGAAATCTCGATACGCAGCGTCGCAACGCGGCCGTCCTTCACCAGACCGCGCATCAGCACCTGCGCCAGCATGCGCACGTCGATATTGCCGCCGCAGATCACGATGCCGACGCGCCGGCCGGTGAAGCGGCGCGGATGCTGCAGCATCGCGGCGAGCCCGGCGCCACCGGCGCCCTCGGCGACCAGTTTTTGTACCTCGACCAGAAGCTGGATGGCGCGTTCGAGATTGTCTTCGCTCGCCAGCAGAATGTTGCCGACGAGACGCTCGATGATGGCACGGGTCATCGCGCCCGGCGACTTGACGGCGATGCCTTCGGCGATCGTCTGCCCGCCCGAACTCGGCGCGTTGTTGGCAATCGCATCCTGCATCGAGGGATAAAGCTCGGCCTCGACGCCCAGCATCTCGATCGCGGGGTTGAGCGATTTCACCGCAATCGCGATGCCGGAGAGAATACCGCCGCCGCCGATCGGCACCACGACGTCTTCCAGCGACGGACAATCCTCGAGCATCTCGACGCCGATCGTGCCCTGGCCCGCGACAATGGCTGCGTCGTCGTAGGGATGGACGAAGACGAGGCCCTCGCGATCGGCCACCTCGCGCGCATAGATTGCGGCCGAGTCGATGCTGTCGCCCTCGATCTCGACGCGCGCGCCGAAGCTGCGGGTGCGCTCGACCTTGATGAAGGGCGTACCGCGCGGCATCACGATCGTCGCGGGTATGCCGAGGCGCTTGGCGTGATAGGCGACGCCCTGGGCATGATTGCCGGCCGACATCGCGATGACGCCGCCGCGCCGTGCCGCCTCGTCGAGCCCGAGAAGCTTGTTGAGCGCACCGCGATCCTTGAACGAGCCGGTGAACTGCTGGTTCTCGAGCTTGAGCCAGACTTCGGCGGCGCCGGTGATCTCGGCGAGCCGCGGACTGCGGACCAATGGCGTGCGGACGACCTGCCCGGCGATGCGGGCGGCGGCGGCGCGGATGTCGTCGAGCGAAACCGGGAGATCCTGGTCAGTCATGCAAGGCGGGGGTGAGGGTGAGAACCGAATCCGGATCTGCAACGATAGAGAGAAAGCTGCCGTCCCGCCACAAGCCGATCAGATCGGCGTAATGCGGCGAGAAGATGTTGCCGGACTGGCCGCCCGCAATCATGAAACGCGCGCCGGCCGGATCGGCGAGATCGATCGCAAACCGCAGGCCGGCTCCCTGAAGATGCGGGAAGCGTCCGTCATTGCCGAGAACGGCGGCCGTGCCGCGATTGATCGTGTATTGATCGCCGGGCGTTGCGATCCACGTCGTGAGCCAGCCGCCGACCAGCGGCACGCGCGCCCAGACGGGATGCGCGAAGCGCACCTGATGGGCGTCGCCCCATTGCCAGCGCGACGGATCGTCGCCATAGGCATCGGCGAGCGTCGCGATGCTGCTCCGCCAGGCGGCGCTAAATGCATCGGCACAGGTTTCGGTCGCTTCCGTTGCGATGTCGTCGCACCAGGCTTCGGACGCTTCGCTGCCGTCGAGCAGCCGCAGCATCAGCGGCACGTTCCACCAGGCGTAATCCTCGTATAGCGGGCCCAGATCGTCGCCGAAGACGGCATGCTGTGCGGCGGCGGTCCAGGCATGAAAGACCAGCGGCGCGGCAAGGTCGCGATCGACGCGCCCGTCCCAGGCCTTCAGCAGATCGAACGCGGCGATCTCGGTATCGCTCTCGCCGGTCGCGCCGAGCCGGTCGAGCATGACCGGCAGCAGCGCGCGGCTCGCCAGCGAGAGCGTGTCCTGCTGCAGGATCGACATGTCGTCGATGGTGAAACGGATATTTTCTGCCAGAACCTGGTCGATCCGGTCGACGCGATAGGACGCATCCCAGCGCGCGGCGATGAAATGCGGATAGACGTCATCGACGATGCGGTTATTGGCGGTCGCGATCCAGCCGCGCGCCGGGTCCACATATTGCGGCAGGTCGGCGGCATCGAGATAGCCGAGCCAGTCGAATTCGCCGGATGCGCCGTCGGCCGGCATCTGGCTGCCGGCGGACAGCGCCGCGCGGACCGGCATGCGGCCGGCGGTAGCAAATCCGATCGTGCCGGCGCTGTCGGCATAGACGATGTTCTGCAGCGGACAATGAAAGAGATCGAGTGCCGCGCGGAAGGCGCGCGCGTCGGTCGCGCGGTTCATGCGGAAAAGCGCCTCGGGCGTATGATCGTCGGCTTCGAGACAGGCCCAGGCGAGCGCCACCGCGGTGTCGTCGTCGGCCAGTTCCTCCGCGATGCCGATATCGGAAAGAACGGGACCGTGCCGCGTGCTGCGCACGACCAGCGCCACGTCGTCGCCGCGGGTGCGGATGATCTCGTCGCGAATCTCGAACGGCTGCGGGCCCTCCGGCGTCAGATATTGCGCGGGATCGGCCGGGTCGATGGTTTCCAGAAAGAGATCCTGATTGTCGCCATGGGTCGTCGTGAAACTCCAAGCGACATGATCGTTGTGACCGATCACGATGAGCGGCACGCCGGGCGCGGTCACGCCTTCCATCGTCCGGTCAGGGGTCTCGATCCGGACGAGATACCATTGAATGGGAAGCTGCAGACCGAGATGCGGATCGCCGGCCAGCAGCGCGCCGCCGCTGGCGCTGCGCGCGGGTGCTACGGCCCAGGCGTTCGAGGCACCCGACAGCATCTCCATGCCGAAGGGCAAAGCGGGGACGGGTTCGATCGCCGCCCGTTCTATCTCGTGTCCGGCGGGGAGCGATGCCTGATCGCGTTCCATCGCCGGCCAGAGATACTCGAGCTGTTCGGCGGACAGGATCGCGGCGAGACCGGCGCGCAGATATTCGCTGCGCCAGTTGTCGCTTAACTGCAGCGCCATGAGGCGGCCCCAGATCAGCGAGTCCGCCGGCTGCCAGGGCTCGGGTTCGAGAAACAGCGCGTGGAACTCCGGCGGCCAGGCGCCGTCATGGCTTTCCAGATAGGCGTTCACGCCGTTCGTGTAGGCGTCGAGCGCGTCGCGCAGGCCGGGCGAGAGCAGGGGAAGCTGCGCTTCGGCCAGACGCCGGAAGCCCATCGTGCGCATGAAACGGTCGGTCTCGAGCGTCGCCGTGCCGAGCACTTCCGAGAGCCGTCCCGAACCGAGCCGGCGCGTGAACTCCATCTGGAAGAGGCGATCCTGCGCATGGGCGAAACCGAGCGCGAAATAGGCATCTTCATCGTTGGCGGCGCGGATCGTGACGATGCCGTGCGCGTCGCGCCCGATCGAGACCGGCGCCCCGATCCCGGTGAGTGCGATTTCGCCTTCGGTCTGCGGCAGCGAAGTGCGAAGCCAGAGATATCCCGTGGCGGCAAGAGCGCCCAGCAGCAGAATGAACCCGACAAGGGACCAGAGCAGAATGCGGCGGCGTCGCGTCACAGCGTGCCGTTTTCCAAATCGCGCAGGATGCGGGCGCGGTCTTCGTCCAGCTTCGGCACGCGCGCGCGGGTAGCGGGATCGGCGAAGGCCGACATCTTGATGGGATTGCCGGCGACCTTGAGCCCGGGCAGATCGGGATCGTCGACCGTGACCACCATGTTGCGCGCCTGCACATGCGGATCGGCGATCACATCGGCGACATTGTTGATCGGCGCGTGCGGTATCTGCGCGGCATCGAGCACGCGCAGCCATTCGGCGGTGCTGCTGGTGCCGAGCGTCCGCTCGATCTCGTCATGCAGAAGCTCGATATTCCCGATGCGATCGGAGTTGGTGAGAAAGCGCGGGTCGTCGACCAGTTCCGTCCGTCCGATCGTGGCGCAGAGGCGCTTCCAGATCCCGTCGGTGCCGCATGCGATGATCACGTGGCCGTCGCCGGTGGCGAAGGCGGCGAAGGGCGCAATCGAGGGATGGCGCGCACCGAGCGGCCCCGGCACCTCGCCGGTCGCAACATAGCGCGTGATCGCGTTCTCGAGAATCGCGACCTGTGAATCGAGCATGGCGACATCGATCTTGATGCCCTCGCCGTGGCGCTCGCGGTGCAGCAGGGCGGCGTTGACGCCGATCGTGGTGAAGAGGCCGGCGGCGAGGTCGCCGATCGAGGAGCCGACCCGCGTCGGCGCACCGCCGGGATGGCCGGTGATGCTCATCACGCCGCCCATCGCCTGCGCGACCATGTCGTAGGCGGGGCGGGCGCTGTAGGGCCCGCTATGGCCGAAGCCGGATGCCGCCGCATAGATCAGACGCGGGTAGCGCGCATGGAGCGTCTCCCAGCCGAGCCCGAGCCGTTCCATAGCGCCGGGCCGGAAATTCTCGACCAGCACGTCGGCGCCGGCGATCAGCTTCTCCAGGATCGCACGGTCGGCTTCGTCCTTGAGGTCGAGGGCAATGCTCTCCTTGCCGCGATTCATCGCCGCGAAATAGCCCGATTGGCCGGCGATGAAGGGGCCGTAGGCGCGGGAATCGTCGCCCTTGCCCGGCTGCTCGACCTTGATGACCCGCGCGCCCAGGTCGGCAAGGATCATCGTGCAATAGGGGCCGGCGAGAACCCGCGTGAGATCGAGAATGACGATGCCGGCCAGAGGTCCCGAAACGGTCATGAAATCCGTCCTTGAAAGCAGCGCGTTTCATAACGATTACAGAGCTGTCCGGCAACCGCGCCGGACGTGACAAACCGGACCCCTTGCTTTAGAAGCCTGCCTCTCCCGAACCCCGGAGTTTGACGATGGCCGAACGGCAATTCGCCGACGTGGCGACCATGATCGAGACGTTGCAGCCGAGCTATCCGGTCTACTGCCTGCGTCCGCATGTGTTGCGCCAGCAGGCGAAGAAATTCCTCGATTTGTTTCCGGGCCGCGTGCTGTACGCGATCAAGTGTAATCCGCATCCGGCGGTCGTGCGCATTCTGTACGAGGCCGGCATCCGGCATTTCGACACGGCGTCGCTGCCCGAGATCGCGCAGGTCCGCGAGGCATTTCCGGACGCCGGCGCGTATTTCATGCATCCGGTCAAAGGCCGCGCGGTCATCCAGACCGCCAATCGCGTCTACAATGTCGACACCTTCGTCGTCGATCACATGGACGAACTGACCAAGATCCTGGACGAAACCGACGGCGGCGCGGGGATCGGGATCATTGTCCGCATCAACACGCCCCCGGTTGAAGGCGCGCTGTTCCATCTGGCCGAAAAGTTCGGTGCCGGCGTCGACGACGCGGCGGCGATGTTGAAGGAAGCGCATTCGCAGGGCTGCCAGGTCGGGCTTGCCTTCCATGTCGGATCGCAATGCACGTCGCCGAAGGCCTATTCCGCCGCGCTTGCGCTGTGCGGCGAGGTGATCGAGAAGGCGAAGGTGACGCTGCAGTATCTCGATGTCGGCGGCGGCTTCCCGGCGCCGTATCTCGACGTCAACCTGCCGCCGCTCGAGGATTTCATGGACGAGATCCAGAAGGGCGTCGAGAAGCTCAACTTGCGACGCGACTGCGTGCTGATGTGCGAGCCGGGCCGCGCGCTGGTGGCCGAAGCGATGTCGGTCGTGGTGCAGGTGCAACTGCGCAAGGATCACCGGCTCTACATCAATGACGGCGTCTACGGTTCGTTCAACGAGGTGGTGACGGCGAAGCTCCAGCTGCCGGCGCGCGCTTACCGGCGGGGCGGTGGCGCTGTCGGCGGGCCGATCTCGGAATTCGTGCTGAACGGCCCGACCTGCGATTCGCTGGACGTGCTGCCGACCAAGTTCCATCTGCCCGACGACATCCGCGAGGGCGACTGGATCGAGGTCGACCGTATCGGTGCCTATTCGAACGCGATCGCCAGCCACTTCAACGGTTTCCACCCCGAGACGCTGGTGATGGTCAACGATCAGCCGGTGGTGCCGCCGCGTCACTAGAATCGGCGGGCGCGAGCTTTGCTGCGCGCGCCGGCCTGAGATCGCCGATGGTGTGCGCGGCGACCGCGGCGATCACGATGACGCCGCCGAGGAACGTGCGGGTGCCGGGGTCCTCGCCGAGAAACAGCCAGACCCAGAACGGCGACAGGATCGATTCGAGAATGGCGATCATCGCCGCCTCGACCGGCGGCACGCGCTGGGCACCCGCCGTGAACAGGATAAGCCCGAGCCCCATCTCGAAAACGCCGAAGGCGAACAGCACGCCGAAGTCGATGGTGGAGACAGCGAGGGGGCTGGCGAAAGGCAGCGTCAGCACGATCGACATGATGGCCGAAAGCCAGACCGCCGGGCGCATGTTGATGGTCCGATGGCGCCGCATCAGGATCATCGCGATCGCGAAATTGATCGTGACGACGATCGCGAGCCCGTCGCCGAGCAGCGAGGCGCTGCCGAGCGATCCGCTGACCATCAGCGCGATGCCGCAGAACGCCACCCCGATCGCAACCCAGGTCTTCGGACGCACGCGTTCCTTGAGTACGACGCGACCGAGCAGCGCCGCGACGAACGGCGTGGTCGCCATGATGAAGAGCGCGTTGGCGATGCTGGTGTGATCGAGCGCGATGATGAACAGGATCGCATCGACGCTCAACAGGAAGGCCACGATAACGCCCGGCCGGCCGAGTCCGATAATCGTGCGCCACAGATCGCGCCGCTCGAAGATGAGGATGACGGCCGTCAGGAAGGCGGCACAGAACGTCGCGCGCCAGAATGATGTCGTCCAGACATCGGTTTCGGCAAGGCGAGCGAGCAGCCCGGCAGAACTCCATGCGATCGACCCGCCGGCAACCAGCAGGATTCCGCTGCGATGTTCGGCACTCGAATGGATGCCGCCGCGCCCGATCCCCGTCATGTGGCAGGCGGGGCGACGCGCTTGCCGCCGCCGCGCCGCAGATCGACGAGGGAGTGGCCGATCAGGCTCGCCAGAATGACGCCGCCGCCGATCAACGTGCGGATGCCGGGGTCTTCGGCAAACACCAACCAGACCCAGAACCCGCCGAGCACCACCTCGATATTGGCGAGCAGCGCCGATTCCGCGGCCGGGATCAGGCGCGCGCCGGTCGTATAGAGAATCATGCCGAGCGCGAGCTGGCAGATGCCCAGCAGCGCCAGATAGCCGATTTCCGGCATCGATGCGCTCGCCGGATCGGCACCCATGATCAGGGCGAAGATTCCCGCAAGCAGCGTCGCGAGACAGGCGGCCGGCGTCATGCGGACACTGCGATTGTAGCGCAGCACCACTGTCGCACCGGCAAAACCGAGAGCGATCAGCATCGAGAAGAGTGTGCCGGTGAAGGATGCCGTCCCGAACGAGTTCGACACCATGATGGCAACGCCACCGATCGCAAAGGCCATGGCGATCCAGGTGCGCAGCTCGACGCGCTCGCGCATGAAGATCAGGCCCATGATTCCGGCAATAAACGGCGCCAGCGATTGCAGGAGCAGTACGTTGGCGACCGATGTGTACTGCACGGCGACCACGAAGCTGATCGACGCGGTCGCGAAACACACGCCGAGCAGGATACCGGACCGACCCATCGTCATGAAAAGCCGAGGAGCCGAACGGCCGTCGCGGATCGCGATGAACAGCAGAAGCGTGATCGCCGCGAACAGCGAGCGCCAGAAAATCGTCGTCCACGGATCGGTATCGACCGAACGCAGCAGCAAGCCGCCGCTGCTCCAGGCGAGTGCCGCGAGCACGACCAATATGAGACCCAGGCGCCGGTTCTCGGCAGGCAGCGCGCCGGCGGCCGACGCGATCTTGCCGGTTGTCGCGACTTCGCTATCCTGCGGACCTGACATGAATTCCCCTGTGTGGCCGATTCCCGTAGCATGACCGCCGATCTCCCGTCCACGCGGACCGCCAGTTTCCTCGCGTCCGGCCCGTCGGGTTCGCATCGGGTGCGTTATCTCGAGCGCGGGCCGGTCGATGCACGGCGGGTGGTAATCTGCGTGCATGGCCTGACCCGCAATGCGCATGATTTCGATCCGCTGGCCGATGCTCTCGCCAGAGAGGGTTGGCGCGTGATCTGCCCCGATATCGTCGGGCGGGGCGACAGCGACCGGCTCACGGACGCGGCCGGCTACAATTACGGTCAGTATCAGCAGGATATGATGGCGCTCATCGCCCATCTCGGCTGCGAGGCGGTCGACTGGGTCGGCACGTCGATGGGCGGGCTGATCGGGATGATGCTGGCGGCGCGTCCGGCGACCCCCATCCGCCGGCTGGTCATCAACGATATCGGCCCATTCCTGCCGCGGGCCGCGTTGCAGCGGCTGGCCGAGTATGTCGGGCTCGACCCGTTCTTTGCCGACGCGCCAGCAGTCGAGACCTATCTGCGCCGGGTCATGGCGCCGTTCGGCGCGCTCACCGACGCCGACTGGCAGGCGCTCGCGCGCCACGCCGTGCGGCCGGTGGAAGACGGGTTTCGCCTCGCCTACGATCCGGCGATCCGGGCCGGCTTGCTGGCAGCCAAGGACAAGGATGTCGACCTCTGGCCGCTCTGGGAGGCGATCGCCTGTCCGGTGCTGCTGCTCTGGGGGCGCGATTCGGATCTTCTGACCGCGGACATCGTCGCCGGCATGACCACGCGCGGGCCGCAGGCGCGGCTTATCGCGTTCGACAAGATCGGTCACGCGCCCGCGCTGCGGTCGGCCGATCAGATCGCGGCGGTGCGCGACTGGCTCGTGGCGACGAAATAGAAAGGCGAGCGAGGAGGGCCGGCCGTTCTTCAACCCGACCAGCGGCAGACTATGGCTCAGCCGGCTTTCAGCCGAGCATGGCTCAGTCGCAAATGATTCAGCCGGCTTTCAGCCGGCGGGCGATTTCGATAGCGGTATAAGTGAGTACCGCGTCGGCACCGGCCCGCTTGAAGCTCGTCAGGCTTTCGAGCAGCACCTTGTCGCGATCGAGCCAGCCATTGCCGATCGCCGCCATCAGCATCGAATATTCGCCGCTCACCTGATAGGCGAAGGTCGGCAGGCCGAACGCCTGCTTCACGCGATGGAGCACGTCGAGATACGGCATGCCGGGTTTCACCATCAGCATGTCGGCGCCTTCGGCGATGTCGAGCGCGCATTCGCGCAAGGCTTCGTCGCTGTTGGCGGGATCCATCTGGTAGGTGCGCTTGTCGCCCTGGCCCAGCGCCGAGCGCGACCCGACCGCGTCGCGGAACGGACCGTAAAAAGCCGAAGCGTATTTGGCGGCGTAGGACAGGATCTTCACGTCCTGATAGCCGTGATCGTCGAGCACGCTGCGGATGCGACCGACGCGGCCGTCCATCATGTCGGAGGGGGCGATCACGTCGATGCCGGCTTCGGCCTCGGCGAGCGCCTGTCGCTCCAGCACGTCGAGCGTTTCGTCGTTCACGATGCGACCGTCGCGCAGCAGCCCGTCATGACCGTGCGTCGTATAGGGATCGAGTGCGACATCGCAGATGACGCCGATCTCGGGGACCGCCATTTTGACGGCACGGATCGCGCGGTTGGCCAGATTGTCCGCCCGGCAGGCCTCTTCGGCCTCGGCCGATTTCTTTTCGAGCGGCACCACCGGGAAGATCGCGATCGCCGGTACGCCGAGTTCGGCCGCGGCACCGACGGCATCGACCAGGGCTTCGATCGACAGACGTTCGACACCCGGCATCGACGCGACGGGTTCGCGGTCCTGCTTTCCCTCATGGACGAAGACCGGCCAGATCAGGTCGTCGGCCGAGAGCCGGTTTTCGGCGACCATCCGCCGGACCCAGCCATCGGTCCGGTTGCGGCGCAAGCGCACGCGCGGAAACTGCCCGGCCGGCGCGTCGCCTGCCGGCAGAACGAGACCTTCGGTCTTGAGAAACGGGTTGGAGCGGTTGCTGGCCATTGTGGATTGTCGGGCCGGTCGTCAGGGAATGTTTCGTTCCCCCGAGTCTAGGGTGCGCCGGCGCCCCGGTCCAGCGGGGCCGCCGCAGCGGCGATGGGCCGATATGCGGCAGAGCGCCGCATCGCGGTGAAGCGATGCGGCGCATTTGCAGCGTTGTCGCCGATTACTCAATCAGATCGGTTGTCCAGTCGCGGGATTCACCGACATCGACCTCGAAGAAGCCCAGCTCGTAATAGCCGCGGCTTTTGCAGCCGGTGTCGCCGACGATGGTGAATGCATCGTCGTGGCCGCAAAACGGATAGTCGCCGTCCCAGTAATAGTCCTCGTCGTAGGACTCACTGTAGACGTAGTATTTCTGATTGCGCAGCGCCGCCTCGTGGACCGTTGCGCATTCGCCGGGAACGAGGTCCCACCAGCCTTCCGAAACCCAGTTGGTGCCGTCGTGATACCCGAACGCGACATACACGCTGTACGAACTCTTGTTGCAGATGTCGTACCAAGCATTGGCCGGCTGCATCAGTCCGAACAGAATACCCAATACCGTAACGCTGGCGCCCAGGTAGCGCGCCATAACTGTTGCCTTCATCGCCCCCTCCTGGATATGTCCTGGCAGCGTATATTCTAGCCAACCGGCCGCGCGAACCAAGCAATTTGCTAGGGGGCCGGCCGAAGAATGTGGCGGCGGGCGCGGCAGCAAAATTGGCGGGACACCGCTTGCCGCCTGCGGCTATCTTGCGCGGCCAAATCGGCTTGAATTGCAGCAGGGACAATGGACAACCCCCCTTTTTCCATATCTCCGGCGCCGCGGATCGTGTTCGGCGAGAATAAGGCGGACGATTTCGGCGGGCTGGTGGCCGAACTGGCCGGGCCGGACGCGGCATTGCTGATCGTCGCCGACCCCGGCATTCCGGATATCGCTCAGCGAATCGTGAAGGGCCTGAAAGGATCGGGCGCCCAGGTCGCCCTTTACGACGATATCCGCAGCGACCCGATGTCCCGGCAGGTCGACGGGGCGGCGGAGGCGGCACGTCGACATGGCGCAACCTGCGTGATCGGGGTCGGCGGCGGCTCGGCCCTCGACACCGCGAAATTCGCGGCCGCGATCGCACCGGGGCAGAACCCGGCGGAGCATTACGCACTGGCGGCAAATCCACTGCCCAAGCGGCCGCTGATCAAGATCTGTATTCCGACCACCGCCGGCACGGGTTCGGAGACCACCCGCGTTTCCGTGTTCAGCACGCGCGAAGGGATCAAGGTCTGGGCCTGGGGCGACACGCTGCGTGCCGATCTAGCACTACTCGATCCGACTTTGACCGTCGGACTGCCGCCGGGGTTGACCGCGGCAACCGGCGTCGATGCGCTGGTGCACGCGATCGAGGCCTGCACCATCAAGCGCGCCAATCCGCTGAACGACGCCGTCTGCTATCACGCGATCCGGCTGGTGGTGCGTTATCTGAAACAGGCGGTCGAGCAGCCGGGCGACCTCAAGGCGCGCGCCGCCCTGCAGATCGCTGCGGCCGCCGCCGGTATCGGCATCGACAACTCGGGTACCGGCATCGGACATGCGATCGGCCATGCGCTCGGCACCGTCGCGCGCGTTCATCACGGTCGCGCGGTCGGCCTCGCGCTGCGCTGCGCGCTTGCCTGGAACGCCGAAGAAGCACCGGCGCGCCATGCCGCCGTGTCGGCTGCGATGGGCATTTCGACCGCGGGCCGCCGCACTTCAGCGGTCGCCGCCGAACTCGGCGAAGCCTATGACCGTTTCGTTCGCGATGTCGGGCTTGAGATATCGCTGAAACAGGACGGGCTCGCGGCGCAGGACCTCGACCGGCTGGTCGAAACGACGCTCGCGCCCGAAAACAAACCGATGCGCGATGCGAATTGCCGCACGCCGACGCCGGCGGATCTGCGGCGCATCTGTCACGACATCCTGACCGCGGCCTAAAGGCGCCTTCGATGACCGGCTGGTCGACGGCCTATCAGGCTTTGACGCGCCAGGCGTCGCTGCGCGGCGACGCGCCGGGCCTGCGGTATCCTCTGTCGGATCAGGGGCGCAGCTTCGCTGAATGGCACGAAGAAGCGACCGCCCTCGCGCGCGGTCTGCTCGCGATCGGCATCCGGCCGGGCGATCACATCGCGCTGATGGCCGAAGCGCGCGTCGAATGGCTGATCGTCGAAACCGCGATCGCTGCGATGGGCGGGGTCGTCGTGCCGCTGAACACGCATTATCGCGCCGAGGAAATCCGCTTCGCGCTGGATCAATCGCGCAGCCGCGCCGTCATCCTGTCGCCGGTCTTTCGCTCCAACGCCTATCTCGACATGGTCGAAAGCGTGCGGGCCGATCTGCCGCGCCTCGATCACGTGATCTCGTTCGAGCCGGGCGGCGATCTGACCTATGCGGAATTACTGCGGAAGGGGCGGGAATCGACGGCGAGCCTGCCCGACGTCGATCCCGACAAGCCGGCCGCCATTCTCTATACGTCGGGCACGACCGGGTTTCCCAAGGGCGCGCTGCTGACCCATCGCGCGATGCTGATGAACAGCCGGCTCACGTTCGAGCGGCTGCGCATCGGGCCGGCCGACCGCTACACGACGATGATCCCGCCCTTTCATTGCGCCGGCTGTTGCATGGTGCTGCTCGGGGTGCTGCAGAGCGGCGCCTGTCATGTCGGCGTGCCGTATTTCGATCCGGAATCCATGTTCCAGATCATCGAGAACGAGCGTGTCACGGGCATGAGCGGCGTACCGACCGCGTATCTGGCGATGCTGCGTCACGAAAGCCGGGGGAAATACGATCTCTCGTCGCTGCGGGCGGGAAGTTGCGGCGGGGCGGATGCCGATCCCGATGTGCTGGCAGCCTGCGCGCGCGAGTTTCCGATGCCGCGCATCGCGAATGTGTACGGCCAGACCGAAACCTGCACGCTGATCGCCTGTCCGGAGTATGACGACGACGATCGCTGGGCGACGGTCGGGCGGCCGTTCGAGGAATTCGATGTTCGCATCGGTGATCCGGCGACCGGCCGCGCGCTGCCTGTCGGCGAGATCGGGCAGATCGAGGCGCGCGGCCCGATGGTAATGCTTGGCTATTACGACCGCCCGGTCGAAACCGCCGAAACGATCGATGCCGACGGCTGGCTGAAGACCGGCGATCTCGGCTATCTGACGCAGGAGGGCCGGCTCGTGATCGCGGGCGGGCGGATCCGCGATCTGATTATTCGCGGCGGTGAAAACATCTATCCCGCCGAAGTCGAAAAGGTGCTCAACGATCATCCGAAGATCGCGGAGGCTGCGGTGTTCGGGATGCGCGACGAATATTACGGCGAGATCGTCGCGGCCGCGCTGCGGCTGGCCGAGGACACGACGAGTGCCGAGATTCTCGATTACTGCCGCTCGCGCATGGCGCGGTTCAAATTGCCGGCGCAGATCTTTCACGTCGAGCGGTTTCCCCAGACCGCCAGCGGCAAGATCCGGCGCAAGGAACTACGCGAGATGGCGGCAGCCGGGACACTGCAACCGCTCGCGTAAGTCCGGGCGCGGCGACTACCACTGCGACCAGGGAATGTCGCGGCCGGGAAACGCAACCTTGCCGAACGGAAACTTTGCGACGAGGCGGCGGAACGCATCGCCGAGCGTCGTGTCGAAGCCGTTGCGATACTCGGCTTCGCGCGCCCAGTAATAAGCCATCGCATCGTAGCCCGGCCGGTCGCTCGGATAGATATAGCAGCAGCCGACGCAGCGGCTCTCGTCATCGTTCATCACGGTGTAAGCGAACGAGTGCCGCAGCGTGAACTCGCGCTGGTGCCAGCCGAGATCGATCAGGTTCTCCGAGATCGTGAGGCCGCGCGGCCAGTCTTCGTGCGGATTCATAAAACCGATCAGGCGCGCATCGCTCTCCATCACGGCGGCGTAGTCCTTGACCACGTCGTGGACGCTGAGCATGCGCAGATGGAAGCCATCGCCGTCCACGCGCGCAGGCGGTTGAAAATCGTCGGGGACGAGAAGTCGCTGGTGCATCGTCGGCTCCGCTGTTTATCGTTCCGGGCTCAAGAAAAAGGCCGGTGGCGATTTCCCGCGACCGGCCTTGTTTCGTTGCGGCGCTGCTGCTCTCAGTGCAGTCCGAGCACGCCGCGTGCCTCGGCAAATTTGAGACCGAGCGCGCGGGCGACCGGCTCGCAGGTGATCTTGCCTTCATACACATTGAGCCCGTTCAGCAGATGGGCGTCGTCGGTCAGCGCCTTGCGATAGCCCTTGTTTGCGAGTGCGAGCGTGAAGGGCAATGTCGCGTTGTTGAGCGCGAAGGTCGAGGTCCGTGCGACGGCGCCCGGCATGTTGGCAACGCAGTAATGCACGATGCCGTCGACCACGAAAATCGGCTTGGAATGTGTCGTTGCGTGCGACGTTTCGAAGCAACCGCCCTGGTCGATCGAGATATCGACCAGCACAGAACCCGGACGCATCGTCTTCAGATGCTTGCGCGTGACCAGCTTGGGTGCCGCAGCGCCGGGGATCAGCACGGCGCCGATCACCAGATCGGAATCCGCGACGAGCCTGTCGATCGCATCGACCGTCGAATAGATGTTGTTGGTGCGGCCCATGAAGATGTCGTCGAGCTCGCGTAAACGAACCGGCGAACGATCGAGCACGGTGACGTTGGCGCCGAGGCCGACCGCCATCTTCGCGGCATGCGTGCCCGAAACCCCGCCGCCGAGAATGAGCACCTTGCCCGGTGCCACGCCCGGCACACCGCCGAGCAGCACGCCGGAGCCGCCCGGTTCCTTCTGCAGATAGAACGCGCCGACCTGGATGCTCATGCGGCCGGCGACTTCGCTCATCGGCGCCAGCAGCGGCAATCCGCCGAAGCGGTCGGTCACCGTCTCGTAGGCGATGCCGGTGACGCCGGACTTGAGCAGGCCCCTGGTCTGTTTCGGATCGGGGGCGAGATGCAGATAGGTAAACAGGATCTGGCCCTTGCGGAGCTGCGTATATTCGGAGAGCTGCGGCTCCTTCACCTTGACGATCATCTCCGCCTTGGCGAACACCTCTTTGGCGTCCTTGGCGATCGCCGCACCGGCAGCACGATAGTCGGCGTCGGTAAAACCGATGCCCATGCCGGCGCCAGTTTCCACCAGAACCTTATGGCCGTGATGTACCAGTTCCCGAACACTGCCCGGCACGAGTCCCACCCGGTACTCGTGCACCTTGATTTCCTTGGGAACCCCGATAAGCATCGAACTCACTCCTCAAAAAGTCGGCTCCGGTCCACTGCCCAGGGCGGACCGGAGCCGGATACTCGTTCATCGCACCCAGCGGTCAGGCGGCTTCCTTGAGCACGTCCGAGATGGTGTCGACGATCTGGTCGATATGTTTCTTTTCCACGATCAGCGGCGGCGACAGCGCGATGATATCGCCGGTGGTGCGGATCAGCACGCCGCGCTCGTAGCATTTCAGGAAGGCATCGAAGGCGCGCGCGGTCGGCTTGCCCGGAATCGATTCGAGCTCGATGCCGGCGATGATACCGAGATTGCGCACGTCGATGACCTTGCTGTTGCTCTTCAGCGAATGAACCGCATCCTGCCAGTAGGGGGCGAGATCCTTCGCACGATCGAACAGCCCTTCTTCCTTGTAGATGTCGAGCGTCGCGAGTGCTGCAGCGCACGCGACCGGATGGCCGGAATAGGTATAGCCGTGGAACAGCTCGATCAGATGATCGGCGCCACCGGCACCCATGAACATGTCGTAGATATGCTTGCGCGCGAAGACCGCACCCATCGGCACCGAGCCGTTGGTCAGGCCCTTGGCCGTGGTGATCATGTCGGGCAGCACGCCGAAATAGTCGGTCGCGAAATTGGTGCCGAGACGGCCGAACCCGGTGATGACCTCATCGAAGATCAGCAGGATGCCATGCTTGTCGCAGATCTCGCGCAGCCGCTTCAGGTAACCCTTCGGCGGTACCAGCACGCCTGTCGAGCAGGCGACCGGTTCGACGATGACCGCGGCGATGGTCGAGGCGTCATGCAGCGTCACGATGCGCTCGAGATCTTCGGCCAGATCGACGCCATGCGTCGGCTCGCCCTTCGAGAAGGCGTTTTTGTCCGGCATGTGCGTGTGGCGCATATGGTCGACGCCGTTGAGCAGGCCGCCGAAATATTTGCGGTTGGTGACGATGCCGCCGACCGAGATGCCGCCGAAACCGACGCCGTGATAGCCGCGCTCGCGGCCGATCAGGCGCTGGCGTGCGCCGTCGCCCTTCGCGCGGTGATAGGCGATTGCGATCTTGAGGGCGGTGTCGACCGATTCCGAACCGGAGTTGGTGAAGAAGACATGGTCGAGGTCGCCGGGCAGCAGGGCCGCGAGACGTGAGGCAAGCTGGAAGGCGAGGGGATGGCCCATCTGGAAGGCGGGCGCGTAATCCATCTTTCCGACCTGGGCGCCGACCGCCTCGACGATCTTCTGCCGCCCGTGACCGGCATTCACGCACCAGAGACCCGCCGTGCCGTCGAGGATCTGACGGCCGTCATGGCTGGTGTAATGCATGTCCTTGGCGGCCACGAGCAGACGCGGGTTGCTCTTGAACTGACGGTTCGCCGTGAACGGCATCCAGAACGCTTCGAGATTGTTCGGTGACGGTTCGAAATCGACAGCAATCGGGTTCCCGGCCATGACATTCCTCGTTGGTTTAGCGGTGTGTTCTGGGGCGCAGTTGGGCTGTTTCGCGGAGCCTAACATGATAAAGAAAATAGACAAGCTGCGGCAAAGTCGCGCTGGCCTTTCCTTGTATTGCTCGCATCTGCGAGATAATCTTCGACAGAACGTTAAACATACTGAACAGAACAATCATGCCGGACGATTTATCGAAGGGTTCGCCCGATCGCGATTTCGATGTCGGCGCGCGGTTGCGCCAGCTTCGCCAGGAGGCCGGCATTTCGCAACGAGAACTGGCGAAGCGGGCCGGGGTCTCGAACGCGATCATCTCGCTGATCGAGCAGAACCGCTCCAGCCCCTCGGTCGGGCTTCTGAAGAAGGTGCTCGACGGGCTGCCGCTGGCGCTGGGCGCGTTCTTCGGGGCGCCACCGGCCGGGCGGCCGCAGGTGTTCTTTCCGGCCGCCGAACTGGTCGAGCTCGCCGGCGGGCGGATTTCCTATCGCCAGGTCGGCCGCGACATGGCGGGCCGCGCGGTCCAGATCCTGCATGAGCGCTACCAGCCGGGCGCCGATTCCGGGTCGGCGATGCTGCAGCATGATTCGGAAGAGGGCGGCGTCGTGTTGCGCGGCAGGCTCGAGGTCACGGTCGGCGATCAGCGACGCGATCTCGGGCCGGGCGATGCCTATTATTTCGACAGCCGAACGCCGCACCGCTTCCGCAATCTCGGCGAGGAGGAATGCGAGGTCGTGTCGGCGTGCAGTCCGCCGAGTTTTTGAGCGGGGCGCCGTTACGACAAACAATCCTTCAGTCTGTGGAAATAGACCTGCTCTACGTCCGGCAACGCCATGCCCGGTGACACACCGCCTATTTGAATTTGTGATTCCGCATACAATACGTTCCCAAAGTAGACCCGACCGAAAGCGCCGAACTGGCCATCGATCAAAGCCGAGAACGCCTGCGTTCCGCGCTCGGAGAAGTTGATTCTCAGTACGCCGGTGCCGCTGTGAACATCGGTGAGCTCGATCGATGAAACGTCGTCCGGCGTCAGGCTCCATGAACCGTTGGCAGTTTCAATACGCAACGAGTCGTCTCCGCAGGTCTCTTCGTTTGCGACACAAACCTGCATTGTGAAACATGCAACAACAAAAGTTAAAGTGCTTAGGCGAAGTGACATGGCGAGTGGTGTTTCTTTTAAGTGAAAAGCCGACAATTGGGGCGGACTACTACTCGTTCTTCATCGCCACCGCGCCGCTGTCGGCGACCAGCGATTTCCAACCTTCGGCTTCTATTCCGTCGAAGTCGAGATGGCAGGCCTCGGTCCTGGACCCACCGATGCGAAACGGATTCCGCATGAGAGCGCTATCAGCCCCGCGCCGATTCCGGTTCGGCCTCGCTGCCGTCGAGGTTGAGATGCCCGGTTGCGCCAATCGTGCCGCACGGCGTCGAGCCAAGACGACAGCACATAAGCGTGCAGAGCGCAGGCCGCATTGACGCCCGGGATGTCGGTCGGGTGACGGCAGCCGTGCAATGACCGATGCTGGATCCTTCTGTCGTCGGGCGGCCGATGCCAATTCATCGGTGCGCATTTCAAATCCGACAGGCCGGATCGGCTGATGTCCGTCAGGGCCACCTACGACGACTGGGCATCGTTCTATCACCGGATGTACCCGACGCAGGCAGACTTCGCCGCGAATCTCAACCGCAACAGGCCATCACGCTGCACTCTATGATGGCTCCGCATGCCGGCCTGTTGCTCAACCAGCTTGACGGGCATACTCATGCCGTGGCTCCAATCCCAAACGGGGGGAAAGTTCAGGCCCGTTACAAGATCGATAACGGAATAATGGACTCATAGTTTTGACGAGATAAAATTCCATTCTCCACAAGAATGGCCATAACAATGCGAATGGAGTCTAGATGTGGTTACGATTTTCTATGTTGTAGTGATGATATTGTTCATCTTGAGCGTACTGGCAATACATTGCATTGGTGATCGTATCGATAAATGGCTGGGTAGAAAAGTATTTACAATCTTGTTTAGTGTAGCGGCCATAACTTCATACCTTTTTTATCATATACTACGTGCAGACTAAAATTCTAAGCTCGGAAGCAGGATATGTCTGAGGCGGTTCGTTGGGGCAAGGAATCCTAGAAAGTTGAACCGGCAAAAAGGTAACGTTGCCGCGTAAACTACTACTCCGTTTTCACCGCCACCATCCCGATGTCGGCGACCAGCGGATTCCAACCCTCGGCCTCGGTGCCGTCGAGATTGCCCGACCGACCAACCGGTGGCATCAACAACGCTGCGGAACTAACATTCCGACTGAACCACTCGGTGGGACAAGGCCAACAATGTGGCATCGGCTCGTTCAAACGATGAAAAAGAGTTTTGCAAAGAATCTGTGCTTTTCGTGCCCAGCCCGTTCCATGCTGGTGGCTTTGGTGCTGCTGCAAGGGTTCCTCACGCAAGCAGCAATATCATCTGAAGACGGCGCTTTCTCATCAGCGATAGCCGGCGTCACTTTAAGTTCGGATGGTTCGGCAGCCCTAATTTTAGAAGATTCTACTTCGGGAGCTAGTGTACTGACCGAAATTTCGTTCATTACCGGAGATGTTCGCTCAATCGAACTTCCAAGCTGCAATCTAAAAGTATACTCCGCACATTATATCCCCAACACTAAATTGATCGCGGTGCTTAGTAACAGCTCGGCGATCGAATCCGAACTGCAACAAACTCCAGAACATACAAGCTCTATACGACTTTACGATAGCGATTTGAGCGCATGGATGGAAACGATTCGTGATCCGCAGTTTGAAAGGATTACGTCGCTACTACCCTCCGAAGATGGTGAATCTTTGCTTTATGTCGGTAACAGCTATTTGGATGTGGCGACTGGCGACCTAATTGGCGACGCTTTACGAAGATATCATCTCTCCAGCCGAAAGTTTACAACTCTGTATGAACAAAAAATTGGCAGGATATTCGACATCGGTGATATCGTCGGCGGACGGCGGCTGCGAGTTCTATTCAATGCTGTTGTATCATCCGATCGGCTATCGGAGATGCAAGCTCGTGATATCCCTCAATCTATGCGCTCGTCATCAAGCGCATTCTTGGCTTACTTTGACCTCGGCCCCAGGATACGTGAGCCACAGGCGTCGCCGCTAAACTTTACAATCCTTCAATTAAACTCGCACACTCAGTCGACTCTCGTTCGTACAACTTCGAACGGCACTTATGTCAGAGTCCCGATTGAGAATTCAGATTTAGGCGACGGGGTGTGGGAGCACGAGATATATTCAATTGGTGGCGATGAGATCTCAAGTTTGTATCGTGCGGATACATTTGTTATCGATTTTGATGTCGCCGACGACGAAAGCCGCATACTTCTGCATCATGCTCGCGCGTCGCTAGTTTCGGGAAAATTTGTTGGGGTTGAGTTAATCAGCGTTCTAGAGAAAAGTAACAGTGGCGGGTGGATTGTCACTGAGATATCAAATCTTCTTTCAATGGTTTCAAATCATCACTCATGTAATTGATGACGGCGATTTAACACACAAATATTGGAGCGTCGTTCAGTGTATGGGCGGCCAGTTTCGACAGGAGTACTACTCCTTCTTCATCGTCACCGTGCCGCTGTCGGCGACCAGCAGCTTCCAGCCTTCCGCCTCGGTGCCGTCGAGATTGAGATGGCCGGCGAGGAAATAGAGCCGGTCGCGGTCGATGCCCGTCGCCGTGCAGAAGCGGTCCTGGAGATAGAAAGGCGGCGTCGCCTGATAATAAAGCCGCGCGCGCACCGCCGTCGGTGTGCCGTCGAGATCCGATAACGGCACGACAAACTCGACATTGTCCTTGCCGCCGGCGAGCGGCTGGTAATCCGGATCGTCGCCGGTCGCGGTCGGCCCGACATCGACGGCCATATCCTCGCCGGCGCCGAGCGCGGCGGCGATCGCCTTGCGCGCATCGAGCGGCAGGAAGCCCTGCGGCAGTAACCGATTGTCTTTCACTTCGGCGCAGATCGAGAGGAACGAGGTGGTGAGCTGTCCCGCCGGTTCTTCGAGCGGTCCGCATTGCGCCGGTTCTTCGGCCGGGGGCGTCGAAACCAGTTCCTGATAGATTTGCGCCTGATCCTCGACGGTCACGCTCTGATAATGCGGCTGGTGCAGGCGCGCATCCGGTTCGATGCGCGACGAACAGTCCGCTTCCCACCAGACTTCGCCGGCAATCGGCGTGCCGGATGCATCGACGATACGGCCCGCGCCATCGGTGCGGCCCGACGCCCAGAGCACATTGCCGAGAACGTCGATCACCTCGAAGGTCAGGAACGCGCGGCGGAAGCCGACGCCGGACGGAAATTTGTGACCCGTCAGGTTTTCGAGCGTCACGCTCGCACGGATCGTGCCGTCCTGCTCGACCGGCTCGCTCACGCTGAGCGTGACGGTCTCGGTGGCCGCCTGATCGAGCATCTGCTGTTCGGTATAGAGCAGCGGATCGACGCCCATCGACACCAGCATCGGATCCTGCGTACGGATGCCGAGCAGTTCCGGGAACTGCTGCGCCATCTTGATCAGAAACACATTGAGCCCGACCAGGTCGTGGCGCGCGAAGCCCGCGCGCGGTTCGAGATCGAGCGCATCGGGTGCCTTGGTAAACTCGGCCTGCGGAAAGTTCGAGAATTCCTGGATCGAGGCGATCTTCGAAAGCGCCGGCGAACCGTCGGCCTCTGTCGACGGCATGTGGCAGCCCTGACAGCTTTCGGCCAGTTTGCCTGCGCCTTCGGGCAGATCGCCATCCATCGTGGTGCCGACGCGATAATCGCTGAACGCCCATTCGGGATAGGTCGTCTGTTCGTAGATGTAAGTGAGAGTCTTGCCTTCGTGCAGCACCGGCAGATGCACGGTGTGGCAGGTGCCGCAGAGTTCGGAATCCGCCATGACATCGCTATGCGCCGGCACGATGCCGAGCGCGGTTTCCATGGGTGCTGTCTTCGGTTCCTCGAACGGACCGAAGAGGCGATCGGCCGGTCCCACCATGAAGCTGCCGGTGAAGGTTCGAGCGAAACCGGTTGCGTCGGGATTGAGCAGGGCCTGGCGCTGCTCGATACATTCGTTGCGCGGTTCGGCTGCGTTCGCCGCGGTCGCTGCCTCGCCGAGCACCATGCGGTGGCAGGCGGTGCAGGAGATGCCGTCGCGGGCCAGCGCGCCGTAATCGGCGGCGGCGTTTTCGCCGTGCGCGGGGATCGCGCCCGGAATTGCATCGACATCGGCACGGGTGAAGCTTCCGCATTCGCCGCTGTCGAGGAAGCTGTCGATGGCGGCCTGCCGCTCGCCCATGATGCCGTGACAGCCAAGGCAGGTGGTCTCGACCAAAGCCGTCTGGTCGGGATGGAAGCTGTGCGTTTCGCTCGAGAGCTGCGCGAAGAAGAAGGGATCGCGTCCGGCAAGCCCCATCGGCGAGGTGCGCCAGGTCGCATAGGGCGAATGATTCCAGAGCAGGCCGCTCGCCGGATCGAACTCGGTCATGTCGAAATGCAGGCCGGTTGAACCGGCATCGTGACAGCCGAGACACTGGTCCGACGTGACATAGAGATCGTGATCGTCCGGCGCGCCGGCACCCATCCAGACATTGTCGTAGGTCTGCGAGGGCATCGGCGGCAGGCTGCCCCAGTTCGGCGCCCGGTCGAGGAATGTCGGCGGAAAGGCCGTCACGAAGGCGGGATGATAGGTCGTGTGCGGCTGGCCGAGGGCGAGACCGTCGCCGTCGGGCAGCACGACCGCGCTGTGATGCGGCATCGCCGGCTGCGTCGTGGATTCTTCCTGCGAGAGAAAGACCAGCGGCTGGCCGGGCTCGCCCGTCATGTTGCGGGCGGACGCAAAGGTGAGATTGTCGCGCGCCGAGCCGTGGCAGTTCACGCAGTACTGGCCGAAGCCCATATAGGCGAGGCGATTCTGGTCGGGCGATGCCGGCCAGTCCGGATCCCAGCCGCTCCAGCCGTACCAGCCCCAGAACCAGCCATCCTGCGATGCCGTGCTGTCGCGCACGATGACCGCCGCACCGCTGGTCGGCAGCAGATGGGTCGGTTCGACGTCGGCGCAGCGCGCGGCGGGTGCCGGATACATCTCCTTCACGATGATCGCGCCATCCGGCATCGGCGCGCCGTCGCTGCCATAGCCCGCGTCGTCGGCGCCGCGATGCTCGCTGATCCAGGCGGCGGCTTCCGGCGAATACCAGATCAGGACCGGCGCGTGGGTCCCGTGATACGCGCTTTGCCAGCCGGCGCCGCTCAGAGTCGAAACATAGGGCCCGGTGTCGCGCACGGTCTTGTCTGCAACCCAGCCGGCGGTCTCGTCACGATGGCAGAAGGCGCCGAGGAACTGACCGAGTTTCGTCTCATATTCATCGAGCGGCAGGGCATCGGGATCGCGCACCGCGGCCGCGAGGTCGGCGCAAAGAGCCGGGTCGGCGGGCAGCAAAGCGACGCCCTTGTCCGCGGGGCAATCGTTTGCCGCGCCCTCCGTGCCGAAGGCAACGACCAGCGCCGCGAGCGCGACGCCTCTCTTCCAGAACAGCGACAATTTCTCCCCCTGCGGCTCTCCCTCGACGGCGCTCCAACCCTATCTAGTCCCGATAAACTACCCCGATAATCAACTTATCCCGATACGGGCTTCGCTTGCCGCCCGGTAATCATCCACAGGCCGAGCAGCACCAGCGCGAGGCCGCCCAGATGCTGGAGCGTCAGCGCCTCGCCGAGAAAGACGACGCCGATGAGGACGCCGAGCGGCGGGACCAGATACGCATAGAGCGCGGCAAAACTCGGCCCGGCGCGTTCGATCAAAATAAAGTAGCCGAGATAAGCGAGCGCCACGGCGACTGTGCCCGAGGCCGCGAGGGATGCGAGTGCCGCGGCCGGCGGCATCCCGATATGCTCGATCTCGAGGACCAGGGCGGGCACCGCCAGGATTGCGGCACCGGCGGCCATGACCCAGACCGTCAGCGCGGCCTTGTCGAAACGCGCCGCGCGATATTGGGTGTAGAAGCCGGCAAAGACGAAGGTGACGCCGCTCGACATCAGGACCAGGATGGCATCGATGGTGGTGCGACCCTCGACGCCGCCGAGGCCGACGAAGACCGCGAGCCCGCCCAGCGCGACCAGGACGCCGAGAACACGCAGCAGCGAAAAGGCCTGCTGATGCAGGATGAAAATACTCACAATTAACGTGAGGATCGGGACTGTTGTGCCTGTTATTGCTGCAATATCTGGTGTGATAGATTCTTCGGCATAGGCCACGGTGATCCGCGGCCAGGCGACCGAGGTAGCGCCAAGAACGATGGGTACGAGCGGCGCTTCGCGCAGGATCGGCAACAGCGGCCGCTTCAGCACCAGCGAGACCAGCAGGAACATCACGACGGCGGCGATGGTGGACGTGGCGGCGCCGATCGCGAGCGGAGGCAGGGCCGCATCGGCCCAACGTATAAAGAGATAATCGCTCGCCCAGGCCAGCGAGACGGCGAACAGCAGCAGCAGGTTTGACCGCACGGCCCGTCCTTCCGCGACGCGTCCCGGATCCGGCGTTCCGCCGATCGTCGAGGACCGGCAGTAGCTTACTGCGGGTATCTGACCCCGTCATTGAACTCGGCCAGACGGATGAGCTTGTCGCCATCCTGGTCCAGCAGTTCCATGACCAGCGTGCCGAAATCGATGAACTCCCGGACGGTGACGAAGGCATTCTGGTCGTCGTCCATCATGGCGAAGCGATCGCGCCGACGCTGGGACAGAATGGGGTCGCTATTGCTAAGGTCATGCATAAATTCTTCGATGGTAAGTAGCTGATCTCCATTGAGATCAACCTGCATGAAGCGGCGGGTGCGCATGGCACCAAGCTCTTCTTCTGAGATCAGCTCGTCGCCATCGGCATCGATCTGGGTAAACCAGAGCAGCTTGGTCGCATCGACCGAGGCCTCGAGCGTTTCGGCAAGGCTCGCGCCCGGCAGAACAACGCAAGCCAGCAACAACAAGACGCTCAGACGATGGGTCATCCTCAATTTCACGGTCTCTCCCCCCAGCCCCGCAACGGGTTCCTGTATATCCTGTTATTCTATCGTTTTGTTACGCTGAAACCATACAGCTTCCGTATAACTACCCGCCGCAGTCCGGCGGGCTGGAGCCGACGGCAATTCTTAAAGACGGCGCCGGTTTGCCTCGTAAAGCGCGATCGCCGCCGCGTTGGAAACGTTGAGCTGATCGATCGGCGGCCGGGTCGGCAGCCGGATTAAACCGTCGCAGCGCTCGCGGGTGAGGCGGCGCAGTCCGCTGCCCTCGGCGCCCAGCATCAGCACGATGCGGGCCGGCAGTTCGGTTTCGCCCAAGGTCGACGCGGCATCGCCGGCGAGACCGAAGATCCAGAATCCGGCTTCCTTCAACTCGTCGATCGCGCGGGCGAGATTCCCCACCCTGACCAATGGCACGACATCGAGGGCGCCCGAGGCGGCACGGGCGAGCGTGCCGGTTTCCGGGGCGGCGTGACGTTCGGTCAGGATGACACCGTGGGCACCGAAGGCGGCGGCCGAGCGCAGGACGGCCCCGGCATTCTGCGGATCGGTCACCTGGTCGAGCCCGACCAGCACGGCCGGCGCTGCCGGATCGAGTTCGGCCAGCAGATCGGCCAAGGCCAGTTCAGGAAGGGGGGCGCAGCGAATGGCCAGACCCTGATGCGGTGCGCCGGCCGGCAAACGTGCCTCGAGCGTTTCGCGGGCGAGGGTTTCGATCGGCGGCAGGTCGCGGCCGGCATCCTGGCGTATTCGTTCGAGTTCGGCTGCGCTGTCATCGGTGGCGGTCAGCGCGAGAACCCGGCGCTTCGGGTTGCCCAGCGCGGCGGCGACCGCATGATGGCCATAGAGCCAGAGCTGGTTCGCGCCACCCTGTCGATCGACGTGTCGATCGCCCTGCCGCTCGGGTCGCCGATCGGGGCGCCGGTCGGCGGGGCGGGCGGGCGGGTGGTCCTCCGGACGCGGCAGATCCAGCGGCCGCGCAGTCGCCGGGTTCCGTCGCGGCGCGGTCGACGGTTGCCGGGCAGGCGCTTCTTCGCGGGGCGATGCGCCCGGCCGCGAGCCTTGCGGCCGTTTTTGCGGGCGTTTTTGGGTGCGTTTTTGCTGGCCCGATCCGGGCTTCTCCGGCTCGCTTTGTCGCGCGGCAGATTTTTGCGCCGGGCCGGAATGTCGGGATTGGGATTTCTTGGGGTTTCCTCGGGGGGTCCCCCGGGAGTTTCTCTGAGAGAACTTGCGTTGGGTCATGGCGATGCTAATATCACAGCAACGGTGTCAACCGGTACTGCGACCCGACCCGCCGATATAGCGGGAGGCGGGGCGCTGTCTTGCGCGTTTGATGATTGACAAGTCGCTGAAAATACACATAGTTCGCTGCCTCTCGGGCGGCCGAGGTGATGTGGGAGGGGTGCCCGAGTGGCTAAAGGGGACGGGCTGTAAACCCGTTGGCGTCAGCCTACGTAGGTTCGAATCCTACCCCCTCCACCAAATGCCGGCAGGTCGGTCGGATACGCGAACGGAGCAAGACGCGGAAGGTCGAAAAAGCTGGCGGCTGCGGGTGTAGCTCAATGGTAGAGCGCCAGCCTTCCAAGCTGGTTACGCGGGTTCGATTCCCGTCACCCGCTCGATGCGA
>JBBDMS010000044.1:0-17487 GCA_040878185.1 Dongiaceae bacterium | reverse complement strand
CCCCAACATCGCCCCCAACATCGCCCCCAACATCGCCCCTTGTGGCGAACACGATGGCGAACCAGCCGCCGGCCAGTAGGATCGGCACGCCCAGCGCCTCGAGGCGGCTGCGGGTGACCATGGCACTGACCAGAATGCCGGCGATCAATAGAACGAGGACGGCGACCCATTGCATGGCCGCCTTTATAGCCGCGAACCGGGGATACCGGGCAATCGGCATCGCGGGTGCCGGCTTGGTCGGGTTCGGGCCCGGGGTTCCGCCCATCGGCGCTCCGCCCATCGGCGCTCCGCCTTGTCCGCTCGGTTGACAGCGAAGGGGGGCTGGCGGAAAGAAAGCCTGCCCATTCGCCCGATTGCGCTGCGCCGGCGCGGCGCGATCCCCAACCAAAAGGCCTCGCCGATGCCGCAGAAAAACGAGATCCCGACCCGCGTGTGCGTGATCGGGCTCGGCTATGTCGGCCTGCCGCTGGCGATGGCGCTCGCCCGCGCCGGGCACGATCTGCTCGGCTTCGATACCGATCCGCGCCGCATCGACGAGCTGCGCGATGGCAACGACCGCACCGGCGAGGTCGACATGGAAGCCGACGATGCGGCAAAGCTGGCACTGACCGGCGATGAGACCGCGCTCGCCGACCGCGACATCTACATCGTCACCGTGCCGACGCCGGTCGATGGCGAGAACCGCCCCGATCTCGAAGCGGTGCTCGCGGCTTCGGGCAGCGTCGGCCGCGCGCTCGCGAAATCGAAGCCGCGTGGTTCGCTGCCGATCGTCGTGTTCGAAAGCACGGTCTATCCCGGCGTCACCGAAGATATCTGCGGGCCGGCGATCGAGGCCGCCTCGGGCAGGAAACGCGGTCGCGATTTCCTGCTCGGCTACTCGCCGGAGCGGATCAATCCCGGCGATCGAACGCACGGGCTCGCGCAGATCGTCAAGGTGGTGGCCGGCGAAAACGACGATGCGACGCACCGGCTCGAGCGCCTCTATGGCAGCGTGACGCGGGCCGGCGTCTATGTCGCGCGCGACATCCGCACGGCCGAAGCGGCGAAGGTGATCGAGAACGCGCAGCGCGACGTCAATATCGCCTTCGTCAACGAGATCGCGATGATCTTCGCGAAACTCGGCCTGTCGGTCGACGACGTGCTCGACGCCGCGCGTACCAAATGGAATTTTCTCGATTTCCGCCCTGGGCTGGTCGGCGGGCACTGCATCGGCGTCGATCCCTATTATCTCGCGCATTGCGCGGCGCAGCTGGGCCACGAGGCCGAGATCATTCTCGCCGGACGGCGCATCAACGACGATATGGGCGCGTGGATCGCCGACCGGATCGCCGATGCCTACGACAGCGGCGGTGGGGGCACGAGCGACGCGGGCGGCCGAAGCGAATCTGCAGCGAATGCGTGGCCGCCGCGCACCCTGGTGCTCGGTCTCGCCTTCAAGGAGAATGTTCCCGATATCCGCAACACGCGGGTCGAGCTTCTGGTAACGCGGCTCGCGATGCGCGGCCATCGGGTCGAGGTTCACGATGCGCTCGCCGACGCGGCCGAGGCAAAAAGCTTCTACGGCATCGAACTCAGCGATGCGCTCGACGCGGCCGGAGATCAGGGGGGCGGAGAGCCGTTCGACTGTCTCGTCGCCGCGGTCGCGCATAACGAATATCGCGCGCTGGCCGACGAGGATTTCGTGCGGCTGGTGCGGCCGGGCGGATTGATCGCCGACGTGAAGGGCATCTGGCGCGATCGCGCGCTGCCCGGCAGCGTCCGCCGCTGGCAGCTCTAGGTCAGCGTTTCGGGCGCTTCCTGGTGTCTTCGCGCATCAGCGCCCAGCGCAGGATCGTCTCGTCGCCCTCGAGCGGTCCCGACGCCACGACCTGCAACGTGCGCTGGACCTGGCCGCGTTTGCCGAGATAGGCGCTTTCCTCGATCGTGAGGGCGCCGCCGCCGATGCGCAGCCGCCAGCCCTGGCCCGACGGCAATCGCAGCAAAGCCGCGGTGCCGCTCTGCGCGAGCGACGCATCGACATCGGGATGCAGATGAAAGCGCAGCGCGAAATTCGCACCGCCATGACCCTCGACGATATCCTCGCCGCGCAGGTCCTCGCCGTCCGGGGTCAGATAGAGCCGGCGCCGATGGGTAACGCCGAGCTTCGGCAGATAGCCGTCATGGCTCGCATCGATCCAGATCTGCCCGTCGAGTTCCTCGCGCCGGCAGACGACATGCATCGGGCGCCTGCCGAATCCGCCATTGGCGCGGATCTGGCTCGAGCTGGTGTCGTCGATCACCAGCGTCGAATGTGCCGCGCTGTAGCGCTGCGCCTGCCGCCAGTCCGGATGCCAGGGGTGCGCGCCGCAATTCACGATCAGCCGCTCGCGTCCGCTGCTGACTTCGAGCGCCAGCGTGCCGGCATGGGCATGCGCATCGAAATCGGGCGGTGCCGGCCGGCCCGCATCGAGGATCGCAACGAGGCCGCCGCGCGCGAGACGCTGGAACCCGCCGCTCGGCGCCTGGTCGAGCGCGGCGCGCCCGCCGCCGATCGCAGACAGCACGCGTTCGACGGTGCCGGTGCCCGCCTCGGCCGAATCGTTGAAGAGGGCGAGCCCGCCATCGCCGTGACGGAACATCATCAAAGCCGGAATCATCGCCTGCATAGCGGCGGTCAGAGCCGGCGGCACCTCGCGCCCGGTCATCGTATGGGCGGATGCCATCTCGGCGAGATCGCGCAGGACCGCAAGCTGCAGAGCGGGGCTGCGTTCGACATGCATGCCGTCGGGCAACAGTTGCTGCGCGAGCGCGGATTCGAGACGGCGTGTCGCGCGGATGCGCAAACCGTCGTCGTCGAGTGCCAGTGCGACGAACAGCAATCCCTTGAGCGCCGCGATCGTGCCGCTGCCGGCGGGCGCGCTCGCGATCGTCGCCGCGAGATGGTTCTTGTGCAGATGCACGCTGCGCAGATAGCGCGCGCGGAAATCGGCCGGCACCGGTGCCAGAAAAACACCCTGCCACTGGATCCAGTGGGCCAGTCTTCGGCCGGCGATGTCGGGCCGCCAGGCGAGGCCTGTTGCAAGTGGGTTCTCGGCGATCCAGCGATCGACGAGCTGACGGGCCGGCTGGCGCGCGGCGGGACCAAGCTCGGCGAGATCGGCGAGCCAGCTAAAACCATCGAGCCAGGTTCGCCAGCCCTCGCTCGCACCGGGCGGGTTCGCGAGCGGCGCCGGTTTGTCGATGCGTTCGCCATCGCGCTCGAACGACAAGGATGCGATCTGCCGGCCGATCCGCTCGTCGCCCGGCATGATCGCAACCGCGAGCGCGTGCGGCTCCTTGTCGGCGCCGTTGCGGCCGAGCCACCAGCGATAAAGCGGACTGCCATGCAGCGGCGCCAACAGCCTTCGGTGCAAAAAGCTGCGCGCGCGCACCGGCAACGCGTCGAGACAGGCCGACGCCCGGGCGAGGAGGTCCGTCGCCCGCCGCCCCGCGCCGCGGGCCGGCCGGAGCATCATTCGCCGCGCAGTCGCTTGATGTTGGCGGCGTAGCGCCCGACACCGCCCGCGAACGTCGCGGTTCCCGCGACCAGCACGTCGGCGCCGGCTTCGATTACCTGCAATGCGGTCTCGTCGTTGATGCCGCCATCGACCTCGAGATCGATATGTCGGCCGGGCTGGTTTTCGAGCAGCACGTCGATGCGCTGGCGCACCGCGCGAATCTTCTCGAGCTGGCTCGGGATGAAGCTCTGTCCGCCGAAACCGGGATTAACGCTCATCACCAGCACGAGATCGAGATCGTTCAGGACCGGGTCGATCGCATCGACCGGCGTGCCGGGATTAAGTGCGACGCCAGCTTTCTTGCCGAGCGATTTGATGAGCTGGATCGTGCGATGGAGATGGGGACCCGCTTCGGGATGCACCGTCAGAATGTCGGCGCCGGCATCGGCGAAGGCGGCGATATAGGGATCGACCGGCGCCACCATCAGATGCACGTCGAACGGCAGCGTGCTATGCGGCCGCAGCATCGCGACGACCGCCGGGCCGATCGTGATGTTCGGCACGAAATGCCCGTCCATCACGTCGAGATGGATGTAATCCGCGCCGGCCTTGGCGACGGAGGCGAGCTCCGCGCCGAGCCGGGAGAAGTCGGCGGCGAGCATCGACGGTGCGATTCGGACGGGCCCAGCCATGACCGACTTGATAGCAGGCGGCCCCCGCTTTGATAAGCCGGCCCAACCGCAATCGAACCGGCGGTCCGGCCGGTGATAAATCAGCGGCGGCGCAGCCGGGCCGCGTAGAACCCGTCCATGCCGCCGAGCCGTGCCAGATGGCAGGGCAAGGTGCGCAGATCGCCGGCCGGCGTGACGCATTCCTCGAGCCCGCCGATCTCTTCCGGATCGATCGGCTCGCGCACGATGCCGGAGCCCTGCGAGAGGATCGCCTCGATCCGCGCCGGCCCTTCCTCGGGTTCGAGCGAACAGACGGCATAGACCAATGTTCCGCCCGGCTTGAGCATCGAGAGCGCATTGCGCAGCAGCGCATCCTGGAGGGCGATCAGCGTCGCGAGATCGGACGGCCGCTTCAGCCAGGGCAGATCGGGATGGCGCCTTATCGTGCCGGTTGCCGAACAGGGTGCATCGAGCAGGACGGCATCGACCGGTTTCGGCGGCCGCCAGCTGGTTGCATCGGCGATGATCGGATGCGCGCCGAGACCGAGCCGCTTCAGATTCTGCGCAAGCCGCAGCATCCGCTCCTTCGAACGATCGACCGCGACCACATTGGCGCCGGCAGCGGCGAGCTGGGCGGTCTTGCCGCCCGGTGCCGCACAGAGATCGATGATGGTGCGACCGCGCACGCTGCCGAGCGTCGCCGCGAACAAGGTCGCGGGCAACGCGGCCGCCACGTCCTGCACCCACCATTGCCCGTCGCGGAAACCCTGGAGCGTTTCGACCGGTGCCGTTTCGAGCCGCAGGCTGCCGGTCGGCAGCATCCGCGCCTCGAGCCGTCCGGCCCAGGCCTGCGGATCGCCCTTGATCGTGATGTCGAGCGACGGGTCGGCGAGATGCGCCTCGGCGATCGCGAACGCGGTCGCTTCGCCATAGGCGTTGACCCAGCGCTGCCAGAGCCAGTTCGGCGTGTTGGTCGGAACCGGCTGGATCGCCTCGCGCATCGCCTCGGCGTCGCGCGCGATGCGGCGCAGCACGGCGTTGATCAGGCTGCGGAACGGTTCGATCGTGCCGGTTGCGAGTTCGACCGTCTCGCTGACCGCGGCATGGGGGGCCGTGCGCATGAAGAGAAGCTGCGCGGCACCGAGCCTCAGGAGATCCTGCGCACCGCCGGCCTGCGGCGGCAGCGGCTTTTCGAGACAGGCCGAAAGCGCGACCTCGATCTGGCCGAGACGGCGGAACACGGTCGCGGAGAGTTCACGCGCGAAGGCGCGATCGCGCACCTCGAGCTTGGCAAACCCGGCATCGGTCGCGAGCGCCTCGTCGAGCGAGCGGCCGCGCCGCAACACCGTGGCGACGAGATCGCGCGCGACGCCGCGGGCCGGCCGCGAGGGGTTGGATTCGCCATCGGCAGTTTCGTCGGGCGCCGTTCCCTCGGCGGGAACGGGCTTGCGGCGGGCGCGGGGTTTGGGCGTGGGCGCGCCCGGATCGGGCGTCGCGTCAGCATTGCGGCGCGGTTTGCGCTCTGGTTTTTCGGCCATGCGCGCGGTTATGCCCGATCAGGCCGGATTTGGCCAACCCGCCCGATATCGGGCCGCGGGACCGATGGGCCGGGCGCGCCGGTCCAGGCACTCAACCCCACGGGCGGGGCGTCGCGGGAATAGCCGGCTCGGGGCTCTGGCCCATCCGTTCCGCCATCTCGACCAGGCGCTGGATCCGGCTTTCGAGGCTTGGATGCGTGGCGAAAAGACCGTTCACCTTCCGCGCGTTCAACGGGCTCACGATGAAGACATGCGCGGTCGCGGGATTGCGATCGGCCATCTCGTTCGCGATGCGGCCCGAGGCGTGGCTCAGTTTTTCCAGTGCGCCGGCAAGCCACAGCGGCTTGCCCACGATTTCGGCACCGACCCGGTCGGCCTCGTATTCGCGCGAGCGGCTGATCGCGAGCTGCACAAGCACGGCGGCGATCGGCGCGAGGATCATCACCAGGATGAGCCCGACGATCCCGAGCGGATTGTTGCGGTTGCCGCCGAAGAACAAGCCAAAATTCACCAGCATGCTGATCGCACCGGCGAGCGTTGCGGTGATCGTCATCAGCAGCGTATCGCGGTTCCGGATATGCGCGAGCTCGTGCGCGACGACGCCGGCGACCTCGTTCTCGTTGAGCTTTGCGAGCAGCCCGGATGTAACGGCGAGTGCCGCGTTCGTGGGACTGCGGCCGGTCGCGAACGCATTTGGCTGCTGGCTCTCGACCAGATAGACGCGCGGCATCGGCACCCCGGCGCGCTGCGCGAGCTCCTCGACCAGCGCATGCAGATTGGGCGCATTGTCGCGCAAGACTTCGCGCGCGCCGTACATGCGCAGCAGCATCTTGTCCGAGTTCCAATAGGCAAACAGATTGAGCCCGCAGGCGATCACGAATGCGATCGCCATGCCGGTCCGGCCGCCGATCATCCAGCCGACGGCGAGGAAGAGGCCGGTCATGGCGGCCAGCAGCAAGGCGGTGCGGAAATATCCCATGCTCGTCGGTCTTGCGATCTTTCCCGAAAAAGGAGGGCCGGATGGCGGAGCGTAAACGCAGTTTCAGCGGGCGCGGGCGGCCCGGACCCTGCAAAGATTGGCCCGCGAACGGCGCCATTCAAGATCGTCCGGGCATTGTCCCAGTCTTGCCCGGGCGGTCGGACCCCGCCATATCGGTTGCAATGAGCGACAGCAAAAACAGCCGGCCGGTCGATCCGGCGCCGCGCCCCACGGCCATGCCGGTCGAGCCGAAACCGGCACCGCGTCCGAAAGAGATCGGCGGGCCCGAGGGGCCCGAGCCGACCCGTTATGGCGATTGGGAAAAGAACGGTCGCTGTTCTGATTTCTGATCGCAGTGGGCGCGGCGCGGCGCGGCGTTTCCCGGTCTCCCTTTCCGGTTTGCAGCGCGCTCGGAGAACGGCAAGATCGTCCGGCCCATTGTTGCGGAGTGTCGTTTATGCGTCGCTCGTTCATGGCCGCGTTCGCGGCGTTCTTCATCGCCTCGCCCGCGGTCGCGGATCAGCTCGTCGAATCGTGGAACGTGCAGGGCTGGGAGGGCGGCGCATACAGCAACGCCAGCACCGGCGAAATCTATTGCGCGCTCTGGGAGGATTATGGCGGCGGCGCCGGCATCTGGCTGGGCTGGGACGTGAGCGGCTTCTACATGAACATCACCGACCCGGAAGGCTTCAACTTCCAGCCGGAAACGACGTTCTGGACGTCGATCCGCATCGATCAGATCTATCAGGCCGATGTCGAGGCCTATGTGATGGATCCGGCCACGATCAATATCGATTTCGCCCGGGACCGTCGGGCCATCGAGGCGGTGCGTTCCGGCGAGAAGCTTTACTTCGATGCCTGGAGCATCTGGTATACGCTGATCGGCAGCGGCGCGGCGGTCTCGGCGATCGAGAACTGCTACGCCAACTACAACTGATCCGAACGAATGAGCGAGCGGTGGGCAGCCTTCGTCGCTGCCGCCGTTCGGATCAGATCAGCGCGTCAAATGCCGCCGTGAATCCCTTGAGCGAAACCGGAATCGGAATCGGCTGACCGTTCGGACCGACCAGCGTTATCGTCGCCGCGACGCCGCTCTTCAACCGCTGCACCAGTTCCGGCGGCAGGTCGATCTGCGAGCGGCAGCCGGGCTCGATGCAGATCTGGAACTGCATGCGGCTGACTTCCTGCTGATCGACCGCGACCACGAGCCCCGGCACCAGCATGACGCCGAGCGGCGTCGTCACGATGACCATCGGACGCGGCATCTTCACGACCGTCACGCGCATGATCGACTGATCTGTGCCGTCGGCGATGATGTCCTGGAACATCAGGCATTCCTGCTGGCCGGCCTGGTTCGCCTGACAGCCGATCGTCCAGTCTTCATAGGCCTGGGTCGTACCGGGGGCGGTTTCCTGCGCCCGGGCGACGCCGATGCCCGATGACGCGATGAAAGCCAGTGCCAGCGCTGCGGTGCGCAGGCCTGCAAAGGGGAATTTTCTGTTGGATGCACGCATGGGATCGGGATCCTTTGTCGCGTCGGAAGAATTGGGGAGGCTGTGACAGCGGTTCAATATGGCGGGACGCACCGTCATTCCCTGACGGCCTTCAGCGAATATGCGAGCGGAATCGCCGGCAGATTGTCCGGCAGACCGAAGAAAAATTCGTCGCGTTCGATCATGGCCGGGAAGGAACGCCAGGCGAGGTAGGGATGTTCCTTGTAGTAAGCGAGCCGCAATCCGGCGCCGAGCAGGGCGCCGATGACCTCGCCGAGTCCGTGATTCCATTCCCAGGTCGCGTTGTGCTGGAGGGGCGTCGCTTCGTCGGCATAGTCGGTCGCGGTTTCCCAGCGGCGCGGCGCTGCCTTGCCGACCATCGGATAGCGGATCGCCAGCGTGCCGTTGGCGCCGGTCTCGTCGATGTCGATCGCCTGTGCCAGCGGATGGAATTCGGCGAGATAGAGAAATCCGCCCGGCTTCAGCACATGCGCGACCGTGCGCGCCCAGGCGTCGAGATCGGGCAGCCAGTTGAGCGCGCCCCAGCTGACATAGGCCATGTCGAATTTCCGGTCGAACTTTGCCGGCGCATCTTCGATTCGCGATTCGACGAACGTGCCGGCAACGCCGCTTTCGGCAGAAAGACGCCGCGCGGTCTCGATCCCTTTCGGCGAATAATCGACGCCGGTCACCCTGGCGCCGAGCCGCGCGAGCGACAGCGTGTCGAGCCCGAAATGACATTGCAGATGGATCAGCGATTTGCCCGCGATGTCGCCGATCTCCGAACGAACCAGCGGATCGAGAATGCAGGCGCCGCCGAGAAACTGCTTGACGCGATAGGCATCGCCCTCCGCATGCAGCGCGGTCAGCTGGTCCCAGTAGGTCTTGTTGACCCGATCGAATTCGGCGCGCTCGGCGTCGGCTTCGGGGCGGCTGGTCATAGGCATCTTTCCGACGGGTATGGGGCGGACGGGTCTGCGCTCGGGGCAATGCGGCCGGGGATATAGCCCAGCCGCCGGTCTCGCGCCAGCCGGCCCCCGGCGGCGCCACGGGCGAAAAATCGGGCGAGGAGCCGATTATGCGAAGCGGTCGGGGTTAAAGCCGCCCCGGCCGGGCGCCGGAGGCTGGGCGCATGTTGCGGGTTTTTCTCACCTGCGCTGCCGGCTTTCCCTCACATCGAAGGGCGCACCGTTATCGTGCCATTCCCATCCCTCGTGACGGCCGCGCTGCGATCGGTCGCGGCCGACCGCGACGTCGCGGCCTCCTCGGGATGAGGAAATGGTGTGCGCTCCTCCGATCAGGGAACAGAGAAGCCCGCGCTATTTGTTCATCCGGTTGTCGACCAGATCCTGCACCACGGCCGGGTCGGCGAGCGTCGAGGTGTCGCCGAGATTGCCGTGATCGTTCTCGGCGATCTTGCGCAGGATGCGGCGCATGATCTTGCCCGACCGGGTCTTGGGCAGGCCTGGCGCCCACTGGATCAGGTCGGGTTGCGCGATCGGCCCGATCTCCTTGCGGACCCACAGCACGAGCTCCTTGCGCAATTCTTCGGTCGATGCCTCGCCGGCGATCAGGGTCACATAGGCATAGATGCCGGTGCCCTTGATGTCGTGCGGATAGCCGACGACGGCGGCTTCGGCGACTTTCGGATGCGCAACGAGCGCGCTTTCGACCTCGGCCGTGCCCATGCGATGGCCGGAGACGTTGAGCACGTCGTCGACGCGGCCGGTGATCCAGTAAAAACCGTCTTCGTCGCGGCGGCAGCCGTCGCCGGTGAAATACTTGCCGGGATAGGCGCTGAAATAGGTATCGGCGAAGCGCTTGTGATCGCCGTACAGGGTGCGCATCTGCCCGGGCCAGCTGTCGGTGAGGCAGAGCACGCCCGAACCGGCACCGGCAATCGGCTTGCCGTCGGCATCGATGATCTCGGGCCGCACGCCGAACAAGGGCCGCGTCGCCGAACCGGGTTTCAACGGCGTCGCACCCGGCAGTGGCGAAATCAGGATGCCGCCGGTTTCGGTCTGCCACCAGGTATCGACGACCGGGCAGCGCCCGTCGCCGACGACGTTGTAGTACCAGAGCCAGGCTTCCGGATTGATCGGCTCGCCCACCGAACCGAGCAGGCGGATCGAATTGCGTTTGGCCTTCTTAACCGGCGCCGCGCCTTCGCGCATCAGCGCGCGGATCGCCGTCGGTGCGGTATAAAAAATATTGACCTTGTGCTTGTCGCAGACCTGCCAGAAGCGCGAGGTATCGGGATAGTTCGGCACGCCCTCGAACATCAGCGTGGTCGCACCGTTCGCGAGCGGCCCGTAGACGATGTAGCTATGGCCGGTGACCCAGCCGACATCGGCGGTGCACCAGTAGATATCGCCATCGTGATAGTCGAACACATATTGATGCGTGAGCGAGGCGAACACGCCATAGCCGCCGGTCGTGTGCAGCACGCCCTTCGGCTTGCCGGTCGAACCCGACGTATAGAGGATGAACAGCGGGTCTTCCGCGTTCATTTCTTCGACCGGGCAATCCGCCGAAACTTTCGCGCAGGCCTCGTGATACCAGACGTCGCGGCCCTCGACCCAGTCGATCGCACCGCCGGTTCGTCTGACGACGACGCATGTCGCAACACCCGGGCATTTCTCGAGCGCCTTGTCGGTGTTCGCCTTCAGCGGAATCTTGCGGCCGCCGCGCACGCCCTCGTCGGCGGTGATGACGCAGTTGGAATCGCAATCCAGGATGCGGCCCATCAGGCTGTCGGGCGAGAAGCCGCCGAACACCACCGAATGAACGGCGCCGATCCGTGCGCAGGCCAGCATCGCGTATGCCGCCTCGGGAATCATCGGCATATAGATCGTGACGCGGTCGCCCTTTTTGATGCCGCGATCCTTCAGCACGTTCGCAAGCCGGCAGACCTCATTGTGCAGTTCGCGATAGGTGATCTTGCGATCGTCCTTCGGATCGTCGCCTTCCCAGATGATCGCGGTCTGATTGCCGCGCTTCGCGAGATGGCGATCGATGCAGTTGGCCGACAGATTGAGCGTGCCGTCATAGTACCAGCGGATGCGCACGTCGCCGGTGAAGTCGGTGTCCTTCACTTTGGTGAAGGGCTTGATCCAGTCGAGCCGCTTCGCCTCGTCGGTCCAGAAACCCTCTGGATCCTTGAGCGAGCGTTCGTACATCTCGAAATATTTCTCCTCGTCGATCCAGGCCTTCTTGGCCCATTCCTTCGGCACCGGAAAGACGTGCTGGTCGGTCATGAAGATCACCCGTGCGGCTCTGTTGGACGAGGCCGGCCGCGCATCGAGCCGCGGCCGGAGGGCGGGATTATGGACTCCCGCCGCAACGTGCCTCAAGGGAGTGCCGTCAGAAAATGAGCGAGGCGGCGCCCTCCGACCAAGACCGGTCGAAAGACGCCGCCTCTTGTCCGCCTCGTAACGATGGCGCCTGAACGACCGGCTCGTGTGTCAGGCGCTGGCGGACATCCCGGCGACGGCATGGCTACCGGGGGAGCGGGTTGGCAGGCCGAGCCGGTACCAGTCGACATTGCGCGTCGCGTACATGACCGCGGCGAGCGCAAGGAAAAGACCGATGCTGCCGATCAGCAGGCTCAGATCCTCCTGCTGCAGCAGCAGATACATGAACCCGCGCACCAGCCCGAGCAGCAATGCGACGACCATGCCGGCCATGCGGCTGACGGTGCGGCCGACATAGAGCGCGACCGCGGCGAGATCGAGCAGGGCTGCCGCCGCGTAGGCGACCGGGAAGGCGACATGCTCCGCCAGCGCCAGCAGCATCAGATAAAAGAGCGTGATCGAACCGCCGACCAGCAGATACTGCACCGCGTGGGCGCGCAGGTTCCGCAGTACGCCGACGACGAAGATCGCAGCGAAGGTCAGGCCGATGACGACGATGCCGTATTTCAGAACCCGGTCGACCTGCGCATAGACGTCGATGGGCGTTTCGAGCCGCACGCCGAGACGATCGGTCGCATAGCCTTGCATGGCCGTCGTCACGACGCTGCCGTCGATCATCGCCGAGGGAATAATGCGGGCGAGGCTTGCCACCTCCCAGCGCGCATCGAATCCGGTTTCAGTGATCTCCCGTTCGATCGGCAGGAAGCTGCCGTCGAAGTTCGGATGCGGCCAGTCGCCGGCGATATGCACGCTGGTCTGCGCGCCGAGCGGCACGGTCGAGATCGAAGCCATGCCGTTGAAACTCAGCGACACGAACACATTGCGGGTCTCGCCGAACCCGCCATTGCGCGCCGGCTTGAACCCGGTATGAAATCCCGCAACGCCGCTGGTGCCGGGCGCAAAACCCGGTTCGACCGCGGCACCGTCGCCGTCGACGCGGATCGTCGCCCCGCGGAGTGCGCTCGGATCGGCGATTGCGAGCGCGACCACCGCTTCGTCCCACAGGAAGCGCACATCCTCGATCCCGAGCGCGGCGAGATCGGGCAGGGTGAAGCCCGCCCGCAGTGCTACTTCCGCGCCATAGACCGGAATGATGTAGGGGCCCTTGCCGCGCTCCTCGGTCGCGATCCTTGTATCGACCGACAGCGTGTCGGGCAGGAACTCGAGCATGTGGCGCCGCTCCTGCACGATCGCCTCGTTGTTGCGGGTCACCGTCACGGTTTCGATGTACGGCACCCGAATGACCGGGCCGGCGACCGTCTGCTCGCCGCCCCATTGTTCGGCGATCAGCGTTTCGACTTCCCATTGCCGGCCGGTGCGATCGTCGAGCACGAAGCGGACCATGCCGAGCGGGATCGCGAGCAGCAGCACGAGCAAGCCCAGAAACAGTAATCGCGGCAGCGCTCCGCGGGTCAGCGCCGCATACAGACCGGACGGCTGCGCGGGTGTCGGTTCCGGCCGGGCGTAGGCCGGCGCGGTCGTATCGTGATCGGACATGATAACCCCCTGATGATTGATCCCCTGAAGACAGGATCGAGGATCGCGCACGATCCGGACCGGGCGATGGCCGCGGTTCAGCGCGGGCGGGGCAAATTCGGGGCGTTTTCGGGGCGGCGACTAAATCGATCGGCGCAAAAATCGGCCGCGAGCGGCGTCGATTCAGTCCGGAAAGACCAGCAAAAGCGCGTCGCCGTCGCACTCGACGGTCAGGGCCGTCAGATGTTTCCCCTTGCACGGGCCGGTCGTGCACAGCCCGTCATGCAGGCGGAATTGCGCGCCGTGCGTGGTGCAGAGAAAGCGCTTGCGGTCGCGGGTCATGAACCGGTCCGGTACCAGTTCGAGCGGCGTGCCCTGATGCGGGCAGTTGTTGCGATAGGCGACGACGGTCGCGCCGCTGCGATGCACGAAGAGATCGAGCGGCTGCGGATTGTCGGGTGTGCCGGCTTCGATGACGAAGCCGCGTGCGGTGCCGTCTGGAATGTCGTCGAGACGGCAGAGGGTCGTTCGCGTTCGCGCGGCCGCTTCCATGCGTCGTCCCGCCTCAGGCGGCGACGCCGCCCAGTTTGCAGATATAGCGCCAGGCGTCGGCGTCGACCGGCGACACCGAAAGCCGCGACTGCGTCACCAGCGGCAGATGGCGAAGCTTCGGATCGTCCTTGATCTGGGCAAGCGTCACCGGAATCTTGAGCGGCCTGACCGGCGCCACGTCGACCATGCCGAAGCGGCCGGTCGCATCCGACGGATCGGGGTAATAGGTCTTGGCGATTTCGGCGATGCCGACGATCTCCAGCCCCTCGTTGGAATGATAGAAAAAGACCTTGTCGCCCTTCTTCATCGCTTTCAGATTGTTCGCGGCCTGATGGTTGCGCACGCCATCCCAGCGCGTGCGCTTGTCCTTCACGAGCTGCGTCCAGGAATATTTGAACGGCTCGGATTTCATCAGCCAGTAGGCCATTACGGCAGAACCTTCTTCCAGGGCCGGATCGTCACGCTCGCGAACAGGCCGGCCTTGTTATAGGGATCGTCGGCGCAGAAGCGATCCGCCTCGGCGCGGTCCGCGAGTTCCATCGTCAGCAGGCTGCCGATCATCGTGTTGCCGTCTTCTGTGAGCAGCGGGCCCGCCACGATCACCTTCGAGATCCAGCCGCTCTTCAGATAATCGAGATGGGCCGCGCGATTGTCGGCACGGACATGCGCGTGGCCGGGCTTGTCGAGGCAGTAGATCATGAATTGCATCGGATTCTCGTTCCTGCTGCTGCGGTTCGATCGAGACGGCAAAACGCGGCGGCGAGCCTAGCCCAAAGCGCGCCGCGGCTCCAAGCCGCCGGCGGGCCGGCGAAATGACGCCGCAAAATCGGCTCGGGACAAGGGATTTCCGACTGGCGGGGATATTTGCATTGTATTGCCGCCCGGCAGTGCCGACATTAACAGTGCTGCGCTTGGGCGCAGATTCCCGCCGCTCGCTGCTTTGATGCGTTTCTGCGTTTCGGCGACCCCTCTCCGACCGGAAGCGAGCAGCCGATCCATGAACCAGTTATCGCCCGATAAGGGCCTGCCGGCCCTTGCGGCCGCGCCACGACCGCCCGGCGACACATTCGCCCGCCGATCGATCCTCAATGAATTCCAGGTGCCGAGCCTCGCGCGCAGCATCGCGCAGATCGCAACCTCGTTCGGCGGCTTCATCGCGGTGTGCGCGGCGATGTATCTCACCGCGCCGATCTCGCTCTGGATCGCGCTGCCGCTATCGCTGATCGCGGCGGGCTTCCTCGTGCGCATCTTCATCATCCAGCATGATTGCGGCCACGGCTCGTTCTTCCGCTCGCGCCGCGCGAACCGCTTCGCCGGCTGGGCCTGCAGCCTGCTGACGCTTGCACCCTATGCCTCGTGGCGGCGGCATCACGCCGGCCATCACCGGATTTGGAACAATCTCGACCGGCGCGACAACGGCGTCGACATCTATTCGTCCTGCATGACGGTGACGGAGTATCGCGCGCTTGGCTGGCGCACACGCCTGCTCTACCGCATCGCGCGCAATCCGCTGGTGCAGAATCTTCTGCTCCCGCCGCTGGTCTTTCTCGTGCTCTATCGCGTGCCGTTCGATTCGCCGAAGGACTGGCACCGCGAGCGCGCCGGCGTCCATCTCACCAATCTCGCGCTTGCGGTTGTTATCGGCGGCCTCTTCCTGCTGGTCGGCTGGGAAGTCGCGCTGGTGCAGATTCCGGTGATGGTGCTCGCTTCGATCATTGGGGTGTGGCTGTTCTCGGTGCAGCATCGCTTCGAGGCGACCTTCTGGGCGCGCCAGGAAAACTGGAGTCACGAAGCCGCCTCGATCGAGGGCTCGTCGCATCTGCGGCTGCCGAAATTGCTGCAATGGTTCACCGGCAATATCGGCCTCCACCATATCCATCATCTCAATCCGCGGATTCCGAATTACCGCCTGCAGCGCTGCCACGATGCGAGCCCGGCTTTGCAGTCCGCGCCCGAGCTCACGCTCTGGCAGGGGCTGAAGCAGGGCCGCTATGCGCTATGGGATGAGGATCGCGGCCGCATGGTGCCGTTCCGCGGCTGTCTCAAAGATCTGCCGCAGGCCGCCTGACGCGATCAGGCTTTGACGCCGGCGCCGCCGCGTTTCGGCGCATCGGGATCGAGCGGCCAGCGCGGGCGCGGCGCGAAATCGAGGGTCGATATTTCGCCGCGCCGCAGATGCTCGATGCCGGCCCAGGCGATCATCGCTGCATTGTCGGTGCAATGTTCAAGCGGCGGCACGACGAAGCGCAGATTGTTGCGCTCGGCGACCGCGGCAAGCGTGGCGCGCACCGAGCGGTTGGCGGCAACACCGCCGGCAACGACGAAGGCGCCAGGCTGTTGCGCGCTCTGCCTCGCGACGCGGATCGCAGCCTCGCTGCGATCGGCCAGGGTCTCGGCCACCGCATTCTGAAAGGCGAGCGCATAGGCTTCGCGCCAGTCGGCGTCGATCGCCTCGCCGCCGCCCCGCGCGGCGACCAGATGGCGTAAAGCCGTCTTCAGTCCCGAGAACGAGAAATCGGGCTGGGGTCGGCCTTTCATCGGCCGCGGGAGATCGATGCCCGACCCGGTTTCGCCGCGTGCGGCCGCGCTGGCCGCCGCGCGTTCGATCGCCGGGCCGCCGGGATAACCGAGGCCGAGCAGTTTCGCTGCCTTGTCGAACGCCTCGCCGGCCGCATCGTCGAGCGTGGTGCCGAGCCGCCGGTAGCGGCCGACATCCTCGACCATCAGAAACTGGCAATGGCCGCCCGAGACGAGCAGCAGCAGATAGGGAAATTCAAGCGCATCGGATAGCCGCGCGCTCAAGGCGTGGCCTTCGAGATGATTGATCGCGAGGAAGGGTTTGCCGGCGGCCGCCGCAATCGCTTTCGCCATCGTGACGCCGACGATCACGCCGCCGATCAGGCCCGGCCCGCCGGTCGCGGCGATGCCATCGAGTGCGTCATATCCAATGCCGGCCTTGCGCATCGCCGCATCGATCAGCCCATCGAGATGTTCGAGATGGCTGCGCGCGGCAATCTCGGGCACGACGCCGCCATAGGGCCGATGATCGGCGAGCTGCGAGAGCACCAGATCGGCCAGGATCATGCCGTCGTCGCGCACGATCGCGGCGGCGGTCTCATCGCAACTGGTTTCGATGCCGAGGACGATCACGTGAACAAAGCTCCCAAAGAGATTGGATTCGAGACCGGGTCCGTGCGGGATCGGGCACCGCCTCGCCGATCCGCGGCTTAATCTAGTGGCGCCGCCGGATCGCCGCCAGCATAGCGGGCCCGATCCGATATCGGGCCCGACGGCGTGCGATAGCGCCATATCCTTGCACCGCTGGCGCCACCCCGCTAATCCTGCCGCATGACCCTCAACCCCGAACAACGCGGCGTGCTGCGCATCGGCACGCGTGGCAGCCGGCTGGCCCTGATCCAGGCCGGGTCCGTGCGCAGCGCCCTGATGGCGGCCCATGAATCATGGCGCGCGCCGGGCGCGGTCGAGATCGTCGAAATCCGCACCACCGGGGATCGCGAACAGGCGCGCCGGCTTGCCGATATCGGTGGCAAGGGCCTCTTCACCAAGGAGATCGAGGAAGCGCTCGCCAATCGTCGCATCGATATGGCGGTGCATTCGATGAAGGACGTCGAAACGCATCTGCGGCCGGGCATGATTATCGCCGCGATGCTGCCGCGCGAAGATGCGCGCGACGTGCTGATCGCGAAGACGGCATCGTCGATTGCGGCCCTGCCGCGGGGTGCCGTGCTCGGCACCGCCTCGCTGCGCCGTCAGGCGCAGGTTCTGGCGCAGCGGCCGGATCTCGAGGTCCGGCTGTTGCGCGGCAATGTCGAAACGCGGCTTGCGAAACTGGCCGACGGCCAGGCCGATGCGACCTTGCTGGCGCTGG
>JBBDMS010000043.1:0-79810 GCA_040878185.1 Dongiaceae bacterium | reverse complement strand
CGTGAACTAACGGCCGGACGCGAAGCGGCGTGAACTAACGGCCGGACGCGAAGCGCCGTGAACTGAGGAAGTGCGTATGGGTTCGGCTGCGTGCCCCTCTCCTGTTTGCGGGAGAGGGGAGCCATGCGAGTGTCAACGAGCGTGGCCGGGTGAGGGTGACGCATACACGCCGGCCCCCTCACCCTACCTCTCCCCCTTGCAGGGGGAGAGGGGTGACAAATGCTTCTATCCGCGATGCTTATCGAGAAAGCCCCGTACGGTCTCGAGATAAGCCTGCGGTTGCTCATACATCGCCATATGCGAGCTGTTCCGGAACACGCGAATCTCCGAGTTCGGCAGGTTGCGATGGATTTTCATCGCGCAGGCGGGCGTCAGTTCGTCATGCAGGCCGACCAGAACGAGGGTCGGCGTCTTGATGCGCGGCAGATCGGGCACCCGGTTCCAGTCTTTCAGGTTGCCGGTGAAGTGGAATTCGTTCGGCCCTTGCATGGCGTAATAGATTGCATGATTCTCGTGGTCGATCGAGTTACGCACCGATTGCGGCAATGTCCGCAGCCGATAGACATGCCGATATGAAAGCAGCGTGATCGCCGCCTTGTATTCGGGATGGTCATAATCTTCTTCCGCTTCATGGGCCAGCATCATCGTCTGCGTTTCGGCGCCGAGATTGCAGCGCAGCCGGTCGAGCTCGGCGATCATATGCGGCATGTCGGCGCTGGTGTTCGAGAGGACCAGCGATTTGAGCGTGTCCGGGTATTTCAGCGCGTACTCGATACCGAGCCATCCGCCCCAGCTATGGCCGAGCAGATGCATCCGCCCGATGCCGAGCGCCTGGCGTACCGTTTCGACCTCGTCGCAATAGCGCCCAATCGTCCACAGCGCCGGATCGGTCGGCTTGTCCGATTGGCCGGTGCCGAGCTGGTCGTAGGTGACGACGCGATAGCCCGCTTCGACCAAAGCAACCAGCGGATCGCGCAGATAGTCGCAGGGCAGGCCGGGCCCACCATTGAGCAGGAACAACACCTCGTCGCCTTTGCCATAGCTGTAGGTGACGACCTTGTGCCCGTCCACCGCGACCGAGCGCTTATCGTCCGGCTTCTGCGGATCAATCATCGGAGACCTCTCTGAACGCGCGGCATCATTGGGCGAGGCAGGCCGGAACCTTGTCGAACACCGAGGCGAGGCGCGCCGCCCATTCACGCTGTCCCTGTTCATCGGCAATCAGATCCTGGCGGATTTCGATTTCGATATGCGGGATGCCGCGCTGCTCGCCATGCACCGGAATACCGTAGTCGGATGTGTCGGTGATCGCGTAGGGCTCGTTGTCGCCGATCTCGAGTCCGTGGCCCGCGAGCAATCCTTTCAGAATTCGCGCCACACGCGTGTCGCGATTGTAGAGAAGGCCGACCTGCCAGCGGCGCGATGCGCCCTTGAAGACCGGCGTGAAGCTATGCATCGCGATCAGCACGTCGCGGCGCCCGGCGACTGCCCGCTGATCCAGCAGCTTGACGATGCGGTCGTGATAGGGTCGATGAATTTCCCGCTCGCGGGCCGCGATCTCGGCCGGCTCGAGATTGTTATTGCCGGGAATCTCCGTCGCCTCGCTGAGCGGCGCGATGAAGGTCGGCATATCCGGCGCGCGATTGCAGTCGACGACGAGGCGCGAATAGACCTGTTCGACCAGGGTCGCGTCGAGGCGGTCGGCGATCAGCTTCGAGGTCGCCAGCACCCCGATATCCCAGGCGATATGGCGCTCGAGTTCCGATGCGGGCAGACCAAGATCGCCGAGCCGGCGCGGTATCCGCCGCCCGGCATGGTCGCAGGTGAAAAACAGCGGCGAGGTCCCATACTCGCGATGCACCACGACCGGATGCGGTTCGTCTTCGTCGAGCAGGCGATAATCGGACATGGATGCGTCGGGTCCGGCAGCGGAAAGGCGCGCCCGGTCGTCAGGCGCGCGTGATCGTCACGAATCGGCCGGTTTCGGTCAATAGAGCGGATGGGATGCCGTCATGGGCCGGACGGATGCGCTCCCGCCGGCAGACATCGGCAGGCTGCATTCGGGGCGCCGAACGGTTGGCGCCCCGATAGGGATGTCAGCGCACCGAGCGCTGGCGGGTGAGCGAAAGCGCGAACTCCTCGCGCAGAGCCTCACTGATGCCGGACACATACTCCTCGAACATCATCCGGCCTTTCTCGGGCGTCGCGATCTTCGCCGACGAGAGCGCACCTGACTGGCTGCCGCGTGCGGGATCGAACGGATAGACGTCGAAGGCTGGGAAGAACACGGGCCCGTGCGTCGGGCAACGATCCATGTGTACGAACTCGGGATGGAGATGCAGCATGACGGACGTCTCCATGACGCCGGCATGTTCGAGCGGCCAGCCCGGAAAGCCTTCGGGATAGGCCGATACCAGCGTGTTCTGCGAGGTGAAATCCCAGTAGTCGATCCGCAGCACCTTCATGTCGTGGATGCCGTCGGCCCTGAGATCGCGCAGCGCGAGGTCGATGCCTTCGATCACGAACATGGTGTTTTCGTAATGGCCAATCAGGAGCGCCATCTTGCGCACGCCGTGGCGCGCGAACTCCTTGATCACGTCGCGGACGGTCGCGATCAGCGTCATCGCATCGAGGCTGGTCGTGCCGGAGAAATGCTGGCCGCCGCCGGATTTCGGCTGCGATTTGTAACCGTAGCTGATGGTCGGCGCGACCAGCCCGCCGATCAGCGGCGCGACGGTCTGCGAAATCGCGGTCGGGATCACCGAATCGCAATCGAGCGGCAGATGCGGCCCGTGCTGTTCGAGCGATCCGACCGGCAGCAGCACCACCGGGGATGTCTCGCGGACATACCGGTCGTAGGTCTGCCAGTCGAGCTTGGAAATCAGGACATTGTCGATCATGTGCGCGTCTCCCGTGTTGCCGGTTCGGCTGCGTGTTGCTGCTAGATCCGCGAGTTGACGGAGTAAAGCGGCTCGACCCGCTTGGCCGCCGGCCATTCATCGTAGAATTTCTTCACATAAGGCTTCAGGTCTTCGATCACGCCGTAGAATTCCTGCAGATGCGCCGGCAGCACCTTGTCGGCGATGGTGGCGAGTTCGCCAACCAGGGCCGCCTCATCGCGCTTCAGATAGCGTCCACCTTCGACCAGGACTTCGCCCCCGACCATGACCATTTCGACATGGCGGCCCCGCCCGAGGCCAACGATCGCCTCGGCCAGCGGCGTGCGACGATCGATATAAGGGTAAGTCATCGTCGCATAGTCGAGAAGCACGGCATCAGCGTTGGCACCGACCGTCAACCGGCCGATCTTGTCGCCGAAGATCGCGGGCGTTGCACCACCGACGGTTGCCATGCGCAGCACATCCGCCGCATCGGGTGCCGGCAGTGCCCGCATGCCGCGCGGCATACGATGGATGTAGGACACCAGTCGCATTTCCTGCAGCATGTCGTCGTCACTGTTGATCGCCCAGCCGTCCATACCGATCCCGACATTCATGCCGAGTTCGAGCATGCGCGCGACCGGCGCAATGCCGTTATGCAGGCGCAGGTTCGAGCTCGCATTGTGACAGGCCGATGCGCCGAGATCGGCGCAAATGCGGATATCGTCCTCGCTCAGCCAGGTCGCATGGGCAAGCGAGGTCCTGGGCCCGAGAATGCCGGTCTCGCGCAGCAGGGCGACCGACGACTTGCCGTGTTCCAGATAGGAGAAATCGTGCTGCAGCGGCGATTCAAGGCAGTGCATATGAATACCCATGCCGTCGGCGTGCGCTCGATCCGCAATCTTCCGCAGCAGCGCGGGGGAGCACCATTCCGGCCCGGTCGGACCGTAGAGAATATTGATACGTGGATGGTCGGCGTAGAGGTCCTTCAACTCGTCGACTGTCTTGAAATAGTCGTAACCCTGCGAGGCGCCCAGCCGATACAGCGCCTCGCGGACGCGTGTTGCCATCTTGTCCGGCAACGAAGCGATGAATTTCTCGGTGTCGCCCAGCACGAACGTATTCTGGTCTTCGACGCCGGCCGCATAGGCAACGCGCATGCCGGATTCGTCATAGGCCTTGAGGGCCGAGCGCACTTCCGTTGCGGTCTCGCTCCAGTCGCGCGAATAGCCGGAATGGATCACGGTCGTGACGCCCGCGCGCAGCATGCGGATATTCGCGTACATCGTGTCGAGATAGATATCGAGCGGCCGCTGCAGCCAGTAATCCAGCATCCATTCTTCGAGATAGCCGTCGACGATGCCGAGCTGGAGGCCCATGAAACCACGGCCATGATGATGCGCGTTGATCAGTCCCGGCATTACCACATGCTTGTCGGAACCGATCTCTTTCGCGTTCGGGTATTTCTGCTTCAGCGATTGATACGGGCCGGTTGCCGCAACCTTGCCGTTCTCGACAAGGATGGCGCCATCAGCCAGCGCGCCATCGCTCGAGACCCGTGCCGGGTCGGTGATAACATGCTTGCCGCGAAGCAGTTTCTGACTCATGGTCTTTTTCTCCCTTGGAATTACAGTGTCGGGCCGGTCAGCCGGCCATGCTGCCGCCGTCGACCGACAGCATCGTGCCTGTGGTGTGTGCCGCCTTGTCGGACGCCGCGAACAGGACGGCGTTGGCGACATCCTCGACGCTCGCCAGGCGGCCGTTGCGCGAGGCATCCATCCGCGCCTGGCGAAGCTGCGCCGGATCGATCTTTTCGACGTCCGACAGTTCGTTGAGCATCTCGGTATCGACGTCGCCGGGGCAGACCGCGTTGATGCGGATTCCCTCTTGCGCATGATCGATCGCCATCGCGCGCGTGAGCTGGACCAGGGCGCCCTTGCTGACGCAGTAGGCAACCACACGCGGCGCACCCTTCAGGCCCCAGTCGCCGGCGACATTGACGATCGCGCCGCCGCCCTGCCGGCGCATGACCGGCACGGCCGCGCGGCTCATGAAAAAGGCGGCGTCGACATTGACCGACATCGTATGCCGCCAGACATCGTCGGCGGTCTCTTCCGCGCTGCCGATATGCAGGACGCCCGCATTGTTGACCAGGATGTCGACACTGCCGAAGGCCGCTTTCGTTTCGTCCATGAGCGTGCCCGCGAACGAGGAATTCGTCGCATCGCCCGGCAGGAACGCAGCTTTGGCGCCGAGCGCGCGGCATTCGGCGCCAAGCTTGTCGCCGCGCGCCTGGTTGCGCCCCGTCAGCATCACGGAAGCACCCGCCTCGGCGAAGGCCCGCGCGATCGCGGCACCGATCCCCGATGTTGCGCCGGTGACGATGACAGTTTTCTTGTCGAAACGGATCTGCATGACGGTTCCCTGTTTGCGAATTTTTATCGGATCACGGTCTGGCGGCCGGCGCCGAGCAGGCCATCCGGGCGCACGACCAGCACCATGATCACGATGAAGAGGGCGATCGCATCGCGATAGTCGGCCCATTCGATCGGCAGCCCGGCCCGCAAGGCGATTTCGACCGCCGCGAGAAAGAACCCGCCGACGACCGCGCCGCTCAGCCGCCCCAGACCGCCGACCACAACGGCGATGAAGGCCTTGAGCACCGGCACCGAACCCATCAGCGGATCGACCGAACTGCGCTGCGCGATCCACAACACGGCGGCGACGCCGGCAAGCAGGCCGGAGAGCGCGAAGGTCACCGCGATCACCGAATTCGCGCGCACCCCCATCAGCCGCGTGACGGAGAAGTTCTCCGCAGCCGCGCGCATCGCCATACCATAGACCGATTTCCGGATGAACAGCGACAGCGCAATCAGCATGACGATCGTAACGCCGATCGATGTGATCTGCAGCATCCCGACCTGGATGCCGGCGATCTCGACGATGCGCGTCAGCGCGCTCGGCGTCACGATGGTCTGCGGCCGCGCCGAGATCAGGTTCTGAAAAGCGACCTGCAGGATCGCGCTCACCGCGAAGCTGGTGAGCAAAGTGGTCGAATAGTTCGTATTTCGGACCGGCCGGAAGGCGACGCGTTCCATGGTCATGGCCGCGAGGATCGTCACCGGAATGGCCGCCAGCACGGCAAACTCGATGCCGAGCCCCGCCGCCAGAATGAAATAAAGCGTATAGCCGGTGATAGTCATCAGGTCGCCATGAGCGAAATTCACCAGCCCGACGACCGACCATACGATTGCCAGGCCCAGGGCCAGCAGCGCATAGGTGCCGCCCAGGCTCAGCGCGTTCACGCCATGCTGGATCCAGATATCCATGATCTATCCCCGACGTCCGAGATAGGTGCGTTCGACGCCCGTCGTCTGCAGCAAATCGGCCCCGCGGCCGGACAGAACGACGCTGCCATTGGCCAGCACATAGGCGCGGTCGGCAATCTCGAGCGACTGTTCGACATTCTGTTCGACCAGCAGGATCGTCAGCCCGCGTTGGCGCAGCTCCGCGATCAGCTCGAAGATCCGGTCGACGATCTGCGGGGCAAGACCCAAGGACGGCTCGTCCAGCATCAGCACGGCCGGGTCCGACATCAGCGAGCGCGCGATCGCGAGCTGCTGCTGTTCGCCGCCGGAAAGCGTGCCGGCCGCCTGCGTCAGCCGCTCGCGCAGCAGCGGGAAAAGCGTCAGCACTTCTTCGCGCTTGGCGGCAGCAAAGGCCGATCGCGGCCGCTTGGAGAACGCGCCGAGCAGCAGGTTTTCCTCGACGGTCAGGTCGCTGAACACCTGCCGGCCCTCGGGCGTCAGCGTCATGCCGCGGCGCACGATCGTCTCCGGCGGCAGGCCGCCGATCGTTTCGCCATTCAGGGCGATCTCGCCGCCGCTCGCGGGGATAAGCCCCATGATCGCATTCAGCGTCGAGGTCTTCCCAGCGCCGTTGGCGCCGAGCAAGGCAATGATCTCACCCTGCGCGACGTCGAGTGAGACGCCGCGCAGGGCCTGAATCGGTCCATAATGGACCGTGAGATTTTTAACCGAGAGTATCAACGCCGGTCCTAGTTCGCGGGCGGCACGTCGGCCGCATCGGGGATGAACTGGTCGACATACTCCCGCTCGCCGCCATTGACCCGTGTGAGCGAGACCTCACGCAGCGGAATGCGGCCCTGGCCCTTGAAGGTGATCGAACCGACCGAGCCTTCGGCGTTCTCAAGATTGTCGATCGCATCGCGCAGTGCCGGGCCGTTGAGCGCGCCGGACTGGATGACGGCAGCCTCGAGGATGCGCACCGCGTCATAGCCCACTGCCGTGTAAGCGGATTCCGGCGGATGGCCGTAGCGTGCTTCGTAATTGGCGTAGAAATCGGCGAGCCGGCTGCCCTCGAGCGGGAAGCCCGCGCCGGTGAACACCACGCCTTCGCCGACCTCGCCGAGCGAGAAGGTCGTCGGCGAATCGACACCATCGCTGGCGATCACCGGCGTCATGACGCCGGCTGCTCGAAGTTGGGTGAGGAAGGCTGGAAATTCCGGCTCGTACGCAGCCGTCATGATGACGTCCGGCGCCGGGCTTGTGTTCCGGATCGCGGTCACCTCGGCCGAGAAATCCTGCTGGCCGAAGGTAAAGGAGCTTTCACCGACGATCGTGCCGCCCTTGTTCTGGAACGCGGTTGCGAAGAATTGCGGCAGCATTTTGGTGTAGTCGGTGCCCGCCGAGCTCAGCAGATAGGCGTTCTGGTAACCCTGTTCGCGTGCATGGATGGCGAGCACGGCGCCCTGCAGATTGTCCATCACGTTGACCGTGAACATGTAGGTGCCGACCGCGGTCGCGACCGACGAGCTTGAGTTGCAGGGCGACAGCGAAACCACTTCATTGGCCTGCGCGACCGAGCCGGCGGCAATGCCGGGATCGTTGTCGCAAGGCACGAACAGGACGTCGACTTCGTCGTCGATGAACTCCTGTGCTGCGATGGCCGATTGCGCGGTCTCGGAGCGCACGTCCTTGACGTCGAGGTTGATCATGTACTTGCCGTCGATCCCGCCGCCCGCATTGATCTCCTCGACGGCCAGCTGTGCGCCGTTGAGCGCGGGCTGGTCGAACGGGGCGAGATACCCCGACAGAGCGGCGGCGAAGCCGATATCGAGCGTCTCTTCATCGGCCCAGGCGGGGCTGATGGCGAGAACGAGAGCGCCAAGCGCGAGCCCGAACGACGCGGGGCTTGTTTGCCGCACGCCGGTAAGCAATTGATGTTTCATTGTTTCTGTTCCTCCCGAACGGTTGTCTGCCCTGATTCAGGCCGCCGGGACCGCTTGGTCCCGATATAGGCCTCGATAACGGCCGGATTTTGCTGGATTGCATCCGGCGGTCCTTCCGCGATGACCTCGCCCTTGTTGAGAACGACGATGCGGTCGCACAGCCTCAGGATGAGGCTCAAATCATGTTCGACGATCAACAACCCGATGCCGTCGCGCTGGCGCAGCTCGGAGAGCAGAGTCAGCAGCGCATCGGATTCCACTTCGTTCATGCCGGCCGCCGGTTCGTCGAGCAGCAGCAGACGCGGACGGGTCGCAAGCGCGCGGGCGATTTCGAGTCGCCGCTGCGATCCGTAGGGCAGGCTCGATGCCAGCGCTTCCGCCTGGTCCGTCAGCGAAAACTGCGCGAGCAGCGCGCCGGTGCGTGCTTCGGAATCCGTCGCGGATCCGGCGCTGCCACTCGCGAGCACGGCGGCATAGACGTTCTCGAAGACGGTCAGGTTCTGAAACAGGCGGATGTTCTGGAACGTGCGCGCGACACCATGCCCGGCGACCCAGTGCGCCGGCTTGCGGGTGATGTCAGTGCCATTCAGCGTCACGCTGCCCGCGCTCGGCGGCAGCGCCCGCGACAGCATGTTGAGCAGGGTCGTCTTGCCCGATCCGTTGGGACCGATCAGCCCGAGGATCTCGTCGCTCGAAAAATCGAACGAGATATCCTGGTTGGCCTTCAGGCCGCCGAACTGTTTCGAAAGATGTCTGACGGCGAGTGTCGTCCGGCCGTCCGCCTTCGATCGCGCCCAATCTTGCGCGGCCGGGGTAGGTTCGAAAATGGCGGACAGGCGGAAGCGGCGAAGAATCCGCTCGTCGAGTTCGCGGAACCCGATCAGACCGTCGCGACGCTTGATCATGACGAAGATCATGCAGACGCCGAGGCCGAGCGTCGTCAGGCCGAAGATCTGCGGCAGATCGATCGGCCCGATTTGCGGGCCTTCTTCGAGCCGCCGCAGGATCTCGATCAGAACGGTGACTAGAACGGTTCCGATGACCGCGCCGGAGACCGTCGCGACGCCGCCGACGATGAGCATCGCCAGCAGCGCGAAGGTCTGAATGAAGTAAAATTCCTTCGGCGAAAAGACGGTCAGGAAATGACCCATGAGAATGCCTGCGACGGTCGCGACCAAGCCGCTGACCACCCAGGTCAGCAGCCGGCGCGGCACGATCGCAACGCCGATCGAGGCTGCGGCCAGCGGGTCTTCGCGTGTCGCCTGGGTTTCGAGGCCGGCGCGCGAATCGCGATACAGCCGGGCCAGCAGGATGATCACGGCGGCGAAGGCAAACGCGACCCAGAGCGTCGTCATGCGCGGCACGCCGAACAAGGCCTGGCTGCCTTTGGTGAATTCGACCGCGCCGATCGACAGGCTGTAGACCGCACCGAGCAAAGCGAGCGTCGCGATGATGGCGCTGGCGCCCACCAGCCGCGCGATCGGCCAGCCGACGACGAGAATGAAAATGGCGCTGCCCGCCAGCGTTATCGCCGTCGCCGGTAGCAGTCCGTATTCGGCGTTGGCGAAGAAGGCGGGAAGATCGGGAAGCTGGGTCGCTTTCTGCGCTGGCGGCATGGTGAACAACGCCGCCGCATGCGCACCGATGTTCATGAACGCGACATGGCCGAAGCTCATGATTCCGGTATTGCCGGAATAAATCCCGAAGCCGATCACCGCGATGATGTTGATGAACAGCAACGTGACGGTGCCCTGCACGGCCTTGCCGAGCGCAAGGTCGGCGACGAGTGCGAGAAGCGCGAGCGGCAGGACGAGAATCGCAACACCGAACAAGGCGCGCGCCAGACGGGCCCGGCTCAGTCCAAAGGCCAGCGCCGATCCCCTGGAATCCGTTGTCACGGACCCAGCAGGAATCGCCACGGTCGAATCCCGCCTTGCCGTCGCCATTGCGGCCACCTCGATTGCCCACCGTCGCGGAAACTCGGAACGACGCAGCCGCGCCTGCCGCCAGCGACATATTCTGGCGACAATATTCCAAATCGCAGTCTAGGCTGCATCAGCGCCGGTTCAATTTAGATATTGCGCAGATTTTCTTTACCCTAGCTTAAAGATGGCCCGCTTCCAGGCGGGCGGCCGCAACGCGCGCGCGGCCCTGCTGGCGCCATTGATGGGCATAAAGTCCCGGGTCTTGGGTGCCCGGCACGACGAAGACGCAGATTTTCTAAAGTTCCGCCGATTCTACAGATCAGGAGGTTGAAATGTGCCGCAAGAGCTTGCCGCTAAGCGCGCTGCGCGCTTTCGAGGTCTCGGCGCGTCATAGCAGTTTCTCCAAGGCGGCTGACGAGCTGAGCGTGTCGCCGGCCGCAATCCACCATCAGATCAAAGGCCTGTCGGAGCAGCTCGGGGTCGAACTGTTTCAGCGTCGTGGCCGCGGCCTCGTTCTGACCAAGGCGGGACAGGCCTGCCGGGAATCGCTGGAGCATGGTTTCGATATGCTCGCGCTCGCGGTCGAACAGGCGCGGGCGCATAGCACGATCGGGCTGGTCAAGATCGCCTGCTGCCCGTCTTTCGCCGCGAAATGGCTGACGCCGCGACTGCCGAGCTTTCACCGGGCCTTTCCGACCATCGACATCCAGCTCCGCGTCTCGAGCGCGCTGGTAGATTTCGCGACGGACGACACCGATCTCGCGATCCATTACGGGCGCGGCGAGTACGGCGATCTCTTCGTAGAGACGCTCGGTTTGGACGAGCTGATCCCGGTCTGCAGCCCCGTCCTGACGGCAGGGGCGGATGGACGCGCACAGCGTACCGATATCGCCCGCCTGCGGCTGATCCACGACGACACACTGGCAGGCGAGCCCGATTATCCTGCCTGGTCCGACTGGCTCGCGCGTGCGGGCATCTCAGCCGACAAAGCGTCGGGCGGGTTCCATTTCGAAAATTCGAGCTTGGCGCTGGACGCGGCGATAGGCGGGCTCGGCGTCGCACTGGGTCGGCAATTGCTGATCGCGCGGGACATCGCAGAAGGTCGGCTGGTCGAAGCGTCGAACATCGCGATCGGGAGCGACTGGGCCTATCATCTAATCGCGCTACCGGCGATCGCCGACCAGCCGAAGGTGGCCGCGCTGCGCGAATGGATCTTCTCGGAATTGAGCCGCCCCGGCGCGATGCCGGCGGCCGTCCCGGCGGGCGACGCGCGCGCTGCGTAACGCGCCTGCGCCGTCACCCGCGATAGCGGGTGAGGTGCAGCGCGATCGCGCTGGAGCCGATCGTTGCGACAATGATCAGGGTTCCGAGTGCATTGATGCTCGGATCGATCGCCGTGCGCAGCATGCCCCAGATCAGGGTGGGCAGGGTCATGCCGCCGCCGATCGTGAAGAAGGTGATCACGAAATCGTCGAGCGAAATGGCCATCGCGATCAGGGCAGCCCCGATGATCGTGGGCCGGATGATCGGCACCACGACCGTGAAGAAGGCGCGCGGCCGCGAGGCGCCGAGATCGCGCGCGCTTTCAACCACGGCATGATCGAAGTTCACCATCTGGGCGTAGACGATCAGGATCACGAAGGGCTGGGTGAACACCAGATGGCTCGGGATGACGGTAAGGACGCTCAGATGCAGACCCGCCGCCGAGAAAGCAGTCGCCAGCGCGAGGGCCAGAACCAGCGGCGGCAGCATGACCGGCATGGTGAGGACGGTCATCGCCGCGCTCGCAGTGCCCATCGGCCAGCGCGCCAGCGCCATCGCCGCGGCCGTTCCGGTCACGGTCGACAAGGCGCCGACGCTAAGCGTCACGATCAGGCTGTTGTTCAGGGCGCGCCAGAAATCGGGATTGTCGAGCAGCACGCGATACCATTCGAGCGTCAGCCCGCCGACCGGCAGGGTCGCCTGCGGATTGGTGCCGAACGAAAAGAAGACCACCAGCACCAGCGGCGACATCATGAAGACGACGCTGAGCAGACCGAAGGTGGTCCAGAAGGTGCGGGGCCAGAGGGTGTGGGGAACGATGCGCATTGCCCGCGCCTCTATCGCGGCCTGAGCAGACGCCGCGCAAGAAAGGTCGCGCCCGCGAGTGTCACGAGGCAGGCCGCCAGCACGGAGAACGACAAGGCGGAACCGACCGGTGCATTGAGCCGGTTGACGAACTGGCTTTCGATGAAGTTGCCCACCATGAAGGTGCTGGTGCCGCCGACCAGACGCGGCGTCACGTAGTCGCCGGCCGAGATCAGAAAGGCGAGGGCGAAGCCGGCGGTGATACCGGGCATCGCCTGCGGAAGCACGATATCGATCAGCACGCGGAACGGCCGCGCGCCGAGATCGCGCGCCGCCTCGAGCGGGTCGTCGGCGATGCCGCGCAACGCGCCATAGATCGGCAGCACGGCGAACGGCAGCAGGAAATGGACGAGCGTCAGCACCACGGCGTGCGGGCTGTAGAGAATCCAGGCGATCGGCTCGTCGATGATCCCGAGTGCCATCAATCCGGCATTAAGGATTCCCTGCGTGCCGAGGATCGTCTTCCACGCATAGATCTTCACCAGATAGCCGCCAAACAAAGTGATCATCACCAGGAAGAGCAGGATCGGGCCGTATCGACCGGCCCGGAAGCGGATCAGATAGGCAAGCAGGAAGCCGATGACGGTGGTAAGGGTCGCGATAATGAGCGCGATCGAGAAGGTGAAGCTTCCGGCGTGCAGATATTCCCGATAGACCTCGACATAGTTCTCGAACGAAAAAGCCGGCACCAGCTCATAGAATTTGAGCTGCCAGAAACTGACGATAAAAAAGAATCCGACCGGGATCAGGAAGAAGACGGCAAAGACGACGAGAGCGGGCGCGAACAGGACCGAACTGCGGCGATCGATCGCGCTCACGCCGCCTCCACGACGCGGCGGCCATCCTTCTGCCAGCCCACATGGACGCGCGTACCGACGGCAAGATCCGTGCCGGGTGCCGCGGCATCGCGATGGCTGAACACGCTCTCGCCGCTGTCGAGGCGGATGGCCACCCGGAAATGCGTGCCGAGGAACGTGACATCCTCGATGCGGCCGGTCATCGACGCTTCGCCCCCGGACGGGGCGGCGGCGAGCGTCATCGAATCGGGCCTGACCACGACAACGACCCGGCCGTCGCCCCCGGTATCGGCAAATTTCGCACCGTTGGCGAGCACGACCGTACCGCTGCGCCGCTCGCCCTCGAAGATATTCGCCTCGCCGATGAAGCCGGCGACGAATTCGGTCGTCGGCGCCGTGTAGATGTCGTGCGGCGATCCGTCCTGCACGATCCGTCCGTCCTGCAGAACGACGATCCGATTGGCGAGCGCCATCGCCTCGCCCTGGTCGTGCGTCACGAACACGAACGTACCGCCCAGCGCACGGTGGAGCGCGCGCAGCTCGTCCTGCATTGCCTTGCGTAGTTGGAGATCGAGAGCGGCGAGACTCTCGTCGAGCAGGAGGACGGCCGGCTCCATCGCCAGCGCGCGGGCGAGCGCCACGCGCTGCTGCTGGCCGCCCGACAGATTCTTCGGCAGGCGGTCGGCGAGCCCGCCCAGATGCACCAGATCGATGAGCTGGTTCACCTTCGCATCGATCTCGGGCTGGGGCTTTCCGGCGATGCGCAGGCCGTAGCCGATATTCTGTCGCACCGTCATATGCGGGAACAGTGCGTAGCTCTGGAAGACCATGTTGGTCTTGCGCCGCTCCGGCCCGAGGCGGGTGACGTCCCGGCCGGCAATGTCGATGTGGCCGCCCGACGGTTCGATGAAGCCGCCGATCAGGCGCAGCAACGTGGTCTTGCCGCAGCCCGATGGTCCGAGCAGTGCCAGAAACTCGCCTTCGTGGATATCCAGATCGAGCGGATGCACGGCCCAGACGTCGCCGAATCGCTTTGAAATTCCACGCAGCCGGACCAGCGGCTGACGATCCTGTGCCGTCGTCGCGCGATCGAGTGAACCCTGCACGATAGCCTCCGTAACGCTCCCTGGAGGCCGAATATACCCGACCTCAGGCCTTCAGCACACGCTCCCAGGCCTCCTGATACTCATCCCAGGTCGGATGTGTGCCATCGGCTTCGAGCGGGTACATCGGCATGACAAGAGTCTTTTCCGTGAAATAGGCGTCCAGATCGTCGTAGCGATAGAGCGCCTGGTTCAACTCGCCGACCTGCTTCATGGCTTCCTGGTTGACGACCGGCATCGAGTTCCAGTCGGCCCCGACGAGCTGTGCTTCCACGGAGAGTGCGTGATTGATGATCGCATGCGCCGCATCGACATTTGGCGAACCGCGACCGATTGCGTAGCCCTCGATGAAGCCCATGCATTTCTCCGTCGGATAGACCGCCTTGATGTTGACGTCTTCGCCGACCCATACGGAAACCGGCTCCCATCCCTGGCAGATCACGATCTCCTTGTTGGCGAGGAGGTTGATCAGATCGCCGTAACTCGACGCGATGGTGCGCAAATGATTCTTCTTGAGGTCGATCAGCAGCTCGACGGTCTTCTCCAGCTCCTCATAGGTCATGTGGCTCGGCTGTTCGGCGCCCGCGACCCGCGCCCAGGCGAAAATGTTACCGGGATAATCCGACGTGATCGCGCATTTGCCCTTATATTCGTCCTTCAGCATGTCAGTCCACGAGGTCGGTTCCGGAATCTCGTCGACGTTGTACATCATGCAGATGGCGCCGTAGGTCATGGGCGCTGCATACCAGTTGCCGCCCTCGGACATATTGGCTTCGCAGTATTTCAGGACCGTCGGGTGCACATGGTTGAAATTCGGAATCTTGGAAAGATCCAGCGGCTCGAGCAGGTCCGTGTTCGCGAGGAAGTCGTCGTGGATGCTGAACGGCGTGCAGAGATCGACCTGGCTCGAGTTGAGTCGCAGCTTGGTGACGATCTCGTCCGGCGCAGAGATGAAGCTCTTCTGCAGCGTGACGTCGTTCGCCTGCGGGTACTCGCCGGCTTCGAGGAAGGTGTCGAACCCTTCCCAGCCCACATAATTGAGCGTGGTTGCCGCCGAGGCGGTCTGCGGACGCAGGCCGAGCCCGGCCGCGGCGCCGGCCGCCGCCGCACCCTTGAGCAGCGACCGGCGGTCGATGCTGTACGGAATCCGAACCCGGACCAGACCGCCGGGGCCGCCCATTGGCTTCGTCATCGTCACCTCCCTGACATCGCCGGTCCGTATCATTCGATCGGACCGTGCTTGATTGTGCGACCCCGGACCGGGGCCGCCGTTATTCCGGGTCGCGTCGGATTTCGTGGCAGGAACAATGCACGCCGCCGCCACCCAGAGCGAACATGTCGTAGTCGACTGCGAACACCTCGAAGCCTTCCGCCTCGAGTTGCTTGTTGACGTTCACATTATGCGCCATCGAGAGCACGCGCTTGCCGCCGAGGCTGACGAGATTGCCACCCAGCTTGACGCAGTCGGCGTAGGCAACGGGAACGGTTCGGACGCCGTGCTTCTTCTTGATGAAATCGAGCGCGTATGACGGCAGCGCATCCTCGCACACGAGCGCGAGGCCTTTCTCGAGCATGACGACGACGGCATCCACGTGCACGAACTGCGGCGGGATCGGCACGACGGAAACCTCCCAGCCTTTCTCGCGCACCCAGCCCGCGACCTGATCGGCGCCTTCCTTGGTCGAACGATCGCCGGACCAGCCGAGCACCGCGACGCCGGGCTTCAGGATCAGGAAATCGCCGCCCTCGAAATGGCCGGCCGTGACCCATTTCCAGACCGGAATGCCGGCCTGATGGTAGAACTCGGATACGACCGCATAGTCGCGCCGACGCGGCGGCGTCTGGATGCTGGTGACGACGGCGCCCCAGGGTGTCATGAAACTGGAATCGCGGGTGAAGACGCTCGACGGCAGCCCGACATCGGCTTCGACAAAGTGGCAGCGCACGCCGGCTTGTTCGTAAATATCGACCATCTTGCGATGCTGCTGCATCGCCTTCTGCTGATCGAACCGGTAGCCGAGCTGTTCCTGATTCGCGAGTGTGACCGCCGAGATCGAATTCAACGCCACCCAGCGGAAATGGTCCGGCTTGCCCAACAGCACGTCGGTCAACATGCCGGTCTGCGCATTGACGCCCCAACCCTGCGGAAAGCGATCGGAACGACGTGCCTCGAGGGGTAGGTTGATTTCCGGCATCTGGCCCATGTTTCCATTCTCCATTCACTGGCAAAGCCCGGGATTGTCCTCTTTCAAACGGTATCACGCGGCGTTCCTGCGAAACACGCAGAAGGGTGCAACGCAGCTTCGAGCTCGATACAAGCTTGCGGGGCGGGGGCCAAGCGAAATGGCGCGGATTTCCGGGCGAAATCCCGCCAAGCGCGTGTTGTGAGCGATTCGTCCTCTCGCTAGGATGCCGGCCGCAGGACCGCGCCCGGACGGCGCCCGGCGCCTGCGCGAGAGGCGGAATGCGTGTTGCCGATGCCGATCTTCATTTGCTGCGGGTCTTTGCCGCGGTTTCGCGTTGCGGCGGATTTGCCGCGGCGCAGGCGGAGCTTAACGTCAGCGTCTCGACCATCAGCCGCCAGATTTCCGATCTCGAACGCCGCCTCGGCATCAAGGTCTGCCGACGCGGTCGCGGCGGTTTCGAACTTACCGAAGAGGGTAAACAGGTTCTTGCCGCGAACAAGCGCGTGGTCGGCGCGCTCGACGAATTCGGTGCGATCGTCGAGGGACTGCGCCGCTTGCCCGGCGGCGAGCTGAAGCTGGGTACGACCGGCAACATCATCTATCACCCGGATGCGCGCGTGGCCGATGCGATCGGCCGGTTCCGGGCGCGATTGCCGGGCGTGCATCCAGTCATTCACATCAACATGCCGCTCGAACTGGAACGGGGGTTGGCGGATGGCGATATCGAGATCGGCATCGGTCCATTTCCCGAACGGGTCCACCGGGCGCTGGAAAGCCGCCCACTTTTCGTCGAGCGGCAATATCTCTATTGCGCCGCATCGCACCCGTTCTTCACGCGCGCGGACGCATCGATTGCCGATCCGGATATCTTTGCGGCGCCCTTTGCGTCGCGCGGCTACATCACGGCGGCGGCCGATCCGCTTAAGCCGCGCTTCAACACGGCCGGCACCGCCTATACCGACGAGGGCATCGCGCAGCTCATCCTCTCCGGCGCGTTCGTCGGTTTCCTGCCCGAGCCTTATGCAGCGCCATGGATCGCCCGCGGGCTGATCCGCGCCGTCTGCACCGACCGGTTCAGCTATCGCGTTCCCTACGCTGTCGCGTTTCGCAAGGGTGCGCTGACGCGCGCCGGGCAGATGTTTCTCGAAGATCTCATCGCGGCACATGCGGGACTGACCTGACGCCGCATCGTGCTGCAGCGGCCCGTGTGCGCGATCAATGCGTCAGATGCCCGCCATCGATGACCAGTTCGCTGCCGGTCATGTATTTCGATTCGTCCGATGCGAGGAAGAGGGCGCCGGCCGCGATATCGGCAGGCTCCCCAAACCCGAGCGGGAATAGCCGGAGCCAGTCGGCGCGCAGTTGCTCCATCGTCAGGCCCGGTGTCTTGCGCACGACCTCAGACATTTCATGCTCGAGCAGCGGCGTCGGGATGATGCCGGGATGGATCGAATTGACGCGGATGCGCGTGCCCTCGCGCGCGCAGGCAAGCGCGACCGCCTTGGTCAGATGCCGCACCGCGGCCTTGCTGGCGCAATAGGCGATGTTGAGTTCGTCGGCGACCATCGCATAGGTCGACGACATGTTGATGATCGACCCTTCGGCCCCCTTTTTGCCGGCCCGCTTCATCGCGGCGACGCCATGTTTGCAGCCGAGAAACGCGCCATCGGCGTTGACCGCCATGACGCGGCGCCAATCCTCGAGCGTGGTCTCGGCCAATGTCTTGGAAAACTGGATTCCGGCATTGTTGACCAGCACGTCAAGCCGACCATGCGCGGCGAGCACCGCCTCGATCAGGCGGATCCAGTCATCCTCGATCGACACATCCATCCGGTACGCCTGCGCGCGTTTGCCGATGGCGGCGGCGACCGCGATTGCCTCATCGCCCTCGCGATCGCACACGAAGACGATGCCGCCTTCCGCGGCGAAGCGTTCGGCGCAACCCTTGCCGATGCCGCGCGCGGCGCCGGTGACGATACAGACCTTGTTCTGGATGCGTTTCATGTCGCTCGGCCCCCGATCTTCGGCGGGCAGCGAACTGCCGGCGCAGGCGGGTGTCAAGCGCCGGGGCGATGCGCCTTCAGCCGAGTTCGAAACTGGTGATGCCGAAGATGCGATCGACGGCGAGATCCGGTGCTGGACCGCGATACATCCGCGCGGTTTCGAAGACCGGTTCGAGGCCGAGGCGCTTCGCGAGATCGACCGCCGGCACGTTCGGTTCGGGCGGATCGAGGAAGACCGGGCCGCGTCCGGCCCTGACGATCAGGGCCTGCGCCAGACACATCGCATCGCCGGCATGGGCCGCGAACAGGGGGCCGATCTTGAAGCCACTGTGGCAGGGCCGGATCGTGCCATAGCCTTCGATCGCGCCGCTGCGATCGCGCAGCGCTACTGATGTTGAACCGGGCAGATCGAGCCATGCGCGCAGAAACGCGCGTCGCTCGGCGGGAAAGAGGCGCGCCGCCGCCTCGTATGCGAGAACCGCGCCGACATCCTCCGGTCCGATGCCCGTCAGGCGCGGATCGTCGGGAGCCGTCGCGACCGGCGTACCGCCATAGCGCACATTGCGATGCGCCAATGCGAAGCCGGCTTTACGGTAGTTCAATTGCTGGTCGACCACGCCGTCGAGCCCGAGCGTGCCGGCGTTTGCGTTCCCCAGCGCCGACTCCCAGAGCTGATAGCCAAGCCCTTCGCCACGCCGGTCGGGCCGGCAGATATAGAGACCGACGAACGCGAAGGCGCCGCCATAGCGCACGACCGAGATGGTCGCCAGCAACGCGCCATCCTCGAACAGGCCCCAATAGCCACCCGGATCGGACGCAAAGAACGCATCGGCATCGTTCAGGCCGGGATTCCAGCCTTCTTCTGCCGCCCATTCGACTGCCCGGGCTGTTTCCTGCCGGTCGAGCAGCCGGATCTGCTGTGTCATGCGCTTGCCTTCGCCCGTTCGCCTTAGCCAGGTTCGTCGCGTCGCCTGCAGCCAGAATGCCCGGCGCATTGCGGCCGGTCGAGCGCTTCCGGTTCTCTTCCCGCAGGTTATAGTTCGGCGAGACAGACCAGAGCCGGCCGAACGGCCGAACCGACAGGGGACGACGATGGCGAAAAGCACGAAATCGACCAAAGCCGCGCACAGCCGCAAACCGGCTGCGCTCAAGAAGCGCGCCGTGAAACCGGCCTTGCGGTCGAAGAAAAAGCCGGCCCCGAAACCGACAGCAAAACCGGCGGCGAAAGGCAAGGCAGGCTATGAGACCGGGCGGCTCAATCTGCCGTTCATCGGCATCTGCACCTTCGCCAAATGCGCCTATGTCGAGAACTGGGATGCTATCGACGCCGATGTGGCCGTACTGGGCGCGCCGTTCGATTTCGGCACGCAGTGGCGCCCCGGTGCGCGCTTCGGCCCGCGCTCGATCCGCGATGCCTCGACCTTGTTCTCGTTCGGCCATGCCGGCGCCTACGATTTCGAGGACGACGTGATCTATCTGCCGAGCGATACGACCAAGATCGTCGATATCGGCGATGCGGACATCATTCATACCGATACGATCGGCAGCCATCGCAACATCGAATTCGGCGTGAGCAAGATCCTCGAGGCCGGCGCGCTGCCGGTCGTGCTCGGCGGCGACCATTCGATCAACATCCCCTGCATCAACGCCTTCGAGGGTTACGGCGACATCCATATCGTGCAGATCGACGCGCATCTCGATTTTGTCGACGAGCGCCACGGCGTGCGCTACGGCCACGGCAATCCGATGCGTCGTGCGGCGGAAAAGAAATATGTGACCGGCCTCTCGCAGCTCGGGATCCGTAACGTCTCGTCGACGGCGCGCGAAGGTTATGACGAGGCGCGCAAGATGGGCTGCGACATTCTCTCGGTGCGCCATTGCCGCAAGCTCGGCACCGAAGGCGTGCTCGAACGCATCCCCGCGGGCAAACGGTATTACATCACCATCGACATCGACGGGTTCGATCCGTCGATCGCACCGGGCACCGGCACACCCTCGCATGGCGGGTTCCTCTATTACGAGGTGCTGGAGCTGTTCGAAGGGCTGGTGGAGCGCGGCGAGGTGGTCGGGATCGATCTGGTCGAGGTAGCACCCGATTACGACCATACCGCCACCACCTCGATCCTGGCGGCGCAGCTCCTGATGAACCTGATCGGCCGCGTCCTGCACCAGCGCTCGATCGGTTAAGGCGTTTCGGCACCACATGGCTGGATATCGGCAGCCGGTATACCAAACCAGGGCGCGTCAGCGGGCAGCGGCCCGAGGACGCATCTGGCATACCGTCGGGTAATGCCGACGCGCGGCGCGGCCAGCGGCGCCGACCCGCTGGGCCGAGAAAAGCGGATTGACATCTGATCCATATGTCGATAAGTCCCGACATATGGACGCAACAACAGCCACCCGCGCCTTCGGCGCGCTCGCCCAGGACAGCCGGCTTGAGGCTTTCCGTCTACTGGTCCGCGCCGGCGAAGAGGGCCTGCCGGCAGGCGAGATCGCTCGGGCGCTGGCCATCCCGCACAACACGCTCTCATCGCATTTGTCGATCCTGACCCATGCCGGTCTGGTGGCCTCACGGCGGGATGGGCGGTCGATCATCTACCGTATCGATTTCGAGGGGACGCGCGCCCTGCTGGCCTTCCTGATGGAAGATTGCTGCCAGGGTCGGCCCGATCTCTGCGCGCCGCTGCTGGCCTGCGTCCAGCCGGTCGACTGCGGCACCGCCAAATCCAGCGACAACAGAGGAGAAGCATCGTGAAACGTCTGCATATCGGTCTTTCGGTCTCCGATCTTGAGGAGTCGGTGCGGTTCTATGCGGAATTGTTCGACGCCGAACCGACGGTCCTCAAACCCGACTATGCGAAATGGATGCTCGAGGATCCGCGCGTCAATTTCGCGATCTCGACGCACGGGGCACGCAAGGGCGTCGATCATCTCGGCATCCAGGTCGAGAACGAAGCCGAATTGCGCGAAGCATTCGGACGGCTCAAATCGTCGGGCCGGAAGCTGGCCGAGCAGGGCGAAACGACCTGCTGCTATGCGAAATCCGAAAAGGCATGGATCGTCGATCCCGAGGGCGTTGCCTGGGAAACCTTCCTCACCACGGGCGAGAGCCCTGTCTATGGCAGCGACGTCGTGCTCGGATTGCCGGGTGTCCCGCAATCGCCTGCGGAAGAAGCCGCTGCCGAAAAGTCGCGCGCGTCGGCCTGCTGCGCCTGAAGAGGCCGTTCCATGGCGCGAACCGCCGCGTTCAACGTGCTCTTTCTGTGTACCGGCAATTCGGCGCGCAGCATCCTGGCCGAGGCGATCATCAACCGCCTCGGTCAGGGTAAGTTCCGTGGGTTGAGTGCCGGCAGCCAGCCCAGGGGCGAAGTTCATCCCTACGCGCTCGACCTGCTGGCGAAACTGAACCATACGACCGCGGATTTCCGTTCGAAATCCTGGGACGAGTTTGCGACAACCGATGCGCCGCCGCTGCATTTTGTCTTCACGGTCTGCGACAACGCAGCGAACGAAGTCTGCCCGGTCTGGCCGGGCCAGCCGATGACGGCGCATTGGGGTCTGCCAGATCCCGCCGCCGCGCAGGGAACCGAAGCCGAGCGGCGCCTTGCCTTCGCCGAGGCCTATCGGATGCTGCATAACCGCATCAGCATTTTTGTGAACCTGCCGATTGCCGCGCTCGATCGGCTGGCGTTGCAGCGCCGCCTCGACAAAATCGGCCGCGAGTTGTCCGACACGGCCTGAAGCCCCTGCGAACTCGCCGGAAAAATACGAAACAACCGATATCGGAGCGTCCATGAGCCCCAATGGTGACAGCGTCGCAGCCGCCACGCCGGTATCCGCCGGCATCGGCACGTTCGAGAAGTATCTTTCGGTCTGGGTTGCGCTGTGTATCGCCGCCGGCATCGCGCTCGGCGCTATGTTTCCGGCAGCCTTCGCGTTCGTTGCCCGTCTCGAATACGCCTCGGTCAATCTGGCCGTCGCCGTGCTGATCTGGGCGATGGTTTATCCGATGATGGTCAATGTCGATGTCGCAAGCCTGCGGCATCTACACGAGCGGCCCAAGGGCCTGATCCTGACGATCGTGGTCAACTGGCTGGTCAAGCCATTCACGATGGCAGCGCTCGGCGTATTGTTCTTCGAGATCGTGTTTGCCGATCTGATTGCTCCCGCCGACGCGCAGCAATATATTGCGGGACTGATCCTGCTCGGTGCCGCGCCCTGCACGGCGATGGTGTTCGTCTGGTCGCAACTCACACGCGGGGATGCGACCTACACGCTGGTGCAGGTTTCGGTGAACGACGTCATCATGATTTTTGCCTTCGCGCCGATCGTGGCGCTGCTGCTGGGTGTGACCGACATCGTGGTGCCGTGGCAGACCCTGATCCTGTCGGTCGCCCTCTATGTGGTGATTCCGTTTGCGGCCGGGGTCTGGACCCGGCAGCGCCTGACCGCAAGCGACCTTCGCAAGGGCGCAGGGTCGAATGCAGCCGCGCGTTTCACGACCGCGGTGAAGCCCTATTCGGTGCTCGGTCTTCTCGCGACAGTCGTCCTGCTGTTCGGGTTTCAGGGCCCGGTCATCCTCGAACAGCCGTTGCTGATCGCCCTGATCGCCGTGCCGCTCCTGGTGCAGGGCTACGGCATTTTCGCAGTCACCTACGTCGCGGCATGGGTCTGGCGGGTTCCCTTCGCGATCGCCGCCCCCTGCGCCCTGATCGGGACCTCGAACTTCTTCGAGCTCGCGGTTGCGGTGGCGATCAGCCTGTTCGGCCTGAATTCCGGGGCCGCGCTGGCGACCGTCGTGGGCGTGCTGGTCGAGGTGCCGGTCATGCTGTCGCTGGTCGCCATCGCCAACCGCACGCAACATTTGTTCGCGCGGCAATAGGATGGGCGGGCGGCCGGATCGTGTGTCGACCGGTTGTTCCCATGATGGCGGCTCTCCGGCCGCCGCGATTCGCGCGTGGTACCTGAACAGGGAATTGCCGGCCAACCTCGACCCACGCCGGTGCGATCCGGCGTCGGACAGCATGTCCGGTTTTCAAGCGGTTTTGGCCCTTGCCGCAGGCCCAACCGGCGCCCTATCGTGCGGCTCGCCGCCGCCGGAATCACCCGAAATGGCACATCACGGGTCTGGCGCGGCCGGGAGCAAGAAATAAGGGATCTGGCACATGCGATATGAGTCTCCGGCGACGGTCGAGGCGGCGGTGAAGCTGCTCGGCGGCGAAGCCGGTCACGCCCGGATTTTGGCGGGCGGGACCGACCTTTTGGTGCAGATGCGAGGCGGCGCGGTCGAGCCCGACCTGATCGTCGATATCAAGCGCATTCCCGGGATGCGCGACATCGTCGCCGAAAATGGCGGGTTTCGCATTGGCGCTGCGGTGCCGAGCGCCGAACTGGGCGAACATAAGGACGTCCGCAAGGCTTGGCCGGGCGTCGTCGAGGCAGCGGAACTGATCGGATCGACCCAGATCCAGGGCCGCGCGACGATCGTCGGCAATCTCTGCAACGCCTCGCCGGCGGCGGACAGCGTCCCGGCCATGATGGCAGCCGAAGCGACCGCGCGCATCGTCGGTCCCAAGGGCCAGCGCGACGTGCCGGTCGGCGACATCGCAACAGCACCGGGCAAAACGTCGCTGGCGAAGGGCGAGTTCGTTGCCTCGGTTTTCCTGCCGAAGCGCCCGGCCCAATCGGGCGATGCCTATCTGCGGTTCATTCCGCGCACGGAAATGGATATCGCCGTCGTCGGCGTCGGCGTCAGCGTGACGCTCGACGGTGCCGGCAAGATTTCGGCGGCGCGCGTATCGCTCGGTGCCGTTGCGGCCCGCGCGCTGCTGGTCGAGGACGCCGCGAAGGCCCTGATCGGCACCAAGGGCGACGATGCTGCGATGGAAAAGCTGGCCGCCGCCGCATCGGCTGCCGCCAAGCCGATCGACGACAGGCGTGGCACCAAGGAATTTCGGATCAAGGTCGTCGGCGTCCTGGCACGGCGCGCCGCCGGCATCGCTATCGAACGCGCAGGGAGCAAGGCATGAGCGGAATTCACGTCACTACGACGATTAACGGCGACACTGTCGAATATGTCTGCGAGCCGGATGAGCCGCTCCTCGACGTGTTGCGCAACCGGCTCGGCCTGACCGGCGCCAAGGAAGGCTGCGGCACCGGCGATTGCGGCGCCTGCAGCGTCACGATCGACGGACGTCTGGTCTGTTCCTGCCTGGTGCTCGGCGCGGAGATGGACGGCCGCAAGCTAACGACGATCGAAGGCATGGCCAATGGCGACCAGCTTCATCCCTTGCAGCGCAAGTTCATCGAACATGCGGCGCTGCAATGCGGGATCTGCACGCCGGGTATCCTGGTCGCCGCCAAGGCGCTGCTCGAACGCAATCCGAATCCCGACGAGACAGAAGTTCGCTTCTGGCTCGCCGGCAATCTCTGCCGGTGCACCGGCTACGACAAGATCGTGCGCGCGGTCATGGATGCCGCCGCTGAAATGAAGGGAGGGCGTCATGCCGCTTGATGAAACGAACGCGAGAGCCGGTCGGAAATACTCAAGTGTCGGAACGCGGCCTCTTCGGCCGGACGGCGTCGACAAGGTAACCGGTCGCGCCCGTTTCGGCGCCGACATGAGCGCGCCGGGCATGCTGGTCGGCCTCATCCTGCGCAGCCCGCACGCACATGCGCGCATCCGCAAGATCGACACGTCGAAGGCGGAAGCCCTGCAGGGCGTAAAGGCGGTCATCACGCGCGACGATCTGCCGGTGCATGACGGTGCCGACAAGGACGTGCTGGTCAACATCATGGCGCGCGAGAAGGCGCTCTATGAGGGCCATGCGGTTGCCGCGGTGGCGGCGATCGATGCGACGACCGCGCGGAAGGCACTGAAGCTGATCACGGTCGATTACGAAGTGCTGCCGCATGTGACCGATGTCGACGAGGCGATGAAGGCCGATGCGCCGGTCCTGCACGATCACATCTTCACCAAGGGCGTCGAGCCGGCGCCGAAGAAGGCATCCAACGTCGTCAGCCGCTGCGAGTTTGGTCATGGCGATCCGGAAGCGGGTTTCGCCAAGGCGGATTTCGTCGTCGAGAAGAGTTTCCGCACCGAAGCGACCCATCAGGGCTATATCGAGCCGCATGCCTGCCTCGCGAGCATGGGCCCGGACGGCCAGGGCGAAATCTGGTGCTGCACGCAGGGCCATTTCATGGTTCGTGACACCTGCGCTGCCCTGCTCGGCCTCGAAGTGTCGAAGCTGCGTGTGACTGCCTCGGAGATCGGCGGCGGTTTCGGCGGCAAGACAACGGTGTTCATCGAACCGGTCGCGCTGGCGCTGTCGCGCAAGGCGAACCGGCCGGTCAAGATCGTCATGAGCCGCGATGAAGTGTTCAAGGCCACCGGCCCGACCTCGAGCGCCAGCATGCGCGTCAAGATCGGCTGCAAGAAGGACGGCAAGATCACCGGTGCCGAATGCGAACTGCGTTATCAGGGCGGTGCGTTCGCCGGGTCGCCGGTTGAAATGGGGGCCATGACGGCCTTTGCCTGTTACGACCTCGAGCATGTGCGGTCGGTCGGTTATGACGTGGTCTGCAACCGGCCGAAGCAGGCCGCCTATCGCGCGCCCGGTGCGCCGATGGCGGCGTTCGCGGTCGAAAGCGTGGTCGCAGAGCTCGCACAGAAGATCGGCATGGATCCGCTCGACATGCGGCTCAAGAACGCGGCCAAGGAAGGTACCCAGTCGTCCTACGGTCCAACATTCGGTCGCGTTGGCCTGATCGAGACGCTCGAAGCGGCGAAGAAGCATCCGAACTACAAGGTCAAGCTCGGGAAGAATCAGGGTCGCGGCGTGTCCTGCGGGTACTGGTTCAATTTCGGCGGCCAGACGTCGGTGTCGCTCAACGTGAACGGCGACGGCACTGTGGGTCTCGTCCTCGGCACACCGGACATCGGTGGGTCGCGGGCGTCGATGTGCCTGATGGCGGCCGAAGAGCTTGGCATTCCTTACGAGAAGGTGCGTGCGGTCATCGCCGATACCAGCTCGGTCGGTCATAACGACGTGACCGACGGCAGCCGCGTGACCTTCGCGGCCGGGCTTGCCACGATCGAAGCCGCGCGCAACGCCATCAAGGTGCTGTGCTCGCGGGCTGCGAAAACCTGGGGCATCGCTGAAGACGCGGTCACCTGGGAAAAGGGCCATGCGAAGCCGGCCGGTAAAAATGCCGGCGAGTTCCCCCCGATGTCGCTCGCCGAGATCGCAGCGGTCGCCGGGCGGACCGGCGGACCGATTGCCGGCCATCTCGAGTGCAACGCCGAGAACGCGGGCCCGAGCTTCGCGACCCATATCGTCGACGTCGAAGTCGATCCCGAGACCGGCTTCACCAAGGTGCTGCGCTATCTCGTCGTGCAGGATGCCGGCAAGGCCGTCCATCCGAGCTATGTCGAGGGTCAGCTTCAGGGTGGTGCCGTGCAGGGCATCGGCTGGGCGCTTAACGAGGAATATATCTACGGCAAGGACGGCAAGTTGCAGAATGCCGGCTTCCTCGATTACCGCCTGCCGGTCGCATCGGATCTGCCGATGATCGATACCTTGATCGTCGAGGTGCCGAACCCGGGCCATCCTTATGGTGTCCGGGGCGTCGGCGAAACCTCGATCGTGCCGCCGATGGCGGCGATCGCGAACGCGGTGTCGGCGGCAGCGGGTCTGCGCCTGACCGAACTGCCGATGTCGCCGCCGCGTATTCTCAAAGCCCTGGCGGGCTAGGGCGATCGCGGCGGGCACCTCGCAGACGATCGAGGTCCGCCTCAGCGGCTCGCTGAAGGCGCAGGCCGGCGGTCGCGAACGGGTCCAGGTCGAGGGCCGCAACATCCGCGAGATTCTCGACAGTCTCGCGGAGCGTTGTCCCGAATTGAAATCGTTGATCGCGCGCGGCGTCGCCGTCGCGATCAACGGCGAGATTTACCGCGACGCATGGTTCCAGCCGATCGCGGCCAACAGTGAAGTCTATATTCTGCCGAAGATGGCCGGCGGCTAGCGTGGCCGCTCCGGGTCTGTCGGTGGCCCGGCTGGCCCGAATAAATCGCGGTTGTGTCGAAGTCCCGCTCCTCCCATATCCATCGGATCCATCGAACCGGGGAGGCTCTGCCATGGCCACTGCAATCCATCGAAGTGCCGGTTTCGCGATGTTGTGCGTGGCGCTGCTGGCCCTTGGCTTGCGCGCCGCTGCAAATGAAATCACGGTCTACGAACTGCCGAAGGGCGATCGCCCGCACGATGTGGCGCCGGCCCCGGACGGCCTCGTCTGGTACACGGCACAACGCGCCGGCGCGCTCGGGATTCTCGATCCGGAAACCGGGGCCGTCGAAAAAATCCCACTTGGCGACGGCTCTGCGCCACACGGCGTCATCCAGGGGCCGGACGGCAATGCCTGGATTACCGACAGTGGGCTCAACGCGATCGTGCGTTACGAACCCGGCAGCAGCGACGTTACCGTCTGGACGCTGCCCGATCATGCCGATGATGCGAATTTGAACACAGCCGCTTTCGATGGCGACGGCGTGCTCTGGTTCACCGGGCAGAACGGTTTCCATGGCAGCCTCGATCCCGCGACGGGTGCGATGCGTGTGTTTGAGAGTCCGCGCGGCCACGGACCTTACGGGATCACCGCCACACCGGACGGCGAGATCTATTATGCGTCGCTTGCCGGCGACCATATTGCCCGGATCGACCGCACGACCGGCGAAGCGCATCCAATCGATCCCCCGACGCCGGAGCAAGGTGCGCGGCGTGTCTGGTCGGATTCAAAGGGCATGATCTGGGTCAGCGAATGGATGTCGGGTCAGTTGAGCCGATACGATCCCGCGACCGGCACATGGGCGGCATGGAAGTTGCCGGGTGACGATCCGGCCGCCTATGCCGTCTATGTCGACGAGCGTGACATCGTGTGGGTGAGCGATTTTTCGGCCAATGCCGTGCTGGCGTTCGATCCGGTCAGTGAAAGCTTCATCGCAACGATTCCGGCAAGCGATAACGAGGACGGCGACGTGCGCCAGATCCTCGGACGCGATGGCGAAATATGGCTGCCCGAATCGAATCTCGACCGGTTGGTGCGCGTAAGAACGACTGCCGAATGACAGGGGGCGTCCGCGGGCCCTAGTTCGGGTCCGAAACCTGCAGATAGACCAGGATCTTGTCGATCCGCCTTCCGTCGAGATCGACGATCTCGAAGCGAGCATCGCGATAGACAAAACTTTCGCCAACGCTCGGCAAGTGCCCGAGCCGATGCAGCACGAACCCTGCCACCGTATGAAATGTGCCCTCGGCTTCGAGATCGTGCAGGCCGGTTTTATCCTCGAATTCGTCGAGTGGCAGCATGCCGTCGACCAGCCAGGATCCGTCGGCGCGCCGGACAATGGTCGGCCCGGCGGTGTCGCCGCGCTCTGGCAGATCGCCGGCAATCGCCTCGAGAATATCGGTCGGCGTCACGATGCCTTCGGTCGTGCCGTACTCGTCGACCGCGACCGCCATGTGGATGCGCTCGCTGCGGAAGCGATCGAGCAGGCGCAGCACCGGCATGGTTTCCGGCACGATCAGGGGCGGCACCATGACGCGGCGAAGATCCTCGCTGCCGACGCTACCCGGCAGCGGCACGAGGTCCTTGGTGTGGGCAATGCCGATCGGGCGGTCGACGGACCCATCGCAGATCAGTAACCGAGAATGCCGCGTTTCCTGCAATTTTGCAGCGATCGCCTCGCGGCTGAAGCCGATGTCGATCCAGAAAAGATCGCTGCGCGGCGTCATCACAGCCCGGACCTGCCGGTCGGTCAGCCGCAGCACGCCTTCGATCATCTCCTGTTCTTCCGGCACGAAGACGCCCGCACGCGTGCCTTCGGCGATCATCGACTTGAGCTCTTCTTCGGTGATGGGCTGGCGGCGAACGCCCTTGAGCCCGAGCAGCGCGAGCACGCTTTCGGTCGAGACCTTGAGCAGCCACACCGCCGGCCCGGCGGCCTGCGCCAGAATCTTCATCGGGCGGGCGACGCGGGCGGCGATGCGCTCGGGGTTCGCCAGCGCGATGCGTTTGGGTACGAGTTCGCCGACGATCAGCGTCATGTAGGTCACGGCGACGACCGTCAGTGCAAAGCCGATCTCTTCGCCCCGCGGCGCGAACAGCGGGATCGTGTCGATCCAGCGGCCGATCCGTGCCGCGATTGTCGCACCGCCGAATGCGCCCGCGAAGATGCCCACCAGCGTGATGCCGATCTGGACGGACGAGAGAAATCGTCCCGGATCGGCGATGAGCTGGAGGGCAATGCGCGCGCCGCGGTCACCGCCCGAGGCCATGCGCTCAAGCCGCGCGCGGCGCGACGACACGACGGCCAGCTCCGACATGGCGAGCATGCCATTGAGGACGATGAGCACCAGCAGGATGATAAGTTCGAGATACAGCATGAAGAATGGCGCAGGCTCGGTCGAAAACGCCGGCCGCGGGGCTCTCCTCGGTCGTTTGCCGATGCCGCTGCAATCGGCGCATCCGGCCCGCGCGGGCAGTCGGAGGCATCGAAACAATATGATCCGCTCGTCGCTGCGGCAACCTTGCACCGGCCGGAACCGCCCCCTAGGCTCCGCGCCTGCGGAAGACGCGCTGGATCGGGAGAGCAGCATCATGACGAAGCAGGCGCGGGTCGGGCTCATCGGCGCCGGTCTCATGGGCCACGGCATCGGCAAGAATATCGTCGAGAAAGGCCACGAACTGCTGGTGCTGGCGCATCGCAACCGGACGCCGGTCGAGGATCTCGTCCGGCGCGGTGCGCGCGAGCTGTCCGATGCGCGCTCGATCGCCGCGGAAAGCGATGTCGTCATCACCTGCGTGACCGGTTCGCCGCAGCTTGAATCGGTGGTCTATGGCGAGACCGGCCTGCTGGCCGGTGCCCGTCGTGGGCTGACCGTGATCGACTGCACTACCGCCGATCCCAATTCGACGGCGAAGCTCGCCGCCGCTTTCGCCAATGAAGGGGCGCGTTTCATCGATGCGCCGCTCACCCGCACGCCGAAAGAAGCCGAAGCCGGCAAACTCGCGGTCATGGTCGGCGGCGATGCCGCGCTTCTTGCCGAGATCCGGCCGATCCTCGAATGCTTCGCCGACACGATCGTCCATGCCGGCGGCGTCGGCGCGGGACACAAGTTGAAGCTCGTCAATAATTTTCTCGGCCTGGGCATCGCGGCCCTGGTCGCCGAGGCGCTGTGCGCGGCGAAGAAGGCCGATATCGACATGAAGGCGCTCGAGGCGGTGGTTACCTCGGGCGGCGCCAACAGTGTCATGTTCCAGCGGCTGATGCGCTTGGTGTTCGACGACGACGACAGCGCCGCGCAGTTCGCGATCGGCAATGCGGAAAAGGATCTGCGCTACTACACCGACATGACGCGTGCGATGCCGGTGACGTCGCTGCTCGGCGAAACAGTGCATCAGACCTATCTGCTTGCCTGCGCGATGGGTAGACGGGATCAGTTCGTGCCGCGGCTCGTCGATCTCATGGGCGAGATCAACAAGATCACGATCCGCGCCGGCGACTAAATACGGGGCGGTCATGGCCAGGAAGACCAGCGAGCCCAAACTCTGGATCCGGATCGATTTCGGCGCCGGCGAGAAGATCGGCCCGGGCAAGATCGCGCTGTTGCAGGCGGTCGACGAGCATCAATCGATTTCGGCCGCGGCCCGCGCGCTCGACATGTCGTATCGACGGGCCTGGCTGCTGATCGAGGCGCTTGGCCAAAGTCTCGGCGGGCCGGTGGTCGAAACCCATGTCGGCGGCCGCGAACGCGGTGGCGCCATCCTGACGCCGCTTGGCCGCGATCTGTTGGCGCGCTATGACGAGATCCAGCGCGTGGCCAGCAAGGCCGCAAGCCCGGCGCTGCGCCGGCTCGCGACACTGGGCCGCCGCCGCGGCTGAAACGACCAGTCGGTCCCGGCCGTCAGGCAATATCGGGAGCCCGATCGGTTGCGAGGCTGCGCCGGTCAATCGTGACGGATTTGATTACGGCAAAAAGCGCGATGCCCGGCTGCAAATCGAGCCGCGCCAGCGAGCGGCGCGTGATGCGTGCGATCAACCGCGTGCCCCCGCAGGCGATCTGCACGTCAACATGCGCGCCGGAATCGGGCCGGATTTCGGTCACGCGACCGCGCAGAACATTGTTCGCGCTGATGCCCTGCGGCTCTTCCAGCGCCAGCATGACGTCGCGGGCGCGAATGCGCACCCGCACTGTCGCTCCGATCGATCCCTCGATCCCCGGTACCCAGAACCGGCCGCCATCGAACGTGAGCGCGGTCATCTGATCTTGCCCGTCATGGATTTCGATGCGCGCCTCGAACACTGCACCCGCTTCGATCGGGCCGGTCAGCGGAAACAGATCGAGCCGCGCCATCAGGTCGAACACGCTGCCCGATGCGACGACGTGCCCGGCATCGACAACCACCATATTCTCGGCCAGCCGAGCGACCTCGTCGGCCGCATGACTGACATAAAGCATCGGTATGCCGGCCTCGTCCCGCAGCCGTTCGAGATAGGGCATGATCTCGGCGCGGCGGCCCTGATCGAGGCCCGCGAGCGGTTCGTCGAGCAGCAGCAGTCGCGGCCCGGCGAGAAGCGCGCGGCCGAGGGCGACGCGCTGGCGTTCGCCGCCCGACAAATGGCGCGGGCGACGTTCGAGCAGCGCAGCGATGCCGAGCAACACAACGATTGCATCGAAGGACGCGGTGGTTCCGCCTGTGGCCCCGCGCCGTGCGCCGAACAACAGATTGTCGCGCACATCGAGATGCGGAAACAGCCGCGCATCCTGAAACACATAGCCGATGCGCCGTTGCCGCGCCGGCAGGTTTATACCGCGCTTCCCATCGAACAGGACATCGCCGTCGATCGCGATGCGGCCCTTGTCCGGGCGGAACAATCCGGCGATCGCATTGACGATCGTGGTTTTGCCGGCGCCCGAGGGTCCGAACAAGGCGGTGATGCCCGGCCGCTCGATTTTGAAATCGACATCGAGCACGAACGCGCCGAGCCGATGCCGCAAAGCGAGATCGAGAATCATCGGCCGTGCAATGTCCGGACGCGGCGCGCGGCCAGTTCGGACAGAATGAGGCCGATCAGCGCGAGTGCGATCGCAAGCAAGGCAAGCCGGCCGGCCGCCGCCTCGCCGCCGGGCGTCTGGATCGCGGTATAGATCGCGAGCGGCAACGTGCGCGTCTCGCCGGGGATGTTCGACACGAAGGTGATGATCGCGCCGAATTCGCCGAGGCTCGCGGCGAAGGCGGTGATCGCACCGGCGATGATGCCGGGCAGCGCGAGCGGCAATATGATGTTCACGAACCGGTCGATCGGCCCCGCGCCGAGCGTTTCGGCGGCAGCACCCAGGCCGGGATCGATCGCCTCGATCGAGAGCCGGATCGCCCGCACCTGGAAGGGAAAGCTGATGATCGCGGCGGCGAGCGCCGCACCCGTCCAGCTGAACACGAAGCGGATATCGAATGTCTCGAGCAGCCAGGCGCCGACCGGCGCGCGCGTCCCGAAGGTGATGAGCAGCAGATAGCCGATGACCACCGGCGGCAGTACGAGCGGCAGATGCACCAGCCCGTCAACGAGGATCTTGCCGGGGAAGCGGCAGCGGGCCAGCAGCAATGCCACCGCGAGGGCGAATGGCAAAGCGCCGGCAACCGCAACTACCGAAATGCGGAGGCTAAGCCAAAGCGCCTCCAGCTCGGCGTCGCTTAACAGTCCCGATGTCGGATCATTCATTCGCCGAGAAGCCGTACTTCCGGAATGTTTCGAGACCCTCTGGCCCCGTTACATAGCGGAAGAAGGCGTCGGCGTCCTCGCTATTCTGGCCGGCGATGATCGCGAAGGGATAGGTGATCGGCGTGTGCGAATCGGCCGGGAACGTACCGATGATCCGAACCTTGTCCGATATGGCGGCGTCGGTCGCATAGACGATACCAAGCGGGGCCTCGCCGCGCTCGACCAGCACGAGCGCCGCGCGCACGTCTTCGGCACGGGCGAGGCGGGATTCAGCCGTGGCCCAGAGCCCGAGCGATTCCAGCGCCTCCCTGGCATAGATGCCGGCCGGCACATGGTCGGGATCGCCGACGGAGAGACGCCCCTCCACGCCGAGCAGCGCGCCGAGATCGGTCGAGGCATCGACCGTGACGTCACCGGCAGCGCTGTCCGCCGGCACGATCAGCACGAGGCTGTTGCCGATCGGGCTCACGCGCGTATCGGCTTCGATGAGATTCCGTTCGGCCAGATAGTCCATCCATTTCTGGTCGGCCGAGGCGAAGATATGCGCCGGTGCGCCGGCCTCGACCTGCTTTGCCAAAGCCGATGAGGAGGCGAACGAGAACCGCACTGTCTTTCCGGTTTCCGCTGCATAGTGAGCGCCGATCTCCTCCAGCGCGTTGGTCAGGCTGGCTGCCGCGAGGACGGTCAGTTCGTCGCTCTGCGCGGCGCCGAGCGGAATGCCGCAGAGCAGGGCGATGGCCAACGCCGCACTGGCGATCGACGATCTTGGACAAATCATGAAAAAGCTCTCGATGTTCCGCTATATTCAATTGAATATAGCGAAAGGCCGACAAACCGGCAATGGTTTGATGACGTTTGTGCCCGATCCCTTTATGCGGGGTGACGGTCCGGCTCGCATGTCGCCAGCAGGATGCGGCCGCGCACCGGTTCGCGGCGTTCCAAGCGCAGCGTTGCCGCGCGATCGTCCAGCAGCCGGAAACCGGCCGCGTTCAGGTTCGCGCGTACCGCGGCCGGGTCGTGCCGAAAGCGCTGCCCGGGTCCGAGATCGAAAGGGGCGGTTGCACCCTCTTCGATGGTGAAGGCGAGCATTCCGCCGGTCATGAGCCGGGACGCGGCAGCCGCAAAGGCGGGCTGGAGATCGCCCAGATAGTTGTACACGTCCGCGGCGACGATGAGACCATAGCGCGGCGCTGCACCATCCGGCGTATCGAGGAGGTCGGCTGTTCGCACATTGTCGTAGATCTTCTTGCGGGCCGCTTCGTCGATCATGCGCGGCGACAGATCGATCCCGTCGAGCCGTTCCGCGAGTGGCCGGAAGATCTCGCCAGCCAGCCCGGTGCCGCAGCCGAGGTCGAGAATCGCGAGCGGCGCCGGCAGACGATCGCGGTGATCGTTGACGGCGTCGTAAAGAAGCTGCGGCGCGCGATAGTCGAGCCGGCCAAGCAGCGATTCCTCGAATCGTGCCGCGATGCCGTCGAACAAGGCTGTCACATAATCCGCCGGCAATCGCCCCGGTGTTGCCGCAGCACCCATCATGGCGAGGCGCGCGGCCGCGCCGAATCGGTCGCCCGGGTCGATCGCGAGGCAACGGCGATAGGCGGATGCGGCCTCATCGGCAGCGCCGAGCTGCTCGCAGGTTTCGGCGAGGACAAACCATGCATCGACCCAGTCGGGTGCTAGTTCGCAGGCAGCGCCAGCCGCGTCGCGTGCGCCGGCAACATCCCCTTCATCCTTGAGCGCCAAAGCGAGATCGAGCCGGCGCCCAGCCTGGCGGAATGTCTCGTCCATCGTCGGGGTCCGTTGATTACGCTGCGGCCGGCCATCCGGCGGCGCGATCGGGTCAATTCGGTACCTATCTTGCAGCGGGGCCAGGACTTGGCAAGCAGCCGGCCATTCCGCATCGGGGAACGACCGCAACGAAAAGCGGCCCGCTCGATGTGAGCGGGCCGTTTCGACTTTCGACGAAAGAGTGAGTCGAGCGATTACATCTGGCTCGAATCAGTTTCGTCGGTGAACGTCTCGTTCCATGTGGCCTCGAAATCGTCCCAGGCCTCGATCATGGCTTCACGAGCCGCTTCCCACTCTTCGTCGGCAGCCGCCTGGGTTTCGGCCCAGCTGTCTTCGACAGCCTGCCAGGACGACTCAACGGCCGTCAGGACGTCGTCGGTGACGGTCGTTTCGCTGTCGCGAAGCGCACGCACCTCGTTGGACCGATCGTCCATCACGGCCTGCATCTGGGTCTCGTACTCGACCCGCGGCACCGTTGTATCCGGCAGGGCGCCGGCTTCATTGGTGTCGCCGGCGACGAGCTGGATGTAGTCGGTTGCGAATGCATAGTGCGACTCGATCGAGCTGGCACCCACCAGCAGCGCACCAACCGAAAATCCAACGGCGAGGGATCCCGCAAACTTTTTCATAATTTGTTCTCCTGTCGTCGATTTGTCAGTCAGACTCGAGCCGGCACCATGCGGGCTCCGTTCGGTTCCCGGTTACTTCCAGATGGGTTCGCCGAGATCGAGATCTTCTTCTTCCGTCAGGGCACCGATCGCGGCGCCCGCGGCACCGCCGAGCAGCGCGCCACCGCCAACACTGCCACCCGTCAGAGCCGCACCCGCAGCGCCGGCACCGGCACCGATGCCTGCACCCGATAACGCACGTTCACCCTGCGAATTGCCGCAGGCGGCGAGCGGGCCAAGGGCGAGAATGGTAAAGGCGATCAAAGCTAAGCGTTTCATGATGTGCTCCTACAGTTAGGTTGCGCGCACTCGGATGTGCGCTTCTTAACCCCCGTTTTGAACGGTCTGCCGGCACTGCGCGACCATGCCGTCCATTGTCGCCTTAACCGTGGCGTCATTCGGATCGGCTTCGTAACGCTGTACCAGCTGGTCGTACTCCGCCATCGTCCAATCGGATTGCATGTTGCCTGCCACGCAGCCGCACATCTCCATGCAGTAGTCCCCGCTCTGGGTTTGCTGGCAAGACGCGGTGCAATCCGCGCGGTAGGTATTCAGCACCGACTGCGGAATGGACTCCGCCTGCGCTGTGAAAGACGCGACACAAAAGCCGGCGGCCAGAATTGCTAGTCTCATTGTTAGCTCCCTCACTCGGATATCGAACCGCAACGCGTTGGTTCGATACGTTTCCATGTAAGGGAGGTACTACGCACTGCAACCCGGTCGTTGTGGCAAGGCTGGGACCGCATACCGCAAGGCTGGATTCTAACGCTTAACGCTAGGAATTATTGGCTTTCTGAGCGATGTGGCATTGCTGTGATCCTGGTCCTATTGCGGCGTTTTTGTGGCCAGCGCCAATTGAATTCACGCGATGTCGCCGCCAAATTTTCAACAGCGGAGTCGGCGTTATTTGACGTAGCGCAAGATCGACAAACGACGCTGTCATAAATTGCGACGCAGAGGGAGGGCAATGTTCAGCGAACATATCGCATCGGAATTTTCTACCATCACAATCCTGATCCGCCTGGGCGTGGCCGTTCTGCTCGGCGGCATCATCGGCTTCGAGCGCGAGATCAAAGGCCGGCCGGCCGGTCTGCGGACGAACATGATGGTTTCGCTCGCGGCGGCGAGTTTCACGCTGCTGACGGCGGAGTTCGTCGTGGAAGCCAAGGAGGTCGGCGGCATCGAGATCGACCCGCTGCGCGTCATAGAAGCGGTGATCGCGGGCGTCGCATTCCTGGGCGCGGGCGCCATCATTCGCGGTGGCGATCAGGTGCACGGTCTGACGACAGGCGCCAGTTTGTGGATGGCGGGTGCCGTCGGCGTTGCGGCCGGCGCCGGCTATTTCAAGCTTGCGGCAATCGGCGTCGGGTTTGCCTTATTCATTCTGATTCTCCTCGGACTGTTCGAGCGCCACGCGCTTAAAACCGAAACGCCGCCTTTGGAGCCTCAGAACGGGAAGAAGGAAAGAGGAAAAAGGGCTGACTGAACAACCTGCAACATTGGCGATGGAATGAAAGGAGATCGGTACGATGCTTGGCTGGGCTCTTACGTTTCTGGTGATCGCATTGGTCGCGGCTGTCTTCGGATTCGGCGGTATCGCGGCGACCGCGGCGGGGATTGCGAAAATCCTGTTCGTGATTTTCCTGATCCTGTTTGTGGTCTCGGTGATCGCCCATCTGGTGCGCGGGCGGCGACCGCCGGTCTGATCCGGGCCGTGGGCGTCGTGGCCGGCCGAACGCCGTCGGATCAGGGACGGATGGCCAGTCGGCGCCGGGTCGGTCCTCGCCACGGGGGATTGTCCTTCCTATACTCGATGCGTTTAATCGAGTATCGGGACGCGATTCATGATCAGTCAGAAAGCCAAATATGCCCTGCGGGCCATGGTCGTCCTGGCGCGCCTGCCTGCCGGCGAAACCGTCCTGACCCAGGACCTTGCGGATACCGCAGCCGTGCCGAAGCGCTTTCTCGAGCATATCCTGCTCGATCTGAAGGCACGGGGCCTGGTGGCCAGCCGCCGCGGCAAGAAGGGCGGCTACGCGCTCCTGAAGGCGCCGGAATCGATCACCTTTGGCGCCGTTCTGCGCATCATCGACGGGCCGATCGCGCCGTTGCCATGCCTCTCCCAGACCGCCTACCGGCGCTGTGCCGATTGTCCGGACGAGGATGCCTGCGAGATCCGACACGTCTTCGATCAGGCCTATGAGGCCACCCGGCGGGTGCTCGACAAACTCACCTTGCGGGACGCAATTTCGGGGGTGGACGAGAGAATGCCAAAGAGCTCAGCCCGGGCTGAAATCATTCAAGGGATTGGAATATAGGGGAAAACTGTCGGTTCGCGTTGCCTTGACAAAGTCGACAAAATAGATCGAGATACTCGTGTATTCGATCACAGGGAGGCTGCTATGGGAATATTTCATGCTTCTTCCGTCGGCGTCTTTGTCGTTGCTGTGACGATCCTGGGCGGTGCGCTGGCGCCGGCCCGGGGCCAGGACACCCTCAACAACGTGTCCTACGATCCGACCCGCGAGCTCTATCGCGAGTACTCCGAATACTTCGCCCAGTACTGGCTGGAGATGACCGGCGAGACGGTCGAGATCAGCAACAGCCACGGCGGGTCCGGCGCACAGGTCCGCTCCGTGAACGAGGGGGTGCCGGCCGACGTGGTGACCTTCCCGCTCGAAGGCGACATCCTCGGCATCGAGGCGACCGGCCTCATCGACCCGGGCTGGCAGAGCGAGTTCCCGGCTTCATCCTCGCCCTACACCTCGACCATCGTTCTCTTGGTGCGCGAGGGTAATCCCAAGAATATCCGGGACTGGAACGACCTCACCCGGGACGATGTCGTGGTGATCACGCCCAATCCGAAGACCTCCGGCGGCGCGCGCTGGAACTATCTCGCCGCATGGGCCTATGCGCTCGAAAACAATGGCGGCGATCAGCAGAAAGCACAGGAATTCGTTACCGCGATCTACCAGAATGTGGCGGTGCTCGACACCGGCGCCCGCGGCTCGACCAACACCTTTGTTCAGAACAAGGTCGGCGACGTGCTGATCGCCTGGGAGAACGAGGCGCTCCTGTCGCTCAAGGAATTCGGTGGCGAGTATGAAATCGTCGTTCCGTCGGTCTCGATCCTGGCCGAGGTGAAGGTGGCGATCGTCGACAAGAACGTCGACGCCAACGGGACGCGCGAGCTGGCGCAGGCGTTCCTCGATCAGCTCTACACGCCGGAAGCGCAACAGATCTTTGCCCGGAACTTTTACCGACCGCTCCATCCGGAACATGTCGATGCGGCCGATCTCGCCGCCTTTCCCGAGGTCAAGCTGGTAACCGTCGGCGACGTATTCGGCGGATGGTCCGTGGCCCAGCCGACCCATTTCGACGAGGGCGGCGTCTTCGACGAAATCTATTCGCCAAACTGATCGGAATGCTCGTGCGACCTGGCGGGCCGTGAGAAGCAGCTTCTTGCGGCCCGCCAACTCTTAAAGCAGCGGGGGTTGGCTTATGGGGCGGATTCGATTTCGGGAGCCGAGCATCATTCCGGGCTTCCGGCTGACCTTCGGTTTTACGATCTTCTATCTTTCGCTCATCGTTATCATTCCGATCATCGGTCTCTACATCAAGACATTCGAGCTCGACTGGAAGTCATTCGCGGAAATCGTTACCGGGCCGCGCTTTCTGGCCGCGCTGCGACTGAGCTTCGGTGCCTCGCTGCTCGCCGCTTTGTTCAATGTCGTCATCGGTGTGACGATCGCCTGGGTGCTCGTGCGTTACCGGTTCTTCGGCCGGCGTATTCTCGATGCGATCATCGATCTGCCCTTCGCGCTTCCGACGGCGGTCGCCGGCATTGCGCTCACCGCACTTTATGTTCCGCAAGGCTGGATCGGCCGCCTGTTCACGCCCCTGGGCATCACGATCGCCTATACGCCGATCGGCATCTGGATCGCGATGGTCTTCATCGGCCTGCCTTTCGTGGTGCGGACCGTGCAGCCGGTGCTCGAGGATTTCGATAGCGAGGTCGAGGAAGCAGCCGCCACGCTCGGCGCGAAGCGGCGAACCACGATCCCGCGCGTCCTACTGCCGCCATTGATCCCGGCGATCCTGACCGGCTTCGCGCTGGCGTTTGCCCGCGCCGTGGGGGAATACGGCTCGGTCATCTTCATCGCCGGCAATCTGCCGCTTAAGACTGAAATTCTGCCGCTGCTCATCGTGTTTCGCCTGGAGGAACGCCAGTATCCCGCCGCCGCGGCGATTGCTGCGGTCATGCTTACTGTCTCGTTCATCATCCTGCTCCTCATCAACCTGATCCAGGTCTGGAGCCAGCGGAGGTTCGGCAATGGCTGAGACAGCGCGAGGCCTGCCGGCCGCTTCCGCGCCGCCGACGCGCAGCTTCCGCTCCCCGGTGACAGAGTCGCTCCCGGTCAGGACCGTCCTCATTGTGTTCACCGTTGTGATTATGGCCGTGTTCCTGGTCCTGCCGTTGCTCATCATTTTCGTGCAGGCCTTTAGCCTCGGCATCGGTTCCGCGCTTGCGACGTTTCAGGATCCCGATGCAATAGCCGCGATCCTGCTCACGCTTCTGGTCGCTGCCATCGCGGTTCCCTGCAATCTCGTTTTCGGCGTGGCCGCAGCCTGGGCGATCGCGAAGCATCGCTTTCGCGGGCGGGCCTTCCTCATCTCGCTGATCGACCTGCCGTTCTCGGTGTCACCCGTCGTCGCCGGCCTGGTCTACATCCTGCTGCTGGGCCCGTTTACGCCCGTGGGCGCGTGGCTTCTCGAGGATTTCGGCGTTCGCGTCATCTTCGCGGTGCCGGGTGTTGTGCTGGCCACCATCTTCGTCACATTCCCCTTCATCGCCCGCGAACTGATCCCGCTGATGCAGGAACAGGGAACCGGCGACGAAGAGGCGGCAATTTCGCTCGGCGCCGGCGGGTGGCGAACTTTCTTCCATGTGACATTGCCCAACGTGAAATGGGCGCTGCTTTATGGCGTCCTGCTCTGCAACGCGCGCGCCATGGGCGAGTTCGGCGCGGTCGCGGTGATCTCAGGCAAGCTCAGGGGCGAGACGGTAACCATGCCGTTGCAGATCGAGCTTTATTATCAGGAATTCAGGGCGCTGGCGCAGGTGTCGGCTTTCAGCATGGCGGCTGTGCTTGCGGGTCTCGCGCTGATGACGCTGGTCATCAAAACCTGGTTCGAATGGCGCTACGCCGATCAGCTTGCCGCCGCCGGCAAGGGTCATTGAGGAGAATTCGATGGAACTGAAGGTCGTCAACGTCCGCAAGGAATTCGACCGCTTTCCCGCGCTCAACGATGTATCGCTCGACATCCGCTCGGGCGAGCTGATCGCGCTGCTCGGGCCTTCCGGGTCGGGCAAGACCACGCTTCTGCGCCTGATCGCCGGGTTGGAATTCCCAACCGACGGCGCGATCTATTTCGGCGATGAAGACGCGTCGCGCAGATCGGTGCAGGAACGCAATGTCGGCTTCGTCTTCCAACACTACGCGCTGTTCCGCCACATGACGGTCGCGGAAAATATCGCCTTCGGTCTCAAGGTGCGGCCGGGTTCCTCGCGGCCGCCAAAGGCCGAGATCCGCCGTCGCGCCAGCGAGCTGCTCGACCTCGTCCAGCTTTCGGGGTTGGAGAACCGGTATCCCGCACAGCTCTCCGGCGGACAGCGCCAGCGCGTAGCACTCGCGCGCGCGCTCGCGATCGAGCCGCGGGTGCTGCTTCTGGACGAGCCGTTCGGTGCGCTCGACGCAAAGGTGCGCAAGGAGTTGCGTCGCTGGCTGCGCGAGATCCACGACCGCACCGGTCACACGACGGTGTTCGTCACGCACGACCAGGAAGAGGCGCTCGAACTGGCCGATCGCATCGTCGTCATGAACCAGGGGCAGATCGAACAGATCGGCACGCCCGACGAAATCTACGACAAACCGGCATCGTCATTCGTGTTCGGATTTATCGGCGAATCGAACATCATTCCGGTCTCGGTCCGCGGCGGCCGCATCCATATCGATGGCGGCGAACTGGCATTGCCGGATACGTCATTGCCCGATGGCCCGGCACAACTCTTTCTGAGGCCGCACGGCGTCGCCATCGATCCGACCGGCGGCGGCGGCATCACCGGCAAGGTGGTGTCCTCGCGGCGTCACGGTGCATTGCGCCGGGTCGAGATCGCCGTCGGCGACGCCGGACACCGGATCGAGGTCGATCTGCCGGCCGCGCTCAATGCGCGCTCGCTCGGCACGGTTTCGGTCGAGCCGCGGCATTGGGAGATCTACCCCGGTGCGTAGCTGATTTTGCGGGGCAACGTCCGTCCCCGGGCAGGGCCCCTCGACGCCGCCAAAATCTGCGCTGATCCAAGGGCTTCCCGACGGAGCCGGATTTTGTTGCAGTGCATCGATGCACGCGCGAGATGGCCGCGAACCGCCGGTTTTTGACTTGACGGGAAAATAGGTCCGAATAAATCTATTATCGGACGTTACATGTTTGTCGCGCGTACCTCTCCCGGCTGCTCCGGCAGCCCAGACGGTTGCTCCCTGACATTGTGAACGTTACCGGATGGGTCGCTCGCGGTGCCGCGCCTCGTCTGTCGCTTTACCTCCAGAGGAGTGGCTTATGGCTACCGGAACTGTGAAGTGGTTCAACGCCGAGAAGGGCTACGGGTTCATCCAGCCCGATGACGGCTCCAAGGACGCGTTCGTCCATATTTCTGCCGTCGAGCGGGCGGGACTGCGCAGCTTGCGCGAAGGCCAGAAGGTCACCTACGACCTCGTCCCCGGCCGCAACGGGAAGTCCGCCGCCGACAATCTCGTCGTCCAGGACTGACCACTCTCGCCGCCTTCGATGGTGGCAGCGAGGGCCGCGCCGGGCGATCCCCGGAGCGGCCTTCTTCTTTTGAACGGCCCTCCTTTTGAACGCCGGACTTTGTTTGCCGGATTTCGATTTGACCGACCTGGTTCAGGCATCCCGGGCGCACTGCCGCCGATCCTCGCCGCAACATGACGGACATAAGACACGCTTCGCGCAACGCGAGCAGGGGCGCCGTTGCTCGACGGGCGGACGGCGCGATCCGGCTTGATCCAACGATTAAGATGGCCGCTGCGCGACCGCTTTTGCACTCCTTGCGTCAGCAAAGCCTCTATTCCGGGCGCGTCGCGCGACCGAAGCGCGGTGGGCCGACGCTCCGTTCCGCCCGCGATTAGCGACTGGATCGCCCCCGCAGGTCTCTATAAAGTAGCCGCAGACCGCAAGCGCATGCCGTGCATGGGACGATGTCCCGGCCGGGCCCGATCAAGAAGGCCATCGCGATGTGTTTGTGCGTACTAACGATGCCACAGGGAGGCAAGCATGCTTGAAATCAGATATTGGCAGCAGCAGGTTGCGAAGGGCCGGATCAGCCGTCGCGAATTTTTGGGTCGGGCCGCTGCGCTCGGCGTCACAACCGCGTTCGCCACGACATTGCTTGCCGAAGTCGGCAAGGCGCAGGAACCCAAGCAGGGCGGGTTCGCACGGTTCGGCATGGCGCATGGTGCGACGACTGACTCGCTCGATCCCGGCACCTGGCCGGACACCTTCGTGCAATGCGCCTTCTACGGGGCAGCCGCGAACGGGCTCACGGAAATCGATGCAGACGGCAACGTTGTCGGCGATCTGGCTGCGAGCTTTGAGTCGGCCGATGGCGCGACGCGCTGGATCTACAAGCTGACGCCCGGCGTCACGTTCCATAACGGACGCGACGTGACCTCTAACGATGTCGTCGCCTCGATCCACCACCATATGGGTGAGGAGTCGCAGTCGGCTGCCAAGTCGTTGCTCGAAGCGGTAACGAGCGTCGAAGCCGATGGGCCGGATACGGTGATCTTTACGCTCGCGTCGGGCAACGCCGACTTTCCGTACATTACCAGCGACTATCACCAGCCGATCATGCAGGCGAACGACGACGGCACGGCCGACTGGCAGTCCGGCGTCTGGACCGGCCCGTTCGTGCTTGAATCGTTCGAGCCCGGTGTGAACGCCAAGCTCAAGCGGAATCCCAACTATTTCAAGGATGGCAAGCCGTATTTCGACGAGGTCGAGTTCCTGGCGATCACCGACATCGCGGCCCGCACCAACGCGCTCACGACCGGTGAAGTGCACTGGATTGGCCGCGCCGACCTGAAGACGCTCAGCCTGCTCGAGCGCAATCCCGATATCGCCATCACCGAAGTCACCGGCTATGGCCACTATGTGTTGCCGATGAACTGCACCATGGCGCCGTTCGACAATGTCGACGTACGTCAGGCATTGAAGTACAGCTTCAACCGGCAGCAGATCGTGGACAAGATCTTCCTCGGTCACGCCGCCGCGGGCAACGACAACCCGATCGCGCCGACCGTGAAGCACGCCATCAATCCGGAGCCGGTCTACAACTATGATCCGGAAAAGGTGAAGTTCCACTTGAACAAGGCGGGGCTGTCTTCGCTCGATGTTGACCTGTCGGTGGCCGATGCGGCCTTCACCGGCGCGGTCGATGCTGCTGTTCTGATGCAGCAGGATGCGGCAGCCTGCGGCATCAACATCAACGTGGTGCGCGAGCCGAACGACGGTTACTGGGACAATGTCTGGCTGAAAAAGGGCTGGTGTGCGTCCTACTGGAGTGGCCGGCCGACCTGCGACTGGATGTTCTCGACCACGTATGCGCCCGATGCGGCGTGGAACGAAACGTTCTGGAAGAATGAGCGCTTCAACGAACTGCTCCTCGCGGCGCGCGCCGAGACCGATGAAGAAAGCCGCGGCGCGATGTATGGCGAGATGCAGCAGATCGTCCACGACGATGGTGGCGTTGTCGTGCTCGTCTTCAACAACTTCGTCGACGCAAATTCGAAGGAGTTGGCGCACGGGAAGGTGGCAGCGAACTGGGAAGCGGACGGCCTCAAGATCGCCGAACGCTGGTGGTTCGCGTAAGCGTCTGATCGTGAGATCGGGCGGGGCGTCGGTCTTGGGACCGGCGCCCCGATCCGAATTTCCGAGGGGGACAGGCGTGATGCGCATCTCGTCACCGAAATTTTTTTCTGAAGACCGTCTCTTCGGAGACGGTCGGAGTGTCCGCCGGTGAACCCGGTTCTCCGGACCGTATTGCAGCGACTGGGGCTCGGCCTCGTGACGCTGTTCGTGGTCTCGGTGATCATCTTCATCGGAATCGAGCTTCTGCCAGGCGACTTCGCGAAAGCGATCCTCGGCCAGGCCGCAACACCCGACACTGTCGCTGCCTTCCAACGCACCGTCGGATTGGACAAACCGCCGGTCGAACGGTATGTCGCCTGGATCCTCGGCGTTGTTCAGGGCGATTTCGGTGTTTCATTTTCGGGCCTCGGCGCGCTGGGCGGCGGTCAGGAACGATCGGTCGCGGACCTGATTGCGCCGCGCCTCTACAACACACTGTTCCTCGCGAGCTTCACCGCCATCATCGCTGTTCCACTCGCTTTGACCCTCGGCATTCTTGCCGCCTTCTATCGCAACAGCGTCTTCGACCGCGTGGTGAATTCGCTGACGCTGACGACGATCTCGTTTCCCGAGTTTTTCGTCGCCTACATCCTGATGTACTTCCTGGCGATCAAGCTGCCGATCTTCTATTCGCTTGCCAATGTCGGCGCCGACACACCGCTGCTCGAGCGCTTCGCCCGGACGACCCTTCCTGCAATGACGCTCACGTTGGTGATCGTTGCGCACATGATGCGCATGACGCGCGCGGCGATCATCAATCTGTTGGCAAGTCCCTATATCGAAATGGCGTATCTCAAGGGCACGCCGCGCATGCAGGTAATTCTGCGCCATGCACTGCCCAATGCCTGGGCGCCGATCGCGACCGTCATCGCCTTTAACCTCGCTTATCTGGTCGTCGGCGTGGTCGTCGTCGAAGTGGTCTATGTCTATCCCGGAATCGGGCAGCTCATGGTCGATTCGGTGTCTGCTCGCGATATTCCCGTCGTGCAGGCCTGCGCGCTCATCTTTGCGGTGACCTATATCCTGCTCAATCTGGCGGCCGACATCATTTCGATCGTCACCAATCCCAGACTGTTGCATCCGCGATGAGCGCCGAGACCCCAGGTATGGCAGTGGAGCCGCCCATCGTTCGCCGTCGCCGCGGCTTCCGCAGCCGCGCCTGGCGTGGCTTGAAGAAAGCCCCGCCGACCGCCTGGTTCGGTCTCATCGTCGTTTTTCTCTATGTCTTCGTGGCTTTGTTTGCGCCCTGGATTGCGCCCTTTCCGGAATCGGAAGCGACCGGTGCTGCCTTCGAGCCATGGAGCAGCGAGCATCTGCTCGGCACCGACCAGCTTGGGCGCGACATGCTGACCCGCATGATCTACGGCGCCCGCAATACAATCGGTATCGCATTCGCGACGACGATTCTGGCGTTCCTCATCGGCGGCATACTGGGCATTCTCGTTTCGATCATGCGCGGCTGGGCTGACCAGTTCGTCAGTCGGGGGGTCGATGTGCTGATGGCCATTCCTGCCCTCATCTTCGCGCTGATGTTGCTGTCGATCGTCGGCCCGTCGACGACGAACATCATTCTCATCATCGCCATTCTCGACTCGACACGCGTCTATCGCCTGACGCGTTCCGTCGCCATGAACGTCGTCGTGATGGACTATGTTGAGTCCGCGAGGCTGCGCGGCGAGGGGCTTGGCTGGATCATGGGCCGCGAGATTCTGCCCAACATTCTGCCGCCGCTGGTCGCCGAGTTCGGTCTGCGCTTCTGCTTCGTGTTTCTGACCATCAGCGCGCTCTCCTTCCTCGGGCTCGGCATCCAGCCGCCGACGGCCGACTGGGGGTCCATGGTGCGCGAGAACGCGACGCTGATTTCCTATGGCGATATCACGCCGCTGCTGCCGGCCGGCGCGATCGCGCTGTTGACCGTGGCTGTGAACTTCGTGGTCGACTGGTTCCTCCACAAGACGAGCGGGTTGCGTGATGACGGCTGATCAAAAAGCAGCGCCGGCGCGCGCCAAGGGCGACACGCTGCTGGAAATTCGCGGGCTTTATATCGAGGGCCAGAGCGACGATGTCTGGCACCCGATCGTCAAGGGCGTCGACCTGACGCTTCATCGCGGCGAGGTGCTCGGTCTGATCGGCGAATCCGGCGCCGGCAAGTCAACCCTCGGTCTGGCGGCAATGGGATACGCGCGGCCGGGTTGCCGGATCACCGCCGGCTCCATCGTCTTCGATGGCATCGACCTTGTGAAAGCCGAGCTGGAAGCCAAGAGAAAATTATGGGGTTCGCGCATCGCCTACGTCGCGCAGAGCGCAGCCGCTGCCTTTAATCCGGCACATCCGATCCTCGAGCAGACGATCGAGACCGGCGTACGCGAGGGCACGCGCAGCCGCGCCGATGCGATCGCCGATGCGAAAGAGCTTTACGGGCGCCTGCGGCTGCCCAATCCCGACAAGATCGGCTATCGCTATCCGCACCAGGTATCGGGCGGGCAATTGCAGCGGGCGATGACCGCGATGGCCATGGCCTGCCGGCCCGATCTGATCGTGTTCGACGAGCCGACCACGGCGCTCGACGTGACGACGCAGGTCGAGGTGCTGGCGGCGATCCGCGATATTGTCGAACAGTTTCATACCGCGGCGATCTACATCACGCACGATCTGGCGGTGGTCGCCCAGATGGCCGACCGGATCAAGGTGCTGCGCTACGGCAAGGAAGTCGAGCAGGCGCCGACGCGCGAAATGCTGACCAACCCGAAAGAGGATTACACGAAGTCGCTCTGGGCGGTGCGGGAGCTGGAAACCCCCGAGCGTCCCGGTCAGGAAATCATCCTCTCGATCGATCACGTCACGGCGAGCTATGGCAATTCGGTGACGGTGCTCGACGACGTCACCGTCAAGGTTCCGCGCGGCCGCACGGTCGCGGTCGTCGGCGAATCCGGATCGGGCAAATCCACGCTGGCGCGGGTCATTACCGGCCTGCTGCCACCCAGCAAGGGCCAGGTGATCTTCGAAGGCAAGCCCCTGCCGCCGGCGTTGAAGCAGCGCACCAAGGACAGCCTGCGCCGCATCCAGATGATCTACCAGATGGCGGATACCGCGATGAATCCCCGGCACCGCGTCAGCGATCTGATCGGCCGACCGGCGGAACTGTATCTCGGCCTCAAGGGACGCGCGCGCGAAAAGCGGGTGATCGAGCTGCTTGAGCTCATCGAACTCGACGAGAGCTTCTATGACCGGTTGCCGGGCGAGCTTTCCGGCGGACAGAAGCAGCGTATCTGCATCGCCCGCGCGCTCGCGGCGGAGCCCGATCTGATCATCTGCGACGAAGTCACGTCGGCGCTCGACCAGATCGTGCAGGAGGGCATCCTCAAGCTGCTGCTGCGGCTGCAGAGCGAGCTCAACGTCTCCTATCTCTTCATTACGCACGATATCGCCACGGTTCGCGCGATCGCCGACGAGATCGTCGTCATGTATCAGGGCAAGGTCGTGCAGCAGGGCCTCAAGACCGAGGTACTGCAGCCGCCGCATCCGGCCTATACCGAACTGCTGCTGTCGTCCGTGCCGGAGATGGATCCCGACTGGCTCAACAATCTTCTGGCCAAGCGGGCGGCCCATCCGATCTCCGGAATCAAGCGCGCCGACGCCTGAGGCGACCCTTCAAGACAAATCGCTTTGACAGTGTCGGCCGCGACGGCAAGACTGCCGCCCTGCGGCGGGGCAGCGGCTGGAACATCATCGCATGCGGGTCATCTTCTACGCTTCGAATGGATTCGGCCTCGGCCATCTGATGCGCACGCTCGCCGTTGCGCGGCAGCTGCGCAAGCGCGTCGCGGATGCCGAGTTCATCTTTCTGACCAACTCCGAAGCGTCGCATCTGGCGTGGGACGAAGGGTTCGCGACGGTGAAGCTGATGTCGCGTTTCGTGCCGGCGCGCGGCCGGCCCGAGCATGAGCGGATGCGGGACGTCAACCGCGCGATCGTCCAGGCGACGCTGCAGTCCTTCGATCCCGACGTCATCGTGGTCGACAGCTATCCGCGCGGTGCGATGCGCGAACTCACGCCCATGCTGCGCCATGAGAAATGCCGGCGCGTCTTCATCTATCGCGAGAAGAACCAGGAAGTCAGAAACAACGAGACCCTGATTTCGATTCTCGACAAATATTACGATCTGGTGTTGGTCCCGCATCGCGAGGACGAGTTCTCGATGCCGATCCCGGAGCGGCTGCCGGTGGCGTTCACCGATGCGATCATGATCCGCGGCCGCAACGAGGCGATCGAACGGGAGAAGGCGCGGGTGCGCCTCGGCCTGCCGGCGGATGCGTTCATCGTCTATGTCGGATTCGGCGGCGGCGGCGACAAGCAATATCGCGAGCTGCGCGACTGGGTGCTGGCCGAAACCGCGCGCCATCCGGACTGGCTGTTCGCCGTGGCACGGCCGCCGCTGTTTCGCGGTCCGTCGCCCGCAGAGGGCAGCAACCTGGTCGAGTTCACCTATTTTCCGCTGGCCGAATGCTGGCAGGCATTCGACGCGGCGATCTCGGCGCTGGGCTTCAACACGACCTCGGAGCTGCTGCATCACGGCGTGCCGAGCCTGTTCATCGAACTCAACATGCCTGACGACGACCAGGGTGGGCGAGCCGCCCGGATCGAGGCGGCCGGCGCCGGGTTTGCGATGAAGCCGCTCGAGACCGAGAAACTGGTGCGCGGGCTCGAAGCGCTGGCCGATCCGCAGCGTCGTGCCGCCATGTCGGAAGCCGCGCGCAAGCTCGTGCCGGTCAACGGCGCCGACCGGGCGGCGAAGGCGATCGTCGAGCTGGTCCAAAGCGCGCCGCCCAAGCGGCCAGCCTCGACCGCATGAGCCGCCGGCGCTAGCATCCATCGACCGACAAAGGTTCGCCGGAAAAGAGAGGAACAGGCAGGCGCATGGCCGTGAACGATCCCTTGCTGCAGCCCTTTCAGCTCAAGCATCTGACGCTGCGCAACCGGCTTATGAGCACGAGCCACGAGCCGGCATACACCGAAGGTGGGCTGCCGAAGGATCGCTACCGGCTCTATCACGTCGAAAAGGCAAAAGGCGGGATCGGGCTGACGATGATCGGCGGCTCGTCGGTCGTGTCGAAGGATTCGCCGCAGGCGTTCGGCAATATCGAGCTTTATCGCGACGAGGTCGTGCGCTGGCTGCGCGAAACGAGCGATGCCGTGCACGAGCATGGTGCGGCGATTATGTGCCAGATCACCCATCTCGGTCGCCGGACCGGTTGGAACACCGGGGAGTGGCTGCCGGTCGTGGCGCCGTCTCCGGTCCGCGAGGCGGCGCATCGCGCATTTCCGAAAGAGGCCGAGGATTACGACATCCGGCGCATCGCGGGCGATTATGGCGAGGCTGCGGCGCGTTGCCAGGAATCCGGGCTCGACGGCGTCGAGATCGAATGTTACGGCCATTTTCTCGATGGGTTCTGGTCGCCGGCGACGAACAAGCGCAGCGATGAATATGGCGGCAGCCTCGAGAACCGGATGCGCTTCTCGCTCGATGCGCTGCGCGCGATCCGCAAGCGGGTCGGGCCCGCCTACATCGTCGGCGTTCGCATGGTCTGCGACGAAGACTGGGAGCGCGGTCTGTCGCGCGCGGAGGGAATCGAGATCGCGCAGCGTCTGGTCGCCTCCGGCATGATCGACTTCGTCAATGTCATCAAAGGCCATATCGACAGCGACGGTTCGCTGACCCATGTCATTCCGGGCATGGGCACGCCCTCGGCGCCGCATCTGGAACTGGCGAAGGAAGTGCGCGGCGCGACCGACATTCCGATCCTGCATGCGGCGCGCATCGGCGATGTGGCGACGGCGCGCCATGCGGTCGCTTCGGGCATTCTCGACATTGTCGGCATGACACGACCGCATCTTGCCGATCCTCATATCGTCGCCAAGGTGATGCGCGGCGAGGAACACCGGATCCGGCCCTGCGTCGGCGCGAGCTATTGCCTCGACCGGCTCTATGAGGGCGGCGGCGCGCTCTGCATCCACAATCCCGCGACCGGTCGCGAAGGGACGATGCCGCATGTGATCGCCCGCAGCGACGGTGCGCGCCGCAAGATCGTGATCGTCGGCGGCGGGCCGGCTGGCCTCGAAGCCGCCCGCGTTGCCGGCGAGCGCGGCCACGAAGTTATCCTCTTCGAGGCGGCAAACGAGCCGGGCGGACAGATCCGCATTGCCGCCGAGCTGCTCCGTCGCAAGGAAATCATCGGCATCGTCGACTGGCGCGTGGCGGAAGCCGAGCGCGCCGGCGTCGTGATGCGCTTTAACAACTATGCCGAAGCATCGGACGTACTGGCCGAGAATCCCGACATCGTCATCGTCGCGACCGGCGGCCTGCCCAATACCGGCTTCCTCGACGAGGGCGAGGCGCTGGTGACGACGAGCTGGGACATTCTGACGGGTGCTGCCAAACCGGCTGAGCATGTCTTGCTTTACGACGATAACGGCGCGCATCAGGGCATGATGGCGGCGGAGGCGATGGCGCAGACCGGGGCCCGGGTCGATCTGGTGACGCCGGAGCGGATCGTAGCACCCTTGCTCGGCGGTATGAATCATCCCGCCTATATGCGCGCCTTCAAGAAGCACAATGTGGCGATCACGCTCAACGAGCGGCTGATCGCGGTCAGGCGCGACGGCAACAAGCTGTCGGCTGTTCTCTACAACGAATATGCCGGCACCAAAGAAGAGCGGCGTTACGACCAGATCGTCGTGGAGCATGGCACCTTGCCGGTCGACGAGCTTTATTTCGCCCTCAAGCCGGGATCGAAAAATCTCGGCGAACTCGATCATGCGGCCTTCATCGACGGCCAGCCACAGACCATCGAAACAAATCCGGCCGGACGCTATCGGCTTTATCGCATCGGCGATGCGGTTCAGAGCCGGAACATTCATGCCGCTATCTACGACGCGCTGCGCCTCTGCCATGTAATGTGACGCGGCCGGCCGGTGCGTGCGCCGTTGCTCCTCCGCCAGTGATTTCCAACACAAGGAAGGACCTGCGATGAAGATCCTGATCCTGGGCGGCGCCGGCATGATGGGCTCCGGAACGGCGCGTGACCTGATGTCGGCGCAGTCCGATGGCGTCGAACGGGTGATCGCGGCTGACACGACGCTCGAACGCGCGCGCCAGGTCTGTATCGCGATCGGCGACGGGCGCCTCGAACCGGCGGCGGTCGATGTGACGGATACACCGTCGATGCTGGCGCTGATCGAACGCGCCGATCTCTGCATCAACGCGGTGCCGACCTTTGCCGGGCATCAGATGGCGATTTTCCATGCCTGCCTTGAGGCGCGCCGGCCGTATGTCGATTATGGCGGGCTCGGCATCTTCACTGTGCGCCAGAAGGCCGAGCACGACCTATGGCAGAAGGCTGGCGTGACGGCGGTGCTCGGGCTGGGCGCCGATCCCGGCGTGTCGAACCTCACCTGTAAGGCGGTTGCCGAAAAGCTCGACACCATCGACCGGATCAATCTCTATTGGGCGGCCGCGACCAAAGGCGACGAGAATCCGGTTCTGGTGCCGCCTTATTCGATCGCGACCGTTCTCGGCGAGTATGGCCACCCCTCGAAGCAGTTTCTCGATGGCCGCCTCGTCGAGGTGGCGCCGCAGGCGGGCAAAGAGGTGATCGATCTGCCAGCACCCTTCGGCCGCACCGAGTTCATGCATACGCTGCATTCGGAGCCGCTCACCGTGCCATTTGCGAAAGGCATTGCCGACAAGGGCATTCGCGAGTTCACCTGGAAACTCTCCTTGCCGCGCGCCGAGCACGAGGCGTGGGTCGGGCTGGTGAAAGCGGGGTTCGGCGATTTCGATGATCCGGTCACCGTGCCCGGCGGTACGGTCAAGCCGATCGACGTGCTGAACGCCGTCATCTTCCGCAATATCGAGCGCAACCGGTCGCGGCTGCCGGCGCAGGAAACCTATCAGATCCATTTCGCGATCGGGCAGGGGACGAAGGACGGCAAGCCGGCGACGGCGCGCTGTTTCGTAACCGACGCACCCGATCCGCTCTATGACGGTTACATCGATGCGGCAACCTCGATGGGCGTATCGATCGGCGCGCAGCTCATGCTGCGGCGGCCGCTGGTGCCGGGTGTGTGGGGGCCGGAGGAGTATTTCGACGTGGCCGCTTTCTTCGCGGAGCTCGAGAAGCGGCATTTCAAGGTCGAGACGGACCTTAAAATCGGCTGATCATCGCTTCCGCAACGCGAGGCGGCGGGGCTAACGCGCGGTGCCGGCACCGATATAGGTGCCGAGATAGCCGCGATGCAGGCGCTTCAACTCGTCGATCATCCGATGATCGACACCACCCTGCGATACCGCGAGGTCGAACAGGATGGCTGACGTCTCGCCGAGGCTCATCTGGATCAACGCCACCTGCTCGCGCGGCAGATCGACATTGTAACGGCGCAGGAAGCGTGCCATCGCATCGACGAGTTCGTCGTTCGAGCGTCGATACACGTCGCGCAGCTCCGGCACCGCCATCAACGCATGTTGCAGGGCGGCGAAGCCCGGTTCGTTGCGGCTGGCGGTCAGCATCGCATCGACAATGCCGTCGCTCGCCACTTGCCAGGGAACATCGGCGCCGATGCGATCGATATAGGCGCGGATCTGCGCGACCTGACGTTCCGCGAGCCGCAGCGCGAGGCTGTGCAGCAGCGAATATTTGTTCGGGAAGTAGGCATAGAGCGAGGCGATGTTCACGTCGGCGCGCTCGGCGACCAGATTGGTCGTGAGCCGGTCGAAGCCGATCTGGTCGAGCAGACCGGCGGTCGTCGCGAGAATGCGCTCGACCGTCTTCTGCGCGCGGGCCTGGCGCGGCGATTTTCTCGGTTCGATTTCCAGCCTGGCAGGCATCGGTCGCTCCGTTGTCGGGGCCGCTGCTTGACAGACAAAATATAAGCTAATACTTATCTTATTGCCAAGTCTTTTGGAGTCCCGCCTATGTCTTCCACCACGCCGGAGCAGCTGGTTCGCCGGTTCTGCGAGGGATTTTCCGCCCGGAACGCCGCCGCGCTGACGGCGCTGTTCGGGCCGCATGCCCTTTTCGAGTTCCCGTTTCTGCAGCCGCGGCTGGTCGGGCAGGCCGAAATCCGCGCCGGGTTCGACCGGGCGTTCGAGATCGCCGATCGCATCGCGATCGAGCTTCGGGCGGTCAAGGAAAACGGCGCCCATGCGATCGCCGAGGGCCTTATGACGGCGCATGTCGCACGCGACGATCGCGCGATCGCGGTGCCGTTCGCGCTGGTGGCCGAAACGCAGGACGGCCGGCTCGGCCGGCTGTCGATCTATTGCGATGCGCATCCCTATCGGCTCTGGACCGACGGGCCGGTGATGGCTTTCGGCGCCGGGCACTAAGGCGGGTATTGCGGAGAGAGACATGACACCGACCAAAGCGCTTCAGGCCTATTGCGATGCCTTCGTCACAGGCGATGTCGCGCGCATCGGCGCGCTGTTCGCCGAAGATGGGCGCTGCGAACTGCCACTGCTCGATCGCCCGCTCGAGGGCCGCGACGAAATCCTGCGCGAGGTCGGGACCGCCTTGCGTGGCCTGCGCGACATGAGCGTCGAATTCGGCCCGATGATCGAAAGCGGCAACGAGGTTTTTGCGGAAGGTATCTTCCGCAGCGAGATGGTGGGCGCCGGGACGCATGTCGATCTGACGCCGGTGCGCGCCGATTTCCGATTCGCGATGATCGTCGAGATGAAGGACGGCAAGATCGCGCGGCTCGCGGAGTATCTCGATACCAAGCGGGTCAAGCCCTGGGAGCGCCAGCGTCTTTATCCGATCGCGCGGACATCGCCCTATTTCGAGGGGACCGTCGCGGCTGGCGTCACCGAATTCATGACTTATAACGGCATGTTCTTTCCGATCATCTATTCGCGTACGCCGGCGGAGGAGTATGTCGCGCTGACCGATCGCGTCACGATGTGGGATGTCGGCTGCGAGCGTCAGACCGAGATCCGCGGGCCCGATGCGCTCAAATTCGCTGACTATCTGGCCTCGCGCAACCTGCTGACGATGAAAACCGGTGCCTGCCGCTACACCTATTGCTGTGACGATAGCGGGGCGATCATCTGCGATCCGGTGGTGCTGCGGCCCTGGGACGATGTCGTATGGTTCTCGCACGGCTCGGCCGATTTAACGCTCTGGGCGCAGGGCATCGCGCTGCACAGCGATTTCGATGTGAAGGTTTCGGAACCCGACGTGGCGCCGATCCAGATCCAGGGCCCGCTTTCGGCGGACGTGTTGCGCGGTCTGGTCGACGCGCCGGTCGACGATCTCAAATTCTATCGCTGCGTCGCGACGCGCGTTGCCGGGATCGATGCGGTCGTTTCGCGCACCGGCTGGAGCGGCGCGTTCGGCTTCGAGGTGTTTCCGCTTTCGAGCGCGCGGGCAATGGAACTGTGGAATGCGCTGCGCGACGCCGGAAAACCCTATGACATGCTGGTGACAGGCCCGATCGTGCATCGTGCGGTCGAGCGCAACGTGACCGATACCGCCTATCACATGAGCTCCGGCATGAATCCCTATGAAGCCGGTGGCGAACGGCTGGTCGATCTCGATTCCGGCCCGTTCATGGGCCGCGAGGCACTCGCGCGCATCAAAACCGAGGGCCCGCGCCGGCGCAGCGTCGGGCTGCTGATCGACGGCGATCTGCCGCGTCTCGAATGGTACTGGCCCGTTGCGGACAAGCGCGGCAAGACCGGCGAAGTGCGTTGGGCGGTGCATTCCTTCGCGCTCGATCGCAGCATCGGCATCGCGCTGGTCGATGCGGCCGTGCAGATCGGCGAAACCGTCCATGTCACGCATCCGCTCGGCACCGTGTCGGCCGAAGTCTGCGAACTGCCGTTCGTCGAATAGATGGTTCCGTCACTCCACAGGGTGAATTGACCGTAGCGCCGCCCGAGACCCAGAATTGGGCATCGGTATGGTTCGAACGGTTGGAGGCTTCTATGGCAGCAGCGATATCCCAGGTGCCGGTGCTATCGCCACGCATCGATATCGATGGGTTGATTGCGCGACAGCCGCGCGGCCGCCCGTTGGAACAAGCCTTCTATGCCGATCCCGACATTTTTGCCCGCGACATGGATCGCCTCGTCGGCCGGCTCTGGCTGCAGGTCGATCATGTCTCGCGCATCCCGGAACCCGGCGATTACTTCCTGTTCCGCGTGGGCGGCGAAGAGATGATCGTCATCCGCGATAAAGCCGGCGAGATTCATGCGCTGTTCAATGTCTGCCGCCATCGCGGTTCACGCATCTGTCTTGCCACCGAAGGCAATCGTCGGCTGCTTGCCTGCCCCTATCATGCCTGGACCTACGATCTCGATGGCCGGTTGAAGGCCGCGCGCCACATGCCGGCGGACTTCGATCCGGACGACCATGCGTTGCATCGCGCGCATGTGCACATTTTCGAAGGTCTCATCTTCATCAATCTGACCGACGGGGCGGCGCCGGATTTCAATGCGGCGTACGACATCATGCGTCCCTATCTCGTGCCGCAGGGCCTGACGCGTGCGAAGATTGCCGCTAAGGAGAGCTATCCGACGCGGGCGAACTGGAAGCTGGTCGTCGAGAATTTCTTCGAATGCTATCACTGTTTGTCGGCGCATCCGGAATTCTGCACGGCGCATACCAAGGCCGAGATCGACGGGTTCGGTGCCGGCGAATATTCCGGACCGAAGCAGGCGATGGACGATTTCGCGAGCCTGCTCGCCGAATGGGAGAAGCGTGCGGCCGCCATGGGCCACGCGACTGGCTGTTTCAACGACGACGAGCATTCGGATTTCTATCGAGCGGCCGGCCGCATTCCGCTGAAGCGGGGCCATCTTTCCGAGACGCGCGACGGCAAACCGGTGGCGCCGTTGATGGGCGATCTCCGCCAGCATGACGGCGGCTATACCTATGTGACATTTCATCCGCTGGTCACGCTTCTCATGTCGAACGACCATGCGGTCGTCTTTCGCTTTACGCCGATCGAACCGCTTCTGACCGATGTCGAGCTCACCTGGCTGGTGCGCGACGATGCGCTCGAGGGTCGGGACTATGATCGCGATGCCCTCACTTGGTTCTGGGACGTGACGACGCGGCAGGATGCGAAGATCACCGAAGACAACCAGGCGGGCGTGCTCTCGTCGCGCTACCGCCCCGGGCGCTACTCCGAGATCGAGGAAGGCATCGACCGGATCGCGCGCTGGTATCTGCGCCGGATTTCCTGATCCGCCGATTTCCGACCCGCCGGTTGCCCCGGCCCGGTGCCGTCCCTAGATTGCCGACAGGTTTGGTTTTCGGACGGAGAGGGTCGGACGATGGCGGAAGCAACGACGGATCGTGCCTTTACGGCGAAGGACAATCGGGGCATCGGCGGCGAATATACCTTCGCCGGCGCGCTCAGCTTCATGCGTCGCCGCTACAGCAAGGATCTGGCCGGCGTCGATGTCGCTGTCACCGGCGTGCCGTTCGATCTCGCGACGACCCATCGGCCCGGCGCGCGTTTCGGTCCTGCGGCAATCCGCGCTGCGTCGGCCAATCTCGCCTGGATCGGCGGTCCGTTTCCCTGGGGCTTCGATCCGTTCGAGCGGCTTTCCGTCGTCGATTACGGCGATTGTTTCTTCGATCACGGAACGGCGTCGACCTGGATCGAGGCGATCCGCGATCATGCGGCGGGCATTCTCGATGCCGGCGCCTCGGTGCTGACCTTGGGTGGCGATCATTTCATCGCCTATCCGTTGCTGCAGGCACATCACGCCAAATACGGGCCGCTGTCGCTGATCCATTTCGACGCGCATTCCGATACCTGGCGCGAGGACAGCGAGCGGATCGATCACGGCACCATGTTCTTCCACGCGGCGCAGAAGGGGCTGGTCGATCCCGCGCGTTCGGTGCAGATCGGCCTTCGCACGCATAACGACGAAACGCACGGGTTCAACATCCTCGACGGCAACTGGGTGCAGGAGAACGGACCGCAGGCGGTGATCGACCGCGTGCACGAGATCGTCGGCGACCGGCAGGCCTATCTCACTTTCGATATCGACTGTCTCGATCCGGCCTACGCGCCCGGCACGGGCACGCCGGTCTGCGGCGGGCTCACCTCATGGCAGGCGCAGCGCATCCTGCGCGGCTTCACCGGGATCGACCTCGTGGGCATGGATATCGTCGAGGTGGCGCCCGCCTACGATGTCGGCGAGGTCACGGCGCTCGCCGGCGCGACCCTGGCGATGGAATATCTCTGCCTGCAGGCGTCGAAGCGCGCGTAGGCTTCGACCCTCACCCGCTCCCGCATCGCTGCCGCTCGCGCGATCGCCCTCTCTTGCATCGCGGAGAGGGTTTGGTGGTCGCGCCTCATCCGCCCCTTGACAAAATGTGTAAATTACGTATTTTACACATAACAAGGGAGTTCTCTATGGCCCAGACCCGCGATGTACCCGCTACAGAGTTTTCCCGGAATTTCGCCCGCTACAGAGAAGAGGCGATTTCGGAAAAGATCATCCACGTAACCAGTCATGGTCGTGTGATTGGGGCTTATTTGTCAGCCAGTGAAGCGGAGCATTACGAAAAGCTCAAGCGCCGGGAGAGACAATCCTTCGTCGTGGGAGACCTTCCCAAAGACGTGGTAGCGGCCATTGAATCGGCGGAGTACGGCGCCGATCCTAAATGAGCCTTCCCATTCCCAAACCGGGTTTGGTGATCCGATATAGTTTTCTCTGGAGCAACGAAAAAGCCAAAGGGGCCACAGAGGGCACAAAGGATCGGCCATGTGCGATTGTGGTTGCTACGCGGCTCGACCGGAATGGCGACATCGAAACGATCGTCGCTCCCATAACGCATCAGCCGCCCGAAGATCCGTCGGCATCGATCGAAGTGCCGGCCGCGGTTTGTAAAAACCTCCGCTTGGATAGCGGCCGACATTGGCTCCGCCTCGATGAATTGAATCGCTTCGCCTGGCCTGGATACGACTTGCGGCCGATACCCGGAGAGCCGGGTCGGTATGAGTACGGCATGTTGCCGCCCGGTCTCTTCCAGCTACTGCGCGAAGGTATTCTTATGCGTCAAAAAGCGCATGCGGGCCGGGTTACTTCGCGTGATGAGGGTTAGTGATCGATATCGACTGCCTCGATGTGTTGTCATCTAAATCGGCCCTTTCCAATTGGTATGGCTATGCCGCTTCCCGGATTCTGCCAATTTGCTTGACTGGCCCGACCAACGCGGGAATATCGAGGTGCGGCGAGAAAAACATCACCTCTTTGCCCGTTCGGTTTTCTCTAGCCGTATAACTGACGTTGTACACGACGCTCCGGAAGCCACGGTATAGTTTTCGGATCGGCGCTACGTTGTCATAAGACACGACCCACGATCGGCTTCCCATCTTCGCCTCGATGAACGTCGCTAGCTTCGCGTGATCGTCGGGCCTGTAGTAGTCGTAATACAGATCACGGCCTCGCTCATAGTAAGGGGGGTCAAGGTAGATAAGCGTCTTTTTCGGCCACCTCGGCAGGCCTTGGCGCAATAGCGCGAGCGCATCGTTCCGTGTGAGTTTGATCTTGCTACGAAGTTTTGCAATGGACTCGATCCGAAAAATCAGCTCGGCAGCATTGTATCGAGCGTCGATCTTCCACGGTCCTGTCTGATCCCTCCCGCCGATTACGCCGCCATTGAGAATGCCGGATCGGTTAGTGCGATTCAGAAAGAACGTGGCGAATCCCACATCTACGTAGTTGTATTCCTTCTGGTTCATGAATATCCGCTTTTGCCGATCCCGTGCGGCCACCGTGAGCCGCGTATTCTTTACCCGCCTACACAGCTCGTCCGTATCGTTCAGAACCGCTTTCCAGAATGAGTAGACAGGGCGGCTCAGGTCGTTGATGTGGATTTTGGTGACATACTCTTGAAACAACAACTCGAGCCCGATCGCGGCGCCTCCCGCATAGGGCTCGACGTACTCGCCGTCATAAAGCTTGTTAGCCCGAATGATTTCCTTGATGTAGGCGGCTAGCTTTCCCTTACCACCCGGATAACGAAGCGGCGTGAAGTGAACCAGGCGTCGGGGGTCGCCCTCCGTTTTGCTCATGGCCAAATGCATTCGAATAACGGCTGAGCCTGGTCCCACGCCGCCTTCAGGTCATTAGGTGCCGGCGTCTGATACTGATCGTGAACATAGCGGTGGAGAAGGTCGGTGTGCATCGGACTAGTCTTTACGGTGACGGCTCGCTTAATAGCGGCGAACTTAGATTTCGCGACGTTCATCGTTACCATGATGGCCACCACCTCGGCCAGTTTCTCATCGAGAGTTTTGAACTTCTTTCGGCTTGTTCCAGGTGGAACAAACTCGACCTCTCCTCCATGCTTTACGAGGAAGTGATCGACGGACAGTTCAAGGAATACGCGCAATAGGACTGCGATCCCATTCGGCGCATCCTCAAGTTCTACCGTCCGCAGTTCTTTGTAGATATCTGCGATCCGATTTTGCGTGACATTCAGTGCGCAATTGCGAGGGACAACCGTTTTCCGGTCGCTCGGATCGCGCTTTCTGCGCGTAGGCGTGCGCCGCACCTTCGTAAACTCGGATACAGGAATCTGATCAAGGGTGCGCGCTTTGGCGCGCGCCTTGGACAAATCGGGTAGATATGCACTGCCCAGATCCGTCCTGAGATAGTTCATCATGTCTTCGGTCTTCATGAGGCGATTGACGCGAGTTTTCTTCATCGCCAAATCGAGGACAATTTTTTTGAGCGGCTTTGCCACCTCATCGGCCGGCAGCCTCGTAACGAGATTGCCATCTACCACATCAAGGCCAAGTTCCCTGCGAGCGGACCGGTTCTCAAGAATCCGCTCAAATGTCGAGATGGGAAACGACTCTGTGATAGCGGCTCGCTCGGCCGCAGTGAGCCCGGCTCGCTCGGTTACCAGCTCCAACGCTTGGAGCACTACGGGCGTCTTGCCTTCCGCACGTCGTTTCGCAAGAGTTTTCCAATCTTCGATGCCGGCTCCTTCGTGGCCAATGTTGTGCCGCAGATCCAGCCAGTATTTTGAATCGTCGCGCGACGGGAGCTCGAAGCATGAAATCGGCTCAACGAGACTCTTCTTGAATTTTTCTGCAAGCCGCTGAAGCTGACGCTTCATCCCGCTTGGCATCTCAAGCCCGGTCATGACAGCAGGACTCGTAAGCAGCTTGAAAACGGCGACTCGCCGGTTACCTTCTAAGGAGATGAATCGCTCTGGCCTCTGATTCAACCTAAGCACTAATAGCCGGTCCATCGGGTTTAGGCCCTTGTCGACGATGCTCTCGGCGAGTGCTACCAGCTTGTTCCGCTGATCCCTGATGACCTTCTGAAGCGCATCTTGCTGACCATCAGCGTGCGGGATACGCGGGTTGTCGTGATCTAGGATGAGGTCGTCTATTTTGAGTTTGATGTCTGGCATGAGCCCCTCCCCTTGGTTGGGAATCATAGGGGTGGCGCAACTACCAGTAAAGTTTAGGCAATTTGTTGAGAGATGAGGCCGCGCTACGCTGTCGCTCGCGCGATCACCCTCTCTTGCAAGCAAGAGAAGGTTCTTTTGATCGGCGACCGCCACCGATCAACCACGTCGCTGGCCCCAATAGCAGCGCAGCCGAATCAATCTTACTTGACAATAATTGCGTAACGTGCGTTAATATTTCCGCCGGTGGGGCTCAGGCGCACCGGCGGAGGGCGGTTCTCGAACGCCCCCTGCGTAATTTTATATGTAGCTCGATTACGTAACTGATCGCGCATCGCCATTCGTTACCGGGGTCGCTGCACGGCTGAGCCGCGCCATCCCCGTTCGGCCCGCTTGGTCAGGCGGGCCCCCCGATCGCGGGCATCCGCGCGCCCGGTTCGAAAAAACCGCGACGCGCAGCGACCGGGACCCGGGACCGCCCACAGCGGCACCGGACCACCAAGGCCCTGACGGGTTCGAAGATCCGTCGGGATGGTGCCCGCAAAAGGTTGAGGTTCAAGTCGCAGCTTCGGATGCGCACCCGCCGGGCCGAGAACGTCCGGCACAACTGTGGAAGTCCGGTCCGCCTTTCTCACGAAAGCCTGACCGGCACCGGATGGCGCGGCTCTGCCGTGCAGCGATCGGACCAAGGCGATGCCGCGAAGCGAACGAACCAAAGGAAACGCAAAGGAGAAAGACGGAAGCGAAAAAGGTCGAACCAATCAGCCGCCGGCGCCGTGCCAGAGCGCGGTGTCGAGCGCATCGGGCAGTTCGCGCGGCAGCGACAACGCCTCCCAGACTTCCTCGAGCGCCGCGATCAGGCCGGCGATCATCGCCGTGTCGTGATAGGGCGTCGGCGTGATGCGCAGCCGTTCGGTGCCGCGCGGCACGGTCGGATAGTTGATCGGCTGGATATAGATGCCGTGCCGGTCGAGCAGCCGGTCGCTCGCGAGCTTGCAGCGCTCGGGATCGCCGACCCAGACCGGCACGATATGCGTCGCCGACGCCATCATCGGCAGGCCGGCGCGGGCGAGCGCCGCCTTGGTGAGGGCGACCTGCGACTGCTGCGCCGCGCGTTCGCTGCCGGAATTCTTCAGATGCGATACCGCGGCCCGGGCCGCCGCGGCTACGGCCGGCGGCAAAGCGGTCGTGAATATGAAACCGGGTGCGAACGACCGCACCGCGTCGCACACCGCTTCCGAGCCGGCGATATAGCCGCCGAGCGTACCGAAAGCCTTGGCAAGCGTGCCCTGCACCACGTCGATGCGCGCCATCGCGCCGTCGCGTTCGGCGATGCCGCCGCCGCGCGGTCCGTACATGCCGACCGCATGCACTTCGTCGAGATAGGTCATCGCGCGATAGCGCTCAGCGAGATCGCAGATCGCCGCGATGGGGGCGATATCGCCGTCCATCGAATAGACCGATTCGAAAGCGATCAGCTTGGCGCGATCCGGTCCGGCGCTTTTCAGCAGCGTCTCGAGATGATCGAGATCGTTATGCCGGAAGATCTGCTTGGCGGCACCGGAACGGCGGATGCCCTCGATCATCGAGGCGTGATTGAGCTGGTCCGATAGGATCATGCAATCGGGCAGCAGGCGCGCGATGGTGCCGATCGCCGCCTCGTTGGCTACGAAGCCCGAAGTGAAGACGAGGGCCGTCTCCTTGCCGTGCAGATCGGCGAGCTCGTTCTCGAGCGCGACAATCGGATGATTCGTGCCCGAGATATTGCGCGTGCCGCCGGCGCCGGTGCCCATGCGGCCGGCTGCCTCCTGCATCGCAGCCACGACTTCGGGATGCTGACCCATGCCGAGATAATCGTTCGAGCACCAGACGATGACTTCGTGGGTGCCCGACGGCGAACGATAGAGTGCGCGCGGAAAGCGCCCCGCGATCCGTTCGAGATCGGCGAACACGCGATAGCGCCGTTCGGCCTTCAGGCTCTCGACCGCATCCTCGAACACATTCCGGTAGTTCATGCCGTCTCCCGTCATCGAATGACCGGGCGCGTGCCGCCGCGGATTCGTTCGATCCATCATGTCGCATCGTCCGGCCCGGATAAACGTAAGGCTGCGCGATACCGTGCCGGCATCGGCCCTCGGGCGCATCCACGTCAGATATCTAACATACTCATCCCGTTAATAAAATCCGATAGTCCACGCGGTACAGTCGCATGCGGGCGGCGATCGGTCGCATGCCGAATGAGCAGAGCCGGCATGCTGTGCCAGAACGCGCCTCCGCCATTCCACCGAGACCTGTTCGATGACATCGCGACGACGCTGGCTCTTCGTCCTCGCCTGCGGCGCCATCATGATCACGCTGACAATGGGCCTGCGTCAGACCTTCGGGCTCTTTCTGACGCCGATCAGCGAATCGCTCGGGACCGGACGCGAGATGTTCGCCTTCGCGATCGCAATCCAGAATCTGATCTGGGGTGCGTCGTCGCCATTCTTCGGGGCGCTGGCCCGATCGCTATGAGCCCCTGGATCACAGGAACCCCGGATCGTTGCGCCAGGACTGGTAGCGGCCGAACTCCCACTCATAGCGCCGGCATACCTCGCTCATGGTCTCACTCGCAATGGAATCAGGCCCCTGGCGCGCTTCATTCGGGTCGGCTCTGATGCAGATGACTAAGTCCGCACCGAAACGCTTGTCGCGTTAGCCGGGGTCGGTTACAGATCGTGGCGTCGATTTCCGGGGGATCCCACATGACCGTTGCCACGATCGCGCCCACCGCCACGCTGGTTGAAACTTTGTGGCCCACCCGGCGCGAATCGCGTGCCGTCCGCATCCTCGTCCTGATGACGACAGGCGTTCTGCTGCTGTGGCTCTCGGCAAAGATCCAGATTCCGCTCTGGCCGGTTCCGCTCACCATGCAGACCTTTGTCGTGCTCACGCTCGGTCTCGCTTATGGCCCGCGGCTCGGCTTCGCGACCGTCTTCGCCTATCTGGCCGCCGGCGCGGTTGGGTTGCCGGTCTTCTCCGGCGGCTGGGGCGAGGGTGGGGGAATTGCGCATCTCTACGGGCCGACCGCCGGGTATCTGGTCGGCTTCGCGGTAGCCGCATGGATCTGCGGGCGCCTTGCCGAACGCGGCTGGGATCGCAGCCCGGTCGAAGCCGTGCTCGCGATGCTGATCGGCAATCTGGTGATCTATGTACTGGGCGTCTCCTGGCTCGCAACGCAGATCGGCACGGTGCCGGCCCTAGAACATGGGCTGCTGCCGTTCCTCGCCGGCGACGCGCTGAAGATCGCGCTCGGTGCCGTCACGTTGCCGCTCGCCTGGCATCTGTTCGGCCGGCGCCAGGACTAGCTTCGATCCGCTCAGCCGATGCCGCGATAGTCGAGCATCGTCATCATGCCTGCCGCCATGTGATAGAGATGGTGGCAATGCAACATCCAGCGGCCGGGATTGTCGGCATCGAAGGCGACTGCGACGCTTGAGGCTGGCGGCACCAGCACGGTGTCGCGGCGCGCGCCCGCGAAGCGATGGTTGCCGATCGCGACGATCTGAAATCCGTGCCCGTGCAGATGCATCGGATGGCTCATGCCGGTGCGGTTACGGAAAACCATCTCGACCCGCTCGCCGCGTTCGATCTCGATCCGGCTGCCCTCATCGCCGTCCCGCAGATCGAGTCCCCAGCGATAATCGCCGTCGCCACCGACGAGATCGACGGTCAGCTGTCGGTCCACCATGCGTTCGGGCAGCGGCGCGGCCGCCTCGATCCGGTGCTCGAGCCCCAGGTCGAGCAGCGCGGCCACCTCGTCGGCAAGGCCCGAAAGTTTCGCAACCGCGGCGCCCGCCGTCGCAAGCACGATGCCGGTCCGCGCCCGGTCGCCTTCGCGAAGGGCGAGGATCGGAAATGCGCCGCCACCGGCGGGAGTCGCGATGTCGAGGTCGATGCGCTGCGACATCGCGACAGGAAAGCGTGTGCCCGCGATCGGGCGCACGTCGCGCCCGTCGACAGCGACCAGCGATGTCGGCAACGCTCCCGTATCGATAAAAAAATTGGTAGCCGCCGCAGCGTTGACGATGCGGAGGCGAACCCGTCCGGCGCGCTCGACGGTCACGATTTCCGGATCCCCGAGCGTACGATCGTTCGCGAGATAGGCGTCGAAATTGACATCGTTGGCGTGGAGCATCATCGGGCTCGTTTCGCCCATCTCCGCCATCGGGTCCACGCCGTTGCCCATTTCATGACCGGCGTGCGGGTCCGACGATGAAGCCATGCTGCCGTCGGCAGCCATCATGTGGCCGCCGGATTCGAGCGACGCCAGGATTTCTTCGGCCGGTCGAAAGCTGAAATCGTGCAGCATGATCACGACCTCCTGCCGGTCGATCGCGGCCTCGTCCGGATCGCGGACGATCAGTGGTGCAGCGAGCAGCGCCTGTTTCTGCAGCCCGAGATGCGAATGCATCCAGTAGGTGCCGGCTTCATGCAGGGGAAAGTCGTAGAGCCGTGTTTCGCCGTGCGAAAGTGGCGCGAATGGCAGGTCCGGCATACCGTCCTGCTCCCAGGGTGGCGTCAGCCCATGCCAGTGCACCAATGTCGGCGATCCGATGCGGTTCTCCAGTTGCACCCGGAACGGTTCGTTGCGATCGAAGATCAGTCCATGATTGCCTTTCTCGTCACGCAGAGCGAAGACATCGGCAGCCCGGCCGTCGATCTCGATGACGCGGCGTTCGGCGCGCAGAACGCGTATCGGCATTTGTGCGATCAGCGCGCCGGGCAAGGCGGCAATCGGTAGGGTCGCAACGAATGCCGCGCCATGGGCAAGGAACGCGCGACGGCTGCGGGGCTTCATGTTGTATGGGCCTTTCGGATGGCCGTCATGAGGCCTGCGGCGCTTGTTTGCTCGCATGCTCGTGCATGGGCCAGCTCCTGCCGCGCGCGCAGCAGGATCAGCGTCGCCGAATGCAGGAACAGCCCTGCCATGCCGGCCGCGACGACGAGGTCCGGCCAGTACGACCCGGTCGCCCAGACCAGCGCCGCAGCGATCAGCACCGCGACATTCCCGATCGCATCGTTGCGGCTGCACAGCCAGACCGAGCGGATATTGGCGTCGCCCTCGCGGAAGCGCAGCAGGAACAGGACCGAGATGAGGTTGGCGGCCAGCGCTAGAAAGCCGATGCCGCCCATGACCGGCGCTTCGGGTGCAGCACCTGTAAAGACGCGGTAGAGCGTCAGGCCGAGCACGAAGAGGCCCATCGCGGCAAGGCTGCCGCCTTTCAGCATGGCCGCCATCGCGCGCGTCTTGAGCGTCATGCCGAGTACGGCAAAGGACAACGCATAGGTCAGGCTGTCGCCGAGGAAATCGAGCGCGTCGGCCTTGAGCGCCTGCGACTGGGCCATGCTGCCCGCCGTCATCTCGACGAAAAACATCGTGGCATTGATCGCAATGACCCAGACAAGCGCGCGCTTCAGCCCGGCGGGCGCCGCCTTCAGATCCGGTTCGTGACTGCTGCAATGCGCGCTCATCGGGTGCGGCCTTCGGATTTGGATCCGACATCAGTCGACGGGATATGTCCCAGGACCTGCAGCAGTTCGGCAATCTGCTGGCGTTGCGTGCCTTTGTCGCCGCTCGCGATCGCATGTTCGACGCAGTGGCCGACATGGTCCTTGAGAACCATCGTCTCGACCCGGCGCAAGGCGGAGGCGACCGCCTGGATCTGCGTAATCACGTCGATGCAATAGCGATCGTCTTCGATCATGCGGGCGATGCCACGCACCTGGCCTTCGACCCGGGCGAGACGGGCAGCAAGCTGCTTCTTGGTTTCGGACTGCATGGGTGCTATATACCCCCTGGGGGTATAAATGACAAGACCAGGAGCCGATCCATGAACCCGATCCCGATCCTTTCCCGCACAAGGCTGGCCGCGGGACGTCACCCACCCCGGGCCGGGGCCAACCGCCGGAGCGCCGGCCGATGATCGGCCCCTCGGAAACGGCTGTGGGCATGGCCGGTCATCGCGGCCACGATCACGCTGCCGGTCGGGATCACGCAGCGGGCGCCGGCGGGGCGATCGACCCGGTCTGCGGCATGCGCGTCGATCCGGCGAAGACGCCGCACTGCGCCGAGCATGACGGCGAGACCTGGTATTTCTGCGGCGCCCGCTGCCGCACCCGCTTTCTGGAAGAACCCGCGCGCTGGATCGCGAAGGCGAGGGGCGCGGCACCCATCGAGGCGCCGGCAACGCCCGATGCGATCTACACCTGCCCGATGCATCTCGAGATCCGTCAGGTCGGCCCCGGTTCTTGCCCGATCTGCGGCATGGCCCTCGAGCCGGAAGACGCGGGCGCCGTTACCGGCCCCAATCCCGAACTCGCGGACATGACCCGGCGCTTCTGGATCGGTGCGGCATTGACGCTGCCGGTCTTCGTCATGGAGATGGCGACCCATCTGCCCGGGCTCGATCTGCATCATCTCGTTCCTGGGCGGATTTCGATGTGGCTGCCATTCGCGCTTACGACGCCGGTCGTACTCTGGGCCGGCTGGCCGTTCTTCGTCCGTGCCGCCGCATCCGTTCGAAACCGCAGTCCGAACATGTTCACCCTGATTGCAATGGGCACCGCAACGGCCTGGGTCTACAGCGTGATCGCGCTGCTGCTGCCCGGCGATTTCCCGGCGGCATTCCGGGCCGCCGACGGGAGTGTGCCAGTCTATTTCGAGGCAGCCGCGGTCATCACCGTGCTGGTGCTGCTGGGGCAGGTTCTCGAGTTGCGCGCGCGGGAACGCACCGGCGATGCGATCCGCGCATTGCTCGATCTCGCGCCGCCGACCGCGCGCCGCATCGACAAAAACGGTGACGAGCACACGATCCCGCTGGCACAGGTCGCGGTCGGCGATCGCTTGCGGCTGCGGCCGGGCGAGCGCATTCCGGTCGACGGCCGCGTGCTGTCGGGCGGCAGCGCGGTCGACGAATCGATGATCTCGGGCGAGCCGGTTCCGATCGAGAAGCAAGCCGGCGATGCCGTCATTGCCGGTACGCTCAACGGATCGGGCACGCTCACGATCGAGGCCGAGAAGATCGGCAATGACACACTGCTCGCCCAGATTGTTCGTCTGGTCGCGACGGCGCAGCGCAGCCGCGCGCCGATCCAGCGGCTCGCCGATCGCGTGGCCGGCTGGTTCGTGCCGGCGGTGATTGCCGTCGCGTTTGTCGCCTTTGCGGTCTGGTCGTTGTTCGGGCCCGATCCGGCAATGGCGCACGGCCTGGTGGCCGCCGTCTCGGTACTCATCATTGCCTGCCCCTGCGCGCTGGGTCTCGCGACGCCGATTTCAATCATGGTTGGCGTGGGGCGCGGCGCGCAGGCGGGCGTCCTCATTCGCAACGCCGAAGCCCTCGAACGGCTGGAGAAGGCCGACACGCTGCTGGTCGACAAGACCGGCACGCTGACCGAGGGTCGTCCCTCGGTGACGGCGGTGATCGGGGCCACGGGGATTGCGGAAGACGATCTGTTGCGGGTCGCTGCTGCGCTCGAGGCGTCGAGCGAGCACCCGCTGGCGTCGGCGATCCTGGCCGCCGCCGCAGCGCGCGGCATCCGTGCGCCCGCGCTCGGCGACTTTTCCGCGGTCATTGGCCAGGGCGTCACCGGGCTGCTCGACGGCGCGCCGGTTGCACTCGGCAATGCCGCGCTGCTGCAAAACCGGGGTATCGATCTCGCATCCGCGCAGAACGAAGCCGACCGGTTGCGGGCCGGGGGTGCAAGCGTCGTGTTCGTGGCCCGCGGATCGAAGCTGCTGGGCCTGATTGCCGCAACGGACCGGGTCAAGGAGACCACGCAGGATGCCATTCGCCGGCTGCACGAGGCGGGCCTGCGCATTGTCATGCTGACCGGCGACAACGAACGCACCGCGCGCGCGGTGGGTGCGGCGCTCGGGATCGAGGAAATCGAGGCTGGAGCGACCCCGGAGCAGAAGGCGGCCTATGTCGCAACCCAGCGGCAGGCAGGCCGTATCGTTGCGATGGCCGGGGACGGGGTCAACGATGCGCCGGCGCTTGCTGCCGCCGACATCGGCATCGCCATGGGAACCGGCACCGATGTCGCGATCGAAAGCGCGGGTGTCACGCTGGTGAAAGGCGATCTTGCCGGAATCGTGCGCGCGCGGCATTTGTCGCAGGCCGTGATGCGCAACATCCGCCAGAACCTGTTCTTCGCGTTCGTCTACAACGCAGCCGGCGTGCCGGTGGCGGCGGGCCTGCTCTATCCGTTCTTCGGGATATTGCTGAGTCCGATGATCGCAGCGGCGGCGATGTCGCTGTCCTCGGTCAGCGTCATCGCCAATGCCTTGCGCCTCCGCGCCATCCGTCTCGACTGATCGCAAAAAAAAGCACCGGCCCCCGAAGGAGCCGGCGCCTTTAGGCATCGATACGTAACGGTGGCGTCAGACGCCCGCCTTCACCTCTTCGTACATCTGCTGCAGTTCCGGCTCCGGCGTCATCGGCGCCTGGAAGATGCCGGATTCCAGCAATTCCGTCGGATCGCTCGGCATGCCGAGCTCTTCCAGAATCGCCGGATCGACCATCGTATACGGCTCCTGCGTCGAGCTGCCGTAACCGTATTCGGTCATCTCCCACGCACGCGAGCGCGGGTCGAGCATCGCCGAAATGACTTCATGGGCGCGTTCCGGATTGGGCGCGTTCGCCACGATCGACATGCCGCACACCCAGGTCATGGCCCCTTCCTTGGGATTCATGAACTTCACCGGCAGGCCCTGACGCAGCAGTGCCGCGTAGGACTGATTCCAGGCGGTCGCCGCGACGACTTCGCCCGAGGCCAGCGCCTGCTCGATGGTGGTTGGATCGTCGGCGTAGAAGCGCAGCAGATCCTTCTGTTCGACCAGCTTTGCCTTCACCCGCTCCATGTCCTCGCCCTCGATCGTGAACGGATCTTCGAGACCGAGCACGATGCTGGCGACGGCCATGCCGTCGATCAGGCTGCCCATGTTCGACAGGCGGCCGGCATATTTCGGATCCCAGAGGATCTCCCAGCTTTCATTGTCGACATATTCCGGCGCGAGATCCGTCCGGTAGAGCACCGACGTCTGACCCCAGTCGATCGGCAGCCACACCGTTTCGCCGCCGATTTCGATCACGTCCATGCTGCGAAGCGCGGGGAAGATATCGTCGACATGCGCGATCTTGGAAAGGTCGATCGGCGCGAGGATGCCGGCATCATACCAGCGCTGCACCTTGTACGAGCAGGGGAACACCGTGTCCGGCTGGAAGCCGCCGCGGATCTTGGTGATCGCCTCTTCCTCGTCGGTCCAGAGCGAGAACTGCGGCGCTTCGCCATATTTCTCGACGTAGGTCGGATACATGTCGGGAACGTCGTAGCCCGCCCAAGTGTAGACGATCGGATGGCCTTCCTCGGCCCGTATCGCCCGCGAAGCGAGCGGCACGGTTGTGGCGACGATACCGGCCGCAGCCAGAATCTTGCCGAGCTGGCGGCGGCTGATCTCGCCGGAGAAAAGCTTCTGCTTAAAACGTTCGACGTCGAAATCGTCCATGTTCATGATCGGTAAAACCTCCCTGCTGGTTTGTCGCTGCGGCCGCGTTCGTGAGGACAAGCCGCCCGGGGCCTGGCGGCCGCAGCCGCCGGATCCGCAGAAATGCTAGCCCGGGGCGCTACCCCCAGGCAACCGCGCAAGCTCTTGGATGATCGAGAATGAACCGCGATTCTGGCGGATTTGCGGCGGCCCCGATCGGTCGAATCGGCCTGTTACAGCGCAATTTCCTGGGTCCCGCTTGCGCGGAGGTGCCCAGACGCTAGATTGGCGCGGGGCGCCGGTCGAGCGCCGGGATCGCAAAAATACATCGGTGAGGGTTCATGGATTGCGGGCTCTACCTTCCCGGGCATCGGCGCGAGGTGCCATTCAGGACCCCATTTTCATGCGTGTCGGCCGATAGCCGCGCGACAATCGCCATACGATGACATCGATGGCGCTTTCCGCGACGACGAAGATCCTGATTATCGCCGGCGCGCCGCGTTGCGGCACGACGGCGATGACCCGCTATCTCGGCGCGCATCCCGAGATTTGCGGCTCGCGCCCGAAGGAGACGCATTTCTTTCTGTCGCCCGACTCGACCGACAATATCGCCCGGTCGTGGGAGACCTATCGGCGCAATCATTTTCCGAACGTTTTGCCGGCGCACAATCTGCTGCTCGACGGCAGCATCTCGTATCTGTATCGCCCGGATGCGGCCAAGCGCGCGCTGGCGGCATTTCCGGAATCGCGCTTCCTGGTGATGCTGCGCAATCCCGTCGACCTGGTTCATTCCTATCACAGCCGGTTGCTCTTCTATCGGCAGGAGACGGAAGCCGATCTCGATCGCGCATGGCAACTTCAGGGACCGCGTCGCAACGGTCAGCAGGTCCCCTGGACCTGCAGCGATCCGAAGATGCTCGACTATCTCGAAGTCGGCAGCCTCGGTCGGCATGTGAAGGCGTTGCTGGAAGCGGTTGGCCGCGAACGCTGCCTTTGGGTGTTCTACGACGATTTCCTGACCGACCCACTCGGCTGCTATCAGCAGGTTCTTGCCTTTGCCGGCTTGCCCTATGACGGTCGCACGGATTTTCCCCGCAAGGCGCCGCATCGGACCTATCGCAGCAAATCGCTTCAATTCCTCAATTCGGGTGCGTTTCTGATGGCGTTCCTGCCGGTCAATCCCAAATCGACCGCGCTCTATGGAAAACTGGCGCGCGCGACGCGGCCGGTGCGCCGGCTGTTGCGTCGCGCGAACGCCAGCGAAACGCCGCGCGCGAGACTCGACGCCGGAACGAGGTCGACGCTCTTGCAGGCATTTCTTGACGATATCGCCGTGCTCGAAACGCTGACGGGCCGCAATCTCGACTCCTGGCGCGCGGATGCGTCGACGGCGGCCGACTCATCGGACGATATCGCGCCTGAGCGAACCCCGGTGCCACTTCCAACGACCGGTTGAGCCCCGAAGCGTCCGATGCGGTGGCGCGCCGCAGGCCGGCCAAGTGATCGCGCGAGCGCAGCCGATTGGCGCGGTTTTCCGGGCGAAATCCGCACGCCATCGCCGGGTCCGTCGGGGGTGCCGGGGGCGGGGAAATTGCCGAATCGCATTGATCGGCGGCCATCCCGGCTGCCAGAATGATCGCGCGTAACAGGCCGCAACGGGCGGCCCTTTGACCATGGAGCGTCTCCCGATGTCGGGCACGAATGCGCAGGAGCGGCGTCGCGGGGGCAGGGAAGCGCGGCGGGCGTTGCGCGCCGCCCCGATGGCGGAGGCCGAACGGCCGGTACGCCCCGGGCTCGAAAGCGGTCGGTACAGACCGCTGAGCGATGCCGATGTTCTGAAGATTCACCATGCGGCGCTCGACGTGCTGGAGAATATCGGCTTGGCCGATGCAATTCCGTCCTGCGTCGAGGTCTGCACCGCGGTCGGCGCGAAGCTGACCAGCGAGGGACGGCTGATTTTCCCGCGCGCGCTGATCGAAGATACGATCGCGAAAGCCGCGCGGCAGTTCATCCTGCCCGGGCAGGATTCGCGTCACGACATGGAGCCTTGGGGTTCCCGGACTTATTTCGGTACCGCGGGTGCCGCGGTGCATATCGTCGATCCCGTGACCGGCGATTATCGCGAATCGGTCACACAGGACGCCTACGACATCGCGCGCCTCGTCGACACGCTGGACCACATTCATTTCTACCAGCGCTCGGTCGTGTGCCGCGATCTTCCCGATCCGTTCGAGATGGATTTCAATACCTGCTACACGAGTGTCGTCGGCACCACCAAGCATGTCGGTTCGAGTTGGGTCGACGTGCCGCAGCTCGAAGCCTCGCTGCAGATGTTACATATGATTGCCGGCGGCGAAGATAAATGGCGCGCGCGACCCTTCGTGAGCCAGTCCAACTGCTTCGTCGTGCCGCCGCTCAAGTTCGCAACCGATGCCTGCCGTTGCCTCGAAGTGGCGGTGCGCGGCGGCATGCCGGTCCTGCTGCTGTCGGCCGGGCAGGCCGGCGCTACGGCGCCCGCGGCGCTCGCGGGTGCTGTCGTGCAGGAAGTCGCGGAATGCCTGGCCGGGTTGGTCTATGTCAATGCGATCAAGCCCGGTGCGCCGGCGATCTTCGGCACCTGGTGCTTCGTTTCCGATCTGCGCACCGGCGCGATGTCGGGCGGCAGCCCCGAGCAGGCGCTGCTGTCGGCGGCAGCCGGCCAGATGGGCCTCTTCTACGATCTCACGCTCGGCACCGCCTCGGGCATCAGCGATTCGAAAATACCCGATGCGCAGGCCGGCGCCGAAAAAGCCTACAACCACGCGATCGTCGGCAATTCCGGTGCAAACCTGATCTACGAGTCTGCCGGCATGCATGCGAGCCTGCTCGGCTTCTCGCTCGAAAGCCTGGTTATCGACAACGACATTATCGGCGCCGTGCAGCGCACCATCCGTTCGATCGACGTGACCGATGAATCGATCTCGCTCGAAACCATCCGCCAGACCTGCCTCGAAGGGCCGGGCCATTATCTCGGTTCGGGCCAGACGCTCCAGCTTATGCAGCGCGACTATGTCTATCCGCTGGTCGGCGACCGGATGAGCCCGAAAGAATGGGTCGAGAAGGGCCGGCCGACGATCCTCGATCGGGCGATCCGCCGCGTCCGCGACACGCTCGGGCAGCATTTCCCGGATCATGTGCCCGCCGCGATCGACGATGCGATCCGCGCGAAATTTCCGGTTCGGTTGCCGCGCGAGGCGATGCGGCCGCGCACCACCGAAGCCGCCGAGTAAACATCCCTCATGGAAGTCATGCGCGGGTTTCCGCCGCCGGCCGAAGCGCGGCCGACCCTCGAGACCTGGGATCGAAATCCCTTCAACGCCTGGGCGTTCCACAATATGCGCCGGCTGTTTCCGACCGCGCCCATCCCGCGCGGCGGCGGGCCCGTCTGGCACTTGCCGTCCGATCTTCAGGATCTGGACCGGCTGGCTTTTCGCGGCGGCAGCGGCAATGAGACGACGGTGCGCGGAGTGCTCGATGCGACCCACACCGAAGGTTTCATTCTGCTGCATCGCGGCCGCATCCTCATCGAGCATTACGGCAACGGCCTCGTGCCCGCGGCACCGCATCTGGTGATGTCGGTTACCAAATCCTTCGTCGGGACTCTGTTCGGTATCTTCGAGGCGCGTGGTCTTTTCCGGTTCGACGACCCGCTGACCCGTTTTGTGCCGGAGCTCGCCCGCACCGCCTATGACGGCGCGACGATCGGGCAGGTACTCGACATGCAGAGTGGCGTCCGCTTCAACGAGGACTATACCGATCCGCTGTCGGATGCCGCCCGCATCGACTGGGCGCTCGGCTGGAAACCGCTGCCCCCCGACGAACCCTATCGTTCGATCGATCAGCTCATCCTCAGTTTAACGACGCGCGAGCGCGAGCACGGTTCTGCCTTCCGCTATCGCTCGATCGAAACCGACGTGCTCGGCTGGGTGATCGCCAGCGCAACTCAAACGGATCTGGCGACGCTGCTGTCGCAGGAACTCTGGCACCCGATGGGCATGGAATTCGATGCCGACATCGCGCTCGATCGCGCCGGCGTCGGGCTTGCCGATGGCGGCATGTCGGCAGCTTTGCGCGATCTTGCCCGCTTCGGCCAGATGTATCTCGACGACGGCGTCGCGAACGGTCGCGCGATCGTGCCGGCGGCCTGGGTACGCGCCTGTCGCACCGGCGATCCTGAGAAATTCAACGATCCCGCGTTCGGCGGACCGCAGCCCGGCCATGCCTATAGCCGGCAATGGTGGGTACGCAATGTGACGACGGGGGCCGCGATGGCGCGCGGCATCCATGGCCAGCTTGTCTATGTCGATCCGCCGCGCGCGCTGGTCGCGGTCAAACTGTCGAGCTGGCCGACCGCACGCAATCTGGCGCTGCTGGGCGACACGATGGCGATGATCGATGCGATTGGTGCAAGCCTCAGCGAGGCGCGCGCCCCGCGCAGCTGACGCGGTCAGCCGGCAAACGGTGCCGGTGGCGCTGTGACCGTCGCCCAGAACAGCAAGAGCCCGATTGCGACGATCGCAAGCCCGCCCAGAATCCTGAGCGCGATATCGAGGCGCAGGGCCCAGTGCCGGCCGCTTGCCGCGGCGCGCGATTGCGGCAGACGGATCAGCGACGCAATGGCAACGAGGGCGGCGACCGCGATCCCCGTGCCGGCTCCCATCGCATAGGCCGAAACGATTCCCGCGAGATGCAGTCCGAGCCCGTAGGCGAACACCAGGACCAGGATCGCCCCCGTGCAGGGGCGGATTCCGACCGCGACGGCCAGAGCGATCGCGTCGCGCAGGCCGTGCGCATGGCTGAGCATCTGGGCATCCGGCATATGCGCATGATCGTGATGCCCAAGTCCGTGCCCAAGTCCGTGATCGTGCGCATCGTCGGGACGATCATGGTGGCTGTGATCGTGGTGCTGTCCATGCGCCGTGGCGGCGGTGCGGCTCCGCTTCAGGCGGCGCAGCCCGCCGATCAGGAGATACGCGCCCATGGCCGCAATCAGTAGGAAGCTCGCGGCTTCGGCGATCGTCACGCTGCGGGTAATGAGGCGCGTGGTGCCGTCGAGCGTCAGCAGCACGGCATAGACCAGCAGAACGGCGGTGGTCGCCTGGATGAGGGCGGCCAGCAGCGCGATCCCGATGCCGCGCCACATGATCCGTTCGCTGGTCAGCGCATAGGCCGTGATCACCGCCTTCCCGTGTCCGGGCCCGACTGCATGGAACACGCCGTAGAGAAAGCAGAGACCCAGCAGCGCAATCAGCGGACCGGGCGATCCGGCCCTGTCCGTCGCGCGGACCGCCTCGGCCAGTTTGCGCTGCAGGTCGCGCTGTTGCGTCCGAATTTCGATCATCAGCCGATCGAACCGGTCCGGTGCGCCGCTGTCTGCCGATTCCGCCGGCGCAGCGCCGAACGGCGACGTTCCGGTCTCCTGCGCGGTTGCCGGAATGGCCGCCAGGAACAACGGGATCAGCAGGATCAGAACGGCCCATGCCGCGCGCGGCCAGTAAACCCGCATCGCGCTGCGCGGTTGGCTCCAGCGATCAGTCACAGCGCAGTCGTGCCGTCTCGGCAAACATGATCCCGATACCCGACGCCTGATCGGTATTGGTGAAGGTACTTTCGCCGAGGCTCAGCGGATCGAGGCTCGGCGTTGCGCGATCGACGGCGACCGTGCAGGAATCCGATCCCTCGATCGTGACCGCGTCGTCGCCCGCGAACTGGACCGCGATATAATAAGTAGGGTCGTACATGCGGAGCGCGACATCGTGCGCCGCGGCATCGACCGGTTTGGCGAGCGGCAATGTAAAGCGCAGCGTAATGATCCCGTCGTCGATCTCGGTCGCATAGGCTTCGGCTTCCCCGAAAATCCCGTAGCTGTCGTCGACCAGAAGCTCGGTCATGTAATGCCACTCGACCAGGCTCTCGATATACTGCCGCGCCAGCTCTTCCTTATCCGCCGCAGTGACTTCGCCGTCGCCATCCGCGTTCAGTTCCTCAAGCGCGAAGGCGCTGAAAAATTCGTCGAACTGCCAGACGATCCTGACCGCCTCCACCTCATCGGCGGCGTCGATGACCAGGACGGCGCTGGCATCGATCCAGACATGAGGGTGCGCTGCGACCGGTTCCGGCCGGGCGAGAAACAATCCGGCGATCAGCATGGCGGCGATCCGCTGCGTGGTGCGGCGACGTCCGGTGGAATGGCGTTCGGGCATGCGACTGGCACAAAGGCGGTGGTTATGGCGACGGCCCGGCACTATAGGCGCCCTCCGAATCCGCATCCAGCGCCCGCCCGGCGGCGGCTTTCCGTTCGCGGCCGGGCCTGCAAGAATACATCCGCACAGGCGGGGGCGGGTTCATGGCCGAAGAAACATACGACTATGTCATCGTGGGCGCCGGCTCGGCCGGTTGTGTGCTGGCGAACCGGCTGACCGAGGATCCGAAGGTACGCGTTCTGCTGCTCGAAGCGGGCGGGCGCGACAGCAGCATCTTCATCCAGATGCCGACCGCGCTCTCGATCCCGCTGAACAAGGAAAAATACAGCTGGGCCTATCATACCGAGCCCGAGCCGCATCTCGGCGGACGCAGCATCCTTTGTCCGCGCGGCAAAGTGCTGGGCGGGTCGTCTTCGATCAACGGCATGGTCTATGTGCGCGGCAACGCGCTCGACTTCGACAACTGGGCCGAACTCGGCGCGAAGGGCTGGTCGTACAAGGAGATTCTGCCTTATTTCCGTAAAGCGGAGACCCGCGCCGACGGCGGCGACGAGTATCGCGGTGCGTCGGGCCCGCTGCATACCTCGAACGGTGCGATGAAGAACCCGCTTTATCATGCGTTCGTCGAGGCCGGCGTTCAGGCCGGCTACGGTCGCACCGCCGACGTGAACGGCTATCGGCAGGAAGGGTTCGGCCGGTCGGACATGACCGTCCATCGTGGCAAGCGCTGGAGTACGGCCAACGGCTATATCCGTCCCATCCTCGGCCGACCGAACCTGAAGCTCGAGCTTGAGGCGTTCGTCGATCGCGTCCTTGTCGAAGGCAATCGTGCCGGCGGCGTTTCGTACCGGCGCGGCGATCGCACGATCCAGGCGAAAGCGAGCCGCGAGGTGATCCTCGCCGGCGGCCCGATCAATTCGCCGCAGCTATTGATGCTCTCGGGCATCGGCCCGGGCGCACAGCTCAAGCAGCACGGCATCGACGTCGTGACCGATCTGCCTGGCGTCGGCGAAAACCTGATGGACCATCTCGAGCTCTATTTCCAGCAGGCCTGCACACAGCCGGTCACGCTCTACAGCGTACTCAATCCGATGTCGAAGGCGATGATCGGCGCGCGCTGGACGCTGCTCAAGGATGGGCTGGGCGCAACCAACCATTTCGAGGCGGGTGCTTTCATCCGTTCGCGCCCGGGCGTGCGCTGGGCCGACATCCAGTTCCATTTCCTGCCGGCGGCGATATCCTATGACGGCAACGCGGTCGCCGGCGGTCACGGGTATCAGGTCCATGTCGGGCCGATGCGCTCAAAGAGCCGCGGCTGGGTCCGGCTGCGCTCGGCCAATCCGCGCGACAAGATGCGCGTCTTCTTCAACTACATGTCGGAGCCGGACGATTGGACCGAATTTCGGGCAGCGGTGCGCCTGACGCGCGAGATTTTCGCGCAGCCGGCGTTTGATCCCTATCGCGGTCGCGAGCTCGCACCCGGTGCGGCCGCACAGAGCGATGCCCAGATCGACGAATTCATCCGCCGTGCGGTCGAAACCGCGTACCATCCGTCCGGTACCTGCAAGATGGGCGTCGACCGCATGGCCGTGGTCGATCCGCAATGCCGGGTGCATGGAATCGAGGCGCTGCGCGTCGTTGATTCCTCGATCATGCCGCAGGTCACGACCGGCAATCTCAATGCGCCGACGATCATGCTCGCGGAGAAGGCGGCGGATATGATCAGGGGCGCCGTGCCGCTGGCCGCCTCGGATGCACCGGTCTGGACCGCGCCCGACTGGCAGACGCGTCAGCGCACCGGCGAACCGGTGCGCCGGGTGAGCGAAGCTGCCTGAGCGATCGGGAATTCGCGCGAAACGGCTGCGATCAGCGGCGACGGCTCACGAGCCGGTACAGGATCAGCAACAGGATTGCGCCGCCGGTTGCGACCAGGATCGATTCGAAATTGATCCCGGTGACGCTGCCGATACCAAAGCGCGTCCCGATATAGCCGCCGATGATGGCGCCGACCACGCCGAGCGCAACGGTGACGATGATGCCGCCGGCATCGCGCCCCGGCATGACGAACTTGGCCAGAATGCCGGCGATTAGCCCCAGCAGCAGCCAGACCAGAATGCTCATCTCGCGTCTCCCCCCGTGGTTAGCGCGACCCTGACCCGCCAGTGTCGCGACGCTGGACGTGCCACAAATCCGGAAGGCCGGCAAGCGCCCGCCTTGCAATCCCGCGGGATCGCTTGCACCCGGGGCCGCGCCGGGAGAGCATGCCGGCCATGACCGATGCCTCGCCCCGAATCGCCGCGCGCCGGCGCTGAGCCATGGCCGACTGCGATCTGATCGTCCGCAATGCGCTGCTGTTCGACGGCAGCGGCGCTGCGCCGATGCGCGGCGATCTGGCCATTGCCGATGCGCGGATCGCGGCGATCGGTGCGCTCGGCCGCATGGATGCCGACGATGAAATCGATGCGGCCGGCCGCGCGCTCGCACCCGGTTTCATCGACGTGCATACCCATGACGACCGCGCGCTGATGATCGGCGACATGGCGATGAAGGCGAGCCAGGGCATCACCACGGTCGTGGTCGGGAATTGTGGCGTCAGTCTTGCGCCCTGGATCGCCGATCGGCCGCCGCCGCCGCCGCTCGACCTGATCGGCGCGCAGCCGGATTATCGTTTCGCGACCTTCGCTGAGTATCTGGACACGCTCGACCGCGACAGCATCGCGCTCAACGCAGCCTGTCTGGTCGGCCATTCGACCCTGCGAGCGGGCGCGATGGATCGCTATGACCGCGCGGCCGATAGTGGCGAGATCGCATCGATGCGCAGCCGGCTCGGCGAGGCGCTCGATGCCGGTGCGATCGGGCTTTCGACCGGGCTCGCCTATCGGCCGGCAATCTCTGCGCCGACATCCGAAATCTCGGCTCTGGCCGAACTTCTGGCACCGGCCGGTGCGATCCATACCACCCACATGCGCAACGAGAGCGCCGAGGTCGACGCGGCGATGGACGAGGCCTTCGCGATCGGCGTTGCCGCGAACGTGCCGGTCGTGATCTCGCATTTCAAGGTCGCGGGCGCCGCGCATTTCGGGCGAACCAAGGAAACGCTGCCGAA
>JBBDMS010000042.1:0-19147 GCA_040878185.1 Dongiaceae bacterium | reverse complement strand
TCGTAGACGGTGCGCACCTCGCCCGACGGCGTGACGACCCGATATTCGAGCCGGAAGCCGCCATCATTTTCCGACGACGCTTCGAATGTCGCCGCTACCATTTCGCGATCGGCCGGATGGACGAAACGCTGAATATACTGTTCGTTCGTGATCGAGAGATCTTCGGGCGCGACACCGAAGATCTCGGCGGCACTGTCCGAATACTCGCTGATGGCCTGGCGCCAGGCGGGTTCGGTGTTGGACCTTAAGGTAACCCAGTGCCCAAGCCGCGCGATATGTTGCGCGCGACGCATCCGGGATTCGCTGAGATAAAGCGCCTGCTCCATCTGCTTGCGTTCGGTGATGTCCTGGATGACGCCCTGCCAGACGATCCAGCCGGGCTTCGCCTCCAGCGACGGCTCCGCGATCTCGTTGACGAATTTTATGCTGCCGTCCCGCATCACCATTCGGAACTCGATCTGGAAATCGGTCAGCTCATTGCTGCCCTGGTCGTGCATTTCGAGATACTGCCCCGCAACCCGCTCCTGGTCGGCCGGATGCACATAGCGCCGTATGAATTCAAAGTCGGGCAGCGTCAGGCGCTCGGGTTCGAAGCCGAACAATTCGGTCGCGCTGGCGGAATAATGCGCAACCTCGGCACTGCCTTTCGATGCGCCCAGCCTGGTCTCGCAGACCCAGTGGCACATCCGTGCCATATGTTGGGCCCGCCGCATACGGCCTTCGCTGATCGAAAGCGCTTCTTCCATCCGCTTACGCTCGGTGATGTCCTGAATGACGCCGTTCCAGATGATTCGCCCCGGACGAGCATCATGCGAGGGCTCGGCCGTTTCGTAAATCGTGCGAACGTCGCCATCGGACCGGATGATGCGGTATTCGAGTCTGTAAGGGCGACCCGCCCCGGATTCCGCCATTTCCGCGGCGAGATAGGCCCCCTGAAGCCGCTTACGGTCGGCCGGATGAACGAACCGCTGCACATATTCGTTGTTGGTGATCGCAAGCTCGTCGGGAGTCGCTCCGTAGATCGCCGCGGCATTTTCCGACCATTTGGCGATCGTTGAGCCCCAGTCGACATCGGCTGCCGCATCGAGGATCCAGTGGCCGAGCCGGGCGATCTGCTGGGCCCGGCGCATCCGCCCTTCGCTCAGCGTGAGTGCCTCTTCCATCTCCTTCCGTTCGGTAACGTCCTGAACAATGCCCGACATAGTCAGGACGCCGTCGGTCGGATCGAAGGCGTTCTCGGCCACCTCGTAAACCGTCTTGACCTGGCCATCGGGGCAGATGATCCGGTATTCCAGCGCGTAGGCCGGTCCCTCCTTGGTGCCGACATTCTCGAAGACGCGCCTCGCCTTCTCACGGTCGGCGGGGTGAACGAAGGTCTCGACATATCCCTTGCTGCATGAATTCAGCGCCGCGAGCTCGACGCCGAAGATCGACGCGGCTGTTTCGGAGTACTCGTAAACGTCGCGATCCGGCGTGTCGGGATTCTCGATCCGCTGCACCCAGTGCGCAATCTTCGCCATGTGCTGGGCGCGTCGCATACGCCGCTCGCTGGTGGAGAGCGCCTCTTCCATCCTTTTGCGGTCGGTGATGTCCTGAATGGTGCCCTGGGCGTTGATGACCCGCCCGGCCTTGTCTCGGAACACTTCCGCGACCTCGTGAATGGTTTTGATCTCGCGCTCACCGACGATGACGCGATACTCGATCTCGTAACGCCGGTCGCGCGCGCCCATGGACGACGCGAAAATCCTGGCCACCATCGCCCGATCGTCCGGATGGACGAATTCTTCAATGTATCGGGCATTGGTCAGATGGACGGTTATCGCATCGACACCGAACAAGTCCGCCGCAGTCTCGAACAGGATCCGGCCGCTACGCCAGTCGCCACCCGGGCGATCGGGAAACCAGGACCAGTGTGCCGTCTTGGTGATCTGCTGCGTGCGTCGCATCCGGTCTTCGCTGCCGGCGAGCGCCTCCTCGATCCGCTTACGCTCGGTGATGTCGGCATCGACACCGACCATGCGCAGCGCCCGGCCCTCTTCGTCGCGCACGATGCGGGCGCGGCAGAAGATCCAGCGATAACTGCCATCGCGGTGGCGCAGACGAAACTCGGTGAGATAGAAATCGTCCCCGCTTTCGCGCGCCGCTTCGCGCTGTTTGCGGACGCGATCGCGATCGTCGGGATGAATCTGCTTTTCGAAGGCCGCAAAACTGGCCGGCAGTTCTTCGTCCTGGAAGCCGATCTGGCGCTTCCATCCGGGCGACAGGAAGACCGCGCCGGATACGATGTCCCAGTCCCAGACCCCGGCTTCCAGGTGCTCGAGCACCAGCGAGGGATCGCCGGGCGCCGGAATCGGCGGTTGCTGCCGTTTTCGCCGTAACAACATCGATGGTCAGTCCCCCGGCCGCCGCGCTCGTTCCGGTCGAGCCTTACCCGAAACCGGAAGCACGCCAAGGCAACCACTTCCAGTGTATATCATAACCGCTTACATCAAATCGCCGTTTTAACCCCTTGCCCTAAGGGGTTGAAATAATGGGCTATTCGATTCGGCTTGCATGAGGAACCGCGGACGCGGGCGACGCAAGAAGACCGAGAACGTCCCGAAGGTCTCCGATCGTCGCACCGCATGGTTCCAGATGCGTGGGCCACGCCGCGTCCCGACCGAACCAGGCGGTTCTCATTCCGGCGGCGTGGGCGCCGAGAATGTCCGCGACCGGATTGTCGCCGACGAAAAGACAGGCCGCCGGCGATACCCCGAGCCTGTCGGCGGCCCGGATGAACAAGGCGCGCTCGGGCTTGCGCAACCCTTCCCGCTCCGAGATGAGGATCGCATCCGCCATGCGATGCAGGCCGAGCGCTTCGATGCTGCGGGTCTGGAAGGCCGTTTCGCCGTTGGTCACCAAACCGATTTTGAAACCGCGGGCGCGCAGGCTCGTCAGCGTTTCGTTCATGCCGGGAAACGCCCGTGCGTGTCGGCAGAACCCCTCCCGATAGTCGGACAGCAGCATGTCGGCGGCATCGTCCTCGCCGCCAAACCCGGAAAGGATCGCCGGATAGACGACGGCCTTGCTGACTGAACCGCGCGCGTCGAGCGCCAGAAAAAGGTCGCGCCAGGTTTCAAAGCGAACGTCGCCGAGGGAAGTCGCAAACCGGTCATACTGATCCTCCAGAAACGCACGAAGCGAATCCGTCCGGTTGAGGAGCGTCTCGTCGAGATCGAACAGGACGGCAGCGATCACGGGCGGCCTTGCAGGCTGGCGGCGCGATGGAATGGCAGTCGATGGCGGTCATCATCATAGACGAGGGCGCTTCGCCCTGTTTCACCTCGATTGTTGGGTAACCAAGCGGGTGATATAGGTTTTTCCCTATCGTCCCGCGCCCGTGGAGGGGTGGCCGAGCGGTTGAAGGCACCGGTCTTGAAAACCGGCAGGGGTTAACGCCCCTCGTGGGTTCGAATCCCACCCCCTCCGCCAGACCAACTGGAGCCATCCATGACAACCGACTTTGTTTCGCTCGACCCGCAGCATCGGACGGCGCTTTCGATCCCCGCCTGGGCGGTGGGGGCCTGGCGGCGCGAATTGCTGGAATGGGACGATGGCGAGGATCGCCGAACGGAAGTGCTCTGGCTTCAGACACCGATCCTGTTTGCCGATATCCGGAACCCGGTCGATGATTCGAAGATGCCCGAAGGGTTCGCCGGCCATCTTTCGGTGACCGGACAGACCTGTCGCTGGAACCGGCCGATCGACGTCAAGCCGAAAGGTGGCGATGGCGATATCGGCGTCGTGTCGACCCGCGGTACGCGCATGATCGAACTCGGCGTGCATCGCAACTATCTCGAAGAATGGCGACGCATCGACGAGGGAAAGACTCATTTCGCCGCCAGCCGCGGGTCGGTGCAAACCGGAAACGATGGCGTGCGCTGGCCGAGTTCGGGACCGCTCGAGATCGTTGTCGGAATGGGGCCGCATCTGATCCATGCGTGGCGTTCCGACAAGGGTGTCGGCGTCGCCTATGGCCGGTCGGCGCCGGATGGACTTTGGTCGCCGGAACGACGCGCCGGCAATGTCGAGCGCGACCCGGCGCCGGGCCCCTGGACGATCTGGTCGGCAACGCCGGATACACAATCCGCGGCCCAAATTCTGGCGCGATTCTGAACCGGGAACGGCCCGGCTTCACCCGTGCGGCAATGAACGAGACGGTCTGCGTCGGGGAACCCTTCGCTTCACGAACTTGTTCAAGTGAGACACGCCATAGCCTGCTATGCGGCTCTCGGCGATTCTCTTGCTATCGCGAGAACGTTTCGGTTAGCTCAATGCGGGGTTGAGTCGTCAGCGACCGGGAGTCGTTCGTTTCATGACGCAGCGTTTGGTTTACACGGATGGAGTCTGGGATCTCCTGCATCCCAACCATATCAACCTCATGGAAGAGGTTTTGACGCATGGCGACAGGCTGCTGATCGGCGTCGTTACCGACCAAATGGCGCTGCGGTACAAGCGCCAGCCGATCATGAATCAGCACGATCGGATGCGGGCGGTGCGCGCCCTGCGGATCGTATCGGAGGCAGTTTTCATCGACGGCCCGCTCGATGACGGAACTGTGATCGCCGACATAATGAAGCGCTTCGACCCGGTCGCGATCTGTTATGCCGGCGATACCTTTGCGGATTATTATGAACCGGCCATCGAACGCGGCATCTTCATCCGGCTGAAGCGGCGTTCCGGTGTCTCGACGACGGAGATCATCGAGCGCGTGCGCGAACGGACAACGCTGATCTCGGCTTGACCATCGGACGCACCGATTTCCCATCATGAAGATCCGGATCCTGCGCACGCGGGACTTTATGTCCAGGCGGACTCATGGCGCCGAGAATCTGAAACAGCGCGTGCGGCTTTCCGAAGTGGGCGATCTTGCCCGGGCCGGAATGCGTATCGCCTATGAGGTGCTCGACGAGGCCGGCGTGCAGGGCTGGCTCACCTGGGGCAGCATTCTCGGCTTCCACCGCGAAGGCGGCTTCCTCGCGCACGACAACGATGTCGATATCGCCGTGCCGATCGATGCGGTCACGCCGGCAATCGTCGACCGCATGGCGCAGAACGGGCTGCACCTGTTCAGGGAGACCGGCTTCTCCGGCAAGATCTTCAATCGGAAATTTCTCTATCAGGGCTGCGCTGTCGATTTCTACGGCATGGAAGACCACGGCGACCGCTACATGTCGAAATCGCGCTACGGCAAAAGCTGCCTCGTCTACAGCCATCCCAAACTGCCGCTGATGCGCCGCAGCTTCGAAGGCACCGAGGTCTGGGTGCCACAGGACACCGAAGCCTATGTGCGCCATATCTTCGGCGAAGGCTGGGTAAGGCGGCCCCCGCCCGGCTGGCATAATTCGTTCTCGCTGCCCAATCTGATCCGGATCGAGGGGACGCCGATCGCGCTGGTCGATCTCGCGCGCCGTGTGACGAAATGGCAGGTCGGTGCCGGTATGGAACGTCTCGGCGTCGGCAGATCCAAGAACGGCTGAAGCGGCACGACACCGGCGGGTCGCGTTACGATCTCACTCGTCCGGCGTACCCGTCACTACCGATGCCGCTGCGGCCGCGACCTGCGGCGGAACCCGGTCATCGGCCTCGACCTTCACCACCACCGAACGCCCCACGAGGGCGATGCCGTTCTCGTTGAACGCATCGATGATCCGCTGATAGGCCTCGCGCCGGATGACGAACTGCTCGTTTGGCTTGGCAATGAACTTGACGCCGATTACCACGGCGCCGTCAGCGACGCTTCGAATGCCCTGCGACTTGAGCGGTTCGATGAAGCTCGGACCCATGACAGGATCCTCCGACAGGTCCTTTGCGATGCCTTTGATGATGCGCTTTACCAGGCCGATGTCGGTATTCGGCGCCACCGAGAACTCCAGTCGCATGAGCGCCCAGTCACGCGTGTAGTTGGTCAGGGACTTCATCTGGCCGAAGGGCAGCGTGTGCACCGCGCCGCGGTGATGGCGAAGCTTCAGCGAGCGCATCGAAATACCCTCGACATTGCCGCGAATATTGCCGACTTCGACATAGTCTCCGACGCGGAACGAATCCTCGAGCAGGAAAAAGACGCCCGCAAGAATATCCGCGATCGTCTGCTGCGCGCCGAGCCCGATCGCGAGCCCCACGACGCCGGCGCCGGCCAATAGCGGGCCGATTTCGATGCCGATGGACGAGAGCAGCACCATGACGACGATCGAGAACAGCACGAACTGCAGGAAACGCCGCAGCAAGGGCAGCAGGGTCTTCATGCGCTGTGCGCGCGGCGTTGCACCTTCCTCGGCGGCGCGGCGCAGGGAGCGATCGATCGCGTTGACAATCAGCGACCAGGCGACGAACCCGAGCAGAATGACGATCGCGACATTGAAGACCGCCTTGACCGCGGCGCTGCCGAGACCGAGATAGGCCTTGAGATCGATTTCCCAGATCGCCGCGGTTCCGTAGACGATCAGGACCGCCAACACGACCCACGCGGCACGCATGATTCGCATCACCTGAGGGCTGACATCCTCGGTCTCGCGAAGGTTCTCCATTACGATATCGCTGCGATAGTGACGCGCGATGATGCCGCCGAGCGCAAACGTGACCAACGGCGCGAGCAACGCAAGCAACAGGCTTGCGAGAATCCGATTTCCGATCTGGTCCTGATGGCGGAACAGCGCATCGATCAGCAATATCCAGAGCGCCAGCAGATGCGCCGTCGCGAGAATCGGCGCCGCGATCAGCGCCGCGCGATACTGGCCGCCGAGAGAGCGCTCCAGCGCGTCGCGGATTCTGGCGCGATTGGCCCAGATAATGGCGATCAGCAAGAAGATCGGTAGCGCACTGAGCGGCACCAGCAATGCAACGATGGCCGGCATCGGTGCGGCGACCAGCACGAGCACGCGGCTGATTGCGCCAACCAGCACCAGAAGGATGGTGACCGCCAGCGCGATCCAGTAGAGCCGGCGCGCCGCGCCCGGCTGATATCCGGTGAGCGGGCGCTGCGCGATCACCGGTGCACTCAGCAGGTTGAAAAGTCGCTCGACAAGGAGGGCGACGAGCGCTTCGTACAGCACGATAGAGAGCAAGGCCGGTGCGAGCGGATGCTGCGGGTCAAGAATCGCGTAATAGATCAACGCCGCAACAAAGAACGCCGCGACCTGACAGGCATCGAGAAGCAGCCAGATACCGAGCGCCGCAATGCGCCCGCTACCGTCCGGTCTCACCATGGCGGTGCGCCGCATGGGTGCCAGAATCCTGCCGACGACGATCGTCGCCGCGATGCTGACTCCGAGCAGCAGCAGCACCGAGGTCAGCATCGAGCCGATACGGACCGCCGGATAGACCCCCTGCGGCTTCGCAAATGCAGCAGACAGGGTTTCGCCGAGAACCGGCCATTCGGCGCCGATCGACCGCAATTGGGTGCCGTAGAACGACAGCAGATTGTCGTGAACTTCGGCTTGTGCCGCAGGCTGGCGCGCCGACATCTCGAGCAGCAGCCGCTCGCGCAACGCCGCACGCAAGGCATCGGGATCGGACACGGCGAGAATGGCGTCGACCTGTTCTGGGGTCAGCGTATCGGGAAACGCCTGCAGCAACTGGTCGATGCTTCGATCGGCGCCCAGATCGGACTCCTGGGCGACGGCAGAGACCGATGCGATCGTCGCAAATGCGACAGTCGCAATGACGATGGCCGCAAACACGATGGCGATGAATGACCGCAGGACCGTTCCCCTCATCCCGGCCGGCATGCATCCAGCTCGTAAGGCCGGCCGCCCCGGTAACGGGCGCAGTTTACGCCCCGATCAGCCCCTCGCGCCATGCTCTGCGGGATCGACGGTCAAATGCCGAACACGCGTGTATCGCCCGCTCCGATGCCGATCGGTCCGGTCGGCGCCTCGCTCGCGGAGCGACATGAGCCCGGACTGCCGGCCATGAGCACCGGCCGGCCATCGATGAGGACGCGCATGCTACCCGCGGACCATCGGGCCGTGACGCAGGGTCCGGGCGGCGGTACCGGGCAGGCCTCGACGGCGGCAACCGCATCGACGGTCAGGATCGGTGCCCCGCTGGCGAAGACGCGGGGGCCTGCTCCCACAACAGCGAGTCGACCGCCATGCGGACAGAACATAGGGGTTGCACCGGTCAGAAGCGGTTGCATGGATCAGATCACCGTCAGCGCGCCGCCGTTGATCGCTACGCTCGGGCCTTGCAGCAGGATCGATGCGCCCTTCCCGTTGTCGAGACGGATGCCGTCGGGACCGAATGCGATCGAGCCGCCCGCATGCAGGGTCCAGGCGATGCCGCCACCCGGCAATTCTTCTAGTGTCACCCCATTTCCCGGTGACGCGTCCGGTGTGGCGCGCGGTCGATCGCGAGTCGGTTCGCTTTCAATCTGCGCAGGCCAGCTTCGTCCCGTGCAGATTGGGAGGTTCGGGTCGCCACCTTCGAACTCGACCCAGATTTCGGCATCGACCGGCGCTATCGCAGCCGACGCACCGGCCGGAAGGAAGGGTGCGCAAAGCTCCGCCCAGCTCGCGGCCTCGCCCAGGACCGCAGGAACCGAGACGCGCACCCGAGCGCGCTGCATCGGATCGCTGTTGTCGACAATCCGGCCGCGATACTTTCCGTAGAATTTGCCATCGGGCATCGATCGCCTCCTGTCTGCGCTTCGTGTCTGGCACATCCCTGCACGATCCGGTCGGGATCGCCAGACCCGGGTGACGGTCAGATTCGCGGCCGGAGCGGCTTTCCATCGACGATGCGCCGGCCGGTCACGCGTTCGCGCCGCAGCACATAGAGCCCGCTGCCGACAATCAAAACGACACCGCCGATCGTCGCCCAATCGGGCAATTCGCCCCAGGCGAGCCAGCCCCACAATGCCGCCCAGGGCAGCGACACATATTCGAACGGCGCGACCATGCTGGCGCGCCCGACCCGATAGGCCTGGGTCAGGCAATAGAAACCGACGCCGGCGATGAGGCCGCACAGCGTCATCAGGCCGAAATCGCCCCAGTCGGGCATCGTCCAGGCGCGCAGCATGAAGGAGAGGCTCGGATGGCTGCCGGTATCGAGCGTGCCCCGACCGAAGGCGAGCCCGATCAACCCGGACGCCACCAGATTGACCAGGTTCGCCGAGAACGCCATCGAGACGCCGCTGGTGAACACGCCGAGCCGGCGCGTGATGATCGTGCTGACCGCATAGGACAAGGACGAGGCCAGCACCAGCAATGCCGCCACGTCGACGATCGATTCGCCGGGCCGCAGCATAATGACGACGCCGCCGAACCCGACAAGGATCGCAAGGAACCGGCGCCAGCCGACCGGCTCGCCCAGCACCAGCATCGCCAGCAATGTGATGAACAGGGGGCAGGAGAAGTAGAGCGTCACCGCATCCGCCAGCGGCAACGCGGCGAGGCCAAGATAGTAGAGCGAATAGGCACCGAACGTGGCGCAGCTCCGCCACAGATGCTGCCACGGCCGGCGCGGCACGATGGCGCGGACGCCCTCGGTCATCCAGGCGATGAGAATGATGGCAGGCAATGCGATGAAGCTGCGCACGAACATGATCTCGTGCACGGTATAGCCGGCACTCAGCCATTTGATGGCCACGTCCTGGAACGAGAAGATCGAGACGCCAAGAACGAGATAGCCGACGCCGCGATAAGGCGGGTCGTCCGCCGTCGCCGGAACCGTCGAGAATCCCTTCATGTACCGCTCACTTGGCTTCGACGGCGTGGCGTCGGAGCGTACGGCGCCCCTGCGGACGCGCCGCATTGCGGGCGGCCCGCTTCCCGGCTCCGATCATGCGGTGCCGCCCGGCCCGGCCGCAATCGGATTCCGGCGGTTCCGCATGCTTGATGCGCAAGGCTGCTATGGTAGTTTCACCGCCCGAATCCCGACGGCCGGACGGACGGTCGAACCACCGCCATGGCGCGGCGGCGAGTCTCGCGTGCAGCAACGGCGATCGAAGAAGCAGGAACAAGGTCAATGGCAAAGGCCCAGCAAACCGAGCTGCAGACCCCCGAACCGGCGCCCGCTAACGCCGCCATCATGTACGCGGTCGACGGGTTCGATACCTCGCGCGACAAACTTATGGGGCGCCATGTTGCCGGCGAGGAATTCCTCAAGGGTTACGCCCGCTATGCCGATGTCGACACGTTCTATGGACTGATGATCGGCGCCCAGAACACGCAGCGGTTCCAGCAGGATCTGTCGCGCTGGACCGGCGGCCGCGCCAAGGTCGAGATCATCTCCTACAATCAGCTCGCGCGTGTGGCCGAACCGGGCACGTTGTTTTTGCCGGGCCCCGGCCTCGGCGAATGGGCGTGGCGGCGGCGCGTCGGCGACCAGCGCAGCTATTCGATCACCGGCGTCACCCATACGACCGCGTCGCCGGGCGCGATGGATTCGATCGTCGGCCTGCTGATCGCGCCGGTGCAGCCGTGGGATGCGCTGATCTGTACCTCGACCGCCGTACGCAAGACGATCGAGCGCGTGCTCGACGAGCAGGAATATTATTTGCGCAAACGTCTCGGTGCGCGCCGCTTCCCTCGCCCCGAACTTCCCGTCATCCCGCTCGGAGTCGATTGCAGTGCCTTCGAGCGCAAGGACAAAACCCGCTACGAATGGCGGCGCAAGCTCAAGATCGGCAAGAACGACGTGGTGTTCCTGTTTGTCGGCCGGCTGAGTTTCCATGCGAAAGCCCATCCGCATCCGATGTACCTCGCTGCCGAAGCTGCCGCGAAGAAAAGCGGCAAGAAGATCCATCTGATCCAGTCCGGGTGGTTCGCCAACGATTTCATCGAGGCCGCGTTCAAGGATGCGGCGAAGGCGCTCTGCCCGTCGGTCACCTGCCATTTCCTCGACGGCCGCGAGCCCGCGACGCGCACCGAGATCTGGAGCGCCGCCGATGCGTTCGTCTCCCTCTCTGACAATATCCAGGAGACATTCGGCCTCACGCCGATCGAAGCGATGGCGGCGGGCCTGCCCGTGGTCGTGACCGACTGGGACGGTTACATGGACACGGTGCGCCACGGCAAGGACGGGTTTCGCATTCCGACCCTGCAGCCGCCGCCGGGTACCGGCGAAGATCTCGCCTTCCGCATGGAACTCGGCATCGATACCTATGATCGCTATTGCGGCAATGCCTGCCAGTTCGTGGCGGTCGACACCGCCGCCTGCGCCGATGCGTTCACGCAGCTCGCGAACAGTCCCGAGCTTCGGGAGAAAATGGGCGCATCCGGCGCCAAGCATGCGCGCACGACCTATGATTGGCGCGTCGTCGTCGGCCAGTATCAGGCGCTCTGGCAATCGCTCGCCGAAATCCGGACGAGCGCGCCGGAGTCCGCTTCGCATACGACCGACCGCCACGTCGCTGTACCGCACCGCATGGATCCCTTCGATACGTTCCAGCATTACGCCACCGATACGCTCGGTCCCGATCACCGGATTTCGCTTGTCGAGGGCGCCGACGCGAAACTTTTGCTCGACTATCGCAACCTGCCAACGTCGAACTATGCGGCGGCGATCCAGCCCGACCAGCGTTTCTGCTCGAGCATTCTCGATTTCATCGGCAAGCGCGGGACGGCCACCGTCGCGCAAATGAGCAAGGCGGTGTCGGCCGACAAGCAGACCCTGCTGATGCGCGCTCTGGTGTGGATGAACAAGCTCGACATCGTCACGATCAAGCCGCCGCAGCGTGGCTGAGTGTCCAAACCGCAGTTGTGAGCTCGAGCGTTACGGCGTGACCAGCGTCTGGCCGCCGTCGAGCACGATCGTCGTGCCGGTCATGTAGCTGCCCGCATCGGATGCCAAAAGCAACAGCGCACCGTCCAGCTCGCCGGGCTTGCCGATGCGCCGCATCGGGATCGCCTGCACCATCCGCTGACCGCTCGGCGTTTTCAGGTAGTCGGACGTCATGTCGGATTCGAAATAGCCGGGACACAGCGCATTGACGCGGATCGAGTGGCGCGCCCATTCCCGCGCCAGCACCCGCGTCATCTGGATAACGGCCGCTTTCGATATCGCATAGGGGGCGATCGCGGGCGGTGCCGTCAGGCCGGTGATCGAGGCAATATTGACGATCGCCCCGCCCCCGCCCGCCGCGATGCGGGCGCGTGCGAATCCCTGCGCAACCAGGAACGCGCCGCGCAGATTGACGTTCATTACCTTGTCCCAGTCGGCTTCCGTCAGATCGGCCGCGAATTTCCCGCTCGCGGTACCGGCATTGTTGATCAGGATATCCGGCAGACCGAGGCCGCGCGTCGCCTTCTGCAGTGCCGACGCTACGACATCGCCGCGCGTCACATCGATGACCAGCGTTTCGGCACGACCGCCGGCCTGCTCGATGCCGCCGCGCACGTCGTCGAGCGCGTCCTGCCGGCGTCCGGCCAATATGATCGCGGCGCCCGCCTTGGCGAGCGCATTTGCAAACTGCCGGCCGAACGCGCCCGAGGCGCCGGTCACCAGGGCGATACGGCCGCTCAAATCGAACGGATTGCCGGGCGTCACGACGGCGCCTGCGCCCGATCGCGCCGGCGGAACAGGAACAGGGCGGCGCCCGCGGTGAGCAGCGCGACGATCAGGGAGGGAATCCAGTAGCGCACCGCAATCAGCACGACCAGCGACCAGGAAATCAGGATTCCGATCGAGAATATCTGGTTCGCGACGAAGCTGATGAAGCGGACCCAGGCTCGCGGCGAACGCCAGACCGTGATCCAGGTCGCGACATAGATCACCAGCCAGACGAAATAGGTGATCAGATTGGCGCTGTTATAGGGATTGAACTGGTTGAAGAACCCGTCGAAGAAATCGACGACCTCGCGAACGACGGGATCCATCGTTCAGCCCTCCAGCGCCTTCGCCTGCTCGCGCAGGACAAATTTTTGAATCTTGCCGGTCGATGTTTTCGGCAACGGGCTAAACACGATGGTCCGCGGCACCTTGAAGCGCGCGAGATGTTCCCGACACCAGCCGATGATCTCGTCCGCCGCAACCTCACCCGATCCTTCGCGCAAAGTCACGAAGGCGCAGGGCGTTTCGCCCCATTTCTCGTCGGGCCGGGCGACGACGGCCGCCTCGAGCACCTGGGGATGGCGATAGAGCACTTCCTCGACCTCGAGGCTGGAGATGTTCTCGCCGCCGGAAATGATGATGTCCTTGGCCCGATCCTTGACCTCGACATAGCCGTCGGGATGCCAGACGCCGAGATCCCCGCTGTGATACCAGCCGCCGCGAAACGCTTCTTCGGTCGCGCGCAGATTGCGCAGATAGCCCTTCATGACCGTGTTGCCGCGGATCATCACCTCGCCGATCGTTTCGCCATCGGCCGGCACCGGAACCATTGTCTCGGGATCCGCGACCATCACCTGTTCCTGCATGATATGCGGCACGCCCTGCTTCGCCATGTGCCGCGCGCGGGCCTGGATATCGAGCTCGTCCCACGCCTCCTGCCAGGCGCAAACCGTCGCCGGCCCGTAGGTCTCGGTGAGGCCATAGAGATGCGTGACGTTAAAGCCGCTTCGGTTCATCGCCTCGATGATCGGGCTCGGCGGCGCAGCGCCCCCGGTGCCAACCTCGACGATCCGATCGAATTTTGTCTTCACGCCGTCGGGCGCATTCGCCAGCAGATTGAGCACGATCGGCGCGCCGCAGAGATGCGTGACGCCATGAAGCGGGATCATGGGATAGATGAGCGCCGGGTCAACCTTGCGCAGGCAGACATGCGTGCCACCGGCTGCGATCACCGCCCAGGTGAAGCACCAGCCGTTGCAATGGAACATCGGCAGCGTCCAGAGAAACACCGTCGACGGATCGAGCCTCATCGTGAGCACGTCGCCGAGCGCGTTCAGATAGGCGCCGCGATGGTGATAGACCACGCCCTTGGGATTGCCCGTGGTGCCGGAGGTGTAACCGAGCGCCATCGCCTGCCACTCGTCCCCCGGTTCCTCGCTGCGATATGTCGGATCGCCGCCGGCAATGAAGCTCTCATAGTCGACCGGCCCAAGCCGCGTCGCCCCGTTTGGTCCGTATTTGGCCTCGGTATCTTCGATCTCGACCAGGATCGGGGGATTTTCCATTCGTGCCAGAGCCGCGCGAACCGTCTCGGCATATTCGCAATCGGCAATCAGCAGCTTCGCTCCGCCATGTTCGAGGCAGAAGGCGATGGTCGCCGGGTCGAGGCGAAAATTGAGCGCGTTGAGCACGCCGCCCATCATCGGGATGCCGAAATGCGCTTCGAGCATCGCGGGCGTGTTGTTCGCCAGGATGGCGACCGTATCGCCGCGAGCGATGCCGCGGGCGATCAGCGCCGACGCAAGCCGCCGGCAGCGCGCATCGAAGTCGCGATAGCTGTAGCGGAGCCGGCCATGCACGACCGCCGCCTTGTCGGGATAGACCCGTGCTGCCCTTGCCAGAAAGCTGAGCGGCGTCAGAGGCGCGTAGTTCGCCCTGTTCTGCCCCAGTCCCGCTTCCCAGATATCCGTCATCCTGCACCCGTTTTGTCATATCGGCCGGCTTCGCGCTATCGTTGGAAAGCGTGGGTCGCCCGTCAAGGCACCGTCACCGCCCACCAGCAAGGAGAGGCATTCTGCTCCGGCTCGACATCTATTCGGACACGATCTGCCCCTGGTGCTTCATCGGGAAGCGCCGGCTCGAACGCGCGCTCGCGCAGCGCGCGCCCATCGGCATCAGCTTGCGCTGGCGCGCCTTTCAGCTCAATCCCGGGATGCCCGCCGAAGGTATGGACCGCCAGACCTATCTCGCCGCCAAGTTCGGCCAGCCCGAACGCGCGCGCCGTATCTACGATGCGGTCTATGCCGCCGGCCAGAGCGAAGGGCTGCCGTTCGACTTCGAACGCATGCGGCGCACGCCGAACACGCTCAACTCGCATCGGCTGTTGCGGCTTGCCTGGGACGAAGGGTGCCAGAATGAGCTCGCCGAACGGCTGTTCCAGGCCTATTTCATCGACGCGCGCGATATCGGCGACGACGGCGTCCTGATGGATGTCGCGGGATCGGTCGGGATGGACAACGTGGCGGTCGGCGATTTCCTTGCAGGCGACCGGTTCCGGACCGAAATCGAGCAGGAAGACCGCTCCGCGCGAAGGCTCGGTATCAGCGGCGTGCCCTGCTTCATCTTCAACCAGCGCTATGCGCTGTCCGGCGCGCAGGAGCCTGAGGCTTTCTTTCAGCTTTTCGATCTCGCGCGGGTCGACGAAGAGATGGCCACCGAATCCTGGTAGCGATGCGGTCAGACCGGCGGATCGTCGGGCCGGCGCATCGGGAAGCTGTTGTCGACGATCGTGTAGAGTGAATAGCCGAGCCGTGCGATCGGTCGCGCCGCCACGATATCCACCCGCCCGTTCGCATCGATCAGCCTGTCGTCGATATGAATGCCGACGACGCGGCCGATGATGAAGGCGTTGGGTTCGCTCGGATCGTCGGCCGGCAGTTCGACCGTGCTGAAATAGCGGCATTCGAAATGCACCGGCGCCTCTTTGACGCGCGGCGGCCGAACCAGCTTCGAAGGAACCGGCGTCAGGCCTGAATGGGCGAACTCGTCGACGTCCGCCGGCAGATGGGCCGAGGTCAGGTTCATCTGGCGGCGCGTATCCCAGGTCGCGAGATTGAACACGAACTCGCCGGTTTCCTCGACATTGGCTCGGCTGTCCTTGAAGAGCCGGTCGGCCTTGCTGCCCCCTGCCCCGAATCCGACCATCGGCGGGCTGTCGCCGATGGCGTTGAAGAAACTATAGGGCGCGAGATTGACCGTGCCATTGGCCGCGATGCTGGAAATCCAGCCGATCGGTCGCGGCACGATAAGCTGTTTGAACGGATCGGGCCTGAGCGGCCGTTCAGGTCCTTCGGTCGAATAGAACAATCCGGTCCTCCTCAGGCGGCGAGCGCCGCGACGTTCTCGAGCAACTTGCGCACACCGGGCAGGCGGCGGGATTCGTCGTTCCAGTTCTGATGATAGACGAGGCGCTGGTCTGGACGCACGCTGATGAGCTTCTGGTTGCGTGTGATGTAATCGATCAGCCGCTCCGGGCGCTTGAAGGCATTGCCGCGGAAGGCGATGACCGCGCCCCGCGGTCCGGCATCGACCTTCTCAACGCCGGCGGCGCGGCAGAGCCGCTTGATCGCCATGATCTGGAGCAGGTTCTCGACCTCGGGCGGCAGTGGCCCAAACCGATCGACCAGCTCGGCGGCGAACCCATCGATCGCCGTCTGGTCCAGCAAAGTCGCGATGCGCCGGTACAAACCGAGCCGGATACCGAGATCGGCGACGTAGGGTTCCGGAATGAGGACGGCGGAGCCGATATTGATCTGCGGCGCCCATTCGGTTTCGCGGGCGGCCCGGCCGCGCGCTTCCTGCACCGCTTCTTCGAGCATCTGCTGATAGAGCTCGATGCCAACCTCACGGATATGGCCGGACTGTTCCTCGCCGAGCAGGTTGCCGGCGCCGCGGATATCGAGATCGTGGCTCGCGAGGGTGAAGCCGGCGCCGAGCGTGTCGAGGGTCTGCATGACCTGAAGCCGCTTCTCGGCGGTCGGGGTCAGCACCTGGTCGGGCGGCACGGTCAGATAGGCATAGGCGCGCAGCTTGGACCGGCCGATGCGGCCGCGAAGCTGATAGAGCTGGGCGAGCCCGAACATGTCCGCGCGATGCAGGATCATCGTATTGGCACGCGGAATGTCGAGCCCGGATTCGATGATGTTGGTCGAGAGCAGAACGTCGTATTGCCCTTCGTAATAAGCGGTCATTGCCTTTTCGAGCTGGGTCGGCGGCATCTGCCCATGCGCGATGACGAATTTCACCTCCGGCACCAGTTTGCGCAGCCGCTCGGCGACCACATCGATATCGCGAATGCGCGGGCAGACATAGAAGCTCTGGCCGCCGCGATTGCGCTCGCGCAGGATCGCCTCGCGCACGATGACCGGATCGTAAGGCATTACGAATGTCCGCACCGCCAGCCGGTCGATCGGCGGCGTCGCGATCAGGCTCATTTCCCGGACGCCCGAGAGCGCGAGCTGCAGCGTGCGCGGGATCGGCGTTGCCGTCACGGTGAGGACATGCACATCCTCCTGCAACGCCTTCAGTCGCTCCTTCTGGCCGACGCCGAAATGCTGTTCCTCGTCGACGATCAGCAAACCGAGCGAGCGGAACCCGATGTCTTTGGCCAGCAGGGCGTGGGTTCCGATGATGATATCGACCTTACCCTCGCGCAGATCGCGCTTCGTCTCCGCCGTTTCCTTCGCGCCGACCATGCGCGAGATCTGCGCGATGCGGATCGGCAGCCCGGCGAAGCGCTCGCTGAACGTCCGGAAATGCTGCCGAACCAGCAAGGTGGTCGGCGCGATCACGGCGACCTGCCTGCCGTTGGCCGCGACCACGAACGCGGCACGCAGCGCGACCTCGGTCTTGCCGAAGCCGACATCGCCGCAAATGAGACGGTCCATCGGCTTGCCGGCGGACAGATCGGTCAGAACGTCGTCGATGGCGCGGATCTGGTCGTCGGTCTCGGGATAGGGAAACCGCGCGCAGAACTCGTCATAGAGCCCTTCGGGCGGCGGCAAGGCATCGAGCTCCTGCACGGCGCGCGTGGCGGCGACCTTGATCAGCTCGGCCGCCATCTCGCGGATGCGCGCCTTGACCCGCGCCTTCCTCGATTGCCAGCTCGCACCGCCGAGCCGGTCGAGCTGCACCGGCGTCTCGTCGGAGCCGAAGCGCGACAGCAGATCGATATTCTCGACCGGGAGGAACAATTTATCACCGCCGTCATAGACGATGCGCAAACAGTCATGCGCGGCGCCGCCGACTATCAGCGTTTCGAGACCTTCGTAGCGGCCGATACCGTGATCGGCGTGCACGACGATGTCGCCCGCACCGAAATTGGAAAGCTCTTCGAGGAACCGCTCCGCGCGGCGGCGTTTCGGCTGGCGTACCAGCCGGTCGCCGAGAATGTCCTGCTCGGTAATGAAGGCATGGCGCGCATCGACGAAGCCGCGCTCGAGGCCGAGCACCACCAGTGCCGTTGCGCCGGGCGCCAGCTCCGACGCGGTCGACCAATCGGCACAGGGCACCAGTCCGGTGACGCCATGTTCGATCATCAACTTGGAAAGCCGGTCGCGGCTGCCTTCGCTGTAGGTCGTGATGACCGCATGGCGGCCCGATCCCGCCTCGTCCGCGATCCGCTGTGCAAGCGCCGCATAGAGCGCATCGAGCGACTGCAACCGCGCTTCGGCGAACTCGCGACCGGGCCGCGCGCCCCAATCCTGCCAGCCGCTGCCTTCCGGCGGCGCAAAGTTGGACAACGCCACGACAGAGCGATCCGCCAGAAACGCATCCCAGTCATGCGCCGTCAGATAAAGCTCGTCGGGTGCGAGCGCACGATAGACCGGCGTGCCGTCGCGGATCTTTACCGCCGCGCTGCGCGCCTCGTAGAACTCCTCGATCAGCTCGAGCCGCGCGTCGCGCAATTCCCGCGCCTGATGGTCGAGGGTGATCGCAGCCCCGGTCGCATGATCGAGCAAAGTCGCGGTCTTTTCGAGGAAGAGCGGCAGCCAGTGCTCCATGCCCGGATAGGAGCGGCCCTCGCTGATCGCGACGTAGAGCGGATCTTCCGTTGCCGGCGCACCGAAGCGCTCCCGATAGCGGGTTCGAAACCGCTCGATCGACGCCTGGTCGAGACGCAGCTCGCCCATCGGCCGAAGATCGAGCCCGGTCATCGTCGCCGTCGTCCGCTGGGAGATCGGATCGAAACGACGGATCGATTCGATCTGGTCGCCAAAGAAATCGAGCCGTACCGGATCCTCCTGTCCCGGTGGAAAGAGATCGATGATGCCGCCGCGTACCGCGAACTCGCCGACATCGCCGACCTTGCCGACGCGCAGGAACCCGGTATCCGCGAGATGTCGCGCGATCGTGTCGGGTGCGATCACATGGCCCGGCCGCAGGGCAAGGCCGGCACCTGCAAATCCGGCGGGCGTCACCCGCTGCAGGAACGCGGAAACCGTCGTAAGCAGTATCCGCGGCCGCGTCTTGTCGCGCGGTGCGGCGAGCGCACCGAGCGCGTCGACGCGCCGGCCGATGATATCGCGATGCGGCGACACGCGGTCATAGGGCAAAC
>JBBDMS010000041.1:0-19226 GCA_040878185.1 Dongiaceae bacterium | reverse complement strand
TTACGAGATCACGGCACCGTTGCGCACGATCACACGCGCCGAGTGGGATACGCGACTTGCCGCGCGCAGCGACGGCTGCTGGCGCGAGGAGCCGGCCCATGCGCCGCTGCCGGTCTTGCTGGTGGCCGCGGTCGCATTGGTCGATGTCGACGGTCGGGTGCTGATCCAGAAGCGGCCCGAGGGGAAGCCGATGGCGGGTTTGTGGGAATTTCCCGGCGGCAAGCTGCATGACGGCGAGACGCCCGAGGCAGCGCTCATCCGCGAGCTCAAGGAAGAGCTCGCGATCGATGTGACCGAAAGTTGCCTCGCGGCGATCACCTTCGCCTCCCACCGCTACGAAAAATTCCATCTGCTGATGCCGCTCTTCGTCTGCCGTGTCTGGAAAGGCACGCTGACACCGCTCGAGGGCCAGGAACTCGCCTGGGTTCGGCCGGTCCGGCTTGCCGATTATCCGATGCCGCCGGCCGACAAGCCGCTGGTGCCGCTGCTGCGCGATCTGCTGTAGCGCGGCATACGACGCCGACGCCTTCACGCTTCCCCCACCCCTTGCGGGGTGCAGATAAGAATCCTCTCTCCCCTTGCGCGATTTGCTGTGGCAATCGGCATACAACGCTGATGCCTTCACGCTTCGCCACCCCTTGCGGGAGGGCTCATTTCATTTCCCCCTCCCCTTGTGGGAGGGGGGTAGGGGGAGGGGGCTGATCACATCACCCCCCACCCTAACCCTCCCCCTCAAGGGGAGGGAACTAGGGCCTGTTCGATCACGCCTTGCTGCCGGCCACGCCGCGCCGACGCGGTAAAAGCCGAGACTGAGGCCCGCGCGCCACGCCGGAACAAAAAGGCTGGGTAGTGACCTCACCAAGTGACCCCGAGCGACTTGTGGCCTTAACCCGGGTGTGACATATACATGACTCAAACCTATTCGGCTGGGCAGCAATGAGCGAAGACCTCGTATCGCGGCGGGCGCGTCGGCTCGGGAGGTTCGGATACTTATCCTTGGGCAGCACCACGCTCGCGCAGCTCAAGAAGAGCAAGTTCATTCGAACGAATCTGACCGTTGAAGAGAAACGCCGTAAGCCTGACGGCATCGTCTTCCTGCCCCTCGGCGGCATCAAGGCCGTTGTCGAGACCAAGCAGCCGAAACATCTCAAGCCCAGCATGATCCCGGGCGTCGCGCACGACTACTGTCCGATTGCGCGGGCCGTTTGCAAGCTTCTGATCATTACCGATGGAACCAAGACCCATTGGTACAATGCACTTTCGGAGCGGCCGGTCCTTGATGAAAACGGAAAGCCGCTGAGGGTCGCCTTCGATGTGGCGAGAATCGACGCTCAGAAGCTTAGTCCGGAAGAGGACGCTCGCCTTGTCGCTCTTATTGAGAAAGCTGACTACAGCTTAACCGCGACCTCGGATCAGCTCCAGGAAATGCGGGTTATTGACCCAAGCAGTTTAGCAAAATCGGTCTGGCAGAAAATTTGGATCAATACAGGAAAGGAGCCGGAGAAGTGCTTATACAACGTTGTAGAAATTTTTGTTTTCAAGTTCTTGAGCGACATAGGCGTCATGACGGGTAACTACTCGTTCCGGCGAGTAGTCGAGATACTGGCAAACGAAGGCGCGACGGCAGCATTAATCCACTACGGAAGGGTAAGCCGCGACCGCATTAGAAGGTTGTTCCCGAACGGCCCAGACGGAACAACAATTATAAACGGAACAATCTTCGTCAACGAAGCTGGAGAACCGAATCTGGCACAAGCCGAGCTTTTTGGAGAGGTCATCCGCGCATTCCAGAAATACGATGATGAGAACGGTTCGCTACAATACATCGATCGGCAATTTAAGACGCGGTTGTACGAGGTGTTTTTGAGGCAGCAAGCCGGCATTCGATCCCTTGGGCAGTACTTCACGCCACGCAACGTCATACAGCCGATGGTGCGGATGTCGAATGCAAGCACGCTACGACCCGGCGATTCAGTCTGCGATCCATTCTGTGGAGTGGGCGGTTTCATTCTGGAAACCATTGCCGAGAATAATCATCTCCTGCAACAATTCAGACCTAAAAACGGACGCGTTCGCCCACAGATCAAGTTCGTCGGATATGACAAAGGCACCGATGAAAAAGAAGACGAACGCACCATCATTCTCGCGAAAGCAAATATGTTGGTGTACCTGTCCGACTTGCTGTCGGAGTTTCATTCCGAGGCGTATCTTAGGGAATTTGCATCGAGTGCGTTCAATGCCGTGTTCTCATTGATAAGATCAAACCTTGGCACCTACGCCCTCGTCTCACCCTCTGAACAATACGACTTAATCCTTACAAACCCGCCTTACGTCACCAGTGGATCGGCCAGCATAAAGACAGCTATCGAGGCAGCCGGGTTGGGTGAACACTACGCACAAGGCGGGCGGGGTACGGAGTCGCTTGCCATCCAGTGGATTATTGCCCACCTCAAGATCGGCGGGCAGGCCTTCGTCATTGTTCCGGATGGGCTGCTCAACCAAGAGCCTATAATCGACCACATTAAAGCCGAGTGTGAAGTGCTCGCCGTTGTCGCACTACCGAGCCGCACTTTCTACTCGACTCCCAAAAAGACCTATATCCTTGGGCTTCAAAAAAAGGAACGAGCGCAGGATCAGACGAATCCGGTTTTCACATACTTGGTGTCTGAGATTGGCGAGTCCCGCGACAATCGGCGGGTGCCAATAGAGGCCAACGACTTGACCGCGATGGAGCAAGAGTTCCGATATTTCCGTGCGGCCCCTGCTAGGTACGTATCTCACGATCCACGATGCCGAATCCTTGCATGGAAGGATTTTGCGGACTTGCGGAATTGGCTAGTCGATCGGAATTGGTCTCACGAGGAAAAGGTTGCGCTGGGCATTGTGGATGAGGTGTTTGAGGTTGATGCTGAGAGCTTCCGACGCCTCGTGGGCGACGCAAAGGCGGCCCTGGACAAGCTTTATGAGGAACTAGCGTGACTGAATACGCCGAAATTCCAATCGGCGACCTGTTTCACGCAGCCAATGGGCGCGCGAAGTTTATTAAGGACTATATTGCCGCTCACCCCGGTCCGCATCCCGTTTACTCTGCATCGCTAACTAAACCGTTTGGGCATGTTGATGAGTTCGAGTACAGAGGGACGTTCCTCACATGGGTTATGAACGGCTACGGCGGCCGAGTTCAAGAAGTTACGGGCCATTTCTCGGCTAACCGGGACCGTGGCGTGTTCATCCCGCAAGATGGAGTGAGATTGCCGGACCTCACATATCTGCGTTTCGCGATGGAGCCGCAGCTTGTTGCAGCCGCGATGGGCCGACGTGTCGATGGTCGGCTGAATGAATACACAAAAATCTACCCTGAAACGGCGATGGGCGTGGTGATCCGGATTCCACTGGATGACGATGGTCAATACGACTACGAGAAAATGTTCCGGCTAGGGGCCAAGTTCCGGCGCATCGAGGCCGCACAAAAGGATGTGCGGCTCGCGAGGGACGCGCTGCTTCGGGCGGCATTCCCGGTCGAGGTCCCAGAACCCGCCGTCACCGTGAGTCTGAGCAAAGAAAACCTTTTCGCTCTCTCTATTGGCGCTCGTGTCTTGGTCGCCGAGCATGTTGAAGATGGAGTTCCTGCCTACAGCGCAAATGCGCTGGTTCCCTTCGGCAACGTTCGGGCATCGAACCTCAGGGACTTTAGTACACCGTCCATCCTGTGGGGCATTGATGGCAACTTCGATTGGAATCTCATTCGCGCGGGCAAGGTGTTTGCAACCACCGACCATTGTGGGCGTTTGCAAATTCTAGATGATAGGCTCGACCCCGAATACGTTTACTGGTTTCTAGCCGCCACTCGGGACCGGTACGGTTTCGACCGAGTGTACCGAGCGAGCTTGGACAACATGAAAGCAGAGGTTACCGTGACCGTGCCATTGGACAAGCCGAGCGGCACCTTCTCTCTGGACGGGCAACGGCACCTAGCCCAAGTGCTCCGGGAGCGGGAGGCGATCCGGAAGACCTCGACCGCATCGTTGTACGATGTGCTTAGGGTGCGGGTCGGGGTTGACCTATGATCCGCTTCCAAATTCAAGGCTGATCCCTTTTTGTGCAGCCGCCCGATTTTTTGTGCAGGAGGCGGTGATGGTCCAAGCCTCCTGAAAGGGGGAGGGCGGTGAGGGGTTCGTCCCTCTGCTGGCGCATGCTGCGACCCGCCGATTCCGGGATTATCCCCTTGACGTATGTAAGCCGGCTCCCTATATTGGGTGATATAGGGAGGCCAACATGGCTAAGAGCTTCACGGTACAGGACTTTTTCAAGCGGTTTCCGACCGACGATGCCTGCCTTGAGCATCTGTTCGCGGTCAGGTACGGGCCGGAGCCGGTTTGCCCCAAATGCGGTCAGATCGGGCGCTTCGGCCGGCTGGCGAAGCTGCCGGCATGGACCTGTAACTGCGGGCACCATCTGCACCCCATGAAGGGCACCCCCTTCGAGCGGACCCACACCCCGCTCCAGAAGTGGTTCTATGCCATGTACCTGTTCACCACGTCCCGGCATGGCGTCCCGGCCAAGGAATTGCAGCGCCAGCTTGGCGTCACCTACAAGACCGCGTGGCGCATCGGTCACGAAATTCGCAAATACATGGCCGACGTTGACGGGGATCGCGGCCTCGGCGGACACGTCGAGATCGACGAAACTTTCATCGGCGGCAAGCGGCCCCGCAAAGCGCGCGGCGGCTCGTACCAAAACAAGTCCATCGTTCTCGGGATGCTGGAGCGGGAAGGCGATATCATCACCCGCACCGTCGAGAACACGAAAATGGATAGCCTGACGCGGCACATTCACTCGCACGTCAGGCGCGGCACCCGCGTCAGCACCGACGAACATATCGGCTACCACGCTCTCGGGCGCATGGGATATGACCATCGCACCGTCAACCACAGCATCAAGGAATGGGTGCATGGCGACACGCACACCAACAGCATCGAAAACTTCTGGAGCCGGCTCAAGAACAGCATTCGCGGAACGCATGTTCATATCTCTGCGAAGCATCTGCCCAAGTACCTTGGCGAGTTCGAGTTCCGGTTCAATCGTCGGAAGGTTCCGCTTTCGATGTTTTCGGACTTGCTGGCGGGGTTTTAGTCATGGCACCCAACAGCCGGTCGAACAGGCTTTTGCTGCCTTTGCTCGGATGCTCTTTCGCAAAGCGTTTCAGGAGCCCTTGGCGCCGCGCCTCTTCTAGGCTTGTGTGTTTGCCTGCGGACATGCGACCTCTACTTTCTGCCGGTTCACCTTAAGGTTGCCATACAGAACCGGCAGCCGCTTTTGAATCTCGTATTGACGATCCTCTTTCATATGAAGCTCCGGGTTGTCATCGCCGGAGCACCGGCCGAACACCGCCTCTATGTCAATTTGACACGCCTCCCAACACGATGCCGGCACCACTGTTGGAATGTCATGAAACCCAATCTCGCCGTCTGGATGTTCAAATTGCTTGCGCCCCCAAAATTCAATTATCCCAGCGAAAGCAAGCTCCCGAAGTTTTCTGGCGGCTAAGAACCGCCTCTTGCCTTCGTTTGCCCCGCTCGGCCACTGATCGCTCATATTGGTCATCACGATCCCTATGGCATCACGAATCGACACAAGGTTCCGCCCGCTATGATCTCGGACATTTTGAAACTCATTTAATAATTTTTCCTGCGCGATGTATTTAAGCGCCAGGTCTTTCCATATCTGGTAGGGAACCACGATAAATAGATAAAGCCCGGCCCAGATACCCGTGGCTGTTAGCCACAGGATTTTACCCGTTGCGGTTAGGCCGATGGCTAGGCCGGCCAGCGCAAAAAGCAAAGGCAAGACGACACCAATAATCACGCCCATCACGGCCTGCCTATCCCAGTGCCGTGCAGCTCTTTCGAGCCAAGTAACGAAGTAATCCCTGACCGTTGCGCGCATCCCCGCGCCCTCCTACCGGGGATGATACCCTGATTCTTTGACATACGACAAAGGGATAAACCCGGCCGATTCTGGTTGACTACATATGCGTAATATGCGTTAATCTGCGTCGCCGGTGAGGCTGATGGCGCGCCGGCACAAGGGCGGTTCCCGAACGCCCTCCCTGCGTAAACCGATATGTAACCCGACACACGCCCCGACACGCGCAATCGTCATTCGTCACCGGGATCGCTGCACGGCTGAGCCGTGCCATCCCCATTCGGCCCGCTTGGTCAGGCGGGCCCCCCGATCGCGGGCATCCGCGCGCCACGGTTCGAAGCCGCGACGCGCAGCGACCGGGACCCGGAACCGCCCACAGCGGCGCCGGATCACCAAGGCCCTGACGGGTTCGGAGATTCGTCGGGATGGTGCCCGCAAGGTCGAGGACCAAGTCGCAGCTTCGGATGCGCACCCGCCGGGCCGAGAACGCCCGGCAACCCTGTGGAAGTCCGGTCCGCCCCTCCTTGAGGGCCCGACCGGCATCGGATGGCGCGGCTCTGCCGTGCAGCGATCGGACCGGACGAAGACGAATGCGACACCGAAACGCGAACGACACGACAGCACGACAGGAAAGGCGGAACGATATGGCGACGAGATAACCGGCGCGTGACGTGAAGCCCCGGCGCAGCGCCGCTATCGCAGCACCGGCACGCGAGCGACTTTAATCCGGCCGTGCCTTGTCGCCGGCCGGACGCTCCTCGGTATCGAGGGCTTCGGCGAGCCGGGCCTGCGCGCTGCCGGGGCGCAGCGGCTTCTGCTGCGATTCATGCGGCGCCCATCCGGTGAGGAATACGATTCGGAAGGTGGCGCGAATGCGCCCGTCCGGTTCGGCATGGCGTTCGGCATAGAGCCGCGCCGCTTCGACGAACAACTGGCGCGAGCCGAGGCCGCGCGGCGCATCGAGCAATGCCGATTGCTCGCCCATGCCGCGCAGATCGTCCATCAGGCGAAACGCGTTCTCGTAGGTGACCGTGATGACGTCGCTGTCGGCAACCGGCAATGCGAAGCCGGCGCGCTGCAGCAGTCCCGCGGCCTCGCGCAGATCGGCGAAGGGAGCGACCCGCTGATGCGCGCCGCCGGAGAGCGCGCTTTCGGCGGCGAGCAGGCACTCGCGCAACTCGCCGAGTGTTTCGCTGCCGAACATCGCGGCAAGGAACAACCCATCGGGTTTGAGCGCATACCGGATCTGCAGCAATGCACCGGGCAGATCGTTGACCCAATGCAGCGACAGATTGCTGAGCGCGAGATCGAAAATGCCGGCCGCAAACGGCAGCGCCTCTTCGTCGGCGACCAGAGCCGGTGCATCCGGTTTGGTATCGCCGCTTGCCGCCGCGCGCGCATAAAGCTCGGAGAGATCCGACTGGATCAGTGTCTCGATGCCGCCGCGTCCGCCGATCAGCCGCCGCATTGTGCCGTCATGACAGCCGAGATCGAGGGCGAGGGGAAAGCGCCGCCGTATGTCGTCGAGCCGGTCGGCGAGGCGTTCGCCCACGGTTTCGAAGAGGAACCCGTGCGTCTCCAGCCGCGCGGCGGCGCGGTCGCGATGGCGGGCCAAGCGCCGCCGGTCGAATACCCGGATAGGATCGGTCATGCGCCTCCTATATGGACCGGCGGGCGGGCGGCGGCCAACCGGCGCCCGGATTTTGCGGGCCCGCTTTCCGGGCAAATTTCCGGGGGCCGGTTTCATGTGCGGGCGGCCGTGGCATGATCGCCGCCATGGCTGAAACCACGCCAGACACGACGATCGACAGCGAGCCCACGGGCATTGCCGCCGCCGCGCGCCGGTTCGGCCGGGCGGCGCTCGATCTCGTGCTGCCGCCGCGCTGCCTGCATTGCGGCATACCGGTTGCGGGCACGGTCGCGCTCTGTGCCGATTGCTGGTCGCAGGTGACGTTTCTCGGGCCGCCGCAATGCGCCTGCTGCGGCCGGCCTTTCGTCGAACCCGCCGGGCCGGAGACTCTGTGCGGCGCCTGTCTGGCGCAGCGGCCGCTTTATGCGCGGGCCCGCGCGGTCTTCCGCTACGACGATGCAAGCAAGGGCCTCATCATTGCGTTCAAGCATGGCGACCGCACCGACAGCGCACCGGCGCTGGCGCAATGGCTCGCGCGCGCCGGCGAGAATTTGATCCAGGATGCGGATCTGATTGTGCCGGTGCCGCTGCACTGGACGCGCCTCTTTCAGCGGCGCTTCAACCAGGCGGCGATGCTGGCGCTGGCGCTCGGCCGGCAGAGCGGCAAACCGGTCCTGCCGGATGCGCTGGAGCGGCGCAAGCGCACGAAGCCGCAGGGCCGCAGCAGTCGCGACCAGCGCCGGCGCAATGTCGCGGGCGCTTTTGCGGTCCAGCGCCAGCATCGGAAGCTGGTCGCCGACCGGCGGGTGCTGCTGATCGACGATGTGCTGACGACCGGCGCGACGATCGAGGCCTGCAGCCGGGCTCTGCTCGGCGCCGGGGCGGCTTCCATCGATGTTCTGACCCTCGCGCGGGTCGTTCGCGGCGAAACCGGGGGCGGATGACAAATCGCGGTGGCAATGCCATCTATGAGGGACGGAAGGACAGCCCCGAGAGGGCGATAACCATGGCCAAGGTCGAGATCTACAGCACCCAGTATTGCGGCTATTGCCATGCCGCCAAGCGGCTTTTGGCCGAGCGCGGCGCCGAATTCACCGAGATCGACGTCATGGCCGAACCGCGGCGTCGCGCCGAAATGGTGCAGCGGGCCGGCGGGCGATGCACCGTGCCGCAGATCTTCATCGATGGAAAATATATCGGCGGCTGCGACGAGCTTCATGCGCTCGACCGCCGCGGCGGTCTGACACCGCTGCTGGTCGCGGCCGGTTAAGGAAAACTTCATGGCCGGGCCGTTCGTCGCCGCCTGCGTGCAGATGAATGCCGGGCCCGATGTTGCGGCCAATCTCGAGCAGGCGGCAATGCTGATCCGGCAGGCGCGGGCGGCCGGCGCCGAACTGATCTGCACGCCGGAGAATACCGGACGCATCGTCGCCGATCGCGACCGTGCGGTGCGCGAGGCGCCGGTCGAGGCGGAGCACCCGGCTTTGCCGTTTTTCGCCGATCTCGCGCGCGAAACCGGCGCCTGGATTCTGGTCGGTTCGATCGCGGTCAGGGTCTCGCCCGAACGCTGCGCCAACCGCTCGCTGCTGTTCGATGCGACGGGCCGGCTGGTGGCGCGCTACGACAAGATCCACATGTTCGACGTGAAGCTGGCGAACGGCGAGCATTACACCGAATCCGAACGCATGCAGCCTGGCGAGTGCGCGGTCGTCGCCGATACGCCCTGGGGCGGGCTCGGCATGACGATCTGCTACGATCTGCGCTTCCCCCATCTCTATCGCGATCTGGCGAAAGCTGGCGCCGATTTCCTCGTCGTGCCATCCGCCTTCACGCGGCCGACCGGCGCTGCGCATTGGGAGACGCTGCTGCGCGCCCGCGCGATCGAAAGCGGCGCCTATCTGCTGGCACCGGCGCAATGCGGGCTGCATGACGGCGGCCGCGGCACCTGGGGCCACTCGCTGATTATCTCGCCCTGGGGGGAAATCCTGGCGGCAGCGAGCGAGGAATGCGGTGTCATCACAGCGCGGCTCGATCCGGAAGCGGTCGCCTCGGCGCGCGCCATGATCCCGGCTTTGAGCCATGACCGTGTTTATGAGGGGCCGGCTGCGGCGTCGGATAAAGCCGCCAAGCGGGCGGCTGCTCCAGGAGGGGCCGTCAAGCTGGCGGCGGGCTGACCAAGGCGGCACGGGCCTCGCCGGCCCTGCTATACTGACCCTTACACCAATCACGCGCCGGCACGGCCATGAGCGATGCGATCGGGCTCGGGCCCGAGGAATCGACCATCTCGACCGAATACTGGACCCGCCTCGCCGATGGCCGGGTGCAGTGCGATGTCTGTCCGCGCGCCTGCAAGCTGCATGACGGGCAGCGCGGGCTCTGTTTCGTGCGCGCGGCGCAGGGCGGCGAGATCGTGCTCACGACCTATGGAAGGTCGAGCGGCTTCTGCATCGATCCGATCGAGAAGAAACCGCTCAACCATTTCCTGCCCGGCACGCCGGTTCTGTCCTTCGGCACCGCCGGCTGCAATCTCACCTGCAAGTTCTGTCAGAACTGGGACATGTCGAAGAGCCGCGAGTTCTCGAAGCTCGCCTCGAAGGCCTCGCCGGTGGCGCTTGCGGCCGCGGCCGTGCAGAGCGGCTGCCGGTCGGTTGCCTTCACCTACAACGACCCGGTCATTTTCATGGAGTACGCGATCGACACGGCGATCGCCTGCCGCGAGCGCGGCATCAAATCGGTCGCGGTGACCGCCGGCTATATGTGTGCCGAGCCGCGCGCGGCCTTCTATCGCCACATGGATGCGGCCAATGTCGATCTGAAAGCCTTCACCGAGGATTTCTACTGGCGGCTCTCAAGCTCGCATCTCGCGAACATTCTCGAGACGCTCGAATATATCCACCATGAGACCGATTGCTGGCTCGAGATCACCAATCTGGTGATCCCCGGCGAGAACGACAGCGACGGCGAGTTCGATGCAATGACGCAATGGATCGCCGAGCGTCTCGGGCCCGACGTGCCGCTGCATTTCACCGCCTTCCATCCCGATTTCAAGATGCTGGAGACGCCGCGCACGCCGCCCGCGACCTTGCTGCGGGCGCACGAGATCGCGAAGCGCAACGGCCTCAACCATGTCTATACCGGCAACGTGCATGACGAACGGCACGGCAGCACTTATTGTCCGGGCTGCGGCACGCGGGTGATCGGGCGCGACTGGCACCAGATTACCGCCTGGAATCTCGACGCGGCCGGGCGCTGCGGCCAATGCGGCGGAGCGATCGCGGGCGTCTTCGACGGGCAGCATGGCGATTGGGGTCGGCGGCGCCAGCGTGTCATGATCGGAGACGAGACGGAGCCGGTGCGGGCAATGCGGCCGCTGACGCGGGGCAAGAAAGCCACAAGGCCGTCGTCGCGGCCGGCGAAAGAAGTCGGCGCGAGGGAGGCGGGGAACATGGCGATGGCAACGGAAACCGCGGCAGCGCCGCAGGCTGCCGGCATCAAGCCGGCCGAGGTCGCCGGGCATTTCTATCCGGGCGATGCAGCGCAGCTTCGGCGCGAAATCGATCAGGCGCTGCGCGATGCGAATGCGACGGCGATCCGGCCGAAGGCAATGATCGTGCCGCATGCCGGCTACGGCTATTCGGCGGCGATCGCGGCCGGCGGCTATCGCGCTGTCCTGATGCGCCGCGCCGAAATTCGCCGCGTCATCCTGCTCGGCCCGGCCCATCGCGTGCCGGTCGAGGGCATTGCGGTACCCGCTTACGAATCTTTTGCGACACCGCTCGGCACCATTCCGGTCGACCGTGACGCGATCGCGCGCATTCGCGATCTGCCCGCCGTCTCGGTGCGGGACGAGCCCTTCGCGCGCGAGCACAGCCTCGAGGTCCAGCTTCCGTTCCTGCAGCAGGTGCTCGAAAATTTCTCGATCGTGCCGATGCTGGTCGGCCGCAGCCAGCCGGAGCAGGTCGCAACCGTGATCGATGCGCTCTGGGGCGGGCCGGAAACGCTGATCCTGGTGTCGTCCGATCTCAGCCACTATCACGACGATCCGACCGCACGCGAACTCGACGGCAAGGCGACCGCTGCCATCGAGATGCTGCGGCCGGATCTGCTGGAACAGCCCCATGCCTGCGGCCGGCACGCGATCCGCGGTCTCCTGGTGTCGGCGCGCAGCCGGTTCATGCGTGCAACCGCCCTCGATGTGCGCAATTCGAGCCAGACGATCGGCAAACCCGACCGGGTGGTCGGGTACGGCACCTATCTGTTCGAGGATGCCGACCAGGCGAAGCTTCCGCCGCCGCAGCGCGACTTCCTCCTGCGGCTCGCGCGCGAGGTGATCGCACTCGGCGTCAGGAACGGAAGCGCGCCGAGCGTCCAGGTCGACAATGCGCCGCCGCCTCTGCGCGCGAACCGCGGCGCCTTCGTGACGGTCACGCTGGACGGCAAATTGCGCGGCTGCATCGGTTCGGTGCAGGCGCAGCGCCCGCTGGTCGACGATGTGGCGCTCAATGCCTACAAGGCCGCGTTCGAGGACAAGCGGTTCAAGCCTTTGACCGAAGCCGAACTGCCGCAGATCGGCTTGTCGATCGCGATTCTTTCGACGCAGGCGCCGATCGAGGCGGCGAGCGAGGCGGACCTGCTCGCCCAGCTCCGGCCGCATGTCGACGGGCTGGTGATCCGCGACGAGGGGCTGAAGCGCAGCGCGCTCTTTCTGCCGCATGTCTGGTCGGGGATTTCCGATCCGGCGCGATTCCTCGCGCGGCTGCGCGAAAAAGCCGGGCTGCCGGCCGGGCACTGGTCGCCGCAGTTCAGGGCGTTTCGCTTCATCGCCGAGAATCTCGAGGCGAACGCGGGCTGACGGCGCGCCAACCGGACGGGTACAAAAAAGGCCGGCGGGGTCGCCCCGCCGGCCTTCGTTCGTTCTGAAAAACGCCTGGTCCGGGGATTACTTCCCGCGCGGGGCGCCGGTCCGGCGTGTCGCCGAACCCTTGACCGACGCATTGTTACCCTTCTTGGGCGACGGTGCGCCGCTCTTCGGATTGCTGCCTGCGCCGGCGCCTTTCGGCGACGGGCCGGGCTTGCCTTTTTGAGCCATGATCGCGGTCTCCTTCTGGAGAAATTGCGGGACTGCATTGTAAGAAACGATTCGTGGCGGGCTGCAAGAAGAAAGAAGCGGGCAGAAAGAAAGACGGGGACGCGACCGGCAAAAGAAAAGGCCGGCGCGATTTCGCGCCGGCCCGATCGAACCAAGCCCGAGAATGTCTAGCGGTTCGGCTGCGGCGTCACCCGGAGATAGGGCTTGATCGACTTGAAGCCCTTCGGGAACAGCTTCTTCGCGTCCTCGTCGGATACCGACGGGACGACGATGCAGTCCTCGCCTTCCTTCCAGTTGACCGGCGTCGCGACCTTGTAGTTGGCCGTCAACTGTAATGAATCCAGTACGCGCAGGATCTCGTCGAAATTGCGCCCCGTCGAGGCCGGGTAGGTGAGCATCAGCTTCACCTTCTTGTCCGGACCGACGACGAAGACCGACCGTACCGTCAGGGTGTCGTTGGCATTCGGATGGATCATGTCGTACAGGCCCGCCACCTTGCGATCGGAGTCGGCGAGCAGCGGATAGTTCAGCTTCGCGCCCTGCGTCTCCTCGATGTCCTTCGCCCATTTGGTGTGATCCGACAGGGGATCGACCGACAGGCCGATGATCTTGGTGTTGCGCTTGTCGAACTCGGGCTTGAGTTTCGCCATGTAGCCGAGCTCGGTGGTGCAGACCGGGGTGAAATCCTTCGGATGCGAAAACAGGATCGCCCAGCCGTCGCCAATGAAGTCGTGAAACTTGATGCGGCCTTCGGTCGAATCCTGTTCGAAATCCGGTGCGACATCGCCAATGCGTACCGCCATGGTCAATCTCCTGTTATCAGATGTGTAATCCGCTTAATCCGTCCCGGACGGATGTAGAAAGTGCCATGGACGGAATCAACACCCTTTCGTCCGGCGCGGCAACCCCGGCTTCGCCGGGTGCAACGACCTCGGCGCGACGACGGTTTCCGATAATGATTCCCCGGGGGACGATTCCCCAATACGATTCAGGTTCGCCGCGCCGCGATGCGCTGGCGCACGGCCAGGCGGGGCTCGGTATCGGTCATGTGCTCGTAGGCGACGATCTCGAGCCGGCCGCGTACCGCATCGATCAGCTCGTCCGGACGGAGCAGGAAATCGGGATTGCTCGGCCGTCCATATTGTTCGTTGCCGACCGCGAACGTCTCGTAGAGCAGCCAGCCCTGCGGCGCGACCGCCGCGATCAAAGACGGCAGCAGCGAGCGATGCAGATAGTTGGTCACAACGACCGCGGCAAAGGTTCCGCCCGGCAAAGGATCGCCGCCGACCTCGAGATCGTTCGCGCGGGCTTCGAAACCGGCCCGGTCGGCGAGCGGGCGCAGCCGCGCGACGTCGCGATCGATCGCCAGCACCGGATGGCCCAAATCGAGAAAGAGAACGCTGTGCCGTCCCGAACCGGCGGCGACGTCGAGCACCGGGCCCGACGGCACCTGGCCGGCGAATCGGGCGATCCAGAGCGAGGGCGCGCTCGGCGCTTCGGCCTTGTCATCCACTTGTCGTTTTCCTTTTCCTCGCCCATCTTACCGGCCCATGACAGGACCCGGCCAGCGCGGGCGTCCGTCGGGTATACGGGCAACGACCAGCACGATGATTCTTTTCGACCTGCGATGCGCCAAGGGCCACCAATTCGAGGCGTGGTTCCGCGACGGTGCGACCTACGACCGGCAAGCGGATGCCGGCGAACTCGCCTGTCCGATCTGCGGCGGCCACAAGATCGATAAGGCGCCGATGGCGCCGCGCATCGGCAAGGGCCGTTCGACCGCGATCGTGCCGAGCGAGATATTGCCGACCGGGGCGCCGCCAACCGCAATGCCGGCGCGCGATGCGGCGACCATGGCGGTGATGGGCGCGCATCTGAAGGCACTGCGCACGCTGCGGCGCAAGGTCGAGGAATCCTGTGACTATGTCGGCCCGGAATTCGCCGAGGAAGCGCGCAAGATCCATTACGGCGAAACCGATGCGCGCGGCATCTATGGCGAAACAACGTCCGATGAAGCCGAAGCGCTGGAAGACGAAGGCATCGAGGTCGCGCGCATTCCCTGGGTGCCGCGCGAAAGCTGATCTCTTTCAGCGCGGTTGCAGCCGGAACAGGCTCTGCGCCTTGTCGAACGCCCAGCGCACGTTCATATCGAAACCGGCTTTGGCGAATGCGTTCGCGAGCGATGCGCGGTCCAGCGCATTGCGCCAGCCGAGCGCGGCGCGATCCGTGTCGGCGGAATCGTCGCTGGCATGATAGGAAACCAGCGCCGGCTTGCCGGTCGCGCGCAGCGCGGCGAGGAAGGCGGGCAGGTCGGCCATATATTCCAGCACATCGAGCGCGACGATCAGGTCGATATCGTCGGTCGGCGGCAGCGATCCGCCATAGATGTCGCCGACACGCATGTCCTCGGCACGGCGCATGTTGTCGGCGAGAACATGCGTCGATCCGGCGGGCAGTAACCCGGCCAGCGCGCGGCTGCCGCCGCCGAGGTCGAGCACGCGAACTGGCCTTCGGATGCTTCGCGCCGCCATGGCGCGCGCGCGGCGGCGCGCGAAACAAGGCTCGATGCCGGGCGGTCCATTCCAGTCCCAGCGTTCGGTATCGGAGAACACGATCGGATTGCGGGCGCCGCCGCGCTGCCGGAACATATGGCCCGCGAGTTGCGCCGCGCCGTCCGATACGGGATAGCCGAATGCCGCGCCATACTCGGGCAGCAATTGCCAGAGCCGTTCCGCGAGCGCCCGGACAGGGCCCGTCGGTTCCCGATCGATGCGATCGACCGAGGCCGCGGTGATCGCGTCGCCATGCTTCTCGACCTCCCAGCGGCGGTGCCAGCCGGCGGCGGCAAGATTGTGGCGCGTCGGATCGAGCTGATCGAGGCCGGCATAATTCGCGATCCGGGCCAGCGTCGCGGGGTCGCCGGCGAGATCCTCGTAGCGCAACGCCAGATGCGGGCGCTTGCGCAGCGTCATCAGCTCCCATGCATTGTAAACCAGCGCCGAGAACACCCAGGCTTCGTCGCGGCGATGTCCCGAACTGCGAAACACCATCTGCATACGGCAGATGCGGTCGATGCCCGAGAGCACCAGATCGCGGAGATCGCGGACGCAGAGGATCAGTTTCTCCGGCGGATAGTCGCGAAAGAGCGGCCGCCAGTCGCTGAAATCGACATATTTGATGCCCCAGAGATCGAGGCCGGCGAAACGCGGCGCCAGTTCGGCGCGAAAATACCGGCCGTAATGGCCCTCCCACCGCGCGGGATCGGGCGCCTCTTCGGGCACGTCGATACCGACGGTGCGGGCGAGCCGCTGCACGCGGCCGGCCAGGTTGCGATTCCATTTCTTGTAGAGATCGGGTTCGCTGACGATCACGGCGCGGCCCGGCACCGTCAGGAGATCCGACACCAGCGTCGTGCCGCTGCGCGGCAGGCCGAGCACCGCAAGTCCCATCGGCAAGGGCGGGAAGGCGGCCGGCTTGCCGGATTCCATCGGCTCAGACGGGCTCGAGGATCTTGCGGCGCGGCATGACGGGCTTGTTGCCGCGGCCGGCGATGCGCTTGCCGCGCGGCTTGCGCTTCGGCCGGGCGCCGACCGGCTTCGGGCGCAGCCGGAACGCACTCTGGCGCCCGTCGAACGCCCAGCGCGGACTGGCGATGAAACCGGCAGCGAGGAACGCGCGCATCAGCTCGTTGCGCGACAGCGCATTGCGCCAGCCGAACGATTCGCGGTCGATGTCGTCATTGTCGTCGGTCGGATAATAGGTCAGCAGGATCGGCAGATTGTAGGCGCGAAGCTGCTTCAGGAACCGGACCACGTCGTCGACATACTCGAGCACGCCGATGGCCGTGACCGTGGTTGCATTCTCGGCCGGCGGCAGGTTGCCGCGATAGATATCCGACACGATGAACTCCGGCGAGCGCGGCGCGTTGTCGGAGAGAATGACCGGGAGATCGTTGGGCAGCAGCCGGCGCAAGGCGGTCGAGCCGGAACCGAGATCGAGCACGTGCGCCTTCTTGCCGATATTGCGCGAGACCAGGAGGCGTGCGCGACGGCGCCCGAAAATCGGCTCGAGCTGGGCCGGACCCCGCCAGTTCCAGGTTTCGGTGTCGACATAGTTGATCGGATTGTCGTTCGGCATGACGCGGATCGCGAAATCATGCCGCCGGATACGCTGTGCCGGCGGCGGCACGTCGTAGCCGAATGCAACATTGTATTCGCCCATCAGGCGCCAGATCCGCTCCGCCATCTGCCGGATCGGGCCCTCGCTCGAGTGCCTTGTCGGATATCTCGCCGCTCTTGCCGTGCTTGGTCAGTTCCCACTGGCTTCGGCTGGCGCGCTCGATCAGCAAATTGAGCCGTTCGGTGCCGAGCGCGTCGAGCCCGACATAGTCGCGCAGTCGCTCGAGCGTCGCCGGATCGCCCACCAGATCTTCGTACCGGATGACGAGATGCGGCAGCGTGCGCAGCGCCATCAGCTCATGCACCGTGTAGCAGATTCGCGAGAAGACCCAGGCCTCGTCCCGACGATGGCGGCCATCGTGGAACACCAGCCGCATGCGGTTGGCCAGCTCGAGCGCCGATATGGTCACCGCACGCAGATCGCGCACGCAGAGCACGATCTTGCGCGGCCGATACACATCGAAGAGGCGGCGCCAGCCGACGAGGTTGACGTACTTCACGCCCCAGAAATCGAGTCCCTTCATCTCGCCCATGAAGGCGGCATCGAAATGATCGATGTTGCGGTCGAAATTGCCGATCTCGAGCGTCTGCTCGGGTGCGGGAAGACCGAAATCGCGGCCGAGTTGCCGCATGCGGTCCGCGAGGATCGGATCGTATTTGGAAAGCAGATCGGGCTCGCTGAAGACCAGCGACTTGCCGCGCACGGTCAGGAGGTCGGCGAGCAGGGTCGTGCCGGTCCGCATCAGACCCATGACGGCGACGCCCATATCGGTTCGCTTGATTTTGTGCTTCTCGCTCATGCGCCGCTGTCGGTGCCCGGCTGTTCCGCGACATCACCCTGGGGCCTTGCCCGGATCAGGCTCAGCCCGTTCTTGATGCCCCATTTTGCCGTCACGCGAAACCCGGTCTGCTGAAGCAGCGTCACGAATTCGCTTCTGGTCAGATTGTTGATCCAGCCGAGCGCCGCGCGATCGATGCCGTCTGTGTCGTCGGTCGCATGATAGGACATCAGCACCGGCCGGCCCAGTTCGTGCAGCGCCGCGAGCACGCGCGGCAGATCGGGCAGGTACTCGATCAGATCGATGGCGGCGATCAGCGTCGCCTTGCCCGGGGGTGGCAGCTTTCCGGCGGCGATCGTGTCGAATCGGCGCAACGCCGGCGGCAGCATCAGATAGCCGGCCGATTCCGGCTTGAAGAAACGCAGCGACGGCAAGGCAGCCCCGAGATCGAGCAGGACGTCGTTCGGCCGCGTGTTCTGGGCAACCAGGCGCCGGCCGCGGCGCAATTCGAACACCGGTTCGATGCAGTCCGGCCCCTGCCAGATGGCGTTTTCGGTCGGCAGATAGGGGATCGGATTTTCGCCCGGCTTGGGCCGCAGACGGAAGGGATGGGTCGACAAGCGCTTCTCGGGCGGCGGCACTTCGTAGTCGAAGGCGAGCGAGTATTCGGGATAGAGCCGCCACATCCGGTCGGCAAGCCGCTTGCGCGGCCCCTCCGGTTCGCGATCGTACCGGCCGAGCGAACGTCCGGTGATGCCCTCGGCGTGTTTCTTCGATTCCCACTCGGTGCGCGCAGGATCCTCGATCTGGAGATTGATGCGCTCGGTGCCCAGCGCGTCCATCTCCATATAGCTGCGCAGCTCTTCCTTGGTTTTTTCCGGATCGGTCGCAAGATCCTCATAGCGCATGGTGAAATGCGGAAAGCGGCGCAGCGACATGATCTCGTGCACGGTGTAGCCGACCCGCGAGAAGACCCAGGCCTCGTCCCGCATATGGATGCGGTCGTCGAATCCGAGCCGCATCCGTTCGACCAGTTCGATCGCCGAAAGCGTGACATCGCGGATATCGCGCGTGCAGAGAATCAGCTTCTTCGCCGGATATCGGCTGAACAATCCCTCCAGATTGTACAGGTCGACATATTTGACGCCCCACCAGTCGAGCGTCCGAAGCTCCGGCAGGATCGAGGCGCGGAAATACTCGTCGTTGCGATCAAAGGTGCCGCGCCTGGGCGGCGGCGGCGCGTCGATGCCAAAGGCTTCGACGATCGCGTGGGTGCGTCGCGTCTGCCCTTCGTTCCATTTGCCGAGAAAATTGGGCTCGCTGACGATCAGGGACTTGCCGCGGACGGTCAGCAGATCGGCGACGAGCGTCGTGCCGCTGCGCATCATGCCCATGATGGCCACGCCCATCGGATGCTGCTCGGCGGCCATCGTTCGGTCCGTTACCTCTGTCGATTCTGCGCGGCCGGACTATCCTTTGCGCGCCGCGCGGCTGTCAACGCGGCTCGTTGCGCCACGAAACCGTCACCGCACCCGTCATGCGCGCGACCGTCACCGGGGCGGGTCGCGCGTGGCGCGACGGTCACCGGGGCGGGTCGTGTGCGGCGCGACGGTCACCGGGGACTG
>JBBDMS010000040.1:10853-86727 GCA_040878185.1 Dongiaceae bacterium | reverse complement strand
GCCAACCCGGTCAGGTCCGGAAGGAAGCAGCCGTAACGAGTTTCCGCCCGGGTCGTTCGTCCGGTCTCCCACCTCGGAACATTGCGCCCCGTCGGTGTGCCCCTGGATTGCTGCCAGTGCCGGTGCGCCCGCGCCCATACGAAGGTCAGGCCCGAGCCATCCGATCCGCAACACCGCCATGAACGATCAGCCCGTCAGCGCATACCGCGTCCTCGCCCGGAAATATCGTCCGGCGCGCTTTGCCGATCTGATCGGCCAGGAGGGCATGGTCCGCACCCTCAAGAGCGCGATCGACCGCGGCCGGCTCGCTCATGCCTTCATCCTCACCGGCGTGCGCGGCGTCGGCAAGACGACGACGGCGCGCATCCTCGCGCGCGGCTTCAACTGCATCGGCCCCGACGGCAAGAGCGGGCCGACCGCGGAACCCTGCGGCGAATGCGAGAACTGCCGCGCGATCGCCGAGGACCGCCATGTCGACGTGATCGAGATGGATGCCGCGAGCCGCACCGGCGTCGCCGATATCCGCGAGCTGATCGAGGGCGTGCGCTATCGCCCGGTACAGGCGCGCTACAAGATCTACATCATTGACGAAGTGCATATGCTTTCGACCAGCGCCTTCAACGCGCTGCTGAAGACGCTCGAGGAACCGCCCGAGCATGTGAAGTTCATCTTCGCCACCACCGAGATTCGCAAGGTGCCGGTGACGGTGCTCTCGCGCTGCCAGCGTTTCGACCTGCGCCGCATCGATGCCGACACGCTGGTGCGCCATTTCGCGCAGATCGCGGCATCGGAAGGCGCCGAGGTGACGCCGGAGGCGCTCGCGATGATCGCGCGCGCGGCCGACGGTTCGGCGCGCGACGGTCTCTCGCTGCTCGATCAGGCGATCTCGCGCGCCGAAGGACCGGTCGACGAGGCGCAGGTGCGCGAGATGCTCGGCCTCGCCGATCGCACGCGCCTTTTCGATCTCTACGAAGCGCTGATGCGCGGCGATGCCGGCGGCACGCTCGACCTCTTCGCCGATATGTACGAGGCGGGCGCCGATCCGATCGTGGTGCTGCAGGACCTGCTCGATCTCACGCACTGGCTCACCCGGCTCAAGCTGATGCCGCGGCTGGCCGAGGCGCCCGGTGTGCCCGAGGTCGAACGCACCCGCGGTGCCGCGCTCGCTCAAGGTCTCGCGATGCCGATCCTGACGCGGAACTGGCAGATGCTTCTGAAGGGGCTGGGCGAAGTGCAATTCGCGCCGGCGCCGAAACAGGCGGTCGAGATGGTGCTGATCCGGCTGATGCATGCCGCCGATCTGCCGCCGCCGGGCGATCTGGTGCGCCAGCTTGGCGGGGCGGCGGCGATGACCAACGCGGCACCGGCCGGCGGGGTTTCGTCGACTGGTGCATCCGGCGGTTCAGGTTCGGGCGGCGGCGCGCGTGCGGTCGCCGGCGATCGGTCGGGCCGCTCGATGCCGGCGGCGGAACCGCGTGGCGAACCGGTTGGCGTGGCGATGCCGGATGCGACCGCGGAGGTGGCGCCCACTCCCCTCGCCGATCCGCAGAACTACGAAGAGATCGTCGCGCTGGTCGCCGAACGGCGCGAGGCGATCCTGCACGCGCATCTGATGCGCAACGTGCGTCCGGTGCGCTTCGAAGCGGGCCGTCTCGAAATCAATCCGAACGAACACGCGCCGCGCAATCTTTCCGGCCGACTCGCCGGGCTGCTGGGCGAATGGACCGGGCGCCGCTGGATCGTCGCAATCTCGTCGGATGCCGGCGAGCCGAGCATCGCCGAACGCAATGCGGCGGAAAAGCAACGCCAGCTCAGTGACGCCGAATCGCATCCGCTGGTCCGCGCGGTGCGCGAGCGTTTTCCGGGCGCCGAAATCGCCGCCGTGCGCGAGCGCGGCGGAACCGCGGCGCCCTCCGATCCCGCGACCGACGCGACACAGGGGCAAGGAGACGAGGACGCATGAAGAATCTCGGCCAGATGATGAAGCAGGCGCAGCAGATGCAGCAGCGCATGGCGGAACTGCAGGAGGAACTCGAGAAAGTCGAGATCACGGGCAGTGCCGGCGGTGGCATGGTGCAGGTGACCATGACCGGCAAGGGCATGTTGCGCAGCGTTCGCATCGATCCGAAGCTGGTCAATCCGGACGAGACCGAGATGCTCGAGGATCTCATCGTCGCCGCGGGAAACGATGCCAAGACCAAGGTCGAAGCGCATATGCAGGGGGAAATGCAGAAGGTGACGGGCGGCCTGCAGCTCCCGCCGGGATTCAAGCTGCCGTTCTGAAAGAAAGAGCAAAGCCCCTCGTTCAAGGCCGCCCCGCGATGACAGGCGATCACGAACTGGCGGGTGACGGCGCACGCACGGAACAACCATGGCCCAGGGCGATATCGAAAAACTGATCCAGCTTCTGGCGAAGCTGCCCGGGCTCGGGCCGCGCTCGGCGCGGCGCGCGGCGCTGCATCTTTTGAAAAAGCGCGAAACGCTGATGCAGCCGCTCGCCCGCGCGCTCGAAGAGACTGCGCAGTCGGTCCGAAGCTGCAGAACCTGCGGCAACCTCGATTCGATCGACCCCTGTGCGATCTGTACCGATGTGCGTCGCGACGCCTCGATCGTCTGCGTCGTCGAAGAGGTCGGCGATCTCTGGGCGATGGAGCGCAGCGCCAGTTATCGCGGCCTCTATCATGTGCTCGGCGGCCGGCTTTCGGCGCTGGACGGTGTCGGACCCGACGACCTGCGTGTCGGCGGCCTTGTCGCCCGCGCGCAGAACGGATCGACGAAAGAGGTCATCATCGCCACCTCGGCGACAGTCGATGGACAGACGACCGCGCATTATCTGCAGGATCGGCTGGCCGATGCCGGGATCGCCATGACGCGACTCGCGCACGGCGTGCCGGTCGGCGGCGAACTCGATTTCCTCGATGATGGCACGATCATGACCGCGCTCAATGCGCGGCGACCGGTCTAGACAGCGCACCGATGCCGCACCGCCATATCTCGTTGCGAACGGCGCTGGCGGCGGGCGCGATTCTGACGGTGCTCGCGACGGCGGCCATGGTGCACGTCCCCTGGATGCTGACATCGGGCGCCAACATCGCCGATCTGCGCGAGCGGCTGAACGGCGAAGTCATCGACAGCATCGCCCGGCGGGTCGAGGGGCTGCTGGCGGAAGCGGAATCGGCGCAGTCGGTCGTCAGGGTCAATCTTGTCGAAGGCACCGTCGATATCGAGCAGGAGGTCAAGCGCGAGTTCCTGTTCCTTTCCGTGCTCGATGCCAACCCGGCACTCTCCTCGATCGAATTCGGCTGGCCCGACGATCACGCCTTCATCGCCCGGCGGCTGCTCGACGGCACGATCGAGATGGAAGAGTTATCGCCGCAGGCGGACGGGACGCTGAAACAGCGCATCGATCGATACAGCCGGGGCGAAGAAGGTATGCTCATCTTCGAGCGGCGCGACTGGACGATGACCGATTATCACGTCAGCCGGCAGTTCTGGTTCAAGGCGGCGCTCGATGCCGACGGGGCGAGCTGGAGCGACATCTATCCGCTGCCGGATGGAAAGGCGCTCGGCATCACGCTGGCGCAACGCCTCGAACATATGGGCGACACCGCCGGTATCATCGGCGTCACCATCGAACTCGGCCGGCTGTCGAGGTTTCTCAACGAGATCGATCTCGGCAACGGCACGGCCTTTCTGACCAACATCTACGGCGAGCTGGTCGCGATGCAGCATGCGATGGTCGACGAGATGGGCGAAGACGGACCCGCGATGCTCTCGAAGATCGATGCGGTCGACCTGACCGGCCCGCGCCTTGCGGCGGCGGCGCTGGCCCAGGCCGGCGTCACCCTCGCCGATATCACCGAGACGCGGCATTTCGAGGTCGACGATCCGGTCGAGGGGACATCCTATTTCGTGACCCTGTCGCCGCTCGGCGCGATGAATCTCAGCGTCGCCATCGTCATTCCAAGATCCGATGTGCTCGGCGACATCGACCGCAACACGCTGCGCGTCGTCGGCATCATCGCGATCTTCGTGCTGGTCATGGCGCTGCTGGCGGTCTTCGTGTCGCGGCGCTATGTCGCAAAGCCGCTTGCGGCGGTTGGTAACAATCTGCGCGCGCTCGAGGATTTCCGGCTGGATCGCATCCGCCCCGTGCCCTCCAAGCTCGCGGAAATCGACCGGCTCTCCGATGCGACGCAGCGCATGGCGACCAGCCTCGGCTCTTTTGCCAGGTTCATTCCGACCGAGCTGGTGCGCACGCTGTTCGCGCAGGGGCTAGAAGCAAAGCCGGGTGGCGAGACGCGCGAACTGACGATCCTCTTCATGGATCTCGCCAACTTCACCGGCATCTCGGAACGGCTCGGGGATCGCGTGATCGAGCTGCTGGGGGACTATCTCTCCGAGATGTCGGTCCTGATCGAACGCGAGAAGGGCACCATCGACAAGTTCATCGGCGACGGGATCATGGCGTTCTGGAATGCGCCGCTGCCGGTGCCCGATCACGCGATGGCAGCCTGCCGCGCGGCACTCGCCTGCCAGCGGCGCCTGGCGGCGTTGCGGGGTTCGGCTGCGACGGGCGCGCCGCTGCTCGAAGCCCGCATCGGCATCAACACGGGCGCCGTGCTGGTCGGCAATATCGGCAGCCGCGACCGGCTCAATTATTCGGCCGTGGGCGATCCGGTCAATGTCGCAAGCCGGCTCGAGGCGCTGAACAAGCTCTACGGCACGTCGATCATGCTCGGCGAAGACAGCGCGGCGCAGCTGCAGGGCCGGGCAATTCTGCGCGAACTCGACCGGGTCGCGGTCTTCGGTCGCGTCGGCGGGGCCACGATCTTCGAGCTGATCGGTCTTGCCGGCGAGACGGAAATGCCGGGCTGGGTCGCGCTGTACGAACAGGCGCTCGCTGCCTATCGGGCGCGGTTCTGGGACGAGGCCGATGTGCTGTTCGGCCGCGTTCTCGCGCTTAGGCCCGATGACAAGGCCGCCCGGCTGATGCGCGATCGCATCGCATCCTTCCGGCAGAACCCGCCGCCCGCCGACTGGGACGGTGTCGCGGTCATCGACCGGAAGTAACCACGGCGACCCCTCTCGACCCGTCCCGTTCGATCCCATAGCATCGCGCCGGCCATGCTTTACCTCGCAGCAGATGTCGGCGGCACCTTCACCGATCTGGTCCTGGTCGATACCGGGACCGGCCGCCTGCTTGTCGACAAGGTGTCGTCGCAGGCGACCGGTTCGGCGGGCGGCGTCGAAGACGGCATCGAGCGGATCTGCCGCATGGCCGGCGTCGAACCCGGTGCGATCGATCTCTTCGTTCATGGCTTCACGGTCGGCACCAACGCCTTTCTGACGCGCCGTGGCGCCGACGTGGTTTTGGTCGTGAGCCGCGGCATGCGCGACGTGCTGGTGATCGGCGACCAGATGCGCCCGGATCTCTATGCGCTGACGGGCACCAAGCCGCCGCCGGTCGTGTCGCGCGCACGCACGATCGAGGCGGACGAGCGGCTCGATGCCTTTGGCGCGGTGGTGACGAAACTGACCGAGGCGGAGGCTGCGCGCGTCGCCGATGCGGTCGCGACGCTGGCACCGCAATCGGTCGCGATCAGTCTCGGCTTTTCCTATCTCAACGCCGATCACGAGCTGGTGCTCGAGGGCGCGATCCGCGCCCGGCTGCCCGATCTGCCGATCTATCTCTCGACCCGGGTCAATCCGCAGATCGAGGAATATCCCCGTACCAACACGACATCGATCGCCGCTTATGTCGGTCCAATCATCGGACGCTATATCGATCTTCTGGAAGGACGGCTGAAAGGGCTCGGCGTCACTGCGCCGCTGCGGCTGATGCGCTCCGACGGTGGCGTCGCAACGCCGCGCGCCGCGCACGACAATCCGGCGCATATGCTGCTCTCGGGCCCGGCGGCCGGCGTCGTTGCCGGCGCATGGCTCTCGGCCGAAATCGGCGCGCCCGATCTCGTCACCTTCGACATGGGCGGCACCTCGGCCGATTTCTCGACCATCATCGGCGGCAAGCCGAGCATGATTCAGGGCCGTCACGTTGCCGGCCAGCCGCTAAGGCTGCCGACGCTCGATATCGAAACGATCTCGGCCGGCGGCGGATCGATCGCGCGGGTCGATGTCGGCGGCGCGCTGCAGGTCGGCCCCGATTCGGCGGGCGCCGTGCCGGGCCCGGCCTGTTACGGGCAGGGCGGGGAGGCTGCGACCATCACCGATGCGTCGGTCGTCATGGGATTGATTCATCCCGACGAGTTTCTCGGCGGCGAGATCAGGCTCGATGCCGATGCCGCGCATCGCGCCGTCGAGCGCGCCGTCGCGAAGCCGCTCGGGCTCGATATCGAGGAAGCGGCGTTCGGCATCATCTCGGTCGCAAACGCGAACATGATCCAGGCGATTCGCACGCTCTCGGTCGAACGCGGCCACGATGTGCGCGGTTTCGGGCTGCTCGCCTTCGGCGGCGCGGGGCCGATCTACGGCGCCTACATGGCGCGCGAGCTTGGCATGGCCGAAGTGATCGCGCCGGCGCATCCGGGCGTCTTCTGCGCGCTCGGCCTGCTGCTGACCGACATCCGCCATTCGACGCAGACCGCCTGGCAGATGACGCTCGCGAAGGCGAACGAAGCGGAACTCGGCCGCCGGCTTGCGACGTTGCGTGCCGAACTCGACGCCGCGCTGGAAAGCGACGGCGTTGCGCCGGGCGATCGCTATTTCCGCTTTCACGCCGACATGCGCGCGCTCGGCCAGTTCCATCAACTTCAGATTCCGCTGCCCGATGCGCAGGGCGCGGGCTGGTTCGACAAGGCGGCGCTGGGCGACGAGTTCCATGCGATGCACGAACGGTCCTATGGCCATGCCGATCCGAACGAGCCGGTCGAGTTCGTCAATCTGCGCGGCGAGGGGTTCGGGCGGATGGGCCGGCCGGTTCTGCCGCGCGGCGAGAACCGGGCAACGGGCCCGGCCGAGCCGGCGGCACGCCGCAAGGTCTATTTCGATCGCACCAGCGGCCGCATCGACTGCCCGGTCTATCGCCGCGAATCGCTGCTGCCGGGCCATGAGCTGGATGGGCCGGCGATCGTGACGCAGCGCGATTCGACGGTTCTGGTGCTGCCCGACCAGGCGGCGATCGTGGACCCGAGCGGGGTCATCCGCGTAAGATCGAAGCGGAGGTAACGAAGATGAATGTGGCTTCCCGTGCCCGCGCCCCTGCCCATCGCGGCAGCGGCAATGTCGATCCGATCACGCGCGACGTCTTTCAACGCGCGCTGGTCGGCATCGCCGAGGAAATGTCGATGGCGCTGCGCAGAGCCGCCTATTCCTCGATCATCTGGGACATGTACGACTATGCCTGCGGCCTGTTCACGCCCGACGGCGAAATGATGGCGCAGGCGAAAACGATTCCGGCCCAGCTCGGCATCATGTCGACCGCCCTGCAGCATATGTATGCCGCGATCCCGCGCGAGACCTGGAAGCCGGGCGACGTGATGGTGTGCAACGATCCCTACAAAGGCTGCACCCACACGATGGATATCGTGCTGTTCAGCCCGGTCTTCGTCGACGGCGCGCTGGTCGCAATCACCTCGACCATCGCGCATCATGTCGATATCGGCGGCAAGATTCCGGGAACGGAAGCGGCCGACAATCTGGAGGTGTTCGCCGAAGGCCTGATCCTGCCGCCGCTGCGGCTGGTCGATGGCGGCGAGCCGGTGCAGGCGATCTTCGATATCGTCGCCGCCAATGTGCGCGATCCGCGCGGCAATCTCGGCGATTTGCGCGCGCAGATCGCGGGCTGCCGCACCGGCGAGCGGCGCATCGCCGAGCTCTGGAAACGCTACGGCACGGACGAGGCCGCCGCACTCACATCGTCCTGCCTCGATTATGCCGAGACCTATATGCGCCGCGTCGTCGCAGCCATGCCCGACGGCGTCTACGAGGCGCAGGTGCTGATGGAAGACGATGTCGCAACCGACGATCCGATCCGGATCAAGGTTGCGGTCACTGTGGCGGGCGAGGAACTCACCGTCGACTTCGCCGGCACCAGCGCGCAGCGCGACAACGCGCTCAACAATCCGATCGCCTCGACCTTGTCGATGGTCCATTACGCGGTCAAATGCATCGTCGCGCCCGACATTCCGCAGAACGAGGGCTGCAACCGCCCGGTGACGCTGAAAGTGCCGGCGCGGTCCGTGCTCAATCCCGATCGGCCGGCCGCGGTTTCGGTCCGCCATCTGACGCAGCAGATGCTGGCCGACTGCGTGCTGCGCGCGATGGCTCCGCTGGCGCCGACGCGCGCCTCGGCCGGCTGTCAGGTCGCGTTCCCGACCTTCGCGGCCGGCGGCTTCGACGATCGTCCCGCCATGCGTCGCGACGACGGCAGCCAACCTTATTACGTGATCTCCGACATCATCGGCGGCGGCATGGGCGGGTCGGCCGGTTCGGACGGGATGAACGCGGTCGACACCCATGGCGGCAATTGCGCGATCCTCTCGGCCGAGGTCATGGAAACGCTCTCGCCGTTCCGGGTGCTGCGGACCGAGCTGGTGCCGGGTTCCGGCGGGCGAGGTCGGCATCGCGGCGGGCTCGCGATCCGGCGCGATTACCAGATGCTCTCCTCGAAATGCATCATGGGTGCCTATGTCCAGCAGACCCGGCCCGACACAAGGCCCTGGGGCTGGGATGGCGGCGAGCCGGGCCGCCCGGCCGGGATCGAGCTCCATCCCGAAAGCGCCGCCACGCAGAAGCTCAAGAGCAAGATCTATGGCCTCGCCCTCCAGGCGGGCGACGTCATCCGCTTCGAGGCGGCGGGCGGGGGTGGCTGGGGCGACCCGGCCGAGCGCGATCCGGCGGCGGATTGCGCCGACCGCGATGAGGGCTACATCTAGGTTCACCGAAGCGTGTCCCGGGCGGCCGGAAAACGGTCACTGGCTCGCCGCATTTCCGCCATCGGTGGCGTAGAATCTGGCCCTCGCCCGATCGGGGCGGACCCTAGGAGATGGAAACATGCTCGATCTTTCGTTGGGGCGTTCCGCGTTTGCCGGCGCCATCCTCGCTCTGGTTTCGTTGCCGGGCGTCGCTGTGCAGGCGCAGGAAACCCAAATTCCGCTCGAGGACCAGACCTCGGTTGCAGTGACCATCTACAATCAGGATCTGGCGCTGGTGCGCGACCAGCGCGACATCACGCTCGATAGCGGGATCAATCACCTCGCCTTCATCGACGTGAGCGCGTTCATGCGCCCCGAGACGGCGCTGATCACGATCGACGGCATCGAAGCCGCCGTGCTCGAACAGAATTTCAATTTCGATCTGCTGACGCCGCAGACCCTGCTCGACAAGTCGGTCGGCCAGATGGTGCGGCTCGTGCGCACCAATCCCGAGACCGGCGAGGATATCGTCGAAGAGGGGCTGCTGCTCTCGACCGTCGGCGGCATCACCGTTCGCGTCGGCGACCGGATCGAAACCGCGTATCCGGGACGCATCGTGTTCGACCAGGTGCCGGTGCATCTGCGCGCCCGGCCGACCCTGGTGATCGATCTCGACAGCCCGTCGGCCGGCGACGCCTCGGCGACGCTCAGTTATCTGACCGGCGGGCTCGGCTGGAAGGCCGACTATGTCGCCCAACTGTCCGATGACGAAAAGACCATCGATCTCAACGGCTGGGTGACGCTCACCAACTCGAGCGGCACCGCCTATCGCGACGCGCTGTTGCAGCTCGTGGCCGGCAACGTGAATGTGGTGCAGGAAATGATGTACAGGGGCGAACAGGACATGTTGATGTCCGAGGTCGCCGCTGCAATGCCGGCGATGACCCAGGAAGCGTTGCTTGACTATCACCTCTATACGCTCGGCCGCCCGACCACGTTGGCCGAGAATCAAACCAAGCAGGTGGCGCTGCTCTCGGGCGAGGGCACGCCGGTCGCCAAGGAATACCGCTTCGAAAATATCGCCTATGCATTCAACTATCCGATGGGCGAGCAGGAGCGGGTCAACGCCACGGTCTTCGTCGAATTCAAGAACGACGAGGCGGGCGGCCTCGGCATGCCGCTGCCCGGCGGTATCATCCGCGTCTACAAGGCGGACAGCCAGGGCCGTGTGCAGTTCGTCGGCGAGGATCTGATCCAGCACACGCCGAAGGGCGAGAGTGTGCGGCTGATGCTCGGCCAGGCTTTCGACGTGACCGCGCGGACGCGCCAGACCGATTTCGACCGTCTGTCCGACCAACTCTACGAGAGCACGTTCGAGATCGTGTTCCGCAATGCGAAACCGGAACCCGTGACGGTGCGCTTCATCGAAGGCATGGACGGCGAGTGGACCGTGCTGGAGGAGAGCCTTCCGCACGAGAAGCTCGACGCCTATCGCGCCGAATGGAAGGTCGAAGTGCCGGCCGAAGGCGAGGCGACGCTGACCTACAAGGTTCGTGTCGAGTATTGATCGCGCGCCCGGCGCCGGGCCGCTTCCTTCGGGTTACTCGTCGACCGGTTCGACGTTAAGCAGCGTGCCGTCGGTGCCGATGACGCGAACCCGTGCGCCGGCCGGCCGGTCGGCGCCGCTCACCCGCCACAGACTGTCGCCGGCATGGATCGCGCCGCGCCCGTTCGCGATCGGCTCCGCCAGCATGAAAACGCGGCCGACGAACTGCTCGCCGCGCCGGTTGAGGGTCGTTTCGCCTTCCGGCGCCGCCATGCGCTTCATCACGGCGCGCCCGACCAGTACGCTGACGACCGAGAGCAGCGCGAACAGCACCATCTGCCATTCCCAGCCGATCGACGGGAACATCAGCACGACGATACCGACCACGCCGGCGGCGATACCGAGCCAGAGCAGGAACGAGCCGGGCACGAGGATCTCGATCCCCGCGAGCGCGACGCCGAGGACGAACCAGTGCCAGAAGGCCAGGCTTTCGAAGAAGGCGATCACGACCGGTTCTCCTCGCTGCCCGCGGGCCGGTTGCCCCAGGGCGCGCTGCTGCGCTGTTTCTCCATCGACTGTTTCGCCAGCTCGGCGATGCCGCCGATCGCGCCGATCACGCTGGCGGCTTCGAGCGGCATGAAGATCACCTTGCTGTTATGCGAGTCCGCCATGCCCTTCAGCGCCTCGACATAGCGCTGCGCCACGAAATAGTTGATCGCCTGGATGTCGCCCTTGGCGATCGCCTCGGACACCAGCGTGGTTGCCTTCGCTTCGGCCTCGGCTTCGCGTTCGCGCGCTTCGGCATCGCGGAACGCCGCCTCGCGCCTTCCTTCGGCCTCGAGGATGGCCGACTGCTTCAGGCCTTCGGCCTTCAGGATCTGCGCCTGGCGGAAACCTTCCGCTTCCAGAATGTTGGCGCGCTTGTCGCGCTCGGCCTTCATCTGGCGTGCCATCGAATCGACCAGGTCGCGCGGCGGCGAGATGTCGCGGATCTCGATGCGGGTCACCTTGACGCCCCAGGGCTGCGTCGCCTCGTCGACCACATGGAGAAGCTGTGCGTTGATCCGGTCGCGCTGCGACAACAGCTCGTCGAGATCCATCGAGCCCATGACGGTCCGGATATTGGTCATCGTGAGGTTGAGCGTCGCCAGTTCGCGCTGCCGCACCTCATAGGCCGCCTTCGCGGCATCGAGGATCTGGTAGAACACCACGCCGTCGACGGCGACCATCGCATTGTCGCGTGTGATCACCTCCTGCGTCGGCACGTCGAGCACGTTCTCCATCATGTTCAGCTTCTGCCCGATCCGGTCGACGATCGGCACGATGAGATTGAGCCCCGGCCGCAGCGAGCGGGTGTAACGGCCGAACCGCTCGACCGTCCATTCCGAACCCTGCGGTACCGATTTGACGCCGGCGAATACGATGATGAGGGCAAAGATAACCAGTGCGATCACGAAAATCGCACTGCCGGAAATGAAGGTATCCATCCTCGTTGCTCCCTGAAGCGGGTTCTATCGACCCTGGCCGGGCGGTGCGGCGAGAGCCGGCGCGTCGGCCTGCTCTGCCATATCCACCTCGGCGATTTTCTCGGTGCGGCCGACGATCTTTCCGGTCGAAATCCGGATCTGATCGACGTCGCGGGCGGTCTGTGAAAAATGCTTCTGCAAGGCCTCGGCCCGCTCGTCGAGCCGGCGCACATCGTCGACCATCGATGCCACATGTTGCTGGATGACGGCGGCATGCTCGCGCATCTGCACATCGCGCAGCACGGCGCGGATCGTCGTCACCAAAGCCATCATCGTCGCCGGCGAGACGATGCCGACACGGCGGCGCTGCGCCTCCTCGACCACGTTTGAGAAATTCGCGTGCAGCTCGGCATAGACCCGTTCGCTCGGCAGGAACATCAGCGCCCAGTCGCCGGTCTCGCCGGGCAGGATATACTTCTCGGATATGTCGACGACATGCTTGCGCACCGCGACCGAGAAAGCGCGGTTCGCGACCAGGCGGCCCGCGTCGTCCTCGGCGGCCATGAGCTGGCGGAAACCCTCGAGCGGAAACTTGGCGTCGATCGCGATCGGCCCCGGCGGATTGGGCAAATGGATCACGCAGTCGGCGCGGCTGCCATTGCCAAGCGTCACCTGCAGCCCGTAGGCATTGTTCGGCAGGGCGTCGCGCAAAATGTCGGCAAGCTGCGATTCGCCGAAGGCGCCGCGTGCCTGCTTGTTCGACAGCACGTCCTGCAGGCCGACCACATGGCCCGACAGTTCCTTGATGTTCGCCTGCGCCTGGTCGATGACGGCGAGCCGCGCCATCAGCCCGGTCAGCGACACATGCGTCCGCTCGCTCTGCAGGTGCAGCGTCTCGCCGATGCGCGTGCTCATGCCGGCGAGGCCGGCGTCAAGATTGCGCCGGAGCTCGGCGTTGTCCTGGCCGAGCTGGGCAAGATGGCCCTCGAGCCGGGCGATCGCCTCGCCGCCGCCCGTATTGCGCCGCGCCAGCAGGAAGCCGGCGACGATCGCAACGATCGCCACCACCGCCATGAGGGAGAGGAGAACAACGGTTGATTCGTCCATTCCATGCAACCCTAGCATGGGGGGTATGAGGCGGAAATCGCGCCGCTTGACGGCGCTCGCGGCCACCCATACCTAGAGCCGGTCATGGCCCTTCTTCCGATCATCGTGGCGCCCGATCCGCGCCTGAAACGCAAGGCAAAGCCCGTCGAGCGGGTCGACGCGGAAACGCGTCAGCTCATGGACGACATGCTGGAGACGATGTACGCGGCGCCCGGCATCGGGCTGGCCGCACCGCAGGTCGGCGTCCTGAAGCGCGTCATCGTGCTCGATATGGCGTCGGGCGAAGAGGGCGAACCGCAGCCTTTGCGGATGGCCAATCCGGAACTGGCCTGGGTCTCCGACGAGGATGCCAGCTACAACGAAGGCTGCCTCTCGGTCCCGGAGCACTATGCCGACGTGGCGCGGCCGGTCGCGATCCGGGTGCGCTATATCGACGAGAACGACGAGCTGCGCGAACTCGCGGCCGACGGGCTGCTGGCGACCTGCATCCAGCACGAGATGGATCATCTCGACGGCATCCTGTTCATCGATCACATCTCGGCGCTCAAGCGCAATATCATTCTGCGCAAGCTGATCAAAATGAAGAAGGAAGAGGGCGCGCCGGTGAAGTCGGAAGACGCCCTGCTGCGCCTCTAGCCACCCGAAGCCGCGCGATCCGCACATCGTCCGCCGGCTCTGGCCGGAACCGGACGTGGCGGCTACAACGGGCATCATGACGCAGCTTTTGCGCCTCGCCTTCATGGCCACACCCGATTTCGCGCTGCCGGCGCTCGCGTCGTTGCGCGCGGCCGGGCACGAGATCGCAGCGGTCTATACCCAGCCGCCGCGGCCGGCCGAGCGGGGCCAGAAGGAACGGCCATCGGCGGTTGCCCGCGCCGCCGGCGAACAGGGGCTTGAGGTGCGACACCCGACCTGGCTGCGCGATCCCGGCGAGATCGCCGCCTTCCATGCGCTCGCGCTCGATGCGGCGGTTGTCGTGGCCTACGGGCTGATCCTGCCGGCGCCGTTTCTCGACGCGCCGCGGCTTGGCTGTCTCAACATCCACGGTTCGCTGCTGCCGCGCTGGCGCGGTGCCGCACCGATCCAGCGTGCGATCCTCGCCGGCGATCGCGAGACCGGCGTCACGATCATGCGCATGGACGAAGGGCTCGATACCGGCCCGATGCTGCTGCGCCGCGCGGTGCCGATCGGGCGTGACGACAATGCCGGTGCGCTGCATGACCGGCTCGCGGCACTGGGTGCCGCGATGATCGTCGAGGCGCTCGACGGCCTTGCCGCCGGCCGGTTGCCGGCTCTTCCGCAGCCGGACACCGGTGTCTGCTATGCGCTCAAGATCCAGCGCGCCGAAACGAGGCTCGACTGGGTGCAGCCCGCGGCCCTGCTCGAACGTCAGGTGCGCGCGTTCAGCCCGGCGCCCGGCGCCTGGTTCGACTGGGAGGGCAAGCGCGTGCGCGTTTTGCGCGCCGAATGCCGGCCCGGAGAAATCAAAGGCCCGGTCGGCACCATGCTGCCCGATCTGACGGTGCGCTGCGGCGACGGCAAGATACTGGCGTTGCTCGAATTGCAGCGCGCCGGCGGGCGGGCGATGGGCGCGGTCGAATTCGCCAATGGCCTGCGGCTCGCGGCCCCGGTGCATCTCGCATGAGGCGCTGGAAGCTGACGCTCGAATATGACGGCGGGCCGTTCGTCGGTTGGCAGCGGCAGGACAATGGCCCGTCGGTCCAGGCCGCGCTCGAAGACGCGATCCAGGCGTTCTGTGGCGAGCGCGTCGTCAGTTTCGGTGCCGGCCGCACCGATGCCGGGGTGCATGCGACCGGCCAGGTCGCGCATGTCGACATCGCGCGCGAGGCGACGGGCGCCACGGTCCGCGATGCGCTGAACTTTCACCTGAAGCCGGCGCCGATCGTGGTTCTGTCGGCCGATGCGGTCGACGGGGATTTCCATGCCCGGTTTTCCGCGATCGGCCGCGCCTATCGCTACCGCATCGCCAATCGCCGCGCGCCGCTGGCGCTCGATTTCGGCCGCGCCTGGCATCTCGTTCATCCGCTCGATGCGGAGGCCATGCACGAGGCGGCGCAGCGCCTCGTCGGCAACCACGATTTTACCTCGTTCCGCTCCTCGATCTGCCAGGCGGCCTCGCCGGTGAAGACGCTCGACCGGCTGACCGTAACGCGCGCCGGCGACGAGATCGTCGTCGCGGCCGAGGCGCGCTCGTTCCTGCATCATCAGGTGCGCAATCTCGTCGGCACGCTGCGGCTGGTCGGCGACGGCAAATGGGATGCGGATGACGTGACGCGGGCCCTCGAAGCGCGCGACCGGGCGAAGGCGGGGCCGACCGCGCCGCCGGATGGTCTCTATCTCGTCCGGGTCGATTACTGAGCGAGGGCGGCTCAGGCGAGCATCGCGCGGGCCGACAGATAATTCACCTGCGAGATCAGGATATCGAGCACGACAAGGCCGGCCGCTGTGGTGCCGTGGATATCGAGCGCGGTCTTCGCGATGAACCAGAGATAGACGCTGAGGGCGAAGAAGACGACGACGCCCAGAAACGCGCCGATTCCGCCGCCATTGCCGAGAAAGATCAGCGTCTCGACCGGCAGCAGCACGCCATACTGGATGACCTGCGACCAGTTGAGCGCGACGATGTAGCCGATATAGCGTTCCTCGCGGCCGAGGGCGACGGCGATCGGATGCATCAGCACCGGGAACGCCGTCCAGGCGACGATGTAATAGATGCCTTGGATTGCGAGGATGCGCGGCAGCGACGCGGTGATCGCGCTGTCCGACAGGTCGAAATAGACATGCAGCGCGAAGGCGGGCAGCAGCAGGGCGGCGAGCCGGAACGATCGCCAGAATCCGTCCGGCGAGCGATCGAGCCATTGCAGGCCGATGGTGTCGAGGCGCGCAAGGCGCCACATGCCATAAACCGAACGAACGATCTCCGATCCGGTCAGCATCGCTGCGGCGGCGCGCCGGGCGCCGAATCCGCGAAGAACCGGTTGAGCAGCGCCTCATAGATCTGTGTCAGCGCGGCAAGATCGGCGAGCGGTACGCGCTCATCCACCTGATGCATGGTCTGGCCGGTCATGCCGAATTCGGCGACCGGGCAGTAATCCTTGATGAAGCGCGCATCGGAGGTGCCGCCGGTCGTAGAGAGCTGCGGCTCGATCCCGGTCACCGTGCGTACCGCATCGGTCAGCATCGCGGAGAATTCGCCTGGCGGCGTCAGGAATGCGTCGCCATGGCCGGCGAACCGTATCTCGTAGCGCGCGCCCTCCTCGTCGAACAAGGTGCGCAGAAGCTGCTCGAGGCCGGCGCGCGTGTGGCGATCGTTGAACCGGATATTGAAGGTCGCGTGCGCGGCCGCCGGAATCACATTGCTAGCCGGGTTGCCGACATCGACGGTCGAGATCTGAAACGTCGAGGCCTCGAAATGATCGGACCCCCTATCGAGCGGCGTTTCGATCGCGCGGCCGAGCATCCGAAGCAGACGGTGGACGGGATTGTCGGCGCGATGCGGGTAGGCGGAATGGCCCTGCACGCCATGCACCGTCAGATAGCCGGTCAGCGAACCGCGGCGACCGATCTTGATCATCTCGCCGATGCGTTCGGGATTGGTCGGCTCGCCGACGACGCAGGCATCGAACCGTTCGCCTTCGGCAGCCAGCGTTTCGAGCATGCGCCTGGTGCCGTTGACCGACGGGCCTTCCTCGTCCCCGGTGATGAGAAAGCTGATGCGGCCGACGAAGGTATCGTTCTGCCGCAGCAGGAAACGCGAGGCCGCCGCCGCGAAACAGGCGATCGCCCCCTTCATGTCGGCGGCGCCGCGGCCCCAGAGCTGGCCGTCGGCGATCGTCGGCCGGAACGGATCCTGCCGCCAGTCGGCGACCGCACCGGGCGGCACGACATCGGTATGGCCGGCAAAGCAGAGATGGCGGCCATTGGCCGAGCCGTGCACCGCAAAGAGATTGTCGACCCGCGGGCTTCCCTCGCTTTCGAACGGCATGCGCCGGCAGCGAAAGCCGAGCGGTTCGAGCGCCTGCTCGAGAATGCCGAGCGCACCAGCTTCCTTCGGCGTCACGCTCGGGCAGCGGATCAGATCGCTGGCCAGCGCAACCGGATCGATGGCGCTGCCGGCCATGGCATCAGTCCCGCAGCAATTCGTTGATCGATGTCTTGGCGCGGGTCTTCTCGTCGACGCGTTTGACGATCACGGCGCAATAGAGCGACGGACCCGGCGAACCGTTCGGCAGGTTCTTGCCGGGCATGGCGCCCGAGACGACGACGGAGTAAGGCGGTACGCGGCCGATATGAACCTCGCCCGTCGCGCGGTCGACGATCTTGGTCGAAGCGGTGATGAACACGCCCATCGCGATGACCGAACCCTCGCCCACGACGACGCCCTCGACGATTTCGGAGCGCGCGCCGATGAAACAATTGTCCTCGATGATGACCGGGCCGGCCTGAATCGGTTCGAGCACGCCGCCGAGGCCGACGCCGCCCGAGATGTGGCAATTCTTGCCGACCTGCGCACAGGAACCGACCGTCACCCAGGTATCGACCATCGTGCCGCTGTCGACATAGGCGCCGACATTGACGAAGCTCGGCATCAGGATGACGCCGGGCGCGACATAGGCCGACTGGCGCACGATGCAGCCGGGCACGGCGCGAAAGCCGGCATCGCGGAAGCGATTGTCGCCCCAGCCGGCAAATTTCGACGGCACCTTGTCGTACCAGCCGGCCGGCCCGCGGTCGAAACCGTCATAGTCGCCGCCGCCGGGAATCGGCACCGAATCGGTCAGCCGGAACGAGAGCAGCACGGCCTTCTTGAGCCACTGATGGGTGACCCATTCGCCGCCGATCTTTTCGGCGACGCGAACCTTGCCGGCATCGAGTGCGTCGAGCGCGGCGGTGACGGCCATGCGCACGTCGCCCGATGTGGCCGGCGTCAGCGACGTACGGTTTTCCCATGCTTCGTCGATGGTCTTTTCCAGCGCCCCGAGATTCATCGGCGCGATCTCCGATCGTTGTTCGTCACAGCGGCGGGGCGACAATGCAAGCGGGTCTGGCCGGTGTCAATTCAGCCGGCGGTTTCGGGCCTTACGGCCCGTTGCGGCGATCAATACCCGATCGCGCAGCCATCCTTCCGCGGGTCGGAACCGCCGGTGAGTGTGCCGCGGTCCCAGTCGATGCGGATCGCCTGGCCGCCGCCATGCGAATGATCGGTCACCACGACATCGTGCCCCTTGGCCGCGAGCGCGCGCCGCGCACCCTCCGGTATGCCGCGCTCGGCCTCGAGCACCAGGCCGTCATGGCTGACGCGCGGCAGGTCGAGCGCTGCCTGCGGGTCGAGGCCGAAGCCGAACACCGAGCTCACCAGATGCACATGACCGAAGGGCTGGTAATGCCCGCCCATCACGCCGAACGACATGATCGTGCGGCCGTCTTTGACCGCCATGCCGGGGATGATGGTGTGGAACGGGCGCTTGCCGGGCGCGACGCAGTTCGGGTGATCGGGATCGACCGAAAACAACGTCGCCCGGTTCTGGAACATCACGCCCGTCTTCGGACAGAAGATCCCGCTGCCGAAATGATCGAACAGCGAGTTGATGAAACTGACGGCGTTGCGGTCCTTGTCGACAACCGTGAGATAGACGGTGTGCGGTTCGATGCGGCCGGGCGGCGGCAGATCGGTCATCGCGCGGTCGAGCCGGATCAGTGCGCGCAGGGACGCGGCATAATCCGACGACAGCAAATGTTCGATCGGCAGCTTCGCCTTCTCGGGATCGGCAAGGAACCCATCGCGGTCGCGATAGGCGAGGCGGCCAGCTTCGATCTGGAGGTGCAGCCAGTCGGGATGCAGCGGATCGAGAGAGCCGAGATCGTAGCCTGAGAGAATGTTCATCATCTCGAGCGCAGTGATGCCCTGCGTGTTCGGCGGGCATTGATAGATATCGACGCCGCAATAATTTGTGCGAATCGGCGTCACATAGTCGGGTGTGTTGGCGGCAAAATCCTCGGCCCTGTGCGTGGCGCCGCGGCTGCGCAGGAGCGCCGCCATCGTGTCCGCAATCTCGCCTTCATAGAATCCCGCGCGGCCTTCTTTCGCCACCCGGCGCAAGGTTGCGGCAAGCTGCGGCTGACGATGGATGTCGCCTTCGGCCGGTGCGGCACCGCCCGGCAGGAACACCCGCGCCGTATCGGCATCGGCCGAGAGCCGATCGGTTTCCGTCGCCCAGTCGGCGGCGACGCGACCGAGGATCGGATAGCCGTTCTCGGCTGCCTCGATCGCGGGGCGCAGCAGGGTGCCGAGTTCCTTCGTGCCGTGATCGGCCACGAGCCGCGCCCAGGCGTCGATCGCGCCGGGTATGCTCACCGAATGCGGGCTGAAGCGGCCGATGCCATCGGGCTCGTCGGCGAGCACGCGCTCGCGCGTAAGGCCCGCCGGCGCACGGCCCGAACCGTTCATCGCAATCACCTTGTCGCTGCCGCGCGGCGCAAAGAGCACGAAGCAGTCGCCGCCGATCCCGGTCATATGCGGCTCGACGACGGCCAGCATCGCGCCGGCCGCGACCGCGGCGTCGATCGCATTGCCGCCGGAACGCAAAATCTCGATCGCTGTCAGCGTCGCCAGCGGGTGCGAGCTTGCGGCCATGCCGCCGGTGGCGATCGCGGCCGAGCGGCCAGGCTGCTGGAAATCGCGCATGGATCAGGTTCCCGTCGGACGTTGATCGGTAGGGCGCCCGGGCGCCGGATTGAGGGTGACGACGAGCGTCGCGAGCCAGTCGGCCAGATCGTCGATCACATGATGCACATGCTCGCCGTCGGCCGCTTCCTGCGCCCACTGACTGTCGGTGCGTACCAGCACCGTGGTCATGCCGAGCGCTGCCGCCGGTACGAGATTGACCGGAAGATCGTCGATCATCGCCGCGTTCCGGGCGGCAATGCGGTTGCGCTCGACCATACGGCGATAAGGCGCCTCGCGCGGCTTCGGTTCGAAATCGGCCGCCACGATATCGAAGATATCGGCGAAGCGGCCGCCGATGCCGAGCCGCTCGAGCACCGCCTCGGCATGCGCGACCGAACCGTTGGTGAAGATGAACTTGCGGCCGGGCAGCGCGTCGAGTGCCGCGCAGAGACCGGGATTGGCGGCGACCGGCGAGCGGTCGATCGCATGCACAAAATGCAGAAACTCGTGCGGATCGACGTCGTGGCGGGTCATCAGCCCGCGCAGGGTCGTGCCGTAATCGCGAAAATACTGCTTCTGGATCTTGCGCGCCTCGATCTCGTCGAGCGACAGCAGGGTCGAGATGTAGGTGCCGATGCGCTTGTCGACCTGGTCGAACAGCCGGCAGGACGCCGGATAGAGCGTGTTGTCGAGATCGAAGATCCAGTCCTCGATATGCGCGAAGGCGACGTGATCGGCCATGACGGGTGCAGCGTCAGCCCTTGCGTACCAGCGTACCGACGCCGTGCGGGGTGAAAATCTCCAGCAGCAGCGCGTGCGGCACGCGGCCATCGAGAATGACGGCGGCATCGACACCGTTCTCGACAGCTTCGACGCAGGTTTCGAGTTTCGGGATCATGCCGCCGGAAATCGTGCCTTCGGTGACGAGCGCATGGACCTGATCGACGGTCAGCTCGGGCAGCAACTGCTTGTCGCGGTCGAGGACGCCGGGCACGTCGGTCAGCATCAGAAGGCGTGCGGCCTTGCAGGCGGCCGCGATCGCACCGGCGGCCGTGTCGGCATTGACGTTGTAGGTTTCGCCCGATGGGCCGAAGGCGATCGGTGCGACGACCGGGATCATGCCGTTCGATTCCAGCGCTTCCAGCGCCTGCGGCGAAACGGCGCTCGGCTCGCCGACCAGACCGAGGTCGATCTCCTTGCCGTCCTTGATCATCATTTCCTTGCGCGCGAGCATGAGCCCGCCATCCTTGCCCGAGAGGCCGACCGCGCGGCCGCCCTCGGCGTTGATGGCGGATACGATCTGTTTGTTGATGGTGCCGCACAGCACCATCTCGACGATCTCCATCGTCGCTGCATCGGTCACGCGCAGCCCGTCGATGAATTCGCTCTTGATCGCCAGCCGGTCGAGCATGCGACCGATCTGTGGGCCGCCGCCATGCACGATGATCGGCTGGATGCCGACCTGGCGCAGCAGCACGATGTCCTGCGCGAAAACCCGGGCGAGTTCGGCGTCGACCATCGCGTGGCCGCCATATTTGATGACGAAGCGCTTGCCGCTGTAGCGCTGCAGATAGGGCAGCGCCTCGGAGAGCGTGCGCGCCGTCCGGAGCCAGTATTTCGTCTCGCTGAAGCTCGTCTGCGTCATGGGCCGGGAGACTAGCGGAAAGCGTCCGGCGCTGCCAGTTCCGCCAGCACCGCACGCAGCGCCGGCACGCCCGCACTGGTCTCGGCGCTGGTCGGCATGACAACGGGATGGGCGGCGGGATGACGTGCGATCTCGGCGGCGATCTTCGCGGCGACCTGTTCGCGTTTGGCAGCCGGCACCTCGTCCATTTTCGTCAGCACGATCTGATAGGACTGCGCCGCCTTGTCCATCCGCGTCATCCACTCATGGTCGACCGGCTTCAGCCCGTGCCGCGCGTCGATCAGGACCAGGATGCGCTGCAGCGAGGTGCGGCCCGCAAGATAGCGTTCGATGAGCCGGGTCCAGGCTTCCGAGCGCGCGCGCCCGACCGCCGCATAACCGTAGCCCGGCATGTCGACCAGTATCAGCCGGCCGTCGAGATCGAAGAAATTGAGCTGCTGGGTGCGGCCCGGCGTGACCGAGATGCGCGCGAGGCTGCGCCGTCCGGTCAGCGCGTTCAGCAGGCTGGACTTGCCGACATTCGAGCGGCCGAGCACGGCAATCTCGGGCAAAGTCGGCGGCAGAAGCTGCTCTTCCTCGGCGACGCCCGCGACGAAAACGCAGGGCTTCGCGAACAAGAGCCGGCCCGCTTCGAGCGCCGCCGCGCTGATGGCCGTGTCGTCGTCCTGCCCGGTCATGGCGTGGCCCGGGTCAGGGCTTCACGCCCATCCGCCACATGATGAGGCGCTGCTGGGCGATCGAAAGCGTGTTGTTCCATGCCCAGTAGACAACGAGACCGGCGGCGAAATGGCCGAGCATGAAGGTGAAGACGAAGGGCAGGGCTGCCATGATCTTCGCCTGGGTCGGATCCGGTGGCGTCGGGTTGAGCCGCATCTGCAGGAACATCGTAAGGCCCATGATCAGCGGCCAGACGCCGATCGAGGCGATGTTGAAGAAACCGAGTTCGGGCACGGCATAAGGAAGCAGGCCGAACAGATTGAGCCAGCTCGTCGGATCGGGTGCCGAAAGATCCTGGATCCAGCCGAAGAACGGCGCGTGGCGCATTTCGATGGTGACGAACAGCACTTTATACAGCGCGAAGAACACCGGGATCTGCACCATGATCGGCAGGCAGCCCGAGGCCGGGTTCACCTTCTCGCGCTTGTAGAGCGCCATCATTTCCTGCTGCTGGCGCAATTTGTCGTCGCCGAATTGTTCGCGCACGCGCTTCATCTCGGGCGTGAGCGCCTTCATCTTGCTCATCGCGCGATAGCTCTTGCTGGCGAGCGGATAGAACAGGCCCTTGACCAGCACCGTCAGCAACAGGATCGCGACGCCAAAATTGCCGACATATTTGAAGATGTAATCGAGCGTGTAGAAGATCGGCTTCGTGAGGAAATAGAACCAGCCCCAGTCGACGCCGCGATCGAACAGCGGAAAGCCCTTTTCCGATTCGTAGTGATCGAGCAGGCGGACTTCCTTGGCGCCGGCGAAGAAGTAATTCTCGCTGGCGCCGGTCTCGCCCGGCGCCAATGTGACCGCAGCGCCGCGGAAGTCGGTCTGATAACGGTTTGCGGCGTCGCGCAGGGTGTGACTGAAGCGGGCGGTCACATCCTGCGACTGCGAAGGCACGAGAGCCGTCAGCCAGTATTTGTCGGTGAAACCGAGCCATCCGCCGGGGCTCTGTAGCTCGATCGCGCCGTCGTCGACGACGTCGTCATAGTCAATTTCCTTGAGCTTGCCGTCGAGCACGCCGATCAGCCCTTCATGCAGGATGAAGAAGCCCTGCGTCACTGGCGTGCCATGCCGCGAGATAAGGCCGTAAGGATAGAGTGTGACCGGAGCGTCACCGTTGTTCGTGACGTTCTGCGTGACGGTGAAAAGATAATCGGCGTCGATCGCGATGGTGCGCGTGAAGACGAGCCCCGCGCCATTGTCCCAGGTGAGAACGAGTGGTGTTGCCGGCGTCAGCCGGGCGCCATCGGTCTGCCAGTGCGTCTCGCCGTTCGGCACTAGCGTCGCGTCGTCCGATGCGACCCAGCCGAATTCGCCGTAATAGGCGCCGTCGCTGTCGGCGGGCGAGAGCAACACGATGCGCGGGCTGTTCGGGTCCACGGTCTCGCGGTAGTCGTTCAGGATCAGATCGTCGATCCGACCGCCGACCAGCGAGACCGATCCGGAGACACGCAGTGTTTCGATTGGAACGCGCGGCGTGTCGGCCAGTACTTCTGCGCGCTCACGCATCACGACTTCGGTTGCGGCGGTATCGCTCGGCTGATCGTCCGGCGCCGAGGGTGCATCGCTCGTCGTCGCGTCGGTCGTCGATTCCACCGGCACGACCGGCGGCGGCGAGATGTAGGAGTAGAAGAACGGGTAGAAGATCATGACGACGATCGAAATCACGATCGCGATGATCAGGTTGCGATGCTCACCCATGCCCGTTCCTCGTCGTTCTTCGCTTGGCCAACGCGTCAGCCGTGTCGATGCCGCCGGACCATGGCCGGCACATCAGCTTCCGGCACCGGATCGAATCCGGAGCCGCCCCAGGGATGGCAGCGAGCGAGACGCCGCAGCGCGAGCCAGCCGCCGCGCAGCGGCCCGTGTTTCAGCACGGCATCGTGCGCGTAATGCGAACAGCTCGGCGCATAGCGACAGACCGGGCCGTAGATCGGCGACAGCAGAAGCTGATAGCCACGCAGGATGCCGGCGACGACAATGCGGCCGATGCTCCGTCCGTTGCCCGCGCGTTTCTCCAACATCATCGCTTCCCGTTGGCTTCCGCGCCGCAGCGCGCCTTGAGCCGGTCGAGTGCCGCTTCGATATCGCCCAGCAATGCCGGAAAGGGCCGGGTGAGCGTGCCGCTGCGCGCAATCAGCACATAGTCGTGCGCCGGACAGGCAAGCCGCGTCAGGGTTTCCTGCACCGCCGCCCGCAACCGGCGTCGTGCGCGATTGCGTGCGACGGCAGAGCCGACTTTCCGGCTTGCCGTGTATCCCACGCGCAGCGTGTCGGCGGGAAGGCTATCGCATTCGGCCTGATCCCAGCCGCGGACCTGCATGACGAGGCCCGGGGCCGCCCATTTGCGACGGCCGGCGGCAACTTTGAGGAATTCGGCCCGTCGCCGGAGCCGGCCGACGGTGGTCATCGGACGGCGGCTCAGGCGCTGAGACGCTTGCGCCCCTTGGCTCGACGCCGCCGAATGACGGTACGCCCGCCCACGGTCGACATGCGCGAACGGAAGCCGTGGCGCCGTTTGCGGACGAGCACACTGGGCTGATAGGTGCGCTTCACCGGAGATCTCCGTCGTCGGAAGTTCGTGGAAAATGTCGGCGGGCTGTATAGGGGCTGGGCCGGGCTTAGTCAACGCGCGGACGAGCCCTGTCTGCCGCACGGCCGCACAATATCAACGATTTCCGGCCGGGCGGGGACTTCCTGTGGGTGCCGTGGGGGCTGCCATCCGTGGACGGCCTTTGTCCCGAGCTGCCCAATGCCGGGTTTTCCGGCCCGACAGGGCAAAACAGCGGCATTTCGGGCGCCGAGCCATCCGGGCGCCTGTCGGCAGCCGGCGCCGGCCGGGCGTGGCGTATCGCCGCACCGGTGGCGGCAATCGTCCGACCCGGCCGCTCGGACCGGTCGAAGCCTCTCGGCCTTGTTTGATACCGGGGCCGGGCCGTTGGCCGGCGCATTTCCTGGGAATGAGCGGCGACGGCGCGCATGACCAGGACGGAACGTCGATGCGAACCGTGATGCGGTTGAATATCTAATTATTCAATTCTGAAAGAGGGCTGAACACTTTCCCAAAGACGCAACCCCGAGCTCGTCAAAACCGCCATTTTCAGGCAGTTTTTACGATCACGAGTTCGTGCATCGACGCTGCGGCCTATGGTAGAGTGCCGCCCATGAGTGGCAGGGGTGCCCGTATGCCGTCGCCGTTTCGGAGTCTCTCCGCGCGGCTGTTGGTTTTGACCATCGGCTTCGTCATGTTGGCCGAAGTGTTCATCTATGCGCCCTCGGTTGCGGCCTATCGCTACAACTATCTGCAAAACAGGCTGGCGGATTCGCATATCGCAGCACTCGCGCTGCTGGCGACACCCGACAACATGGTGAGCGATGCGCTGACCGCCGAACTGCTGAAGCATGCGGGCGCCTATGTCGTCGGGCTCGAGCGCGAGAACGGCAGCAAGCTGATCCTGCAGGGCCAATATGTGCTGGTCGGCATGAATGCGCCGGACGAGGGCGAGGCGATCGACCGCGACGAAACGCCGGTCATGGCCGATGTCACCATTCATCTTGGCCAGGTCGGCTTTTTCACGTTGATCGTCGATGCGTTCGCGACGCTCTGGCATTCCGACAACCGGCTGCTGCACGTGATCGCGCCGTCGCCGAACATGCCCTCCGACGTGGTCGACATCCTGATCGACGAAGCGCCGATGCGTGCGGAGCTGATCAATTTCTCGGAACGTATTCTCGGGCTCTCGATCATCATTTCTCTGTTCACCGCGACGCTCGTCTTTTTCAGCCTGCATTGGATGATGGTGCGTCCGATGCGACGGATCAGCGAAAGCATGGTCGCGTTCCGCCAGAACCCGGAAGACGCATCGAGGATCGTCCACCCCTCCACCCGCTCCGACGAGGTCGGCGTGGTCGAGCGCGAGCTGACCGCGATGCAACTCGCAATTCGTGATTCGCTGACGCAAAAAACGCGACTCGCCGCGCTCGGCACCGCGGTCGGCAAGATCAGTCACGATCTGCGCAACATGCTGACGACGGCGCGCCTGGTTTCCGACCGGCTGGCCGAGAGCGGCGATCCGCAGGTCCGCCATGCGTCGCCGACTCTGGTATCGGCCCTCGATCGCGCGGTCGACCTCTGTACCCGCACGCTCGACTTCACGCGCGACGGCTCATTGCGGCTCGAACGCCGGAATTTCGCGCTGGCGCCACTGCTCGATGAAGTACGGGCCGATCTGCTGCCCGACCGCAACAAGGGCATCGGCTGGGAGATCGACTCCGATTCGATCGCGGTCTTCGCCGATCGCTCGCAGCTTTATCGGGTCATCGCCAACATCGCCCTCAACGCCCTGCAATCGGGTGCGACACTGATCGCGATGGGTGTCCGCATGACGGCCGAGGGCATTGAAATCGACATTCGCGACAATGGCCCGGGCCTGCCGCCGCGCGCGCGGGAAAACCTGTTCCGGCCGTTTGCGGGTTCGGCACGTCCGGGCGGTTCCGGCCTCGGCCTTGCGATCGCCCGCGAGATCATGCGCGCTCATGGCGGCGACGTGCTGCTGCTGCATACCAGCGGCAAGGGCACCGCATTCCGCCTGACACTGCCCGCTTCGGCTGAGCGCCGGGGCGTTGCGCCGCGCCCCCGTTCCCATTAATTTCGCCCGCGCGGCCGATCGGCCGCCGGAATCGAAGGAACGGCTATGGGCGATGTTTCGAAATGGATCTGGTGCGGCTGCGTGGGCCTGATGGGCATCGCCGGCCTGTTCGTGGCGGCGCGCGGCGGCGCCTCGGTCGCCTATTGGGGCGGCCTCGCCTTCTTCGCCTTCGCGATCCTTTTCATCTTCCTCATGATCAAGCGCGGCTTCGACGAAGCCGGGGGCCATCACTGATCGCCGGATCGGCGATCTGATCCACGCGCGGCCGTCCCGGCAGCAGGAACGCGACGACGAACGCGATCGCGACGCAGCCGGCCAGCATCAGATACTGCTTATCGAACCCGTAGCCGAAATGATGCAGGGCGGCGATCGCCGGCAGCGCAGCCGAACTGACACCGAGCGACAGCAGATACTCGATCGAGAAGGCGCGCGCCCGCCAGCGCGACGAGACGTACCGCCCGACCAGCCAGGCGGTCACCGGCAGTTCGGCAAACATCATCAGCACCAGGCCGATCGCCAGCGGCACCACGATCGCACCGTCGGCATCGGCAATCAGGATGAACGCGACGAACTGCGCCGCGAACAGGGTGAGCAGGATAATCCGCGCACCGAAGCGGTCGAGCAGATCGCCGACCGGCAGTTGCGCGAACGCGGCAATCGCGAAGACCAGCGCCGCATACTCGCCGACCTGGGAAAGATCGTCGGCGATGCCGGAGAGGCGCTCGTCGAACAATTTGGGGAGCGAGATCGTCACCGCGTTGAAAATCAGACCGCCCAGCAGCGCGAAGACGAGCACGGCAGCAACGATGCGAATTTGCATCGCGCGCGTCGATGCGATCGCGGCGATGGCCTCGATTTTGCCGCTGCCCGACGTGGTGTCGCGAAAGGCGATGATGCAATAAAGAACGCCGAAGACGACAGCCACGACACCCGGAATGAGGAATGCCGCGTGCCAGTCGTAGCTCGCGGCGATCCATCCGGTCGCGAGCGTCGCGCCGGCGAGGCCGAGATTGCCGAACACGCCGTTGACCGCGAGCGCGCGGCCGGGTTTGGTCGCGATATCGGTGATCATCGCGAGCGCAACGGGATGGTAGATCGCCGCGAACAGGCTTATCAGCGCGAGGCCGGTCGCCAGCCAGGCAGGGCCTTCGGCAAAGCCGGTGACGACGCCGGAGAGTCCGATGCCGATGAAGAAGATCGCCATCAGCGACCGGCGGCTCCAGCGATCGCCCAGCCACCCCGCTAGCAACGTCCCGAGCGCGAAGGCGAGAACGGCCGGCGTGCCGAGCGCGAGCGCCTCACCGTAGTCCATCTGCCAATCGTCCTGGATCGCGATGACCGCGGTCGGAAAGATCAGCAGGAAATAATGATCGCAGAAATGGCCGGCATTCATGAAGCGAAGCTGGGGCGAGCCGAACATCGGGCGGGCTCCGGAAACGGGGTTGAGAGGTCTGTATTTTACCCGCGCGATCTCTTACGTTCTTTCTACATAATGACAATCAATATCGAATAAATGCCATGACCGGAGAAGAGGCGATCCGCGCCAAGGGCTGGGCCGAGGACTATCCCAAAGGCGCTCAGATCGAGCCGCATAGTCATGTCTCGCACCAGATCGTCCATGCGGCGACCGGGGTCATGCGGATCGCGAGCCGGGGCGGTACCTGGATCGTGCCGCCGGGCCGTGCGCTCTGGATGCCGGCCGGGGTGGTGCATTCGATCGCCTGCATCGGCGCCGTCGCAATGCGCACCGTCTATCTGCGCGGTGGGCATCCCGCTTTTCCGGCGGACTGCACGGTCTGGACCGTCTCGCCGCTGATGCGTGAGCTGATCCTGCGCATGGTCGGCCAGCCGGATCCGCTATTGGTGCCGCCGCTGCTGAGCCTGCTGATCGCCGAGATCGGGAACGTGGAATCGGTACCGCTGCACATTCCCGAACCGACCGATCCGCGACTGCGTCGTGTCACGGCCACCTTGCTGACGGAGCCCGCACGCGAACGGCCTATTGCCGCGCTCGCGAAGGACGCCGCGATGTCGACCCGCACTTTCATTCGCCGCTTTCATCTCGAAACCGGGATGACCTTGCGCCAGTGGCGGCGGCAGGCGCGCCTCCTGCTGGCGCTCGAACGGCTGGGCGCCGGCGTGAGCGTGTCGGATGCGGCCTTCGATGTCGGCTACAGCAGCGCGAGCGCCTTCGTGCATGCGTTCCGCGGTTCGCTCGGCACGACACCCGGTCGCTATTTCTCCGGAGGCGGCGGGCGTCTCAATCGAGAGCGATCAGCTCGGCCTTGAGATAGGCGCTCTCCGGCAAAGCCGGATGAAGCGGATGATCGGAGGCGGCGCCGGTGCGCGCGAGAATGCGCCCGCTTCGTCCCGCATCGAACAGGCCGCGGCGCACCTGCTCGCCAAATTCGTCGGCCGGCATGTTGTGCGAGCAGGACGCGATGAAGAGGAACCCGCCCGGTTTCACCAGCGTGGCGGCGAGACGCGCGAGCTTGCGATAGCCGCGCGCGCCCTGGTTCAGTTCCTTTTTCGATTTCACGAAGGCGGGAGGATCGGCAACCACGATATCGAAACGCTCGCCGGCATCGGCAAGCGACTCCGCAACGGCGAAGACTTCGCCGCGTCGGAACGTCACGCGATCGGCGAGGTTGTTGCGACGGGCGGCTTCCGCGGCCAGCGTCAATGCGGGTTCCGAGCGATCGACGGCAAGCACGGATCGCGCACCTTCATGCGCCGCGGCCAGTGCAAACCCGCCCATATAGGTATAGAGGTCGAGTACGCGTTTATCGCGCGCGAGACGCGCGACCATTGCGCGATTGTCGCGCTGATCGAAAAACCAGCCGGTCTTCTGACCGCCGCCGGGATCGGCGATGAAGGTGACGCCGTTCTCGATCACCGTCACCGGCGCGTCGATCGTACCCTTGGCGATTCTGATTTCTTCCGGCAGGCCCTCGAGCGTGCGGGCCGCCGAATCGTTGCGCAGCAGGATCGTCTGCGGTGCCAGAACCGTTTCCAGTGCGTCGATCAGCTCGGGGGTCCGTGCATCCATGCCGGCGGTGTTGATCTGTACCACGAGCAATCCGTCATAGCGATCGACGATCGTGCCGGGAAGGCCGTCGGCCTCGGCATGGATCAGGCGGTAATAAGGAGCGTCGAACAATTGGTCGCGCAACATCCTGGCCCGCCCGATGCGTTCGGCGAACAGCGCAGTGTCGATCGGCGTGTCGGGCCTCGGATCGATCAGCCGCGCGGTGATCAGCGCATGCGGATTGAACAGAAAGGTACCGAGCCGGTGACCGTCTTCCGCCATCAGGGTGACGGCGGTTCCGGGGGCGAGGGCGCGCGCCTTCGGGTCCATGTCGATCTCGTTGGAATAGACCCAGGGATGGCCGTATTGTGCGCGGCGATGGGCGCCGCGCCGTAGCCGGACCAGCGGCAGCGAGGCTGGCGATCCGGAAGCCGTGGATCGAGCGGCGGTTGGAGGCTTGGTCATGGCGCCCTGTTAGCGGCCGGGCGCGACCCGCACAAGGTCAATCGCCCAGCGCCACGCCCTCGCGGCGCGGATCGGCGCCGCCCAGCAGGCCATTGTCGGTCACCAGGATCGCATGCAGTCCGCTCGACATCGGGACCAGCCGGATCTGGTGGCCGAGCGTCGCCAGGTCGGGCGCGATGGTCGCGAGACCGGTTTCGCTTTCGAGATCCGTCGCGCCGTTGCGGTTGGTGAGATGCGGCAGCGCCACGGCCTGCTGCGGGCCGAGCTGCCAGTCGAGCATCGCGATCAGCGACTGCGTCACGTAACCGATGATCCTTGCGCCGCCGGGCGAGCCGAGTACGGCATAGAGATCGCCATCTTCATCGAACACCAACGTGGGCGCCATCGAACTGCGTGGTCGTTTGCCGGGCTCGATGCGATTGGCGACCGGCACGCCAGTCTCGTTGCGCGGCACGAACTCGAAATCGGTCATCTGGTTGTTCAGGAGAAAGCCGGCGACCCAGCGGCGCGATCCGAACGCGGTCTCGATGCTGGAGGTGAGGCTAACCGCGTTGCCGGCTGCATCGACGATGCTGAGATGCGACGTGCCGGATGGCTCCATTTGCGGCGCCGGCGCGGCGAGCGCGATCGCACCGGGTGGCGTTCCGGCTTCCACCGTACCCATGCTGCAATGCGAACTGATCATACTGGCACGCTCGGCGAGATAGGGCGGATCGAGCAATCCGGTGGTCGGCACCGGCAGAAAACGATCGTCGCCCAGATAGCGCGCGCGATCGGCGAAGGCGAGGCGGCTCGCCTCGGCAAACAGATGCATCGCCTCCGGTTGATTCGGCCCGTAATTCGCCATGTCGAAAGCTTCGAGCATGCCGAGTATCTGCAGCGTCGCGATGCCGCCGGACGAAGGCGGACCCATGCCGCAGACGTTGTAGCCGCGATACGTGCCGCAAACCGGTGGCTTGTTAAATGCCATGTAGCCGGCGAGGTCGGTCTCGGTGAGAACGCCGGGCAGCGGCTCTTCGGCGGCGGCGGCAACGATCGCTGCCGCGATTTCGCCGCGATAGATCGTGTTCGATCCGACGGCGGCGATCCGGTGCAGCGTGCTGGCGAATTCCGGGTTGCGCAGCAAAGAGCCGACCGCGGGTGCGGTCCCATCGGGGTAAAAATACTTACGCGCCGCTGCGGACCAATGCTCGCCTTCATATTCGACCAGCAGGTCGTGCAGCCGTTGCGATATCGGAAAGCCATGCTCGGCGATCGCAATCGCCGGCTCGAACAAAGCGGACCAGGGCAGGGTGCCGTGCTTGAGATGCGCCAGCTCAAGCATCGACAGGAGGCCGGGCACGCCGATCGAGCGTCCGCTCTCGACTGCCGTGTCGAAATCCAGCGGATTGCCGGTGACATCGAGGAACATAGTCTCGCTCGCGCCCATCGGCGCCGTCTCGCGCCCGTCATAGGCCAGCGTTCGATCGTTCGCCGCATCGAAATAAAGCAGGAATCCGCCGCCACCGATTCCGGAGGATTGCGGCTCGACCAGATTGAGCACGAGCTGGGCCGCGATCGCCGCGTCGATCGCGCTCCCGCCATTGCGCAGCATCGCAAGTCCTGCTTCCGCGGCCAGCGGATGAGCCGCGACGATCATGTGTCGTTCCGCGGCCACGATGCTGCCTTCGGCCGAAATGGCAAAGGCCGGCTCGGGATCGGCGCGTGCAGCTTCGGCCGCTGTTTCGTCGTCCAGCGGAACGGGCTCGCAGTTGTCGAAAGCGGCGCAGCCTGCGGTCGTCAGAAGCAGGACCAGGGCGCCGATCGCCGGTACCGACTTGGTCTTGTTCGCTATGATCCCATCCCCTGTCTTTGCGGGACCCTGAGCTCGGTCTAGACTGCCCGCCAGGTCACTGCCCGGCAACGGGAAATCATCGCTGTGGGAAGGCGCATCGACATATGTTGCTGGCGACGGCGATCAGTATCGTTCTTCTCGCGACAACCATTCTCATTCATTACGAGGCGCTGCGACTGGTCTCGCGCGTGCTGCCGGGCCCCGAACGGCTCGGTTTGCGCCAGCGCATGGTGCTCGTCACGCTCGCCTGTTTTGCCGCGCATGTGCTGGAGGTGTGGGTTTACGCACTCGCCTATTATCTCTTCGCCGACAAGCTGCAACTCGGCAGGCTGAGCGACGTCGAACATAATCAGATATTCGATATCGTCTATTTCTCGGCGACGACGTTCACCTCGCTCGGTTTCGGCGACATCTATCCGCTGGGCCAGGCCCGGATCGTCGCGGCGGTCGAAGGGCTGAACGGCCTGCTGCTGATTGCCTGGTCGGCGTCCTACACCTACCTGGTGATGGGACGGTTCTGGCCGCTGGATCCGCATCGCAGCAACAACCTGACGCCCAAGGGCTGAAATCGGCCCGGGGCGCCCATCCGGCCCCTGCCCGATTGGTTATTGTGCATTGCACCATGGCGGCGTAAAACAAGCGTCCGATAGGGTTTCCGGCCGAAAGTCGGCCCGGGAGCCCCAGAAAGCGCCTGCGTTCGGGAGGGTCCCTTCCATGAGAACGGCCCGATGAGCACGGAACATCGCAGCCAGCGGATCACGGTTCCCGATCTGGCGGCCCGCAAGGGCGGCACCCCCATTGTCTGCCTCACCGCCTATACCGCGCCGACGGCCCGGCTGCTCGACCCCCATGTGGACCTGCTGATGGTCGGCGATTCGCTCGGGATGGTCCTGTACGGGTTCGACAGCACGCTGCCGGTCACGCTCGATATGATGATCGCCCATGGCGGCGCCGTCGTCCGCGGCAGCGAACGCGCCCATGTGATCGTCGACATGCCCTTCGCCAGCTATCAGGAATCGCCGGCCCAGGCGTTTCGCAACGCCGCGCGGGTTCTGGCCGAAACCGGCGCGCAGTCGGTCAAGCTCGAGGGCGGCCAGGCGATGGCCGAGACGGTCGCCTTCCTCGTCGCGCGCGGCGTGCCGGTCATGGGCCATGTCGGGCTCACACCGCAATCGGTCAATGAATTCGGCGGCTATCGCAGCCGCGGTCGCGACGAAGTGCAGCGCGCGACGATTCTTGACGATGCAAAGGCGATCGCCAATGCGGGCGCGTTCGCGATCGTCGTCGAGGGCGTCGTTGAACCGCTCGCGCGCGAAATCACCGAGACGGTCGCACCGCCGGTTATCGGCATCGGTGCATCACCCTCCTGCGACGGGCAGGTCCTGGTGAGCGAGGACATGCTCGGTCTGTTCGACGTCTTCAAACCGAAATTCGTGCGCCGCTATGCGGAACTTGGCGCTGCGATCGGCGAAGCGGCGGCAGCTTATGCAGGCGACGTGCGCGCGCGGCGCTTCCCGGGCCCCGAACATTGCTTCGGCGTTCCGCAGGGGACCGACCCCCGGACGGAATCGCAGCGTCCTGCCGCGGGCGCTGCGCGGGGCGCCGCGAACCGGCGCTGATCGCAATGGCGCTCAATGTCGTCGGCAAGGCGGGCCTGCCGGCTTTGCCCATCCAGCGCAGCGTGGCCGAGTTGCGTCGCCAGGTGGCCGAGTGGCGGCGGGCCGGCGAAACCATCGGTCTCGTGCCGACCATGGGCGCGCTGCATGACGGGCATCTGGCGCTGGCGCATCGGGCGCGGCGCGATTGCACGCGGATCATCGCAAGCCTGTTCGTGAACCCGCTGCAGTTCAATGCGACCGACGATTTCCGGTTATATCCGCGCGATGAAGCCGACGATCATCGCATGCTCGCCTCGGCCGGCGTCGATCTTTTGTTCGCACCGTCGGTCGACGAGGTCTATCCCCCGGGCTTCGATACCCGCGTGGCCGTGGGGGCGTTGGCGCGGCCGCTCTGCGGCGCGACCCGGCCTGGCCATTTCCAGGGCGTGGCGACGGTCGTCACCAAATTGCTGCTGCTGACCTTGCCCGACTACGCGTTCTTTGGCGAAAAAGATTACCAGCAGCTTCTGGTCATTCGTCGCCTCGCGCTCGATCTCAATTTTCCGGTCGAGATCGTCGGGGTTCCGACCGTGCGCGAGCCGGACGGGCTCGCCATGTCATCCCGCAATCGCCACCTCTCGCCGGCAGAACGCGAGACCGCGAGTATCATCCCGCGGCTGCTCGAAAATCTCGCCGACGACATCGCCGGCGGTGGCGATATCGCGGAAGCCTTGATCAGCGGGCGCACCGCCTTGTTCGAGGCCGGCATCGACCGGGTCGACTATCTCGAATGCAGCGACGGCGCGACATTGGAGCCGGTACGAACCCTGAAGCCGGGCGCGCGCCTGTTGGTCGCCTGCTATGTCGGCAAGACGCGGCTGATCGACAATCTGAAGATTCCGGTCTGATCCTCGCGCAATCTGCGTCGATCGGTTGTCGGTGTCAGCTTTTTTGATTGCGCCGGGCGATCGGCTGGATGAATTGCGGCTCGATGTCCCATGGAAACATGATCCAGGTATCCTGGCTCACTTCGGTGATAAACGTGTCGACCAGCGGCCGTCCCGCGGGTTTCGCGTAGATCGTCGCAAAATGCGCCTTCGGCATCAGATCGCGCACGGTGCGCGCGGTCTGCCCGGTATCGACCAGGTCATCGACAATCAGCCAACCGCTGCCATCCCCGACATCGGGCCGCTTGAGCACGGTGAGCGCGCCCTGACCCCTGTCGCCCAACGCGGCATCGCTGTCGGCGCCGGGCAGTTCGCCGTAGCTCGAAATACAGACCGTATCGATCAGCCGCAGATCGAGTTCGCGCGCGACGATCGCGGCCGGCACCAGCCCGCCGCGCGTGATCGCGACGATACCCGTGAACGGCCCTAGCTCGAGCAATCGCCAGGCGAGCGCCTTGCTGTTGCGATGCAGCTCGTCCCACGAGACCGGGAATTCCTTGCGACCTGTCGCCATGACAATCCTGCTTGAAAGAATTTGTGTCGACCCGGTCTGATCAGACGCCGAGATCGGGCGCCTGCGTCAGCATGCAGCCGCCGATCCGCCAGCTGCCGTCCGGTTGCTGTTCCATCAGATAATGCGCGATGACGGCGGTGCCGTCCGCGCCGATGACATGTACCTGTTGCACGAGCCCGCCGGGCGCTTCCAGCAGATCGAGAAATTCGACGTCCTGCGGCCGATAGACCGGCGCGTAGCCGGTGCGGACCATCGACATAAAGACGTCGGGCGATCCGAACTGGGTCTGGAGATCCGGTGAGGCAAAAGAGAAAGCGCGTGCGCCGTCATCGGCGAGAAAGGCATCGAACTGGCTTTCGATGACCGTGCGGATGGCACCCGCCGCGGCGGAGTCGGTGACAACCGCGCCATCGTCGGCGCGGGCCGCATCGAGCGGGCCCGCAATCAGCAGAGCGGCAAGAAAGCCGATGCAAAGCCGGTTGAGAAATCTGAAGGCTGTGGGGTTCATGGCATGTCTCCCGCAGAGGTTCGTGCCGGAGGACGAGCATCGCATTGGCGGCTATCGACGCCAATCCCCGGCTAAAGCAGCGGGCAAAGCGGGATTGCGGCGGATCGGCGTTTTCCCTTGGGTTTCCGCCGGATGCTCCGGGCAGACAAAACGGCACCCGAAACGAAACCGGCGTCCTCGCGGACGCCGGTTCGAAGGTCGACCCGCTGCCGCGGCGATCAGCGCACGAAGATATGCACCTCGTTCGCCCGGGCGGCGCCGCTGGTTGCCGAGGAGACGCTGACCCGGTCGGAGGGCAGGCCCATGCTGGCGAGCGAGCGCAGAACCGCGTCGGCATTGCGGCGCGACTCGTTGGCATTGACCGCAACCTCGCCCGCGGTGCCGACGGCCGGTGCCACCGCAACGACGTCGAACGCGGCATTCGGCCGGCGATCGAGTGCTGCGCTGACCGCCGAGAACAAGGCCGGCTCGTAGTCGACATTCTCGTTATCGAAGCGGATCACGACCAGCGGCCGTCCGGTGGCGATGCCGGCACCCGGCGCGCTCGACGGCTGCATCGGCACGGAATAGGAGCGATTGGCGAGGCTGGTGCCGTACGGTTCGCCCGAGTTGATGGCAAGAGCCAGCACCTGGACGTTCGAGCGCTCGTTCGAGAGATAGTTGCTCTGGCGCACGATGTCCTGGGTGAGCTCGCTCAGCAGGCGGTCGATCAGGACGACCGTCTGGTTGGTCTCGTCCTCGAGCACCCGGAGCTGCTGATGGTCCTCGTCGACCGCGCCCGAAATCGCGTAGGTCGCGCGCTCCGTGTCGAGCAGATAGGACGAGAGCGATGCGCTCTGCGCCACGTCGTTCGAGAGCGCGCTCATCTGGTTGAGGTCGTTCGAGACCAGCTCGAGCTGGGTCTGGGCCTGGTTCCACTGGTCGACCAGGATCGGATTGCCCGGCGTGGTGCCGACCTGAAGCTTGGAGTTAATCGTCCCGACCAGCCCGTGATAGGTGTTGGCGTTCTGGATGGTCTGGGCGCGGATCGACTGCAGTCGTCCATTCTGGTCGCGGACCAGCCCCTGAAGCCGGGCGAGCTCGCTGCGCAGCTGTTCGACGCGCTGGCCGACGGCCGTACCGGTCGGCGCCCCGGGCGTCACCCCGCCAGGCTCGAAATTGCCGGTCCCGAGCTGTTGCGGATTCTCGGTTTCGCCGGTTACTGCTGGTGCGACGGCATTCTCGCTATAGGAGCATGCCCCCACCAACAGCATGAAACTGGCAAAGCCGGCCAGCATCGTTTTGGCATTCATGCGCCTTTGCCCCCCGAAGCCCGCAAACTGCATCGCCGGACACGGGCCAAGCCCGCCCGCCGAATGCGAGTCGCGAATTACATTCCCCATCACCGGCTAAGGTACTGAAAACAACCGCTTGCCTCAACCGGCTTTTCGGCCTGAAAGCCGCAGTTTTCCGCCGCTCACGCGCTCTTGTCAGGGTAGGGGGCCTCGTTTATGGTCCGCCGCCTTCCGCCCGGTCCATCGAACCGGCGCGCTCGGTGCGCCCGTAGCTCAACTGGATAGAGCATCTGACTACGGATCAGAAGGTTAGGAGTTCGAATCTTCTCGGGCGCGCCATTTCCCTTTTCTGCGCTTTCACGCATTTCCATCGGGCGGCCTCCATCCATTTGCGGCTGGCGCGTTTCGAACAGCCTTATTGCAGCATAGGTCGAGCGCCAGTAGGCCGACATCGTCACGATGTTCTGTCCCTCCTGATGCTGGGCGGTGATCGACGCGATCTACTGCGGCGTACAGCCCGGCCCTCGAACCGGCGATTGTCCGCCGCGCGGCAGGAGGTCACGCCGTTACAGTCACATCATAGGCAATGCTCGATCACTTTTTGTTCTCCAAAGTTATGGACTGATTCAGAACCGCACGTTATGATGTTGACGATCAACACTTTAATTTGTGGACGCTAATGCTCTACACGCCCGGACAAATCATGTGCACGTTGGGACTGACCAAGCAGCAATGGCGCACTTACAGGAAAGCGCTCCACCGCCTAAATTCTGGGCCGGGCCACGCGCCGTGTTTTTCCGCCGGTCAACTATTGGCGGCGCGCGCCGCCCAGTTTGTTGCACACCGTCTGCAAGTGCCCCTGACAGTTCTGTCACCATTGTCAGGGCAGCTTTTTAGTGCCTGTGAGAGTGCGCCATGGCCGCAGCTTGAACGCTCAAAAATTGCCATCGACTTAAGCGGTAATGCTGTCGAGCTATTACTAGTCGAACAAATGCCTGCACGTGTGCCGATCGCAGTGATCATCGAATTAAGGCCGTTGATTTCCGGGCTTCGCGAAAAGCTTCTTGAAGTCGACGTAGATGATCAGTCCAGCTTGGCGTTTCCGCCTATGGTCGCAGGGAGCCGCCAATGACGAGAGCCCTTAAGATTATTGAGACGGAAACTCGTCACCTCGGATATCGAGACGATGCGGTCCGCAAGAATTATACCTACAGCGATGTGTGGGCATCGGGCAGAGCGGTGACGCGGTCCGTACAATTCGCGGCATTCACTCAAACCCCCCCTTCGTATCGTTCTGCTGCATTCGCGGTCGTCGAGGCCGGCCAGCGTGATGTGGATACTCTCGTGAGCGAGCATCGCGCATTGGGCGCGCCGCTAATGTTCGTGATTGAGGCAGATTTCGTTTCCGTCTGGCAAGTCACCGGCAATCGCCCTCGGTTGCTGTCGAAAGTCACGCTCAACGAATTGCCTAAATTATTCGCAGATCAGAAAGAAGAGTGGAATCCCGATACAATTCATAGAGCCAAGGCGATCGGCAAAGTGGAAACTGGATATCAGCTCGACTTTGTCGACGTTGGACTGGTCCCTGCAATTGAAGGCGAGATTCACTCGAAGCTGGACCGCTTATTGCGCGATGCACTCGCGAGCGCCCGTGAAGCGACAGTCTCGATTGACGATCGGGACCTTTTCAAAGGTGTGTTCAGACTCCTTGCCGCAAAGATTCTCATGGACCGAGCACACCCGACAGCGGCTGAATGGGACAACAACGACGTCGCCTCAGTAATCGATCGGATCGGTGCTTACTATCATTTACCGGCAAGGAGCAATTTGGCGCCAACAAAGGCGAGCAAGCTAGCCCTTCAAGCGGCGTGGGATACGCTCAAATCAGGACTGCATGTTGCTAATATCTCCGCCGACGACCTAGCATTTGTATATGAGAATACGCTCGTAACCGATCGCGCTCGGCGAGATTTTAGTACGCACAGTACGCCTGCCCATGTCGCCGAGTATATCGTGAACAGGCTCAGACTTTGGGAACATGGCACTCGACCGCAGACAGTGTTCGAGCCATTCACCGGCGCTGGCGTTTTTCTTGTCTCGGCACTCCGCCATATGCGCGATGGGCTCCCACATAACTGGACGGATGAGGCGAGGCACGCGCTACTAGTGAAGCACATCGGGGGCGTTGAGGTTGACGAGTTCGCTTGCGAGGTCGCAACTCTCTCGCTCATCCTCGCCGACTACCCAAACGCGAATGGCTGGCAAATCGAGCAGGCAGACCTCTTCGAGGATGGCACACTAGAAGATCGCCTCAAGACCGCCGACGTCATTCTGTGTAACCCTCCGTTCGAGAGTTTCAACAGCACCGAACGACGCAGGTATCGTAAAGCCGTTCAGGCGAATGGATCGAAGGCAATCTTTGCATTGGAGACTGCACTCAAGGCCAAGCCATCTGCGCTTGGCTTCGTTGTGCCGCGTGCACTCCTCATTGACCGAAGTTATCGGGAACTGCGTCAGCAGCTTGAGAATGACTACCGCGAGATCGAGCTCGTCTCGCTTCCCGATGGCGTGTTCAATGTCTCCGAAGCTGACACTGCGCTACTTATTGCGCGTGAGCCGTTAACCGCGACTAGGCAGCAGCATTTGCGTTCCAGCGAGGTATTTGATCGTGACATCAAGGCATTCATGCGAACAGGCTCAGCATCGCGAACGCGCGACAGTGTACGCGAACAATCAGGAACGGAAGGTGACCTTTGGTTACCGCCGCTTTCATCGCTTTGGGAATATTTGAGGGCGAATCCTAATGTCGGTGCATTTATGCACGGACATTGGGGGTTGCGCTGGAGTGGGGGCAACCAGGCTTTGCGATCCAGAGCAAAACCTGCTTCTGGCTGGAGCTTAGGCATTCTCAATTCGATTGATCTAAGTCAGTTCAAGTTGGGCGAGATCTCTTACTTAGATACGCGCAAGGCAGAGGTTTACGGAGCGCTGCATCTGCCTTGGTCGTCGCCCAAAATTCTGGCAAACGCAGGACGGAAGAGTCGCAAGTATTGGTGCTTCGCATCGGCCGTAGATCGGGCGGGCCTAGTCGCTTCGCAGCAATTTATTGGCCTTTGGCCCAGCGACGACCGGGTAGATTTGGACGCATTGGCGGCGTTACTGAATGGACCAATCGTGAACGCGTTCATGCGTGAGCACTCTTTTGACAAGCGCTTTCGCATTAATACGCTCTTGGCTGCACCTCTCCCCGCGCGAGTCCCGGCGCGGCTTGGTGATTTAGCTCGCCGTTACGCACGACAGGTATCGATGAAACGACGGAACGAGGAGCAACTGGCACTTCTTCTCGATGAAATTGATGCGACTGCGCTGGCCGCATATGACCTACCGCCGAGATTGGAACGCGCTCTATTAGCCGCATTCAGAGACGATGAAAGGCCGCTCGCACACTCTTGGAATGGGTGGGGTATTGACGACGATGACGTGTGTCTATCGCTTGAGGAACGGCTTCGCGGCATTGTTCGCGCCGCTGGCGGGAACTGGGTCCAGAAGGAACTCGCCCCCTTGCCTGAAGAGGAAGTGAAGCTACTCACTCCGTTTTGGGAGTGACGCTTAGTGAGGGGATATCTGTTTGATACGTGTGCGGTTTCAAGCCTTCTAAATCCGAGGCATCAGCATCATAGTGCCACAAGGATGGTGGTGGCTGGTCTGCCTCACGGTGCTCCTCAGTTTGTGTCCATCGTCACGATCGGGGAAATGGAATTTGGTTTGAAAATGGCGGAGCACGCAAGCAGCACGCATCTTGCTCAATTTCGAACCCGCATCGAGGCCATCAAAGCATATCCGGTTTTGGATATCACGAAACACACAGCTTCTGCGTTCGCTGAGTTGAAATCTCAGCTGGCTCTTACGGTTCAGCGGAGAGCTAACTCGCAAAAGCTGTCACGGTGGCTTGAAGATTGGATCGACGCAAACACGGGTAAGCAGCTTCAAATCGACGAGAACGATCTTTGGGTTGCCGCACAGGCAAAGGAGCGCGATTTTACTCTCATCTCCGGTGACGAAGACATGGTACGCCTCTCGAAGGTGGATTCGACAATTCGCTTCATCTTAGCGCGGTGAAACGCGTTCCGCCCTAGTCAGCCCGAGGACATGTGCGCGGAGCAGGGGCGCAGCAGCGGCACCATCCGATGCATCCGGCGGTCCCCTTCCGCCGACCGATGGCGCGCTCGAGCGTTGCGCAAGAAACGGAGTGTCGGGATCGGCTTTGCTCCCCACATTGCTTCGATGCCTGGCGCACAGACCATAAAAGCGAAAGCCCGCGCATGACCGCACAGGCAAAAGTCGCTCATACATCCACATCACCCGATATCCAGTCGCCGGATGCGCGGGTCGACGGCCATGACTGGAGCGCGCTCGCGACCGAGCTGGACGGATCGGGCTGCGCCGTGATGCCGGGATTGCTCGCACCCGACGAATGTTCGGCGATCGCCGCGCTCTATCCGCAGGAGTCCCATTTCCGCAGCCAGGTCCATATGGCGCGACACGGGTTCGGCAAAGGCGAGTACCGCTATTTCAACTACCCGCTGCCCGCGCTCGTCGCAGCTTTGCGCACCGCGCTCTATCCCCGCCTTGCCCCGATCGCCAATCAATGGAACGAGCGGATGGGGATCGACCGGCGCTATCCCGACGATCACGCGGCATTCCTGAAGATCTGTCACGAGGCGGGCCAGACGCGCCCGACGCCGCTTCTGCTTCGATACGGCGCGGGCGATTTCAACTGCCTGCATCAGGATCTCTATGGCGAGCTTTCTTTCCCGATTCAGGTGGCGATCCTGCTTTCCGAACCGGACCGCGATTTTACCGGCGGCGAGTTCGTGCTGACGGAACAGCGCCCGCGGATGCAAAGCCGCGCCGAGGTCGTGCCGCTCCGGCAGGGCGATGGGGTTGCGTTCGCGGTCCATCACCGGCCGGTTCGCGGCGCCAAAGGCGACTACCGCGTCAACATGCGCCACGGCGTCAGCCGGTTGCGCAGCGGCAGCCGGCACACGCTCGGCATCATCTTCCACGACGCAAAATAATTGTGGCGACGGGCGACTGTTACGTCTCATCCGCCGCGGTGGTGGATCGATCGTCGGTCGCACGCCCGGCATTCCACAGCACCGCGACGCCGAGGATCGCCGAGACGACGGAAGCCGCGAACACCGCAATCTTCGCGGCGGCGAAATCGCCCGGGTCCGCAAAGGCCTGGCCAGCGATGAACAGCGACATGGTGAAGCCGATGCCGGCAAGCGCGCCCGCGCCGATCATCTGGCGCCAGGAATAGGCCGCCGGTTTGACGGCGATCCTGAGCCACACCGCCAATGCCGACGCGCCGACCAGGCCGACCGGTTTGCCGACGACAAGACCCAGCATGATCGCCAGCAACAAGGGCTCGCGCCCGTCGAGCACGTCCATCGACAGGATGACGCCCGCATTGGCCAGCGCGAACAGCGGCAGCACGATATAGCTCGACCGCGCGCCGGCATGGCGCAGCAGGTGATCGGCCGGCGATTCCAGCCGGTCATGGATGGCATCGAGCGCACGCAACGCCGGCACCGAGGGCCCATGCCGCAGCACCTCGTTTCCGTGGCGGGCTTCGGCGGCCATGATCGAGTTTGCCTGGATCATCAGCGCTTTCAGATCCGGCGGCGGCCGCGTCGGGATAAACAAGGCCAGCAGAACGCCGGCGAGCGTCGCGTGCAGGCCGCTCGCCAGCACGCAGGCCCACAGCGCGATGCCCAGCAGCAGATAGGGCGTGACGCTGTAGACGCGCGATCGGTTGAGCAGCGCCAGCGCCACGACAAATCCAGCGGCCGCGGCGAGCGCCACCAAATCGAGCGTATCGGAATAGAAGACCGCGACCACGATGATCGCACCGATATCGTCGACGATCGCGGCCGCGGTCAGAAAGATGCGCAGTTCGATCGGCACGCGGCTGCCCATCATCACAACGAGTGCTACCGCAAACGCCGTGTCGGTCGCCATCGGCACGCCCCAGCCATGCGCCCAGTTGCCGGCCGGGATCAGCAGGATATAGAGCCCGGCGGGCACGACCATCCCGCCGATCGCCGCCGCGATCGGCAGAGCCGCTGAGCGCAGGCTCGCGAGATGGCCGACCGTGAATTCGCGTTTGATCTCGAGCCCGACCACCAGAAAGAAAATGGTCAGGAGCCCGTCATTGACCCAATGCAGGACCGACATCCGGAAGGCGGAATCGCCGAAGGCGAGCCCGACATATTGTTCCCAGAATCCGAGAAAGGCCGATCCGAAACCGGAATTGGTGATTGCGACCGCGAGGATCGTCGCGATCAGCAGCAGGAAACCGGCCGACGGCGCCCATCCTGCAAAATCGAGTGCTGCCGCACGCACGCGATGACCGAGTCTGCCGAGCATCGCATCGGAGAGCGACTGCTCGTCCCAGGCCCCGTCATAGCGGCGGCCGTTGATGAAGAAGGTCGGCGTGAACGAAACGCCGCTGGCCCGCGCACTGTGCATATCGGCTTCGACCCGCGCCTTCGCGCGCCGCTCCGCTTCCTGGCCGGCCTCGGTATCGTCGGGCGCGAGGCCGAGCTCGCCGGCCACGACCTGGAGGTCCTCTTCGGTCAGCGTCTCCGAGCGGGTCATCAGCGCGACATGCGCATCCCAGAATCGCGCCGGATCGTCGGCGCGCTCCGCCAGTTCCGCCGCGCGACGCGCGATATCGCTGCCGGTCAGCGGCCGGTGCCGAAAGACATAGCGCAGGCGATCGCCGAACCGGTCGCGCGCTTCGGCAATGCGTTCGTTCGCCACGCGGCAATGCGGGCAGGCGTAGCTGCCATATTCGACAAGCGTGATTTCGGCGTTGGTCGGACCGAGCGCGTGGTCATAGGTGTCGGAGACCGGGCGATCGAGCCGATTGCGAAGACCTTCCTGCGACACCGTTTCCCTCATGCCGGATTAACGAACGAAGAGGCGCATCGCGCGGGGTCGCCGCGCGCGTTGCGGATCGTATCGGCGAAGACGGGATTGCGCTACCGCGCGCGGATTGCGTGCGAGTGGAGCGGGACGGTTCGCTACCGGTCGGGATAGCGGCGGATCTCGTCGATCAGCCAATTGCGGAAGGCCATGACCTTGGCCGATTTGGGCTGTTCGGCCGTGACGAGCTGATAGGGCTTGGGTGCGGGAATTGTCGAACGGAACGGCCGCACCAGCCGTCCGCTTTGCAGGTCGGCTGCGGCGAGCACCGTATCGCCGAGCGCGACGCCATACCCGGCGATCGCCGCGTCCATCGTCATATGCGCATTGGTGAGCCGTACGCCGCGCGCCTGCGCCGCATCGATGCCGTTGGCGATCAGCCATTGATGCCAGTCGGTCTCGTCATGCTCGTAGAGCAGGGTGTGTCGGATCAGATCGCGGGGTGTCCGAACCGCGTTCGGACCTTCCTGAAGGCTCGGGCTCATCACCGGAAAGAAATGGAGCTGGGCGACCAGCTCCGAGCGATAGCCCGGCTGATCGGTCGAGCCGTAACAGATCATCGCGTCGACCTCGCCGCGAAGCAGGGCCCCCATATCCCAGAGCGGTTGCAGGCTGACATGCAGATCGGGATAAGCGGCGAGAAAATTGCCGAGACGCGGCGCCAGCCATTTCGCAGCCATCGCCGGTTCGCAGGCGATGGTAAGTTCGGCCTCCATCGCCTGCAGTTCGGCGCCCTGGACCGCGTAATTCAATAATTCAAAGGCACGCCGTACGAGCGGCGACAAACGCTCGCCCTCGCGCGTGAGGGTCAATGTCGAACGGCCGCGCTGGAAAAGCTGCACGCCGAGTTCCGATTCCAGGGATCGGACCTGATGGCTGACGGCGCCATCGGTGACATGCAGTTCCGCTGCCGCATGCCCCATATGCAGATGGCGGGCGACGACTTCGAACGTCTTGAGGGCGTTCAGCGATGGCAGTCGTCTTACGGAATGCATGGAGCGCGTCACCTCCGATGTCGACAAAACCGGTTTCAGGAAACCTCCAAGGCTGCGTCTAGTTAAAAGCGGCGCCGCCTCGAGTATCCAAAATTTCTCGTAATCGGGATCAAAAAAACTCCTTTGCCCCTGCTGGCATTTGGTTCCCAACTGGATCGCAACCAATTGGTCGGCAATCGGCAATATATGATATATGCCTGCCTACCCACAGTGAAATTGTATTAAACAATAATAATACACTTAAAAAGAGTTGAAATGCGCCAGTCAATGCACCGGATTTCGGCGCCGGGGGGACAGAACGCTACGAAGTCGAACGAGAGGACAACCAGAGAAACCAGGCCAGAGAATCCAGGCCAGAGAAAATGAGGGAGGTGTTAGTTCGATGAACGGGACCAAGAAATCATCGTCCAACCGGCTCAGCCGGCGCCGGACACCCAAATCAGTCGCATCGGATCAGACCAAATCGCTGAAGGCAGACCGGCGGTCGGTTCTGAAAGCCGGCGCTGCGACACTCGGCCTTGCTGCGGTCGGGTCGGTCGCGCCGAGCGTGTTTACCCGGGCCGAGGACACGACACTCAACTGGCTGACCTGGGCCGGTCATAGCGATCCCTATGTCATCGACGCGTTCCAGGAAGAGACCGGTATCACGATCCGGGCGAAAGAATATGCTGCCGGCGATCTGGGTCTGGTCGAGCTCACGCAGAACCCCGGACTCTACGACATTGCATCGGTGTCGGGCGAGTTCGTGCCGGAGTTCGTCGCGTCGGGCACGCTGATGGAGCTCGATCCGGAAGAATATGTCGGCTGGAACGAATATCTGCCGGAGTTCAAGCAGGACATCGGCTGGAACGTCGACGGCAAGTATCACGCGATCCTGTACGAGTTCGGCTTCAACGGGCTCAGCTATCGCACCGACAAATTGTCGGAGGAAGATCTTTCGTCCTACGAGATCATTCGCGACCCACGTCTGGCCGGCAAGGTCGCGTCGAACGACTGGTGGGGCAATGCGATGGGCAGCCTGAGCATCCTCTCCGGCAACGCGCCGGCCGACGGCCGCAATCCGTACATCATTACCGATGCCGAATTCGACGCGCTGCGCGAAACGATGCGGGAAATCCGCCCGCAGTTCAGCGGGTTCCTCGAATATGCCGGTCTGTTCTCGGGCTTCGCCAACGGCTCGATCTGGCTGCAGCCGGGCGGCGGCGACTGGGCGACGCAGATCCTGGTCGACCAGGGCGTTCCCGTCGCAACCGCCATTCCGAAAGAAGGTGGCTATCTCTGGGGCGAGCTGATCACGATCTGCGAAGGCACCACCAAAGTAGATGCCGCCAAGAAGTTCGTCGATTACTGCCTCTCGGCGGAAGCGCAGGCCAAGTTTGCCACCAAGCCCGCCTACACCGCCGTCGCCGCCAACCAGCGCGCGTGGGAAGTCCTCCAGCGTGACATGCCGGAATGGGCGGAACGGCTGAAGATGAACAGCTTCGACGATCCGAACGCGATCACCGCGTGGCGCGAGGGCCGCATCGTGATCCGCAGCCTGCCGGCCGACCAGTCCGTGACCGACTGGGCGAATCTGTGGCAGGAATTCAAGAACATGTAAGCCTCTGACGATCGATGCGCCGGCAGCATCCCTGTTGCTGCCGGCGCGTCGATCGTATTCGGATGAGTATCCGTATCAGGTGGGGGAAGGTTCGGGATCGTGCCTGCGCGTCGATCGCTGAAGGATTTTCGCATCAGCCCGTCATTCGTTCTGACGGGCGGGCCGATGCTTGCCTGGCAGCTCATCTTCTTTCTCGGCGCCGGCATTCTCCTGATTCTGATGACGTTCTGGACCGTCCAGAACTACCGGCTGGTTGCCGACTACAACTGGGGCAACTGGACGAGCATCCTCAGCTCCGACCTGTTTTACACGATCTATTTCCGGACGATTTTCTATGCCGCGTTCGCTGCCGCCCTCGCGACAGTGCTCGCATTTCCGCTGTCCTATGCGCTCGCCTTCAAGAGCTCGCCCAGGACCCAGCGCATCGCCTTCATGCTGCTGATCCTGCCCTATTTCACGAACTACTATGTTCGTAGCTATTCGTGGCGGTTCATGCTGGAGGATGACGGTATCATCAATTCGGCACTCTCGGTGTTCGGGTTGTCGCTGGTCGGGTTCCAGGGTTCGTTCGCGCCGACGCTGGTCGGCTATATGGGATACTTCTTTCCGCTGGTCGCGCTCGTTCAGCTCCTGAGCCTGATGTACATCAGCCGCGACTATCTCGAAGCCGCGAACAATCTCGGCGCCGGACGTCTTCGCTCGATCGTGACGGTCGTCATCCCGATGGCGCGCAGCGGCCTGATCCTCGGTTTTGCCTTCGGCTTCATGCTGGCGATGGGCGATTACATCGCGCCGTCCTATCTCGGCAGCGGTGGCCGCCCGACCCTCAGCATTCTCATCATCAATACGATCCAGGGCCAATCGGATTTCCCGCGCGCCTCGGTCATCTCGGTTGTGATGATCCTGACATTGATGACCGTATTCTTTATCGCGTTCCGCTACGCGTTTCCGCCACGAAGCAATCCGCGATGACCGATCGCCTGATCAAACTCGGCCTCGGTCTCTATATGCTCCTGGCCTTTGCTTTTATCTTCGCGCCGTTCGTGACGATGATCGTCTTCGCGTTCAACGAAAGCCGCTTTCCCTATTTGCCCTGGCAGGGCTTTTCGCTGACCTGGTTCTCGGCGCTCAGCGATCCGCAGGTGATTCGCGTCATCAAGAACAGCCTGTTCGTTGCCACCGCGTCGGCCGCGATCGCGACGCCGCTCGGCTGCGCGGCCGCCTATTTCGTCAATCGCTGGGAGTTCCCCGGCAAGAATGCCTATATCGCCTTCATCGTGGCGCCGCCCTGCATCCCGCTCGTCATTCTCGCGCTCATCATGCTGATCTATTTCCGCGAGCTGGGCCTGACGAAGAGCCTGTTCTCGGTCGTTCTCGCGCATGTCGTGCTGACGGCGCCCTTCGCCTTCGGCATCATGCGGCTCCGGCTCAACGATCTCGATCCAAATCTCGAGCAGGCGGCGTGGAATCTCGGCGCCAACGAGTGGCATGCCATCAGGACCGTCGTTCTGCCGCAGGCCGGCGCCGCGGTCGCGGCCGCATTCCTCTTGTCGATGGTCGTGTCGTGGGACGAGTTCATCGTCGCGTGGCTGGTCTCGGGAATCGAAGTCACGTTGCCGGTCTATCTCTGGGTCAAGTTTCAGGGCCAGATCAGCGCGCATGTGAATGCGATCGGGACGCTTGCCTTCGGCGTTTCGATCTCCGTCGTGATCCTGGCGGAATTTCTGATCTTCCGTGCCGGCCGCAAGTACCGGCAGGACTTCAAACGCAGATATGAGACGCATTGATGGCAAACGCACCGATCATCGCGCTGTCCAACGTGACCAAGAGCTACGGCTCGGTCGAGGCCGTGCGCGGCATCGACCTCGAGGTACAGGATGGCGAGTTTCTGGCCATCATCGGCCCGTCCGGCTGCGGCAAGACCTCGACCCTGCGCATGATCGCCGGCCTCGAAAAGCCGAACGGCGGTGATATCTTCATCGACGGCAAGCGCGTCAACGACGTGAAGCCCTGGCGGCGCGATACGCCACTGGTATGGCAGAACTTCACGCTGTTTCCGCATATGAATGTGGCGCAGAACATCGAGTATGGCCTGCGCATGCGCGGTGTCCCGCGCGCCGAACGCGATGTCCGGGTCCGGAACGTCGTTCAGACAGTCGGTCTTGCCGGCATGGAAGGTCGCTCCGTGATGCAGCTTTCCGGGGGACAGAAACAGCGCGTGGGGCTTGCGCGCGCGATCGTGCTCGACCCCAAGACCCTGCTGCTGGACGAGCCGCTCGGCGCGCTCGATGCGAAGATCGGCCGCTCGATGCAGCGCGAGTTGCGCCGCCTGCATCACGAGCTGGGCATCACCTTCGTCTACGTGACGCATAACCAGTCCGAGGCGATGGCGATGGCCGATCGCATCGTCATCATGAATGAGGGGCGGATCGAACAGATCGGCACGCCGCACGAGGTCTATCGCAAGCCGCAAAGCCGGTTCGTCGCCGAGTTCGTCGGAGCGAACAACGTGATGGCCGGCAATGTGACATCGCTCGCAGCCGGCCGTGCGACCCTTGCGACGCCGGCCGGTAATTTCGAAGTCGATCTGCCGGCCGATCGCACGGTCAGAGTCGGCGAGCCGGCGATCTTCATCATCGGGGCGGACAAGATCGCGATCGCCGGCGGTTCCCCGTCGGATCCGAACCGCGTTACGGGTCGCGTCGTTGCTGCCGAGTTTTCAGGGGCTGTGGCGCAGCTTTTCGTCGAAACCGATCAGGGCATCGAGTTCCGCGTGCAGAAGGCGAGTTCGCAGGTCGACGAGACGGCAACCACGATCGGATCGCAGCTCAATTTGTCCTGGTCGAGCGCCGATACCTACCTGCTGCCCGGCACCCACTGATCGTGGCGTTTACGGTGCTTTCTAGCGCGGTTTGGCGTTCATGGCCGCGCGCCCGCGTTCGGCCGGTTCGATCACTTTCCACGTCTCGCAGACGACCGGCAGATCGTCGCGCCAGGTGATGCCCAGCGGTTTGCATTGCCGCGTGTAATATTCGTAATGCGCATCGGCCCACCAGGCGAGGCTGCTGTCGCCTTCGCCTTCGACCGCGGCCCAGGTTTCCGTCACTTTGTTGAACGGCGTCACCTCGACCTCGGTCACCTGCACCAGAAACAAGGGCGCATTGTCGTAATCGAGGATGATCCAGTAGTCGCCGACCTTGCGCCGGGGAATCCGGTTCGCCTCGAACTCGCGTGCGAGATGCGCGGTGCCGCGCTTCTGGTTCTTGCCGATCAGCCGCGGCTGGTCGGAAAGATCGAGGCTCGGCACGTCGGGGTCGAAGGCATCCGGATGGCCGAGCGTGCAGGCATGATAGTCGTTGGTGGCGATCTGGTGCTTGCGACGAGCTTCCTGCCAGAAATTTTCAACGTCCTTCGTCTTCTCACCGATCATGACTGCCTGCCTTTGTGAAGCGTTGCGGGACTAGCCGGCGCTGCCGTTCATGCTCGGCAACACCGCGCGCGCCGGATCGGGGATGAGCGACGCGGTCCCGATCAGGGATGCGGCTGCATCGAGATCCGGTTTGAAGAAACGATCCTGGTCCCATTTCGCGACCTGTTTGCGAACCGTGCCGAAGACGCCTTCGAGTATGTCGCTGCTGCGCGTGGGGCGGCGGAACTCCAGCCCCTGACAGGCGGCAAGCAGTTCGATCGCGATGATATGGCGCAGATTCTCCGCCATATCGCCGGTGCGCCGTGCCGCGTAGGTCGCCATCGAGACATAGTCCTCGTAATTGGCGCCGGTCGGAATGCTGTCGATGCTGCCGGGATGGGCCATCGCCTTATTCTCGCTGACGAGGGCGGCTGCCGTCACCTGCGCCAGCATGAAACCGGAATTGAGCCCGCCTTCCTCGACCAGGAAGGCCGGCAGGCCGCTCATATGCGTATCGACCAGAAAGGCGATGCGCCGCTCGGCGATCGATCCTGTTTCCGCAATCGCCAAAGCGAGACTGTCGGCGGCAAGGCCGATCGGCTGCGCATGGAAATTTCCGCCGAACAGCACATCGCCGGTTTCGAGACAAATCAGCGGATTGTCGCTGACGGCATTGAGTTCCCGCCGCATCGTTTCGGCCGCGTTCCTGATGAGATCGAGCGCGGCGCCCATCACCTGCGGCTGACATCGCAGGCAGTAGGGGTCCTGGATGCGCGGGCTGCCGGCGGCCTGGATCGCGCTGCCCTCGATCAGGCCGCGGAGTGCGGCCGCCACTGCCTGCTGGCCCGGCTGGCCGCGCCATTCGTGGATACGCGCATCGAGCGCGCCTGCCGAACCGCGGCTTGCCTCGACGCTCATCGCGCCGGCAACGAGCGCGGCTGCAAAACATTCTTCGGTGCGGAACAGGCCCTCGACCGCGAGCGCCGTCGAAACCTGCGTGCCGTTGACGATCGCGGCTCCTTCCTTGGGGCCGAGCACGAAGGGCTGAAGCCCGGCCGCTTTCAGGGCGTCGCGGGCCGGCTTGCGCGCGCCGTTGTGAAAGACTTCGCCGATGCCGATCAGCCCGGCACCGAGATGCGCGAGCGGCGCCAGATCGCCGGACGCACCGACCGATCCCTTCTCCGGTATCACCGGACGGATGCCGGCATTGAGCAGCGCGAGGATCGCCTCGGCGAGCTCGTAGCGGACGCCGGTCGTGCCCGGCAGCAGGGCTGCGAGCTTCAGCACCATGATCCGGCGCACGATACGCTCCGTCAGCGGTTGGCCGACGCCGGTCGAATTCGAAAGGATCAGCCGGAGCTGCAATTCGCCCAGTTTGTCGTCGGCAATGCGCGTGCCCGACAGCGGCCCGAACCCGGTGTTGACGCTGTAGACCAGTTTGCCGGCAGCCAGTTTCTCGCCGAGTATTTTCGAACCGCGCTGCATTCGCGTGCGGCCTTCTTCGGCGATCGCGACCGCGCAGGCCGGGTCTTCCAGGGTACGCAGATCGGCGAGCGTCAGCGCGCCGGGCGAAAGATCGATGCGGGCAGACATGAGCGGTTCCCCTGTGGCGTCATGAGTGGCGTCACGGTCGACAAGCGGGCCGGGGCCGAACCGGCATACTCAAGCGGCGGTGCTCGCTTCGGCCCGTCACCGGCAACGCCGGCGCTTACGCCATCGCCACCAGTTCGAAGCTCTCGCAGACGGTCGGCGTGTCCTCGCGCCATTCGACGCCCCATTTCTTGCATTGTGGCTCGAAATAGGCCCGATGCGCGTCCTGCCACCATTTCTGGGTCTGTTCGCCTTCGCCTTCGCGCTTCGCAAAAGAGTCCGGCACCTCGTTGAACGGCTTCACATAGACATCGACGACCTTCACCAGGAACAGCGGTTCGTTATCGAAGGTCGGCACCACCCAATAGTCGCCAACCTTGCGCCGCGCGACCTTGTTGCGCTCGAACTCCTGCAGCATGTGGGCGGTGCCCTGTTTCTGGCGTGCTGCGACCAGTTTCGGCTGCTCGGAGAGGTCGAGCAGCGGATCGTTCAGATCGAGGAACTGCGGGTCGGCAAAGGTGCTGACGTGATAGTCGTTGGCCTCGATCTTGTGGTCGCGCCGGCAGCGCTGCCAGAATTCTTCGATCGCCTTGGTTTTCTTGCCGATCATGGCCGATCTCCTCTCGAAACAGCGGGTTGTTGCCTGGATTTGGCGACGAAACCGCAACCCCGACAAATGAGAAGATTTCGCGCCGGACCCGAGAAAAACTGGATTCCCGGCCGGCCGCCGCGCAAAACTAGCAGGGCCGAAAGCGGGCCTCCCGCACGGCCGGAAGGGCCCAAGACCGGGCGCCGACCCCTGCGCGGCGGCGCCATTGGTTCACCGGATCGCCCGGGACTATCCTGTTATTGGGCCTCGCGAATCGGCCCGGAAACGGCGGGGCGGCCGGGTGCGGGTCGCCAAGTCATCGACCTCACCCCGGGCTATCGCTGTGGACAGGGGCAACCAGGGATCGGGCTGGATGGGGGCAGAGCAGGGCGTTTCGAGGCACGCGGTCGTCGGCTTCCGGGCCCGGCGATTGGTCGCCGCGCTGAAACGTTCGTTCCTTCATCAATCCGGTCTTCTCGCAATCATTATCGGCTTCATCGTCATCGCGATCGTCATCGGTGCGGCGCTCCGCATGCCCACGCACCGCTCGCTCTGGGCCTATCTGCCGACCTACATGGTGCTGATGCCGTTCGCCGTCGCGTGCCTGCTCCTCGGCCACACGCTCTACATCATCGTCGCGATCCGGCCACGACGTCCGCTCCAGCTCTTCGCGCAACATCTGCGGGATCGGTTCTTCATCCTCGACCGGCTTGCCATCGCGCTGCCGTTGCTGATTTTCATTCCGCTGTTTGGCGGCGCGTTCACGCTGGTCAAAGCCGCGATCCCGCGCATCAACCCGTTCGCGTGGGATCCCGCTTTCGTCGAACTGGATGCGCTGCTGCATTTTGGCTATCAGCCTTGGGAACTGCTGCAACCAATTCTTGGCGGTTCGCTCGCGACGGCGATCGTCGGCTGGTTGTACAGTCTGTGGTTTTTCATGCTGTCGCTCGTCTGGACATGGCAGGCCTTCAGCCTGCGTAACCCCACACTGCGGCTGCAGTTCTTTTACAGTCTGTTGCTGACCTGGATCGTCTTCGGGATTGTGGCCGCCATCTATTTCGCATCGGTGGGACCCGCGTTTTACGGGTTGCTGAACGATGGCCCCGACCCTTTCGAGCCGCTCTTGGATGCCCTCCGCGCGACGAACGAAGAGCATGTCCTCGGCGCGTTGGTGGCGCAGGGGATGCTCTGGGATAATTACATGTTGCGCGATGTCCGGCTTGGCGGCGGCATCTCGGCGATGCCGAGCATGCATGTCGCGATGGCGTTGCTCTTCGCCCTGGTCGGGTGGAGAACCGCGCGCTGGCTCGGAATCGTTTTCTTCACGTATTTCCTGATCGTGCTGATCGGCTCGGTTCATCTCGGCTGGCACTATGCAATCGACGGCTATGCGATGGTGCCAGGCGTGCTGCTGGTCTGGTGGCTTTCGGGATGGCTGGCGCGGCGGAGCTATCCGTGGAAACCCGGCGATGTCGCAGATACTCGCTGAGTGGAGCATCCGAAAGCACAGGAGGGGCCGCTGACGACATTGCCGTCGAACCCGCTCCGCGTTGTTTTCTGGGGCACCTACGACCTCGGCAAGCCGCGCACGCGAATCATGCTTCGTGCATTGCGTGAGACCGACGTTGATCTCGTCGAATGTCACACGGACATATGGGCCCGGGTCGAGGACAAGGCGCAGTCCGGGGGGCGATCGATCGCCGTCGGTATCCTTCGCTCCATCGCGGCTTACCCGTCGCTGATCTGGCGTTACTTGCGCTTGCGGCAACATGACGTGGTCGTGGTTGGGTATCTGGGTCATCTCGACGTGCTTTTTCTCTGGCTATTCGCGCGGCTTCGGCAGACGCCGATCGTATGGGATGCGTTTCTGTCGCTTCACGATACGGTGGTCGCGGATCGCGCGCTGATCGGCCGGTGGAATCCGGTTGCCTGGCTTTTGTGGGCGTGGGACTGGCTGGCGGCGCATGCGGCCGACCTCGTACTGATGGATACGCAGACCCATTCTGAATGGTTCCGTGCGACCTTCGGGCTGCGACCCGGACGCGTTGCCTCCGTCTTCGTTGGAGCGGAAATCGATATCTTCAAGCCGCTGGCGAGACGACCGGCAGCGTCACCCGACGAGCCGATACGCATCCTTTTCTACGGCCAGTTCATTCCGCTGCACGGGATCGAAACGATCATTGCGGCCGCCGCTCGAAGCGACCCGGCACGATATGCATGGACGCTGATCGGCAACGGTCAGGAAGCACCAAGGATCCAGCGATTGCTCGATAAGCGGCCGGTTTCGAATCTCCAGTGGATCGAGTGGGTGCCCTACGCAAATCTGCGGGAGAGAATCACTAACGCCGATATCTGTCTCGGAATCTTTGGCCGATCCGCCAAGGCGTCCCGCGTGATCCCCAACAAGGTCTTCCAGATTCTAGCGAGCGCGCGGCCTCTGATCACGCGGGACAGCCCGGCGATCCGCGAGCTGATCGGTTCCGATACACCTGCTGTCCGACTGGTGGCCGCAGGCGACCCCGATGAACTGCTCGCAGCGATCGAAATGTTGGCCCCGGAGGCGCGCAACGCTCAAGGGCTGGTTCCGTCCGCTGCCATTCTCAATCAGATCGGTTATGCCGCGATCGGGCAAAAGCTCTACAGCCAGCTTGCGTCGCTTGCTTCACATCGAGAGCGATCATGAAGCGCGCGCGTCTCAAGGTGCCTGTCATGCGGTCTCCTGATCGCGGGCGCTGAGCAATCCGCCTCTGATCAGGGCAACAATCGCGCCGCAGGCCCAGATCGTCATTCCCAGCCCGATCGCCAGCAATGCGCCGCGATAAGCGAAAGCTTCAGTTAGCGGTGCATAAGACGCCGCCATTGCCGCGATGCCGGTCAGCGCTCCGATCGCGGCGGGCCATTGGCGCCGGCCGACTGAAAACAGGACCTGCTGCAGACCGATCGCAAGGCTGATGGGCATCAGAAGCCAGACCGCTTCGCCCAGGATCGTGCCGGTTGGCCGATAGACCTCGCCGAACATCATGACGGTCAGCGGCGGCGCGAGCCACAGTCCGAGAAGGCCGAGCGCAATTCCCATCAGCGGAATGGCGGTCAGCACGGCGATTGCGGCCCTGCGCGTATTTCCGTCATTGCGGGTGGCCGATCGCGACAGAACCGGCAGCGACACCGAACCGATTAGATAAGGAATGATGTTCAGATATCCGACGATCTGCAGCGCGAGGGCGAAATGGCCGAGCGAGTCGCCGGTTCCGACAATCTGTCGATACAGCACCGTCGGCGACTGCATGAACCAGATGACGGTCAGCGTGTACAGAGCACCCGGAATCCCCTCGACGAGAAGGCGTTTCGATTGCCTGGCAAGCTGCGTGAAGTCCAGAGTGGTAAATCGCTTCGTGATGATGACTACGGCAATGGCCGATTGCAGTGTCCACAAGGCGGCATGAACGCAGGCAATCGCGATGACACTCTTCGGCGCAATAAACGACAATACGATGAAGACGGATAGTATCTCGATCGGGCGGAATCCGAGTTCGAGAAAGAGAATGTAGCGGGTATTCTCGAATGCGGTGAACACCGAGCCGCACCATAACCATATCGCCCGGCTGAAGAGTGCAATCGAAAGAACGAGAATCAAACCCAGCGCTCCCGAATCGGGTTCCGCGACCAGGGCGATCGAAACAGACAGGAAAGAAACAAACAGTGCGGCGGCGCCGCGCAGCGCAAGTGTGGATCCGACCAGTGCAGGCGCGTTGTCACGGGCCCGGCCGATTTCTCGGCTGAGCACCACATCGAGACCGAGATAAGTCAGTGCGATGAACGTGAGATACCAGGAAACCCCATAATTGAGCAGGCCGTACAGATCGGGCTCAAGCAGGCGCGCGAGAATGACGATGTAAAATAAATGCAGGAGCGTCGTGATGCCGTGACTGCTCACGAGATAGGCGGAATTTCGTACGACCGAGCGGATGCTGGGAAGTCTCATGGCAGGAAGCTCAATTTGCCGCGGAGATTGGTAGCTCGAGGTGATTTACTGCCAACATCACCGCCAAGTGAAGCTTGCATACTTCAAAAATCTCGGTCCGTTGGCCCAGCCCGGCCATGAAATCCATCCCATACGCCCAATGCACAAGCCCAGAGCTTTGCCATCTTCCGATCCTCAAACAGAACAATGGCGATCAGAATCTCGCCCATTGCGGATAACTGATAAAGCAGCCAATGAGGAAACAGGCGGCCATACGATCCGATCGTCCGAACAGCATTTCTGAACATATAGTATTTTCGGAGGGGCTCATGATGCATGGGTGAAATCGCAGATATAGACGTCGCCCCCACAACTTTCATGCCAGCATGGTGAAGTATCTCCGCTCGACAGCTAACTAGTATCCGATAGCCCGCCTTTCGTGCGCGAAGACAATACTCAAAATCTACCAAATCGATGAAATAGTCATCCCGGAACGGCCCAATTTTTCGAAATACAGAGACATTGGTAAGTGTTCCGGAAGTGATAACTAGCGTCACGCCATTTGGTCCGATCTCAAGGCATTTCACTCTTTCAAAAAAAGGAATCCCTTTCTTTGGTCTTAGCCATCGATGCTGCCGATCGTCACTTCGTGCTTCTTTCCGCATCGAGCCGATCAATGCAATATCGCTGTATCCGCTATATTGTTGGGCTGTTGTCGTCAGCGCCGAGATGCAATCGTTGTTGACGGCGCTGTCCTGATCTAGCGTAAGCACCCAGTCATAGCCCTCTCCGGCCAGCAACTCCATTCCCTGATTCAGCGCGGTCGCAATGCCTAAGTTTGCGGTGTTCCGTAAAAGCGTTACATCTTGATGCTGCGAATATTGATCGATGTAACCGAAAGTGTCGTCATTGGAACCGTTGTCCACAATCACTAGCCGGCGCACTTGTTGCAACAATTTGTCGATTCGTGGCGGCAATCCGTCATCGGGATAGTATGTAACGATCAACGCAGCGGCACTGAGTTGGCTCGACTCTTTGCGGGAACTGTGAGCAGTCATCTTCTGGCTAGCAACACGACTTCTTCACCTGAACCTTTGCTTTGAATATATGCAATCTTAGCCGCGAGTTGATACCGAAAGGCGGCAACGATTTGCTGGGTTGAGACCATTTTCCTCATTTTATGAGTACCTTTTCGTTCAATGTCGAGGCTAGCTGCCAGCAATCCACCGGCACGAACAGGTGTTGTCCATGTTCGGCAACAGAGAAAACCCGAGCCTGTTGCAAGTTGCTCGAGTGTCTTTGGCGAAAAGATTTGCAAGTGCCGTGGTGGGTCAAGACACATCCAAGCATCTCCGAATCTTTCGTGCCCATAGCTATTGGCATTTGGCGTGGTGACGATGAACAGGCCGCCCGGTTTTAGTAGCCGATGGCATTCTTTCGCGAGACCGGGCGGATCGTAGGCATGCTCGATGACATGATTCATAACAATGGCATCGTACGATTCTGCAGGAAGCGCGATTTCGATGAGATCGCCGGAGTACACGGTGACGCCGGATACATGCCGGGCCAAATCTGCCGCTTTCGGATCGATTTCATGACCTGCGACATCCCACCCACGGGTTCGCATCCCGGCTAGCAACCGTCCGTCGCCGCAACCGACCTCCAGCATTCGTCCGGGCTCGATGTCGTCCAGAAACATGGTATCGATTCGTCTTCGTGCTGAACCGAGCAGGAGGAGAGCTAGCCAAATTTGCTCTAGCTTTCGTACGATGCGTCGTTGCCTGCTGCCCTTTCTCACTGAGTTGGTGGCTGCCTCGCCGTTTCCATGGGTGTAATATGACGCATAAGCGTTTGGCAGGTCGCTTTCCAACGGCTTGGGATCGAGCCAGACCAGTCCGCAATCTGGACTGTCGCATAGACGAAAGCTCCATTTTCCCGGAACACCGAATAAGCGATCCTGCAACCCCTCATGCAGAATTCTGCCGGTTCCGCCGCAAAGGAAGCAGGTCCTGCAAGGGGTATCGCGCATACATGACTCCAGAATCGCCGAGCCAACTGTTCAGGTATCCAATACTAACAGAACGGTACATGGCGATCGATTTGTGTCAGCCTTCAATTGCATGCCCAAAGGGCTAAAACGCACCATTGGCGCTCCCTTGCCCCTCCGCATCCCGGCTGTTATGGCTCGACCGGGTTGAAGGAGAACCGGCCGTGGCGATGAGGCGGGACGATCCGGCGGGGCCCCAACTGGCAGAGAGGGCCAGTGATTCGGCTGCGACGTGGCCGGTTCGCGGTTCGGGGCTCTTCGTTTGGTCCGCCCGCCTCTTCCTCGCCGCGATCCTGCTCACACTGGGCGTGCAGTTTCTTCTCGTCTTCCGCATCAACATCAACTGGGACGAGTTTCATTTCCTCTCGTTCGCCTACGAGTATGCGCGCGGCGGGCTGACGGCTCGGCTGCAGACGCTGCATGTCCACCTTTTCGCCTGGCTGCCCGGGTCGCGCGCGATCGAGATCGACGAGATCGTCGCCGGACGCCTGGTCATGGCGACGCTCGCCTGCGGCAGCGCGATGCTGATTTATGCGATCGCGCGGCGCTTCCTCTCGCGCCGCGCCGCGTTGTTCGGGCTGCTGGCCTATTTGTCGGTCGACAGCGTGACGCTGCACGCTGCCAGCTTCCGCACCGATCCGCTCGCGACTTTGCTCTGCCTCATCGCTTTGTTCCTGCTGTTGCGCCCATTACCACGCGCGGGCGATGTGACAGGACCGGGCGCGGGGCGCATCACGGTTGCCGGTGCCGCGCTCGCCGGTATCGTCATGGCGATTGCCCTGATGGTCACGGTCAAATCCGTCTTCTATCTGGTCACGATCGGTCTGGCGTTGCTCTGCCTCGCGCCGCGCTGGCCGGTGCGCCTGCGGCTGGCGCTCGCGTTCGGCGTTCCCTTCGCGATCGCCTTCGCCGCACTCTTCACGCTGCACGGTGCGTTGCTGACGTCGGCTGTTGCCGATGCCGCGCCGACCGCTGGCGGCAGCGGTGCGTTCGACACGATCGTGAATTTCCTGCACGGCGCCGGATCGAAGATGTTTATCGAGGACGGGCTGCTGGCGCGCTGGCGTGTCCTGCTGCTGAGCCTGATCGGCAATCCGCCGTTCTGGATTCTGACCAGTTGCGGGGCGTGGCTCGCCTGGCAGCAGACGCGTACCGCCGGCACGGAGCCGCGCGAACGCCCGACTGGCTGGCTCGCGCTGGCACTCGCTTTCCCGGTCGTCACCCCGTTCTTCTACCGCAACGCCTTCGATTACAATTTCGTTTTCATCCTGCCGCCGGCTGCAATCCTCGCGGGCTTCGCCTACGAGCATCTGTGGCGCATGGTCCGCGCGCGCGGAAATTTCGTCACGCGGACGCTGCTGGCAATCGTTGTGCTTGGCCCTTGCGTTCTGCTGGCGCGCAACATCGTCACGGCACTGCCCGACAGGATCGCACCGCAGCGGACCGTCATTGCCGCCGTTCATCAGGTTTTCGCCGAACCCGTTCTCTATCTTGACGGTTACGGGGTCGTCGCGCGCTTCCCGCGCGTTGGCTTTTTCCATAGCGGTTGGGGCGTTGATCGCTATCGCGAAGCCGGTGGGCCGGTTTATCCCGAACTGGTCGCCGCGATGCAGCCGCCGCTGCTGCTCGCCGATTCGCCGTCGCTCTACGGCGCCCTGGTTCCCGCAATCTCGATCGTCGAGGATCGGCTGCTGCTGCCGGAGGATGCGGCCTTTCTCGCCGCGCATTATTTGCAGTATTGGGGTATGATCTTCGTCGTGGGTCAGACCGTGACGATCCCGGAATCGGGCGGGAGCGTCGACTTCGACATCGTCGTTGCGGGCGAATACCGCATCGGGGCCGGGGGGCCGGTCAGGATCGACGGGGCGCCGCTGCAGCCGGGTGCTGTAATGCGGCTTGAAACAGGGCCCCATGAACTGGCGGCAGCGCCGGGCAATGTGGTCCTCCGCTGGGCCGATCTCGGTCCGGCGCCCGACGCAGCGCCGGTCGGCCTCTTGGAGTTTTTCGACGTCGCGCCATAAAGCGGCGCGGATCGGGGGCGGGATTTGAAACTGATCGTCCAGATTCCCTGCTTCAACGAGGCGGAATCGCTGCCCGCGACGATCGCCGCCATTCCCCGCCGTATCGCCGGTATCGATCGCATCGAGATCCTGGTGATCGACGACGGCTCGGGCGACGGCACATCCGATATCGCGCGCGCGCATGGCGCCGATCATGTCGTGCGCCATTCGCGCAATCGCGGCTTGGCGGCGAGCTTCGCGACCGGCCTCGATGCCTGTCTCAAGTGCGGTGCCGATATCGTCGTCAACACCGACGGCGACAATCAATATGAGGGCGCCGATATCGCGCTGCTGGTAAAACCGATCCTCGAGGGCCGCGCCGACATCGTCGTCGGCGACCGGCAGACATCGACGGTCGCACATTTCTCGCGCAGCAAGAAGCTGCTCCAGTCGCTGGGCAGCCGCATCGTGCGCCTGCTCTCGCGCACCGACGTGCCCGATGCGGTCTCGGGCTTTCGCGCGATATCGCGCGAGGCCGCGCTGCGCCTCAATATCGTGTCGGGCTTCAGCTACACGATAGAAATGCTGATCCAGGCCGGGCGCAAGCGCATGGCAGTCGTCTCGGTGCCGGTCCGCACCCGGGCCGTGACCCGCGAATCGCGACTGTTCAAGACCATTCCCGGTTTCCTGCAGCGCTCGCTGGCGACGATGCTGCGCATCTACGCGATGTACCAGCCGCTGAAAGTGTTCGCGCTTGCGGGCGCCGTGCTGCTGCTGATCGGTCTTATCCCGATCCTGCGCTTTCTCTGGTTCTATGCGATCGGCGAGGGCGGCGGCCACGTCCAGTCGCTGATCCTTGGCGGCGTGCTGGTGGTGATCGCGGTGCTGGTCTTCCTGATCGGCCTGGTCGCCGACCTGATCGGTTTCAACCGGCAGCTCCTCGAAGCGACATTGGCCAAGGTGCGCGCGCTCGAACTGCAGCTCACCCGGATCGAGCAGAACGGCGCGCGGGATCTGCCGGCGGCTCAGCCCGTGGCCTTGCCGGCCGAGATCGAGCGCGACAAAGTCGGGCGATCGATGCCATGACCGGCCGCGATATTTTCGATCCGGCGCTCTTCACCGGCCCCGCGACCTATATGGGCGTGCCTTACTCGCACGATCTCACCGATGCCAAGGCGGCGGTTCTGGGCGTGCCGTTCGATTGCGGGCGGCATCCGACGCGGATCGGCGCGCGCTACGGTCCGACGGCGATCCGCCAGCAATCGCCGCTGGTGCGCGAGCTGCTCGACGATGCCGGGCTCGATCCGCTCGCCGAGCTCGGGGTCGTGGATTGCGGCGACGTTCGCGTGACGTCCGGCGTGATCGAGAGTTCATTCGCCAATATCGAGGCTGCGGTCCATCGCATCGCGGCGGCCGGCGTCGTGCCGGTGACGATGGGCGGCGACGGCGCCGTCACGCTGCCCCAGCTGCGCGCGCTGCATCGCCTGCATGACGGGCTCTGCGTGCTTCATTTCGATGCCCATACCGATACCTATGCGGGCACGGGCGACGATACCTACAACAACGCAACGACATTCACCCGCGCGGCGGAGGAAGGCATCGTCGACATATCGCGGTCGATCCATGTGGGCTGCCGTGGACCCGTCGATATCGAGCGCATCGCCGGGCAAACAACAGGTCACGGCTATGAGCTGATCGATGCGCGCGAGTTCTTTCGCCGTGGCGCGGCGGACGTGATCGCGCATATCAAGGAGCGGCTTGCCGGCCGGCCGGTCTATCTCTGCTTCGACATGGATTTCTTCGATCCCTCGGTGGCTCCCGGGGTCTGCACGCCGACCTGGGGCGGGGCGAGCGCGCGGGAAGGGATCGAGCTGCTCCGTGCGCTCTCGGGGCTCCGGATCGTGGCGATCGACGTCAACACGGTGAGCCCGCCCCATGACGTCAACGGTCAGACCGCATTCCTGGCGGCCCAGATCATGCTGGAATCCATGGCCCTGATCGCGCGCGGCCGGCGCAACCGGTCCGCCGCTTGAGCGCCCTGGGCTGACCTCCGGATTCGCGCCGTCGGGCGCGTCTTTCTGGCGCCCGGTTTGACCGCTAGGATGCCGCCCGCGCGGGCCCCCATGTGCGGCATCGGACCAGCCCGGTGATCGGCAGCGAGAGGACGGATCGATATGCAGAGCGCTATGCCGACACAGGCGCGCGTCGTGGTGATCGGGGGCGGCGTGGTCGGCGCCTCGGTGCTCTACCATCTCGCCCGGCGCGGCTGGCAGGACGTCATGCTGATCGAGCGCTCCGAACTCACCTCGGGCTCGACCTGGCACGCGGCCGGCGGCATGCACACGCTGAACGGCGATGTGAACATGTCGTTCCTGCAATCCTATACGATCAAGATCTATGACGAGATCGAGCGCGAATCGGGCCAGAGCTGCGGCATTCATCGCGTCGGCTGCCTCTATCTCGCGGCGACCGAGGCGCGGGGCGATTTCTTCAAGGCCGAGCGCGCGAAGGCGCATTATCTTGGTCTCGATCTCGATTTCATGCCGCTCGACGAGGTCGCGAAAATCCATCCGCTGGTCGATCTCAGTCATTTCCGCACCGCCTTGTTCGATCCGAATGACGGGCATGTCGATCCCAACGGCGTGACCAACGCCTATGCCAAGGCAGCGCAGAAGCGCGGCGCCAGCGTCGTGCTGCGCAATCCGGTCAAAGAGCTGCATCAGAAGGCCGATGGCGGCTGGCGCGTGGTGACCGAGCAGGGCACGGTCGAGGCCGAGTATGTCGTCAATGCCGGCGGCCTCTGGGCGCGCGAAATCGGCCGCATGGCCGGCATCGAACTGCCGATCGTGCCGATGGAACATCAATATCTGCTCACCAACGATCTGCCGGAGATCGAGGCGCTCGACCGCGAGCTGCCGATGGCGATCGATTTCGAGGGCGAGAGCTATTCCCGCCAGGAGCGGCGCAGTTTTCTCATCGGCACCTACGAGCAGGATGCGCGGCATTGGGCGGTCGACGGTACGCCGGCCGATTTCGGGCATGAATTGCTGCCGCCCGATCTCGACCGCATCGCCGATCTGATGGCGATCGCGATGGAGCGCTTTCCGTTGCTCAAGAATGGCGGCATCAAGCGCGTCGTCAATGGCGGGATGGTGTTCGCGCCCGACGGCAATCCGATCATCGGCCCGGTGCGCGGGCTCACGAATTATTTCTGTGCCTGCGGCGTGATGGCCGGATTCAGCCAGGGTGGCGGCGTCGGCCTCGCGGTCGCCAACTGGATCGTCGACGGCGAGCCGGGCATGGACGTGTTCGCGATGGATGTGGCGCGCTTCGGCGAGTTCGTCACGAACAAATATCTGCTGTCGAAGACCGAAGAGAATTACCGCCGCCGCTTCATGCTGACCTTTCCGAATGAGGAGCTGCCCGCCGCGCGGCCGGGCAAGCCGACGCCGGTCTATCCGGCGCTCAAGGCGGAGGGCGCGGTGTTCGGCATGGCCTTTGGGCGCGAGTATCCGCTCTGGTACGGCAACAAGGGCGAGAACAGCGTCGAAACACCATCGTTCCGTCGCTCGAATGCATTTCCCTTCGTCGACGAGGAATGCCGCGCGGTGCGCGAAGCGGTCGGTATCTGGGAGACGTCGACCTATTCCAAGTTCGAGATTGCCGGGCCGCATGCGGCCGAATGGCTGGACAATCTGGTTGCGAACAAGCTGCCGTCGCGTCCCGGCCGCACGGTGCTCTGTCCGGTCCTGACGCGAACCGGCCGCGTCGCCGGCGATTTGACCGTCACGCGCCTCGAGAGCGAGCGCTTCCTGCTCGTCGGGTCGGGCAGCGCCGAGGAATATTATCGGCGCCTGTTCGCGTCGCTGCAGTCCGGTCTGCTGCCCGGCCGCAACGTCGAGATCGTCGACGTCACCGAAGCATTATGCGGCTTCTCGATCAGCGGTCCCCGCGCGCGCGATTTGCTCGTCGCCGTGACGCAGCGCGATGTATCCGATCACGCGTTTCCGTTTTTATCCGCGGCGCATCTCGCGATCGGCAACGCACAGCCGCTGGTCGTCCGCATCTCCTTCACCGGCGAACTCGGTTACGAGCTCTATATGCCGGAAGCCGAGCAGCTCGCGGTCTATAGCGCGCTCATCGAGGCGGGCCGCGCGTTCGATCTCAGGCATTTCGGCGTGCGCGCGCTCAATTCGTTGCGGCTCGAAAAGGGCTATGGCTCCTGGGGCCGCGAATACACGATGGACTACACGCCCTTCGAGGCCGCACTCGATCGGTTCGTGCGGCCGGAGAAGGGAAGCTTCATCGGGCGCGACGCCGTGCAGAAGATGGATGCCGCATCGCCTGCGCGACGCCTCGCTCTGTTCGCGATCGACGCCGATGAGGCCGATCCCCATGGATCCGATCCAATGGGCGGCGAGCCCTTGTTCCATCGCGGGCGCTGCGTCGGGCGGCTGACCTCAGGCGGATACGGCCATTGGGTCGAGAAAAGTCTCGGGCTCGGCTATCTGCCGGCTGATGCGGCCGCGGACGGGCAGGGCTTCGAGGTCGAGATCCTCGGCCGGCGCCGCCATGCCGAACTGCTCGACCGCCCGCCCTACGATCCCGACGGTTTCAGGTTGCGGAGCTGATGCACTTTCCGCCCGACTCTCTCGGCACGATCCACGATCCGGCATCCGGCACCGCGATGCGCGGTGCCGAAATTGCGGCGGCTGTTGCGCGGCGCACCGGCACGCTGCGGCGGCTGGGTGTCGCGCCGGGTGCGATCGTCGTGATCGCGCATGGCGGCAGCGCGCATTTCTTTACCGACCTGCTCGCGGTCTGGCAGGCCGGTGGATGCGCCGCCTGCGTCAACGCGTCGCTCACGCCGGAGGAACTCGCCAATGTCGTGCGCTTCACCGGCGCGCGGCTGGTGCTGGTCGGCGATGGGTACAAGGGTGGTGAACCGGGTGCGGCTTTGATCGACACGCGCGCCGAGAAGGATGAGCCTGCCGCTGCGGATGATCGCGCCGCGCTGGACGATCCGGCGCTGATCCTCTTCACCAGCGGCACGACCGGCGATCCCAAGGGTGTGGTGCATACATTCCGCTCGTTGCTGGCGCGGCTGGCACTCAATCGTGTGCATCTCGGCGCCGCGACGCTTGCGCGCACGCTCTGCGTCCTGCCGACCCATTTCGGCCACGGGCTGATCGGCAATTGCCTGACGCCCTGGCTTGCGGGGCACGATCTCTATCTTTTCCAGCAGCCGGGCGTCGCCGGCGCCGCGAAACTCGGTGCGCTGATCGACGAGCATCGCATCAGCTTCATGAGTTCGGTGCCGAGCTTCTGGAAGATCGCGCTCAAGATGGGCAAGCTGCCGCGGGGCCGGTCACTGCGTCGCATTGGTATCGGCTCCGCGCCGCTCTCGGCCGATTTGTGGCTGCGCGTTGCCGCCTGGAGTGGCGCGCCCGTCGCCAACATGTATGGCATCACCGAGACCGCGAACTGGATCGGCGGCGCGTCGAGCGACGAGTTCGCACCCGAGGATGGGCTGATCGGCCGGCTCTGGGGCGGCAGTGCCGCCGTGCTCGACGAGGCGGGGGCGATGCGCTCAACCGGCGAGGGCGAGCTTCTGCTGCAGACACCGTCGCTGATGCAGGGCTATTTCCAGAGGGCGGATCTGACGGCGCCCGTGCTCAAGGCCGGCTGGTTCCACACCGGCGATATCGGGCGCATCGACGAGGACGGCACGATGCGGCTGGTCGGCCGGCAGAAGGACGAGATCAATCGCGCCGGACAGAAGGTGAATCCCGCCGAGATCGATCTTTTTCTCGAACGCCATCCGGCCATCGCCGAGGCCTGCTGCTTCGGCTTGCCCGACGCGGTCAGCGGTGAGGTCGTTGCCGCCGCCGTGCGGCTCGCCGACGGCGCGCAGGACGATGTGTCGGCGCTCCGCGCCTGGACGGCGGATCGGCTGCGACACGAGCTTGTGCCGGAGAAATGGTTTATCCTCGCCGACATTCCCAAGACCGATCGGGGCAAGGTGAGCCGCCGTATCGTCATGCAGGCCTGTCTCGATAGCGTGAAACGATGAACGAACCGAAAAATCCCGGCAATGCGATCTCGCTGCGCCAGCTCCGCGCCCGCACACCGGGCGACGGCAATCGGACGGCTGCCAATCAGCAAGCTGCTCCGGCGAAGCCGGGCGGCCAGCCGCAGGGCCAGGACGCGGCGAAGCGCGCGCAGGCCCGTCCGCAGAAGCGTCCGCCCGATCCGCCGATCCGGCTCGAGACCGAGAACTACGTCGTGCGGTCAATGACCCATGACGACGTCAACGAGGATTATCGGGACTGGACGCACGATCCTGAAGTCATGGCCGGCGTGAACTCGTCACCGACCTCGATGACGATCGAGGACATGCACAAATATGTCGACCGGTTCGACAACCGCAATTCGTTTCATTTCGGCATTTTCGACAAGAACGCCGGCAACAAGCTGGTCGGCTTCTACGTCATTTATCGCGACCGGCGCCATAATCTCGGGCAGACCAACGTGGTGATCGGAAACAAGGAATATTGGGGCAAATCGATCGTGCTCGAGACGCGCGCCGTGGTGCTCGACTTCATGTTCGACGTGGTGAAGGTCGGCAAGATCTGGGGCAATCCGATGGTGCGCAATATCCGCTCGGTGTTTAACTACAAGGCTCAGGGCTTCACCGCGGAGGGCATGCTGCGTCGTCATCGCATCGATCCCGAGGGCAATCGGGTCGACCAGGTGATGTTCGGCCTCTTCCCCGAGGAATGGGCGAAGCGCAAGGCCGAACTGCGCGCGCATGGTAAGGGCAGCGGTACGACCGGCAAAAAAGGAGGCGGGGCATGACCGACATGACCACAGCCGCGCGCCGTATGCTGGCCGAAGCGCTCGAACTCGATCCCGCGCAACTGCCCGACGATGCGTCGGTCGTCACCATGCGCGAATGGGACAGCCTCGCGCATATGCGCCTCGTCGAAGTGATCGAGCGCGAACTCGCCGCCGAACTGCCGGCCGATCTGCTGCTGTCGATCGGCTCGCTGGACGATGTGGCGCGCGTGTTGACCGCGCAAAAATCAGGCTGAGGATCCGTACCGCCACTGGCGCCGGACGGTCCGAAAGCCGATATAAGAATCCCCGATTGGGAGCCGAGAATGCCCAAAGACATGCCTGCGGATGCGCCCGCGACCGTCGTGATGGTCCGCCGCCGCGAGGTCTTCGACAATATCCAGCGGCTCGACCTGTTCACCGGCATTTCCGACCGGACCGCAGGCACACGCGCGCTTTCGATGTACAAGGTCGTGATGCCGCCGGGCGGCGCCTCGGAGCCGCACAGCCACCGCGATTACGAGACCGCGATCTATATTCTCAAGGGCCGCATCGAAACCCGCTATGGCGAGGGGCTGAAACAATCGATGAAACACGAGGCCGGGGACTTCGTCTTCATCCCCGCCGGCGTCCTGCACCAGCCAGTCAATCTGAGCCAGACCGAAACCGCCGAGGCGATCGTCGCGCGCAACGATCCGAGCGAGCAGGAAAACGTCATTCCCTACGACGCGGAGTAACGACTACCTTCGCCGCCCGGGCACGATGGTGATGAGGGCGATCGCGAGGCATACCAAAACGAGGGCTGCAATCACGTCCCAGCCGATCGGCTCGCCGAGCATGAGGGTGCTCGAGATGACGCCGGCAACGGGCGTGAGCAGCGTGCCGAGCGTCGAGATGGATGCGGGATAGATCGAGACCACGCGATACCAGGCCCACTGACAGAAGACGGTCGGGATGAGCATCGCATAGATCGCGGCGACCCAGGCGCTCGTGCTGATGGTGGACCATTCGAAATCGCGTTCGAGAATGAATGCGCAGACGAGAACCGGTAAGCCGCCGATCAGCAACTGCCAGCCGGCGAGCGGAAGGATCGAAAGGCTCCAGCGCACCCGCTTGAGGCTGACCGTGCCGGCCGCCCAGACGAAACCGGCGAGCGCCATAAAGAGGAGGCCGAGTGGGGCGGTCGCCAACCCGTGGCGCGCCGGGATCAGCAGGCACGCGACACCGCCCATGCCCAGTGCGAGCGCGGCGACGACGCGGAAGGTCAGTCGCTCGCCGAGGAACGGCACCGCCAGCAGGGCGGTCCAGACCGGCATCGTGTAGGCAACGATCGAGGCGCGTCCGGCTTCCATATAGACGAGCCCGAAGGCGGACAGGATTTGCCAGCCGGTGACGTTGACGATGCTGACGATGATGAGCGGCTTCAGTTCCGCCCGGGACAAAGTGAGGCGCTGGCCCGTGAGCCGCGCCATCAGCAGCAACCCGGATGCGCCGCCGATCACGGTCATGGCGCGAAAGCCGAAGACCGGAATTTCGGTCAGCGCGATCTTCATGATCGGCCAGTTGATGCCCCAGAAGAATGTCAGTCCCGCGAGCAGTACGAGGCCGATGCGGGAATCGGCCAGCGCCCGGGGCGGCGCTGCGTTCATACGCTGCCGGCGCGGCGGCGGCCCTGGCGCAGATCGAGTTCGCCGAGCAGACTTTCCTTTTGTTCCGGCGTCATGATGAGCCAGTCGCGAATCTCGTTGATGGTGCGGGCGCAGCCGAGACACCAGCCGGTCTTCTCGTCGATCGTGCAGACGCTGATGCAGGGCGAAGGCGGGCCGGACCGCAGCATCCGCAAACGCTCGGCGCGCCGCTCTTCGCGATCAGGCCGCCCGCGCGTCTTCTGATCGTCGGTCATCGATCTGCCGTTCCGATGGCACCCGGTTTGTCCGGCGTCTCTTCGCCCGATCCATCGTCATCGGCGCGTATCGCCGCGCCCGAGCGGCCGACCAGTTTTTCGTACAAGGCGGGATCGGTGTCGCCCTCGCTGCCGAAGATGAGGATGCGGGAATCGCCACGCAAGCCCAGCGCCTCGCGCAGCGTCGGGTCGGTCGCGCTCGCCAGCAGCCCCGCGAGCCCGCCGACGCCGGCTTCCCCGCCGACGATCTTCCTGTCGCCGCCAACGCCGGATGCTAGCGCCTGCATCGCATGCACGGCCGCCGCGTCGGGCAAGGTCATGTAGGCGTTGCTGCCGGGTTTCAAAACCGCCCAGGCGAGGGGCGAAACCTCGCCGGCTGCGAGCCCGGCCATCAGCGTGTCGAGATTGCCCGAGGATTTAGCAAGACGCCCGACGAGGGCGGTCTGATAGACGCAGTCGGCGAGATCGGGCTCGACCACCACGACATAGGGCCGCGCGTCCTCGAGGCGCTGCCAGAGTCGCGCGATCACGGCCGCGGCAAGGCCGCCAACGCCGGCCTGAATGAAAAGATGGGTCGCCGGCCCGACGCCGCGACGTTCGAGCGCGTCGAGCGCTTCGTCGACCATCACGCCATAGCCATGCATCACCAGTTTCGGAATGTCCTGGTAGCCGTCATAGGAGGTATCGGAAATCACCTGCCAGCCGTTCTTCGCCGATTCCTCGGCGCAAAGGCGGACCGAATCGTCGTAGTCGCCATCGATGCGCCGGACCTCGGCGCCGTACTGCTCGATCGCCGCCTTGCGGCCTTCGCTGACCGTCGCGTGGATATAGATGACGCAACGGCAGCCGAACAAAGAAGCGCCCCACGCGACCGAGCGTCCGTGATTGCCGTCGGTCGCCGATGCGACGGTGAACGTGCCGGCTATGTCGCGATGCTTGCCTGCCAGCAGTTCGGCGCTCGATACCGTCCGGCCGGTCCTGGAGCCGATCTGTTCCGCGAGCCAGCGATAGACGGCGTAGGCGCCGCCGAGCGCCTTGAAGCTGCCGAGGCCGAAACGATCGCCCTCGTCCTTGTACCAGACCGCCCCGAGATCGAGCGCCCGCGCGAGGCCGGGAAGATCGTGCAGGGGCGTCGGCGCATAACCCGGCCAGCCGGCGATTTCGGCCCGGGCGGCGGCGAAGGAATCGCCGCTCAGAATCGGTTCGAGCGCGACCGGATAGGGGTCGTCCGGCAGGGCGGCGAGGGCGTTGGGGATCAGGCGCGTGGCGAAGCGCTGCGGTTTCCAGTCCGGCATGGCGGTGTCTAATATCATGTTTCCCCGGCTGCCGCCCCGGTCTTGCGACCGGTTTTTCGGCCCGGCCCCTAGCGGAAGCGCCCCTGCCGATGCGCCCAGCCGTGACCCTTCGCCAAATCCGTCTCTGGTCCGGGCTGGTACTGCTCGTCTACCTGACGAGCCATTTCCTGAACCATGCACTCGGCCTCGTGTCGCTCGGCACCATGGAGGCCGGCCGCGAGCCGTTCAGCTGGTTTTGGCGCGGACCCGGTTTGCCGTTCCTTGCCGGCGCGCTGTTGGTCCATGTCGTGCTCGCCTTCGTTTCGATCTTTCTGCGACGCAGCTTTCGCCTCGCGCGCTGGGAATGGTTTCAACTCGTTCTGGGTTTCTCGGTGCCGCCGCTTCTGGCCGTGCATCTGATCGCCACGCTCTGGGCATCGCTGATCTTCGATATCGAACCGACCTACGAGTTCGTTCTGCTCTCAACCTGGGTGAGCGGTGGCTGGTCGACAATCCAGCAGGCTCTCCTGCTGTTCGTTGCCTGGCTGCATGGCTGCATCGGGCTGCATTTCTGGCTGCGGCTGAAACCCTGGTATGCGCAGTTCCAGCCGTATCTGTATGCCGTTGCGCTGCTGCTGCCCGTCCTCGGATTTCTGGGCTTCGCATCGGCGGGACGCGAGGTGGCGATACTGGCAGAGGACCCTGCGTGGCTGGCGGCCATGTGGGCGCGTGTCGGCCCGCTGAGCGAGGCGGAGATCGCGCATATCTACGCGCTCGAGAAATGGATACTGGGTGTCTATGCGGCGCTGATCGCTGCCGTTCTAGCCGCGCGCATTCTTCGCAGATGGTGGCACCGGCGGCGTTCGATCCGCATCGACTATCCGGACGGTCGCAGCATCGAGGTCCGGCCCGGCACGAGCATTCTCGAAGCAAGCCGGCTCGCCGGCATCCCGCATGCCAGCGTGTGCGGCGGCCGCGGCCGCTGCTCGACCTGTCGCGTGCGCGTGCTGGCCGGCGCCGAGCAATTGCCGCCGGCCGGCGCATCGGAGCGGATCGTGCTGTCGCGTGTCATCGCGGGCGAGGGGGTGCGTCTCGCCTGCCAGGTGCGCCCGACCGCGCCGGTGACCGTGCTGCCGCTGTTGCCGGCGGGGGCGAGCCCGCGCGATGCACAGCCGCGGCCCGGCTACCTGCAGGGGAAGGAGGTCGAGATCGCCATTCTGTTCGCCGATCTGCGCGCGTTCACGGCGCTCTCCGAACATAAACTGCCTTATGACGTGGTGTTCATTCTGAACCGATATTTTCGCGCGATGGGCACCGCGGTCGAAACGGCGGGCGGCCATATCGACAAGTTCATTGGCGACGGGGTAATGGCGCTTTTCGGCATTGGTGAGAATGTCGGCGAAGGCGCGCGCCGCGCGCTTGAGGCCGCACGCCAGATGGCGCGCAACCTTGAGGAGGTGAACCGCCTGTTGGCGCACGATCTCGACGAGCCGCTGCGGATCGGCATCGGCATTCATGCCGGCGCTGCGATCGTCGGTGAGATGGGCTATGGGCGCGCCATTTCGCTGACCGCGGTCGGCGATGCGGTCAACACCGCAAGCCGGCTTGAGTCCCTGACCAAGGAATTCTCCTGCCAGCTCGTTCTGTCGGATTCGGTGGCGCGCGCGGCCGGCATCGCGTTCGGCGATGCGCCGCGGCACGAGCTGACATTGCGCGGACGGGGCGTTCCGCTCACCGTGATTGCGATCGAGAACGCGGCGCTGCTGGCGCTGCCCGATGCGGGGCCGCCGGCCGAACCGGCCCCGACCGCCGAAGCAGTGCTGGCCGAAGAAAAGCAGGTGGCCGCCGAAACGGTGTAATGCCCTTCGCGGGTCAGCTCAGCCCGTGAATGTCCTTGTACTCTTCGATTTCCTCGTGGAGGTCTTCGTACTCCTCGCAGTCGCTGTTGCAGGCCACGGCCAGCACCGCGAGCCGTTCCTCGGCCTTCGGCAGATCGTTCATCAGCAGATAAAGCTCGCCGAGATATTCGTTGGCGCCGAGATGTTCGGGTTCTTCCGCTAACGCCGCCATATAGAAGTTCAGCGATTTGTCATAGTCGCCGAGCTTGCGATGGCTGTAGCCGAGCCAGTTCAGCACGTCGGGATTGTTCGGCTCTTCCGCGCGCGCCTTCTCGAGCAACGCAATCGCGTCGTTATATTCCTCGTCGTCGATATGATCCTCGGCATCGTCGATCATGTCGGCGACGTTCGGCGTGTCGGTGGAATCCGAACTGCCGGCGCCGAACGCGCTGCCGGTCTGAAGCATCAGCGCGAGCGTCGCGACCAACAGCAGGGCGGCAAGGATGCGAATTGTATCCGGGGCAATCGCACGCGCAGGCGCGGTGCGACGGGAAGGTTGCGACATGGGGACGGGATCTCCTCGATCATTCCGCTTCGATGTAGCCAGGGCCGAATGCTAACGCCGATTTATGGCGTTTGTCAGGCCATCCGGGCTTCCGGCGGCCGCGTTCCGCCTTTTGTGATGCAACCGACCGCAGGCTGGCGGGTTGGTTATCGCATGGTGCCCGAAATGGCAGGAATGGCGGGGCCCTGCCCGTCTGCCGTCATTCCGCGCGTCCGCTGCTCTTGGGATCCCGGGCTCCCGCGGGACAAGGCGATCTGGAGGGCGACCTAGAGGATGTCGAGCACGGCCTCCGGCGGCCGGCCCAGCGCAGCCTTCCGGCGGCCCCGTTTCTCGACCACCACGATCGGGCGTTCGATCAGGATCGGGTCGCGCACCATCGCGGCAATCAGCTGCTTGCGCGTCAGGGCGGGATCGTCGAGCCCGGCCTCCCTGTAAGGCGGCTCCTGGCGTCGCATCAAAGCGCGCGGTTCGAGATCGAGCAGTTTCAGGATTTCATCGAGCGTCGCGGCGCTCGGCGGCTCGTCGAGATAAAGCCGGATCGTAGGTTCGATGCCGCGCGTCTGCAGCAGGGCCAATGTCGCGCGCGATTTGCCGCAGCGCGGATTGTGATAAATCGTCACCGACATCGCACCGCCTCTATGACAAGGGATTCGTGCGGTTCGCGCTCGCCGGCCGCTCCCGGAACAGAGCGTGGGGGTTCGCCATTCTACCGTCAACCATGTTAGAAATAACCGATGCGTCGGATCTCCATGTTCAATAAAGCGTGGCCCGCACCCGGGCGCATCGCGATCCTGCTTGGCCTGTCGCTGCTTGTCGGCGTCATGGCGCTGCCGCTATCCGCCGCGGCGCAGGACACGCAACCTGTCGAGCAATCCGAACCGGCTGCGCCGTCCGAGGATCAGAAAACCGCGGCACCGGTCGAGGAACTGCCGGTTGCCGAAGAATCGCAGGCGGGAACGCCGGCCGGCGAGCCGGAAGCGGCGGCGCCGGGCGACCGGCCGAATTCCGCATTACCCCCCAGCGCCGAACTCGAACGGCTGATCGAGATGCTCGAGGATCCGGCCGAACGCGACCGGCTGCTCGAGTATCTGAAGACGCTGCGCGCCGTCGAGGAAGAGCGCGCCGCCGAGGAAGAGGCCGGGCTCGGCAGCATCGTCCTCGATGCCGCCTCGGAACAGATCGATCGTTTCGGCGACGGGGTCATATCGCTCGCCGAAGGGCTGGGCGATCTCCCGAGCGTTGCGGAATGGGTTCTCGATCAGAGCCGCAATCCGCTGGCCCGCGAACTCTGGCTCGAAATCGCGCTGCGGCTTGCCACAATCGTCGGGGCCGCGATCGCCGTGCGCTGGGCGGTCGACAAGCTGCTCACCCGGCCGCGCCGCATGCTGTCGCCGTCGGAACGTGAGCAGATCTGGGTTCGTGTGCCGATGCAGATCGCGCGGCTTCTGCTGACGCTGATGGTGCCGGCGGCCTTCGCGGTGACCGCCTATGGCGTGCTCTCGATGCTGCATGCGCGCGAGACGACCCGTCTCGTCGCGCTGGCTGTGATCAATGCCTACCTGATCGTTGCCATCATCACGGCGGTCGCGCGGGAACTGCTCGCGCCTGATTCGGCGTTTTCCCGGCTGCTGAACATCACCGCCGAGAGTGCCGAATATGTCCTGCTCTGGGTGCGGCGCCTCGCGATCGTCGGAATCTACGGTTATTTTGGCTGCCAGGCCGGCGTCCTGCTCGGGCTGCCGGTCGGTGCCTATCAGGTGCTGCTGCGGCTGATCGGGCTGGTGTTCGCCGGGCTGGTCGTCGTGCTCATCCTGCAGAACAGGGCCGCCGTCGCGCACGCCATTCGCGGCCACTCGGTCGGCGGCGTGCGCGCTCGGATTGCAGATGTCTGGCATGTTCTTGCGGTCGTCTACATCGTCGCCTGCTATGTCGTCTGGGCGCTGGCGATAGAAGGCGGCTTTACCTTCCTGCTGCGTGCCACGGTCCTGACCGTGGTGATATTCGCGCTGGCACAGGCGGCGAGTTACGGGATCGGCCGGCTGATCGATCACGGCTTCTCGCTCGCGCCCGACGTCAAGGCGCGCCACCCGGGTCTCGAAGCGCGCGCGAACCGCTATCTGCCTTTGCTGCGGAAGTTTCTGCGGGTTGCCATCTATATCGCGGTCGGCGTCGCGTTATTCGAGATCTGGGGTTTCGGCACGCTGACCTGGCTGGTGTCCGATTCCGGCTCCGGCCTGTTGCGCACGATCGCGATCATCCTTTTCACCTCGATCTTTGCGCTTGCCGCCAGCGAGGCGATCGGGCTGGCGATCGAGCGGCATCTGCGGCGACTCGATGCCAAGGGTGGCGCCGGCGGCACGCGGGCGCGCACGCTTCTACCGCTGATGCGCAATGTGTTTCGTATCATTCTGATCGTGCTGGTCGTACTCGTGGTGCTTTCGGAACTCGGCATCGATATAGCACCGCTCCTCGCGGGTGCCGGGGTCGTCGGCCTTGCGATCGGCTTTGGTGCGCAGAAGCTGGTGCAGGATGTCATCACCGGATTCTTCATTCTGGTCGAGGATTCGATCTCGATCGGCGATTTCGTCGATGTCGGTACGCATTCGGGCACGGTCGAGAGCATGAATATCCGCTCGATCCGCATGCGCGACATCGAAGGAACCGTGCATACCGTGCCGTTCAGCAGCGTGACCACGGTCAAGAATTTCACGCGCGATTTCGGCTATGCTATCATGGATATCAGCGTTGCCTATCGCGAGAACACCGACGAGGTCGTCGAGACGATTCGCGAGGTCGGTGCCGGCATGGGCGAGGATCCCGACCTCAAGCGCGACATCCTGGCCCCGATCGATGTGTTCGGTGTCCAGGAGCTGGGCGATTCGTCGGTCGTCATCCGCGCGCGGTTCATGACCCGGCCGATGATGCAGTGGGCGATAAAGCGGGAGTTTCTCCGGCGCATCAAGCTCGCCTTCGACGAGAAGGGGATCGAGATGCCGTTCCCGCACCGGACCGTTTATTTCGGCGCCGACAAAGAGGGCAACGCCCCGCCGGTTGTGGTCCGGATGGCCGAGGGCGAAGCCCTCGCTCCGAAAGATCGGCCGACACCGCCGGCCGCGAAACCGCAGCGCATCGTCGGCCATGCCGAGCCGCCGGTGACCCGGGACGACGACGAACGCTCGCCGACCGGTGAATAGACGGGCGGTTACGACTCGTCGGTTCCCGCCGCCGCGATCGCCGCATCGAGTGCCTCGGCATCGGTCAGCGCGATCACCCGGCGCACCGTCTCGTAGTTGAAGCCGGCGCGCGCCAGGGCCGCCATGTCCTTCTCGCGCAGCGCCGCCCGCCCGGCGGCGGGCCGTGCAGGGCCGAGGCGCCGCCGCCGCGCTTTGCCGGAGGCCTCCAGTGGCAGGCCATGCA
>JBBDMS010000040.1:1285-10843 GCA_040878185.1 Dongiaceae bacterium | reverse complement strand
CGCGCGACGCGGCAGGCGGCGCGAAACTCGGGGTCGCCATCGTCCTCCTTGAGCCCCTCGATTGCCCGGTCGATCGTGCTCGCGGCGACGCCTTTGGCGCGCAACCGCGCCCGGATGCGGCGTCCCGATTCGCCGCGCCGGTTGAGGCTGCCGGCGCGGATTTCGGCATAGCTCGCATCGTCGATCAGCCCGGCGCGTTCGAGCCGCGCGATGACTGTCTCGATCACCGGGCGAACCTGTTCGAGATCGATTTCGGTTCCGGCGCGTCGCGCGTCGCGATAGGCCCGCCGCTGCAGCACGCGGCGCATATTGTCGGCCGAGCTCGCGAATCGCCCGAGATAGGCGAGCGCGGCGGCGTGATAGGCCTCGACGGCGGGACCGGCCGAAGCAGGCTTGGAGGCGCCCATCGCCTCAGCATCGCATGGCGGGCGCATTCCGACTACAGATCCGGCCCCACTTGGCGTGGGCCGCCCGAGGGCCTTGCGGCGGCCGGTGTGGCGCGATAAAGGTGGCGCCCTCGCCGGGCGCCCTTGCGCCGGAAATGCAGTTCCAGGCCCTGAAATCAACCGCCTTCATGTCCTTCGCACCGCCCCGTCACCGACGCGTCGGGCCGATCAACTGGATCGGCCTCGCGACGCTCTATTTCAAGGAAGTGCGCCGCTTCGCAAAAGTGGCGACACAGACGGTCATCGCGCCGGTCATCACGTCCCTGCTGTTTCTCGCAATCTTCTCGCTGGCGCTCGGCCGCACGGTCCAAACGATCGGCGGCGTCTCCTTCGCCGAGTTCCTCGCACCCGGCCTCATCATGATGTCGATGGTGCAAAACGCCTTCGCGAACACCTCGTCCTCGATCATGATCTCGAAGGTGCAGGGCAGCATCGTCGATCTGCTGATGCCGCCGCTGTCGCCGGGCGAAATCGTCGTGGCGATGGTGCTGGGCGGCGTGACGCGGGGCGTTGCCGTCGGGCTTGCGGCCGTGGTCGGCATGGCCTTCTTCGTGCCGATCGCCGTACACGACGCAGGCTTCATCCTGTTCCATGCGGTTGCTGCGAGCCTGCTGCTCGCGCAGCTCGGCATACTCGGCGGCATCTGGGCCGAGAAGTTCGATCACATCGCCGCAGTCACCAACTTCGTGATCACGCCATTCGCGTTTCTCTCGGGTGCGTTTTATTCCGTGCAGCGACTGCCGGAACCCTGGATCACTATCGCGCATTTGAATCCGTTCTTCTACATGATCGACGGCTTCCGCTACGGCTTCATCGGCCATGCCGACGGATCGCTGACGGTGGGCGTGCTGCTTCTGATCTCCGCCAACGGGTTGATGCTGTGGCTGAACTGGCGGCTGATCGCGATCGGCTACAAGCTGCGCCCGTGACCGACGAGCCGCTTTCGACGCGCGTCGCCGTCCGGATGATGCGGCGGCCGCGCCGTTTCGGAGCGGTCAACTGGGTCGGGCTTGCGACGCTCTACCGGCGCGAGGTGCGGCGCGGCCTCAAGGACCATCTCGACAGTCTGTGGGGACCGGTCGTCGCCAATCTGCTTTATCTCGCCGTCTTCGGTCTTGCCGCCGGCACGATCGACCAGTCGGGCACCGCGGGGAATCTGCTTGCCTTCATCGCGCCGGGCCTGGTGATGTTCACGATCATGAGCCGGGCGTTCGAAATGGCCTGCGCCTCGATCCTTTTCGACAAGCTCGAAGGCATGATCGTCGACGTGCTGCAGCCGCCGATCACGCCGATCGAGCGCCTGGCCGGCATGGCCGGGGCCTGCGTCTCGGTCGGTCTTCTGACCGGCATGATCCTCGCGCTGGTCACGCATCTGTTCGTCGACATGCGGCCGGCGGCACCCCTGGCGCTGCTGCTGTTTGCCGTTCTCGGCGCGCTGATGCTCAGCCTCGCCGGGATCCTGGGCGGGCTGTGGGCGCGGCGCTGGGATCATTATGCGGCGCTGCTGACATTCTTCGTGATCCCGGCCTCGTTTCTCTCCGGCATGTTCTATCCGATCGACGTGCTGCCCGAATTTGCGCGCGATCTCACGTTGATCAATCCGCTGTTCTATGCGATCGACGGGGTGCGCTATGGTTTTCGCGGCGAGGCCCAGGCGTCGCTCACGGTCGGTGCCGCCCTGCTGCTCGCGATCGACATCGCGCTCGCGCTGATCCTGTGGCGGCTGTTCCGGCTCGGCTGGCGGCTCAAGAGCTGATGGCATCACTTGCGGCGCGCGCGAATCTTCTTCCGCAGCGCCTTGAGCTTTCGCGCCAGTTTCGGGTCGGCCGGGAGCGGGGCGATCGTCATGCCCTTGCCCAGCACGCTGACGATCCGGTCCATCGCCCGGCAGCGCGACCACCATTTATAGTCGGACGCGATCACATCCCACGGCGCGTCGCGCGTATGACAATGCGCCAGCATATCGTCGATGGCGCGTTCGTACGCGCCGCGGCGTTCGAGATTGCGCAGATCCGACAGAGTCAGCTTCCAGCGCTTGTGCGGAGTCTCGAGCCGATCCTTGAACCGCCGCAATTGCTCCTCGGCCGAGATATGCAAGAACAATTTGGCCAGCCGGATACCGTCATCGACCAGCATCGATTCGAATTCGTTGATTTCGTCGTAAGCCCGTTTCCAAGCCGATGGCGGGATCAGTTTCTCGACCCGCTCGACAAGAACGCGGCCGTACCAGGACCGGTCGAAGACGGTGATCGTGCCGGGCAGCGGCAGTCCCTGCCAAAAGCGGTAGAGATAATGGCGGCCCTGTTCGTCCGGCCGCGGCGCGGCGATCGGAATGACCTTCAGGAAACGCGGATCGAGCCGCGCACTCAGACGCCGGATCAACCCGCCTTTGCCGGCCGCATCCCAGCCTTCGAGCACGATAATGCCGCGCTCCTGGGTTTGCATGGCGGCCTGCTGGATCTGCACCAGCCGCAATTGCAGGGCATCGAGCCGGGCTTCGTAATCGGCGGCATCCCGAACCTGGTTTTTGGCCGCCGGCGTCGTCAGCCGCAATGTCGTCCGGGCCATGATCGCCAATCCCTTCCGACTGCCGGAAAAGGCCGGCAAATGGCGCGTACCGGCCCGCCCGGCGCGTTGACACGCCAAAGACGAGGACCGATAGTCTCGGCCTTTTTCAGGGAGCCCCGCAAGATGATCGCGCCGGTCATGCCGACCTACGCCCGCTACGACCTCGCCTTTGAGCGCGGCGAGGGCGCCTATCTGTTCGCCACGGACGGGCGGCGCTATCTCGATTTCGCGAGCGGCATTGCCGTCACCGCGCTCGGTCATGCGCATCCGCATCTGGTGGCGGCGCTGAAAGCGCAAGCCGAGAAGCTCTGGCACAGCTCGAACCTGTATCGGATTCCCGGGCAGGAGCGCTTCGGGCAGCGGCTGGTCGATGCCAGCTTCGCCGACAGCGTGTTCTTCACCAATTCCGGTGTCGAGGCGATCGAGTGCGGGCTCAAGCTCGTTCGCAAATATCACGACGATACCGGTAATCCGGAGCGCTATCGCGTCATCACCTGCAGCGGCGCCTTCCACGGCCGCAGCCTGGCGACGATCTCGGCTGGAAAGCAGGAAAAGCACATCAAGGGTTTCGCGCCGCTGGTCGACGGGTTCGACCAGGTTGCATTTGAGAATCTCAACGAGATGCGCGCCGCGATTACGAAGGAGACGGCCGCGATCCTGATCGAACCGGTGCAGGGCGAGGGCGGCATGCGCGCCGCGTCGGTCGAGTATCTGCGGGGGCTGCGCGAGGTTGCCGACGAATTCGGCCTGCTGCTGTTCCTCGACGAGGTGCAATGCGGGATGGGCCGCACCGGAAAATTGTTCGCCCATGAATGGGCCGGCATCCGCCCCGACATCGTCGCGACCGCCAAGGGTATCGGCGGGGGATTTCCCGTGGGCGCCTGTCTCGCGACCGAAAAGGTCGCGGGCGTGCTGACAGCAGGCAGCCACGGCACCACCTTCGGCGGCAATCCGCTCGCCATGGCGGTCGGAAACGCCGTCCTCGACGTGATGCTGGCGGATGGATTCCTCGGCCGTGTCGAGAAGACCGGCGACTATCTGCGCCGCCGCGTCGAAAAAATCGTCGCCGCTCACCCGAAACAGCTTCGCGCGGTGCGCGGCAAAGGGCTGATGCTCGGTCTCGAATGCGTCGTACCGAACACCGAGATGGTCGCACGGCTGATGGCGGCGGGGTTGCTGACGGTCGGTGCCGGCGACAACGTCGTGCGCCTGCTGCCGCCGCTGATCGCCGGGAACGCAGAGGTCGAAGAGGCAGTACAGATCATCGATTCCGTCTGCCGCGACTGGCCCGAGGCGCTTTGACGTGGCGGAGAGCAGCACGACGCCACGGCATTTCCTGGATCTCGACCAGTTCGATCGCGACGGTCTGCGCCGGATGCTCGATGCCGGCGCCGCCTGCAAACGCGGTACGCCGCCGGGCGGCAATTATCCCTTTGCCGGCAAGTCGCTGGCGCTGATCTTCGAGAAGCCCTCGACGCGCACCCGCGTTTCGTTCGAGGTCGGCATGAAGCAGCTTGGCGGCGAGGTGATCGTGCTCGAACAGCAGGGCTCGCAGCTCGGCCGTGGCGAGACCGTCGCCGATACGGCGCGCGTCCTTTCGCGTTATGTGGACGCCATCATGCTGCGCACGACCCGTGCCGAGAAGCTGACGGAGCTTGCCGAGAACGCGACAGTCCCGGTTATCAACGGCCTCACCGACCAGACGCATCCCTGCCAGCTCATGGCGGATGTGATGACGTTCGAGGAGCATAAGGGCCCGATCGCCGGCCGGCGCATCGCCTGGATCGGCGATGGTAACAACATGGCGACTTCGTGGATTCATGCCGCGACGCGTTTCGGGTTCGAACTTTCAATCGCCTGTCCGCCGCAGCTTCGCCCGCCCGGGCAGGTGCTCGGCTGGGCGACGCATGAGGGCGGGCGCGTGACGGTGACGGAGGATGTTGCGAGCGCGGTCGCCGGCGCCGATTGCGTCGTCACCGATATCTGGGTGTCGATGGGCGACGAGGCCGACAAGATCAACCGCGAACAGTTGCTGTCGCCCTATCAGGTCGACGCAAACGTCATGGCCCAGGCGGCGAAGGATGCGATCTTCATGCATTGCCTGCCGGCCCATCGCGGCGAAGAGGTCACCGCCGACGTCATCGACGGGCCGCAATCGGTTGTCTGGGACGAGGCGGAAAATCGCCTGCATGCCCAGAAGGGCATTCTCTGCTGGTGCCTCGGCAAGATCTGATGGCGTCGCGCGACGATTTCGTGCTGCCTTTCGCACTCGAGGGCCAGCCGGTACGCGGCCGGCTGGTGCGGCTCGGGCCGCTGGTCGACGATATTCTCGGCCGACACGACTACCCGAAGCCGGTAGCCGGCCTGCTGACCGAGATTCTCACGCTTGCCGCGCTGCTGTCGGATGCGATCAAGTTCGAGGGCGTGTTTTCGCTGCAGACCAAGGGCGACGGTCCGGTGCGGTTGATGGTCGCCGATGCGACCAGTGCGGGCGACATGCGCGCTTATGCGCAGTTCGACGAGGCGGCCGTCGCGCGTGTCGCCGCAGGCGCCAGCGGCCCTTCGCTGCCGCGGCTGACCGGGCCCGGCTATCTCGCTTTCACCGTCGATCAGGGCGTCGATACCGATCGCTATCAGGGCATCGTCGAACTCAGCGGCGAAACGCTGGTCGACTGCATTCACCATTATTTTCGCCAGTCCGAACAGATCCGCACCGCCATCGTCGTCACAAGCGGCACGGATAGCGGGGGGCGGCGCCAGACCGCCGCCATCATGATCCAGCGCATGCCGGGGCCGGCCGATGCGACCGTCGCCCCGGAAGACGAGGTTGTCGACGAAGACTGGCGGCGGGCCTGCATCCTGCTCGCGAGCGTTCGGCGCGAAGAGCTGAACGACCGGGATCTGGCACCAACCGATCTGCTCTATCGCCTGTTTCACGAGGAAGGCGTACGCGTGTTCGATGAACGACAGCTGCGCGCCGGCTGTCGCTGCTCGCGCGAACGGGTCGAGCGAACCCTGGCGCAACTGCCGCATGATGAACTGGTCGAGCTGATCGAGAACGACCAGCTCGCCGTCACCTGCGAATTCTGCAACCGGACCTACCGGTTCGAACGGGGCGAAATCGACGCGCTGGGCGGTGCCTGACCTGGCCGCCGCATCGGACGCTTGACCCCCGCCGGCGATAGCCGCCATCTTCGATCGTCGGACAACGAGAGGTTGGCGGCGATGATTTCACGAACCCTGCGCATGGTCCTGTTGCTGCTGTCGGTCGGTACGGCCGCCTGCGAGGCGCCGCCGTCGCGCGGAACCTTTCCCGAGCTGACCTATCATCATCTGGCGACCTATCGGCTCGATGTCGCCGCGATCGAGATCGAGGAGGTTTATCAGTCGTCGCGCACCGATCCCAATGTCGAGCATCTCTATCCGGTGACGCCGGCAACCGCCGCACGAAGCTGGGCCGAAGATCGCCTCGAGGCGGTCGGGATCGACGGCATGGCGCGCTTCATCATCCTCGATGCCAGCGCGGTGGAGCGTCGGCGGGTGGCACCCCCGGCGGGGTCGGGTTCGACCGACCCGCTCGATCGCTACGACATGCGAATCGCCGTGCGCATCGAACTGGTCAAGGCGGGCGGTGGCGATCAGGCTTTCGTCACTGCCGACGTGACGCTCCAGCAATATGTCGAGCCGTCGACATCGATGAACGATCGGGAGCGGATCTGGTTCGACAATGTCGAAACATTGATGCGCAGCCTCAACGCGGAGCTCGAACCGCGCATCGCGGCGACCTTCGGGCCTTATCTGCGCTGAGCGGTGCGCCGGTCCCGCGGTCGTTCAGCCGCGCCAGAAGGTCGGAAGAAACAGTACCAGGACGGTCAGAAGCTCGAGCCGCCCCAACAGCATCGCGGTGCTGAGCAGCCATTTCGCGCCGTCCGGCAGACCGCCGAAATGCCCGATCGGTCCGATTGACGGCACCAGGCCGGGCCCCACATTGCCGAGGGCTTGGCCGACGGCGGAGAGACCGAGTGTCAGATCGCCGACGAACAGCGAGAACAGCAGCGTCAGCAGCGCGAACGACACCATGTAGAAAAAGAAGAAACCGAACACCGAACGGATGACGTCGTCGCCGACCGGCCGGCCGTTATAGGTGGTCTGCTGTATCCGATGGGGATGCACCAGGCTGCGCAAGAGCCCGTGCGCGACACCGCCCAGGATGCAATAGCGAAATACCTTGATGCCGCCCGCGGTCGATCCGGTGCAACCGCCGATGAACATCAGCACCATGAAGCCGGCGATCGGCAGGCTGCCCCAGGTCAGGAAATCTTCGCTGGCAAAACCTGTTGTCGTGGCGATCGACACGACATTGAAGGCCGATGCGGTCAGGGCAGACCACAGTTCCCGATCGTTAACGATCACCTGCCATAGGGTCATGGCGACGATGAAGGCGCCGATATAGATGGCATACCAGCGGGTCTGGGTATCGCGCCATATCGCCGAAACCCTGCCGCGCGCGAGTTGCATCAGCAGGACGAACGTCATCGCGCCGATAAACATGAAAATCGTGATGATCCAGTGGATCAGCGGGCTGGGATAAGCGCCCAGCGACGCCGATTTGGTCGAGAAGCCGGCAGTCGAGACCGTGGTCATCGCATGACACACCGCATCGAAGACCGGCATGCCGGCAATGATCAATGCCATAGCGCAGACCGCGGTCAGTACCAGGATGATCGACACGACGATGCCGGAAACCTGCGAGACGCGCGGGCGGATCTTCTCGGATTTGTCCGAGGATTCGGCACGGAAGAGCTGCATCCCGCCGACCCGCAGCAACGGCAGGACGGCAACCGCCATGACGACGATACCGATGCCGCCAAACATCTGCAGCATCGAACGCCAAAGCAGGATCGCCATGGGCTGGCTGTCCAGATCGGCGATCACCGACGAGCCGGTGGTGGTAATTCCCGACATCGATTCGAAGAAGGCATCCGCAAGGCTGAGGTCGGTGGTCGCCAGCATGAACGGCGGCGCTGCGAACAGTGCGATGACGACCCAGGAGAGCGTTGTCAGGAGGAACCCGGCGCGATTGGAGATCTCGATCGGCTTGGAGGGCCGGAACGCGAGCGCCATGCCGCCGCCGGCCGTTGCGGAAAGTCCGGCACTGGCAATGAAAGCCCGCCAATCCGGACTGCCGTCAATGATATCGATCAGCGCCGGCAGCAACATCGCGACCGCGAGCGCGATCAGCAGCAGGCCAAGGACGTAAAGGACGGGGCGGAGATCCGGCATCGTCTTTGCCCGGCCATCGTCTCGGGCCCTGCGACGCTACCCAGCGCCGCGAGGCTCAGACGTTGATCAGCTGGCCTCCATGAGGGCTTCCGATGATCGAGAGGAATTCGCGGCGGGTCGACGCATCGGAGCGGAAGGCGCCGAGCATCCGGCTCGTCACCATGCTCGCGCCCGGCTTGTGAATGCCGCGCGTGGTCATGCATTGATGCGCGGCATCGAGCACCACGGCGACGCCGCGCGGCTGCAGAACATCCTCGATCGTATTGGCGATCTGAGCGGTCAGCTTTTCCTGGATCTGCAGGCGGCGGCTATAGATTTCGAGCAGGCGTGCGAGCTTGGAGATGCCGACGACCCGCCGACGCGGCAGATAGGCGATATGAGCCCGACCGATGATCGGCGCCATGTGATGCTCGCAATGTGACTCGAAGCGTATGTCGCGCAACACGACCATTTCGTCGTAGCCCTCGGTCTCCTCGAAGGTGCGGCTCAGCACTTCGACCGGATCGATATCGTAGCCGGAAAAGAATTCCTCATAGGCGCGGGCGACGCGGGCAGGTGTTCCGACGAGACCCTCGCGATCGGGATCGTCGCCCGCCCAGCGGATCAGCGTACGGACCGCCGCCTCGGCCTCGGCGCGATCGGGTCGCTTGGTCGATGAGCGGCCGCCCGGCCGCGTCGTGTCGTTCATCGGTTGCTGTCCTTTCTCACAGCCGCAGCGGATGGCGGGATCAGTTCAGATGCACCGGCTGATGCGGACTGTCGAGTGAGAAGGCGGGCACCGCAACGTCGAACCGCTCGCCTTCCCCGGTTTCCATCTGATAGGTGCCGACCATGAAACCGGAGGGCGTCGGCAACGGCGTGCCGCTGGTGTACTCGAAGCTCTCGCCGGGCTTCAGCACCGGCTGTTCGCCGACCACGCCGGCGCCGCGAACTTCCTGTACGCGACCGAGCGCATCGGTGATCCGCCAGTAGCGGCTGCGCAACTGCACTGTTTCGGCACCCTTGTTTTCGATTCGCACATGATAGGCCCAGACGAAATGCGATTCGTCGGGCGACGACTGATCCTCGAGATAGATCGGTCGAACCGTGATTTCGATCGAACGGGTGGTTTCCGCGTACATGCGCTGTTCCTGAACTCTGCGGCGGCGAGGGTTGCGCCATTCTATCGCTCTATGCCGCGAGGCCAAGGGCGCAATGCCGGCCCACTTGGAGTTGTCGCGAATCGGATGCCCCAAAAGCAAACGGCGCCCGGGGTTGCCCC
>JBBDMS010000040.1:0-1275 GCA_040878185.1 Dongiaceae bacterium | reverse complement strand
GTTCCGGATCGGCAGCTCGATGCGCACCGGTTCGCCCCGTTCGATCGCGGGTTCCGGCAGGTGTTACTGCTGGATGATGATTTCCGCGCGGCGGTTCGCCTGCTCACGGACGCCATCGGCGGTGGGCACCGCAGGCTCCGCTTCGCCACGACCGGCCGTCGTGATCTGCTCGGGCATCACCCCGCCGGCGATCAGCGCATCACGCACTGAATCCGCCCGTCTCAGGGAGAGACCCATATTGTACTCCTCCGAACCCGAGAGGTCGGTGTGACCGACCACCGAAATCGGCGGGCTGCCAAGCGAACCGGCATCGCGGACCACGTCGGCAATCACCGCTGCGCCGTCCGGACGAATGTCGGACCGATCCCAGTCGAAGTACACGATGTAGATATCCGGGATCGCCGCCATCGGCTCTTCCACCATCATGACGGGAGCCATGGCCGCTTCGAGTTCTTCCAGCGCCGCCCAGAAATCGTCGCGGCATGCGGCGATATGATCGGCCTGGTGATTTTCTTCCTGCTGTTCGATCCAGCAATCGAACCGGCCCTGCGCGCGTGCGGCAAGTTCCGGATGCGAGTCGCGACCGCCATTCTCGAGCGCAACCATCAGACGGTTGCGACCTTCGGCGAGATCGCCCTGCCAGCCGCCGCAGCAATACTTCGCGGGGATCGCCCAATGAGCGAGCTGTTCCGGGAGCACGACTTCACCGGAAGCGGCCGCGAGGCCCTTCTCGGCGAAATGATCGGCATCGGGCCAGTCGTACATTTCGTCCGCCTCGAAGGCGACGATGCTGCGGTATTCTTCCGTCAGCGCCTGGGTGAACGGCGAGCCCGACGCCTGGACGTCCCGCATCTGTTCGATGTCCGTCGCGCAACCCGCGAGCAGACCGAGCGCCATGACGGCGCTCAAAACCTTCACTCTCAACATCCTTGATACTCCCCACCTGCGGCGCCGAAACGCCGTCAATTTGGTACCCCGTTGGCCCCTATTGCCGAGCGGATACTAGCACGGGGAAATGGGGTTCAAAAGGGCCGATCCGCGCCTTTTGCGGCCAGTGTGGCCGTCCGGCCGCGCTGGCCGAGTGATCTTTGCCTCATCCTCGGGGGCGCCGGCGGGGCGAGAGCCGGTCGCCGAGCGGCACCTGGGGGCGCGGGGCATTGGTCTCTCCCCTGAGACCCTCGGGATCCCCTCGGGCGGGGCCTGGACCTCCTCTCGACGGCCCCCGGGCCGGGTATTTCAGAGCCCCAAAAGGAAACGGCGCCCGGGGTTGGCCCC
>JBBDMS010000039.1:67567-86874 GCA_040878185.1 Dongiaceae bacterium | reverse complement strand
ACTCAGCGAAATTGAATTCCCCGTGAAGATGCGGGGTACCCGCGGTCAGACGGAAAGACCCCGTGCACCTTTACTACAGCTTTGCAGTGGTATTAGGGAATGGATGTGTAGGATAGGCGGGAGTCTATGAAGCGCCGGCGCCAGCCGGTGTGGAGACAACCTTGAAATACCGCCCTTTTGTTCTCTGATATCTAACCGAACCTCCTGAACCGGGGGTCGGGACCCTGCATGGCGGGTAGTTTGACTGGGGCGGTCGCCTCCCAAAGAGTAACGGAGGCGCGCGATGGTGGGCTCAAGCTGGTCGGAAATCAGCTGTCGAGTGCAATGGCATAAGCCTGCCTGACTGCGAGAGCGACAGTTCGAGCAGAGACGAAAGTCGGTCATAGTGATCCGGTGGTCCCGCGTGGAAGGGCCATCGCTCAACGGATAAAAGGTACGCCGGGGATAACAGGCTGATGACGCCCAAGAGTCCATATCGACGGCGTCGTTTGGCACCTCGATGTCGGCTCATCACATCCTGGGGCTGGAGCAGGTCCCAAGGGTTCGGCTGTTCGCCGATTAAAGTGGTACGTGAGCTGGGTTTAGAACGTCGTGAGACAGTTCGGTCCCTATCTGCCGTGGGTGTTGGAAAACTGAGAGGATCTGCCCCTAGTACGAGAGGACCGGGATGGACGCACCTCTGGTGGACCTGTTGTGGCGCCAGCCGCATTGCAGGGTAGCTATGTGCGGACGGGATAACCGCTGAAAGCATCTAAGCGGGAAACCCACCTCAAAACGAGTTCTCCCTATCAGAGCCGTGGCAGACCACCACGTTGATAGGCCGGGTGTGGAAGCGCAGTAATGCGTGAAGCTAACCGGTACTAATAGCTCGACTGGCTTGATCCATTGCCTCTTGCCTCGCGCATAGCGGCAAGTTTCCGTGTCCGATCGCATCGCATGCGATGCGCGGGCCGGCATGTAATTCGATCCAGCGTATTCTTCTGTTGCCGCATGTCGTCCGACGACCTGGTGGTTATTGCGAGGGGACTACACCCGATCCCATTCCGAACTCGGCCGTGAAAACCCTCAGCGCCGATGGTACTGTGTCCTAAGGCCCGGGAGAGTAGGTCGCTGCCAGGTCTTCCGACGACAGGCGACAGCAACAGCACGCGTTCTTATCAACAATGAAAAGCTGCCCGATCGGCATTCGATCGAACGGGCGGCGTCACGCGACTTCCGGCGACATCAAACCGCTGAGCCGAACCACAGGATTTGACGCGGGGTGGAGCAGCCCGGTAGCTCGTCAGGCTCATAACCTGAAGGTCGCAGGTTCAAATCCTGCCCCCGCAACCAACTTTAGTTGCTCAAGCCCGTCGCGAACCCTCGCGGCGGGCTTTTTGCTGTCCTGGCAGAGGCTTAGGATGGCAGCCAGCTCACCCTTCAGATCAATCTGCAGTTCGCCGGCAACGGGTGTCAGCACGATCCGATCGATCAGCGATCGGATCGTCTGGATTGCCTCGTCTTTTGATGTGGAATCGGCAAGGAGCATCTCAATTTCGCTGACCTTGCGACGGTAGAGTGCAGCCATGTTCGGATGGATGAGCGGTTTGGCAGTTTCAGGAGCGACGGCCAATTCACGTTCAATCTCCTCCTGGCGCGTCTCCAGTCGGCGCATTTCCTCAAGAAGGGCTTTGGGAGGTGATCCCTCCGCGACTGCAGTCACCAGTGATCGCAGCCTGCGGTCGTTTGCCGTGCGCTCACAATTAAGCCGCTCACGTTGCAAGTTTCCGGTTTTACGGACTTGATTGATCTCTTCGATGAACGCTCGACTGAACTCTTCAACGAGTTCGGGCCGCATGAGATGTGTTTTGAGCGCGCCGAGAACGGCTGTTTCAAGAACGTCTTGCCGAATGTTAAGCCGATTGCTGCAAGTTCCCTTGTTGCGATGCGTCGAGCAACCAAACAGGCTGGCGCTGATTTTAGAGTAGCCGCCACCACAGACGCCGCATTTTATGAGACCTGACAGGAGAAATCGCGGTCGGCGCCGATCCCAGAAGCCAGCCACGCCGCTTCCGGCCTGCCTGGATGCGCGCAGGGATGACTGGCGGACTCTGACCGAATGCCAAAGCTCGCCGGATACGATCCGCAATTCCGGAACGTCATGGATGACCCAGTCCGATTCAGGGTTCAGACGCGAGATCCTTTTGCCGGTTTCCGGATCTTTCCGATAGGTGAGGCGGTTCCAGACGAGGCGGCCGATGTACAGCTCGTTGTTCAGGATTCCAGTACCACGAGCCCGGTTTCCATGAATGGTCGATGGCCCCCATGCCTTGCCTTGAGGGCCAGGAACACCTTCACGATTGAGCGTGTGGGCGATCGACTTTGACGAATGGCCCTGCGCGTAGTCCTGGAAGATTCGAACGACATTGGGGGCCTCGGCGGGCACAATCTCTCGCTTGCCCGGCCGCAGTTCTCCCTGTGCGCCGATTTCGGTCAGAACACGGTAGCCATAACAAAGACCACCACCTGAACGGCCCTGACGCACGCGACCTTCGAGACCACGGCGAGTCTTCTCGGCCAGATCTTTGAGATAGAGCGCATTCATGGTGCCCTTCAGCCCAACATGTAATTCGCTGATCTCGCCTTCGGCCAATGTAATCAACTTGATGCGGCGGAAGTTGAGCTGCTTGTAAAGAACAGCAATGTCAGCCTGATCGCGCGAGAGGCGATCGAGTGCTTCGGCAACCACAATTTCGAATGAACTCTTGAGCGTATCTGCTAAGAGCTGCTGATAGCCGGGCCTCAAGCTGGATGCGCCGCTCATGGCTTGATCACGGTATGCGGTAAGATAGGTCCAGTCCTTACTCGCAATGAACCTTCGGCAGACGCGAACCTGATCTTCGATCGAAGCCTCGCGCTGGTTTTCCGAGGAGTAGCGGGCATAGATTACGGCGCGCATCGGTCATCGCTCCTTCTGCACGACAGTACGCTGCAATCGTTGGCGCAGGGTGTCAATCACCCGGGATTGTGCGCGGCCTGCCTCGATATGGCGCGCCAGGTTGTAGTGACGCTCGGTCGCACGCGGATCCGCATGGGTCAGGAGCGGTGCTGCGATGCCGAGCGCTTCAGGCATATTCATGGCGATTGTGGTGGCGCTGCTATGTCGGAACGCATGAAGATTGACAGCGATCCCGAGGGCCGCCTTCGTGCGATTGCGCACCGCCTCGTAGATCGCTTCTTCGCCCATCGGCCGGCCCTTCACCGAGGGCCACAGGCCGGCATGGTTGCTTGCGCCCGGAAAGAGCGGCCGTATACCGGCGAGATAGCGCTCTAGCGCCGTGACCAGCGGTTCGGGCCAGGAGAAATCGGCATCGCGCCGGTTCTTCAGGTCCGCAGCATCGAGAACGAGCATCCAGGTCATGCCGATCTGCTGGAGCTGCTGTCCGATAGTGAGCGCCGCGAGCGTCCGCCGCCGCAACGGTCGATAGGCGAGAAACGCAATGAGCAACCCGTCGCGATAGGCGAGGGCGCCGACGAGCTTGTCCGATTGCAGCCGCTCGATTCCATCGGTCATCAACGCGAATCCAAGATCGACCAGGCGCGTCGTATCGATGACGGGCGATCGCCGCCGCTGTATCCTGCGTTCCAACGTAGCCTTGAGCGATTTGAGCCAGGTCCAGTCAGTGCTAGGGATCATGAAGCGCGCCATGTCGTAGAGCGCCTTGACGTCGTTCCAGACCGTCGTCGGCGAGCAGCGGCCGGAAACGTCGTCGACATAGGCTTTAACGCGTGCGCGCGTGACCCTGTCCTCCGGTAACATATCGAGGGTCAAAGACTCAGCACGGGCCAGGTAGCCGAGCCAGCGGGCGTAACCCCACTCGATCGTAGTCCGGCTACGGGGGGAGAGATGTGACGCGATCCCGCTCTCAAACACGTCGCCCTGCGTACAAGCGATGTCCCACAGGGCGCGATCGCGGACGGGCCAATCCCGGCGAGGCAGCGAAAGGCGCTGTCTCAAGGTCATTGCGTCCTCGCCAGTGTTGCGCGTCGGCGCGGGTGACTCGTCCTGTCGGCAAGATCCTGCCGACGGGCCTCGATGATCCGGTCATGCTCCTTGCCTGCTCGCCTTGTGTCCGGTTTGGCATAGGCGTTGAGGGTCGTCCGGAGCGACGTGTGCCCGAGCAACTGGCGGAGGCGCTCATAGGCATCCGGATCAGCATCGAGATGCAGCTTGGCCGCCAAATGCCGGAACTGGTGCATGGTCATGACAAGGCCAAGGCGCTTCGCGATTGTTTTTTGGATCTGCTGGGCGAGGGTTGCCTGAGCCTTCGGCTGTCCGCCTGTCGTGCAAAAGAGATGGCGACAATCCGGGCCGCCGAGAAATGGCAGAAACCGGCATTGATAGAGCTCGAGCATTTTCATGACCGATGGCGCCAGTTCAAAGTCGATCGGCTCGTCGTTTTTGACCTCCCCCGGCTCAAGGCAGAGATAGACAGGGCCGCGGTTACCGGCCGGCCGGATCAGATGCGTGCCGAGACGAAGGGCAACCAGATTGTGTGCGCGCAGCGGGCAGTGCAGCAGGAACTCGATGGCAAACGCGATCTGGGCTTGCACCGCTGCCTTGCTTGTCGGCGGGTCGACGCGGAGTGCTTCGGCGAACTGTTGCTGGGGCAGGCTGAGCAGCCGGGCAAGATTGCCGTCGTCATCGAACTGCCGCAGCGTTTCGCGGTTCTTGCGAGTCATACCGGGCTGCAGTTTCGGCAACCGTGCCTGCAGTACCTTCAGTTTGTTTAATGCATCGGTGTCGACCCGCACCCAGAGCTTCGCGATTGAGATGAGGGTCTTTGCGATTCCCTCGGTCCAGGCGTTGGCCTTGCCCCCGTGGTCAAGGAGCAGTCGGCGCAGGATCGCCACGAAAGAATTCGGTTCGACCAGATCGGCAAGTGACCGAATGCGCTCACTCGGAGCTTCCTGCCCGATAAGCGCAGAAGCCGCGACGCGGACATGCTCCTGCTGCAGCCGGATGGTGCCGGGTTTGAGGGGTTTGGCCGGCGCCGCTTCATCGAAAGGATCGGGATTGGCGCGCATGGCGAGGTAGGCGCCGAGATCCTGCTGGAAGCTCGCCGGCAGATCACTCAGCGCACGGCGTCGGCGCGGCTTTCGATTGTCCGGTAACGGCACCGTCCGGCCGGGCCAGCCCGAGATCGTCTCCACGGCTTCGTTCCATAGCCGGCAGGTGCGACGGAGGTGCGCCGATGGCTTGGGTACGAACGTGTCGGTCTCGAGATGGCGCCGGAAGCCCGTTGTTGCGGCGTCGTCGACAGAAGCGGGCGCGATGCCTTGGTCGCTACAGAAGCGTGTGAACCGCGAGAGCCCGTTGCGGAAACGCTTGTCCGGAAGCCGATGCTGCAGCGCCTGCCATTCGTCCGACAGCGGCGACTTGCGCGATGGCGCGCTGCTGCTGCCGTAGAGGCGCAGGGCGGCGAGCGTGTTCGAGCGGATATTGGACCAGGTCTTGCGCGAGATACCGTACTGGGCCGGGTTAATGCGGCCGATAGCACCCCGAAGGCCCGGCAAGTCGGCTGGCAGAGCACTGAGGTCGCGATCGAGGAGCTGTGCGATACGGCGGAGCGAAGAGGCCAGATCGCGCCGGCGGGCGGGCGACAGGGTCTCGTCGGCAGTGAGCCTCGCGACCAGGTCGGCCAGACTGTCGGCGTCGCTGCGTCCGGCCACGAACGCTGCGGGGTCACGCGGGCGATGGGGCTGGTTCATCGGGAAATCCTCCATCTGGACTGGAGCGGCCTCGGGATGGCCGGAGCGGCCACAGATACCTTAACGGGAATACTATATAGAAGTACATGGGACGGTTGTATCTGGAATGTATTCCCGACACCTTTGTATCTCGTTGAAATTGAAGGCAATACGTTGACTGGTGTGAACATCAATCTAGCCCTCACGATTGGCGGCCATGAACGCCCGCAGATCGGTTTCGGCGATGCGTATGGAGCGCCCGAAGCGATGCACAACGAGGCGACCGTCACCGATCCACCGCCGGACCGTGCGTGCGTTTACCCCGAGTCGCTCCGCGACTTCGGCGATGGAATAGAAGGCCCCGATGGAATCCCGGTTGGACTTTGTCGCCATCACGGCCTCCGTCGCTTGCGCTCAGTCGTGGAGGATTGGACAACGGGTTGCGGGTCGGAGAAATCCGGATTGCCGTCCGAAGTCGGGCAGCCGGCGCTCAGCTGATCGCGTGCCGCCTGGCGCCCGAGGAGGCGAGCAAGAACGCCAAGCGGTTGGCGAAGATCGGCCATCTGGTGGGCAGATTCCGGCCTAGTGTATTCGGCGTTCATTGGCGCCTCGCCGGCTGCGCCATAGTGCCGTACATTGGCACTATGTTTATAAAAAAATAGTTAGTCATAGAAGTCGAGGGCCTTGGAAAGCTGGCTCGCGAGCACCCCAATATTGATCGTAAGCCGGGCCCATTCCGGAGACTTGGGCGGTTGGGCACCGGGCAGGCGAATTTGTGCTCTCAAATTTCCATTGGCCTCAAGGTCAATAATCAGATCACCGCCGCTCCTATGGAAGTACGCGAGGCCCTTTCTGCAAAGCACCGGTTCCATTTCCTTGCTGAGGCGAGTGAGGGCTTCCCCCTCGATGCCGTGACGCGCCAGGAGTGCCAGCAGGGCGCCGAGAAGAACCCCAGCTTTCGCATAGGCTCGCCGCGTGCCGACACCACTGCCGGTGCGAGCAGCTTCAGGAACTATGCCCAGCCCAGCCCAGTGCCGGAATCGCCGCCGAACCGTTGCAGGGTCCTCCTTGATCGCGCGAGCGATCACCTGTGTTGCGATCTGGAGGCTGTAGTCGTGATTGTCAGTCATGCCAAGTTTATAGTGCCAACTTACGGCACTGTCAAGTTACGTTGGCGTGTTATGAAGCGGAATTTTCCAACTGAACCCGATCTAAGGTCGGGGGGAGGTCATCGGAAAACTCTACCCAAAAACGATCCGACTTTCAGGGCTCAGACCAGCCAGTCGAAAAGTGTCACTCAGACTGGCTGCGTTTGAAGGGGTCAGGTCAACCTTCGCTGGAAAGGATCGTGCGCGGCAGGCGGGATAGCAGCTCCGGCCCATCCTCGGTCACGATGAACGATTCGATGAAGTTGCAGCCGGTGCCGCCGGGCCAGCCCTCCCAGACGTCGAACTGGTTCTCGTAGTTGAAGACGAGACCAGGCTGAACGGTAAGCTGTTCGGGCGTTGGCCCGAAGGTTTCCTCTTCCCAGTGATTCCAGTAGGCGCCTGTCCAATCCGGCGGAAACGAGATTCCCAGCGGATAACCACCGATCCACCAGGCCTTGTCCATCAGGCCGACCTTCTCGATATGCGCGTGAGCGACCTCGTCCACACGGGGCAGAGGGTCACCGACCTTGATGTTCTCGAGAATCGCATCGATCGAGCCGGCGGCCTTCTCCATCACGTCAATCCAGCGGTCGTCAGCCTTGCCGATCGAGAACGTCCTGCAGGTGTTCACGTGATAGCGGTGAAGCGAGGGGCAAAAATCGATACTAACGAGATCGCCCACTTTCACACGACGATGGGTCGGCGCGGAATGATGCGTGCCCGACCGGACACCCGACCCGACCATTGTGTGGATGGCGGGATAATTACAGCCCTGCGCCATGAGGCTGGCGATCAGAACAGCCTCGATCTCGGTTTCCATCATACCCGGTGCCATCGCGGCGCGGGCGGCTTCTAGCGCATTGTCACCCTTGGCCGCAGCCTGGCGTACGATGTCCTGCTCACGCGGCGACTTGTAGAGACGCTGAGTCTCCACCAGCAACGAGGCGTCGACGACGTTGGCGCCCTTCGCGCGCAGCTTTTCGGCCAGTGCCGCGATCACCGACGGATGCGGACCCCAGCCCCAGAACTGCAAGCCGATCGTACCACCGACGAGACCGCGTGCGGCGAGTTCGTTGGTTATGATGTCAAAATCCTCGGCGTCGGCCATGGGACCGTGATCGAAAAACACGGCGTCGCGGATCTCAGGCACCAGTGAGACAATCGTGGTGTGCGCGGCGGCATCGAAAAAGAGCGTGTCATCGCTGTCGGCCCTCACAACCAGTGTGGCCGGGTTGCGCAGATGATTCAAAATCATGTCGTAGCCGGTCAGCCAGTTCATGTCCGGAAAGCGGCAGAGCAGAAGAACATCGACGCCGGCTTTCGCCATGGCCGCGCGCGTACGCTGCCGGCGATCCGCGTATTCTTCCGCCGGAAAGGGCAGATCCCAGTCGATCTCGTCTCTGAGGTGGGTCTTCAAATCCATGATAGCTCTCCTTAGCAGAACCGCAGTTTGGCTTGCACCTGGTTCGGTTGACACCCGCCTAAGCTAATCCCGCCTGCCTCTCGAACTCCATAGGGCTCATATAGCCGATCTTCGAGTTGCGCGGTCATGGCTGTGTTCATCGACCAGCCGACCACGCGCCGAGAGAAGAGATCGACCACCGCCGCCACATATAGCCAACCTTCGGCCGTCCAGACGTAGGTGAAGTCGGCGATCCATTTGCGGTTTGGAGCCGTCGCTTCGAAGCTGCGATCAAGCACGCGGGCGTGCTCTAAGGGCCTGTAGCCGCATCAATCGCTCGATCCGGTGCAGGCCGTACGGCACGCCTTCAGTTAGCATGTCGTGCCACACGCGCCTGGCGCCGTAGGTCCGGCCGCTGGCCAGGAAGCTGGCACGAACCTTGGCGCTTAGCTCTTCATTGTTCTGACTGCGCCGGCTGCGCGGCCGCGTCAGCCAGGCATAGAACCCGCCTCGCGAGACACCGAGCGCCCCGCACAACCATCCCGCCGACCACGTCCCACGGTGCTTCGCGATGAAGGAGAACTTCACGTCGATTCCTTCGCGAAGTAGGCCGCGGCTTTTTTTAGAATGTCGCGTTCGGCCTTGAGCTTGATCACTTCGTGCTTCAACCGCGGGATCTCAGCCTGCTCCGGCTTCATCTGACCTTGGCCGGGGAACGCATGTTGCGGGTCGCCCGCAAAAGCCTTCACCCAACTGCATAGCTGCGACTGATGCACAGACAGGTCTCACTCAGCCTGCGCATACGAAACGACGCGATCCTTGATCAGCCGCACAGCCTCAAGCTTGAACTCGCGTGTAAACTTTCGTCTCTCCATGACTCACCTCCGGTTCCATTAAGACACCTAACTCGGTGTCGTCGGAACCGGGTGCAGGCCATAGGTTACTTCTCTCTGCCTCGGTTATTTCAACTTCGAGCCGTAAGCGTTCTAGATCAGCTTCCTGGTGGTTGGTCCGCCCAGCTTGGAGCGAGTATTCATCTGAGGAACGGACTCTGCTTCAGACTGGATGAAAGTTCGGGCAGGTCGGACTACATCCGATACAAGAAAGTTGTCTAACATTCCTCTAGCTTGACAAGAACTTGACCAAGCCATGGCACCAACATACCATTTTGTATGATCTTCCGGGAGGACGTCCAAATGTCAAAAAAAATGGAACTTAATCGCTTCAAGGGCATGCTTGCGGATGGCAAACTGAGCCGTCGGCAGATCAACAAGATACTTGCGTCGGTCGGTATTGCCACAGTGTCGGTTCCGTTGACCGGCAATTGGGCCCGCGCCGATACGAACCTCAAGGTGTTCACTTGGGCAGTCTACGACACCCCGGAGCTGCACCCGGCATACGTCGAGAAGTACGGCACGTCGCCGAGCGTCTCTGTGTTCGCCGACAACGATGAGGCAATCACAAAGCTGCAATCGGGCTTCGAGTCCGACATTTCGGTGCCGACCAGCAGCGAGATTGGTCGCTTGCGGAATGCCGGGTTGCTCGAACCGATCGATCCGTCGCGCATCGAGGCCTGGGGCGATCTTTACCAAGAACTAACGACGATCAAGGGCATGGTTGGGGATGGTAAACAATGGGCGGTGCCATGGACGTGGGGCAACAGTTCCATCGTGTTCCGGCCGGACCTGGCCCCGGAGTATTCCGGGCCTGAGAATCACAGCTGGTCGATCCTGTGGGACCCGAAGTACTCGGGCCGCCTCTCGACGAGTGGCGCCATGCAGGAGGCGGTGCTTCCGACTGCTGTGCTAATCGGGATCGATGACCCGTTCAACATGTCCGATGACGACATCGAGCGGGTTCGTGCCAAGCTGGTGGAGCAGCGCGAGCTACTCAGATACTACTGGTCCAGTGACGCGGACATCCAACAGTCCATGGCGGCAGGCGAGTTGGTGGCTACATACGCGTGGAATAGCAGCTATACAAACCTGCTGAAGGAAGGCGTCGACGTTGAGTGGATGAACCCGAAGGAAGGCATCCTTACGTGGTGCGATACACAGGTGCTCTTGAACAGCCGCTCGGCCTCGGACGACGAGACGTACGACTATCTAAATGCCACGCTGGAGCCAACTGTTGGCAAATACATGATTGAGGAGTTCGCCTTCGGCAGCGCCAACAAGCTGGCATTCGACATCGCGGACGAGACGCTGGTGAAGGAGTACGGCTACGCCGATCCTCAATCACTCATCGAGGGCAGCAAAATGTTTGAGATGTGGGACTCCTCGGTGCTCGAAAAGTGTATCGCCATGTTCGAAGGGGTCAAGGCCGGCATCGATTGACATGCCAACCCGCCGCGACACTCTGTAGGGAGCGTTCTCGACCCGCTCTGGGCCGGAAGCGCTTCGTTTGTGGGCCGCGCCAACCTAACTCCGGATTCAACTGAGCCGGACCCCCATGGCGCGCGATGTTTGTTATGGGTCCAGGCTGGCGCCAAAGTGGGGCTTGGAGGTCGCCAAGTCGAGCGTGAAACCTTTGGCCTTGTAGAACCCTTGCTTGGAAACTGCTGGCAGTAAAGGTTCATGGCCTGGTTGACTCTCCCTCGGCGTCACCTTGCCCAGCTTATTCAGGGCGCGCTGGATCGACCGGATGATCCTGCTTGGAAATGGTCAGGGTGCCCTCCAAATCGATCGGGTGGCGCGACGCGGTGTCACCGATCGGGCATGGCGAACGGGGTGTCATCCACGAAACGACGCAGGACGTTCTCGGTGATCCGCGACACATTGTTGTCGTAGCCGTTGTGCGGAAGGCTGCCCGGCCAGGCGATGGAGCCCACGGAGAACACCGCGCCACCGCCAGGCGTTTCGAAAAACGTCATGTCGGCGCGCACCCTGGGGTTCTGGAAACCGTCCATGGCTCCATAATGAAAGCCGGTCTCGTCGGGCACCAGATAAGTCTCGGCCGAGTGACCTTCCGACGATGCCAGGATCAGAGTGTGGGGCGGGGTGCCCAGCATGGGATCGGTGGCGTCGATCTCGGTGCCGCTGGCGCCGCCGGCGAAGATGCCGAAATCACCGATCACCTCATCGTCGCCGATGCCCTTGAAGATGAACCCGGCTCGGACATCAAAGCTCCCCGCCTTGCGCAGGTAATAGCCCGAAACATCGAAGCCGACGGCTACCGTACCGACGCCGCAAAGCGCCTGCGGCGATGTGCCGAGACGGCGCCACAGGCCACCGTATTCGCCATTGAACTCCAAGTAGTACTCGCCTGGTTCCTCGTCGCGGTAGCGGATGCCGTCCTCGGCACGGCGTAGCTCGACTACGCCCGGCAAGACGTCTGACATGGCGCAACGCCAGATGAAGCCATTGCCGCCGAGATAAGCCATTCGGCCGCCACGCGCCAAATAGGTCCGCAGACCGTCCCACATCGGCGTGGTATAGTATTCGGGATGGGCACCGGTCACCACGGCGGTGTACTGCTCCAGCAACGCGACACCCTCGCTGTGCAGATCCTCGTCGGTAATGACGTCGTATTCGATACCCCTGTTTTCAAGCCAGCCGAGGATGTGGGTGTCGGCATTGATGTTCCAGATCGGGGCCGTTTTCGGCCCCACCTGGCTTACTGGCCGCAGGCGCGAGGCATAACGCACGCCACTGCCATCGGAATGGTTGTCGTAGGTCGATAGACCGTATTCCGGATGCTCCTGGAGGAAGACCTCCCCCGGCTGCATTGTGGTCCAGTAACACTCGGCGACTTCGCCGAAATACTCCTGCCATGACCATTGGATGTTGGAATAGGCCATATAGGTGACCGTCGAGGCCAGGAAGGCGAGCTTGGCCGTGGCGGTGCCGGGCGGCGGGCGAACGTAGAAGGTTACATACCATTCGTCGTCGTCGACCCGCAGGCGCACTGCGTAAACGCCGCTGCGCAGATCCGCCGGGACTTCGTAGGTGAAGTCGGTGTCCCATTCAGCGTCATAGAGGTCGTCGTCGTGGAAGTGGATGGCGCCATACTCCTCGGGTGCGTGACGCCAGTTCTGCTCCTTGCCGCTCCAGTTGAAGCCCTTGACTGCGCGCGACGGCAGATTGACCGTCCGACCATGAAGACCGTTGGGGCCGGCGTCGATGACCGTGACGTCGCCGATTTCGCGGGAGAAGTCCCAGGCCGCGATCACCGATGTATCGCGCTCATGGGGCGCGGCGTCCCAGCCCAGTGCGACGCTGTCGGCCATGTCCAACGCGCGACCGACTAACCGCGGCCGGTCGAGTTTGCCGTTGAAGAAGTGACTGGCGCCGGGCCGACCCGCCGGATGAATCGTCGGTATTGCCGCCATATGCAGCGGGTGTGCACTACCCATGGCGGGCGTGAAGTCAACCGTGCCGGTGGCGCTGGCGCTGGTGCTGGCTTCGAACTGCGGGCCAATAAAATGCTGGGAGACAGTTAGCGTCGCCGCCGCATCATCATAGGAGGCGGAAATCAGATGCCAACGCCGTTTCGCCAGCGGCTTACCGGTAGTGACTTCCACGGTACCGCCGCGGCCATTGCCGAGCCGCATGGCAGCGGCGCCGCTGTCGCTAATGGTCAGAGCGAAACCACTGGCAGTGGCGACATCCCAATTGGCGATCAGACCCTGGGCGCCCTTTTCGGGGGTGGTAGGAAAGACCCAAGCCAGAACCGTGAAGCTGCGCAGGCCAGTCACCAACGGGCTTGGGGGAATGGTCACATAAGAGCCCGCCACGGTGCACTGCTCGCGGCCGGGATACTCGCCGTCGAAGGACGCTGCGATCTCCTCTTCCCGGTAGATGTTGAGGCCAGGATCGTCGTTGCCGCAGATCACGCGTACCAGATCGGCGCGATAGCGATCGGGCCCGTAAGTGCTGACCATGACGTTGAGGGTATCGCCCGGCATTACCGTCCAGGGGCTGCAGTACCCAATGATCTTTTTCATTACCCGTTCCTCCCTGGGCCCCGATTTCATGCACGGTCTGGCTCTGTTATCGGTGTTTAGGTCTTACAAACATCGCAATCCGGTCAGCCGATTCTTCATCGAGATCGAATATTCCGGACGCCCGGCAATATTCCATGACAAACACAAGGGTTCTTCCTTGCCATGCTCGAGCTCACTGTAATCCGGCTCTATCTCAGGTTTGATGGGTTTGCAGCTTAGCCCAGTGCGACGCCGGTGACCGATTGCCAGCGCATGCGGAATACTTTCTTGACGGCAGCGTAATAGTCGTCGAACACCAAATCGTCATAGTATTCCAGCATGGCCCCGCGACCCTTCGGCATCCTGGCTAGAGTCCATTCAACATTGTGCTTGGTGCAGACGATGATGGTGCGCTCTTCCATGGGCATCAGGCGCAGGCGCTTGACCAACAGAGTCAGCTCGGCGCTGTAGGGACCACCGGGATTTCGATCGAACTCCTCGATCAGATCGGTTCGTGTTGGATCGATCTCGTACATTCGCCAACCCTCCGGTCAGTGCCAAACGGCCCGATGTTATCGCTCGGGTTCCACGGTTATGAAGTAGTTTTTGAAGTTCCCTGTCATTTTGAAGGAACCATTGAAACCGCGCGGGATGACGAAGGCATCGCCCGGCCTATAGGTCTCGGTATGGCCGCTTTCGTCGGTGATGGTCGACGTACCATCAAGCACGAAACAGAGCTGATCGTAGGGGTAGTCGCGAGTGATCTCGGTGCACGGGGTGCATTGCCAGACGCCGACCTTCACGTTGCCGGTTGCGTTGGTGAAGAAGATGTGGCCGCGTTCGTCGGCAGCGCCATCGGCCACCGCGTCGTCTGCGATATAGCCCATGGGCTTCAAGCCGCCATCCGGCGACCCGTTGGGCAGCAGACGGGTGATAACGTTTTCAGTCATTGCGCTGCTCATGTGAGTTGACGTTCATTGCATTGGCTCTCAGGACAAGAGATCGAATGGGACATCTCGCTGACGCCAGAAAACTATAAAGCGGCCGCATGGGAAAAGTAACCTTCTTCGCTTGGAAATCGCTGGGGCCTCGACCGGTCTTAAATCTCATAGCCACCACTTAACTGGCCACCGGCAACTTTCGCGATTGAAAGTCACTGTTCATATTCGTAACTGACCCCGCCAACTCCCGAACAGGAAAGCGCTTTCAGTTCGCATCGAGAACGATCACGGACTCGTCGGCCCAGGATATCCAGACCGGACTCTCCTGTTCGAATTGCTGGCTGCCCGATTCCTGCACCTCCTGTGCTGCTACCGCGAGTGGCTTGTCGCAACCCTGCACGGCAACGTAGAAGTGCCTTCGATCACCAAGATAAGCTGTGTTCTTGATCACCCCTTGCACGGCGTTCCCGGTTCCGTGGGGGCGTTCCTTCGACAGGCGGAGTTTCTCGGGCCGGATTGCGACGACAATTTTGGCACCCTCCTGCGCCAACCCAGAGAGAGTGGGAGCCCTGATCCGGCCCAATGCGGCGGTGTCGAGCACGGCGTTGCCGTTGCCAACACCGATGACACGCGCATCAATGAAATTCATCTGTCCAATGAAATCCGCAACCTCAACGCTCACCGGGCGCTGATAGATCTCTTCGGGGGTCGCTATCTGCAAAATTCGGCCCTGCGACATGACAGCGACCCGATCCGACAGGGTTAGCGCCTCTTCCTGATCGTGCGTCACAAACACGAAGGTAATGCCGAGAGACTGTTGCAGCGCGCGCAGTTCGAGCTGCATTTCCTCGCGCAGCTTCTTGTCGAGCGCCCCCAATGGTTCATCCAGGAGCAGAACTTTCGGCCGCCTGATGAGCGCCCGGGCCAGGGCCACGCGCTGTCGCTGGCCACCGGACAGTTCGTCGGAGCGCCGCTCGCCAAAACCCTGGAGCTTTACCAGCTCAAGCGCCTCGCCGACCCGCCGAGCGGTCTCGGCAGCATTGAGCTTCTCCGCACGCAAACCGTACGCGATGTTTCGACGCACATTTAGGTGCGGAAAGATCGCATAGTTTTGAAAAACCATATTTGTCGGGCGCCGGTGCGGCGGCACGCCCGACATGGGCTCGTTCTCGATATAGATCTCGCCTGCAGTCGGTGCTTCGAAACCGCCGAGCATTCTAAGCAACGTCGTTTTGCCACATCCCGAAGCGCCAAGTAGCGAGAAGAACTCGCCACTATTAATCGTTACGTTAACTTGATCCACGGCAACTACTGAATCGAAATGCTTTGATAGCCGCTCGATGCTGATATAGGGATCATTTTTGCTCATGATTCAAACACCCGCGTTCGATGCCCCGGCAAGGCCACGACGCCGGAGCCACTGTGCGAAGAACACCACGACGAACGAAACCGCCAGAATGCAGGCGCCGAGCGCGAGAACGCCCGGCAACTTTTGTGGGAACCTGAGCTGGGTGTAGATGAAGATTGGCAGCGTAGATTCGGTACCGGCAAGGAAAAAGGCCATGATGAATTCGTCGAAGGAAATGGTGAAGCAAAGCAGCAGGCTCGCAAGCACGCCCGGAAAGACCATAGGGAAGGTGACTCTCCAGAACGTCCACCACGCATTGTCGCCGAGATCCGTAGCTGCCTCCTCCATCGACTTGTCAAAACCTTCAAAACGCGCGATCAACGTTGCCATAGAGAACGGGATGCTGATGAGGATATGTCCGAGAGTTATCGTATAAAGCGATAAAGGAATGCCAAGTCGGCTAACCAAAATCAACAACGCTACACCCAGAATAATGCCGGGAATCACCAGCGGCAGCATGATCGCACCTACCACCAGTTTCTTACCTCGAATTCGATACCTCGTCACAGCTTTGGCACCAAAGATACCGAACATGGTCGCGACAAGTGCGGCGACCGATGCGACCCTGACGCTGTTCATCAGGGCCCGATGCATCGGCTTGTTGTCCAGCATCTGCTCATACCACGTCGTCGTGAAACCCTTGAATGGAAAGGCGACATAGATAGAGTCATTGAAGGAGAACAGCGGCAAAAAAAGTACGGGGACATAAAGAAATGCCAGGTAAATCAGCGCATACAGATGGAGGGGCCGGTTGGGACGGTTGATGTAGGCTACGTTCTTCATGCGATTCGATCCGTGGCCTTGCGAGCCGCCCACATGTAGATCAACGCGGCAACCGTCACGATGATCATCATGATGATGGCAAGCGCTGCGCCCATCGGCCAGTTGTTCGCTCTTCCGAACTGAACCTGAATGATATTGGCTATCATCATGCCGTCAGACCCGCCGACCAACGCTGGTGTCACGTAGTCCCCAACGGTCGGGACGAAGATCAGCAACATTGCTACAATGACGCCCGGCAGCGAAAGCGGCAAGGTCACGCGAAGAAACCGGATAACAGATCCGTCGCCGAGATCGGCCGCGGCTTCAAGGAGCGAGCGGTCAATCTTTTCCAGGGAAACGTAGATCGGCAGAATGGCGAACGCGGCCCAAGCGTGCGCCAGGGTGATCACAACGGCGCTCGGGCTGTAGAGCAGGAACTCGAGTGGTTCCTCGATTAGCCCCATCCACTGCAAGCCCGAATTGATGGCGCCGTTGTAGCCAAGAATTATCTTCCATGCGAAAACGCGCAGCAGATAGCTGGTCCAGAACGGCAGAGTCATCAAAATAATCCATAACATCTTACGCCGCCGAATATGGAACGCGACGTAGTACGCCATCGGATACGAGATCAGCACTGTAAAGATGGCGCAAGTACCAGAGATAATGAGCGAACGAATCAGCAATACTTCGAGGACCGGGCTCGCAGCAGCCTTGCGGTAACTCGTGAGAGAGAAGCTCGTGTCGAAATCGAATCCGTTTTGGGTCCAGAAGCTTATAGCGACCATCAGCGCGAACGGTACGCACATGCTAAGCAGCATGACGATGAGCGTAGGTGAGAGAAGCAAATAGCCGCGTAGCGACTCGCTGCGCATCAGGAAGATACGGAGTCGGGATTCCCAACTCCTTCGCGGCCTGAGTGCCACTCCGTATGATGGGTTCCGAGGCACGCCGCCAGGATCCTGACTAGATTTCCGGGCAGTCGGCAGCGCGCCGCATGATCTCAGCAGCCCGCGAAGGTAAGATCAGCGACAGCACTGTCCCGAGCGCCATTTTTGCATCTTTGATCGTTATGTAGTCTGGCGAGTAGTGCACACGGACCCAAATGCCTTCCGCCATGGTTTCCAGAGCATGTGCAGCGGTTTTTGGTGTCCATCTCGTATCGGAAGCGGATTGCAGGGCGTCTTCCAGAAGAGACAGCTGAAGGCCCAATCGCTGGGCATCATACTGCGTCAATAATTCTGCAAGGCCCGGACTGGACGAAGCCTTGTTCCAGAACGAGTTCCAAAGTACCACGTTCTGCGGCGTCATCATTTTCGCATCGATCGCCGCGAACGTCAGTGCGATGATTTTGTCGACGCTATCCGGACCGGCAGAGGACACCGCTTCGGTCCAGAATTCCCGGTATTCTTCCATGCGGGATCGGAACGCTTCGGTTAGCAAGGATTCCTTGCTTTTGAAATAAAAGACTAACGTTCCCTGGGACAGTCCCGCTGCGTTTGCGATTGTCGACAGGGTTGTGTCCGAAAGGCCGTGTTCGGCAATTGATTTGACCGCGGCGTCGATGACCTGCTTTCGGCGTCGCCCTGCGTTCTCGACACTCTCGCCTCTCGGTCTGCCCACACGCGCACGCGCTCTTGCCATTTTGCCCTTGCTTCGATCATGTCCGAACCGGACGGCGAGACTAGGCCCGGAACCCGGTTCCGCCCATGGCGGGGGTAGAAGCCTTGTTGTTCCTTATAGTTTTTTCGATTGAGCGGTCAAATGAATTATTGACCCGTCGGCGGCAGCGGCACTAGCCTGTTCGTTCAATCTGGAACCAGAAGGTTCCGCGAATGGGGAGTGCAGTCGATGCCAAGCAAAGAAATCTCTATCGATGCAATGATCGAGAAGGCAGCTGCCGGCAAGCTTTCGCGACGCCAGTTCAGTCAGCTGCTGGGTGCGACGGGCGTTTCCCTGATTGCCGCACCCATGTTGTCACGGCCCTCTGCCGCCGCTGGCGAAGAGGCGTTCTATTTCACGTGGGGCGGATACGACATTCCCGAACTGTTCGGAGAGTACCATGAAAAACACGGTGCATTTCCGGACATGGCGCCCTATGGCAGCAGCAACGAAGGCTTTACGAAAGTACAGGCTGGTTTCGTTGTCGATGTGATGCATCCATGTAATACGAACATTGACGTGTGGATAGAATCGGGCGCGCTTCAGCCGCTCGATACATCCAGATTGGCACATTGGGACGACATGGTTCCGTCTCTGAAGAAGATAGGGATGGCCGATGGCCAAAATTATTTTGCTTCCTGCGACTGGGGACAAACGTCGATTACCTATCGCACGGATCTCGTTGATTTCCCCGATGGCGAGGAATCCTGGAGCGTTCTGTGGGACAAGCGCTATGAAGGCAGGGTTGCGATGATCGCCAACGAGGGAGACAGCTGGTGGTGCGCGGCGATTTATGCTGGCGTGCCGTTCGATGAGATTCAAACCGACGAAAGTATCGAAAAGGTCGCCGCACTGTTGCGCGAGCAGCAACCGATGGTACGGATGTACACGGATGACATGACGACAGTCGAGCAGGCGCTAGCGTCTGGCGAGTTATGGGCCGCCATGACATGGAACTCTTCCCCGGTTGCGCTGAGGGCGCAAGGCGTTCCGGTCGCGTTCGCAGCGCCGAAAGAGGGCGCCCTTACTTGGGTTTGTGGCGCTGTGATCATGGCGAATGCACCACGCTTGGACAAGGCATATGACGTTATCGACTCCCTGCTCAGTCCGGAATCCGGTCGTTATTTCATCAATGACTACGGTTACGGCCACTCCAACCTGAAGGCGTTCGATCTGGTTGGCGATGAGCGGCTTGCCGAGCTGGGCCTCAGCCGCAATCCGGATGAAATTCTGAGTGCCGGAAAGTATCAGATCCCGGTATCGGGCGAGTTCATGGAAACGATCGCGAATGTCTTCGCCGAGGTCAAAGGCGGTTTCTAGTCAAACCAACCGA
>JBBDMS010000039.1:241-67557 GCA_040878185.1 Dongiaceae bacterium | reverse complement strand
TCAGCCGTCGGTTTGATGCCTGGGTGATCAGATATGGATAAACCACCGCCTCATCGATGAGCCCAACTCAAACGGAGGAACGTATGGCGTTGTGCGTATTTGAGAAGTCGGCAAGCGTCGCCAGTGTCATTGACGCACTCCGGCGCGATGGTGCGGTCGCGGTCGCGGGAGTCGCTGAGTCAAATCTTGTTGATACTGTCCGTGCTGAACTGCGCCCCAAACTTGAAGCCTCCGGGCTGGCCAGTACAAGTAACTTCAATGGTTTCAAGACACTGCGTAACTCTCAAGGACCGCTCTCCATAGCGCCCAGTTCTGCTGCACTCATTGACCACGACATGGTGATAAAGGTCGCCAATGCGATTCTTCTGCCGCATTGTCTGACCTATCAAATCAGCAGCATAACCGCGATCGAAGTCCTGCCTGGTGAGCTGGACCAACCCCTGCATCGGGACGATACCGTGTGGCCTATCGAAAGCCCCGGCATGGAGCTTGGGATCGGGGTTATGTGGGCCCTGGACGACTTTACAAAGGAGAATGGCGCCACAAGGGTCGTCCTCGGCAGCCACCGCCTCCATCGCTCCTGGCATTTGCCAAACCTTTCCGATTGGGATTCCGCGGCGATGCCGAAAGGTTCCGTACTGTTCTATATGGGATCGACCTGGCACGGAGCTGGTGCAAATCAAAGCAACGCTTCGCGAATGGGGCTCATCACTACTTACGTATTGGGTTGGCTGCGGCAGGAATCAAATCAGTATTTGTATTACTCGCCCGACATAGCTGCCCAGTTCGGGCCGCGCTTGCGAGCATTGCTCGGCTACACGCCGCACGGAACGGGCGATGACAGGGCTGGTACATTCCGCGGGGATTGCCCGGCTTGGCTTGATACAGCACCGGAGCCCGAATGGCGGGGTGGACAGGTCGGAACAGCGGTGGACGCAAGATCGCAGTCCGGCGTTTGACGCTACAAGTGCCTTCGGAAAAATGGAAGGCACGCCCCTGAAGGCCTCGAAAATGGGAGACACGATCATGAACATCACCGAATTCAAGGAAAAACTCTCTGCAGGAGCTTTGAATCGCCGAGAGTTCAACCGCGTGCTGGCATCCGTGGGCCTGACCGCCGTCACGATGCCCTTGGGCTCGAAGATAGCGAGAGCCGAGGAGCAGGCGATTTACTTCACCTGGTCGGGATACGAGGTCCCGGAAGTCCTCCAAGCCTATATCGAGAAACATGGCGAAGGGCCCGAGACGCCGCTGTTCGCAGACAATGAGGAGACCTTCACCAAGATGCGCGCCGGGTACCAGGTTGACGTCGCGCATCCCTGCAGCTTCCATATTTCCCGCTGGCGCGACGCCGGCATCATCCAGGCGATCGACACATCGCGGCTATCAAACTGGGGGGATGTCTTCCCCGAGCTGCAATCGCTGAAGAACACTCAATTCAATGGCGAGCAGTGGTTCGTGCCCTTCGATTGGGGGCAGACATCGATAACCTATCGCACCGATCTCGTCGATTGGCAGGGTGAAGATTCCTGGGCTCTGCTCTGGGACAAGCGGTACGAGGGCAGGTTGGCGATGTTGGATGCTGCCGAGGATGCGTGGTGGTGCGCCGCGATCTTCGCGGGCGTCGACGTCGAGAATCTTTCCGACGCGGACATCGCGAAGGTACGGGCTCTGCTCAATGAGCAACGACCCCTGTTGCGCCTCTATTCGAGCGACATGACAACGGTGGAGCAGGCGCTGGCGTCCGGAGAGCTCGTCGCCGCCATGACCTGGAACAGTTCTCCGCAGGAGTTGATCCGGCAAGGTGTGCCGGTGCGTTTCATGAACCCAAAGGAAGGCGCGCTCACCTGGGTTTGCGGCATGGTTCTGGCCGCCGACGCGCCACACTACGACAAGGCGCACGATGTCATCGATGCCTTGATCGACTCACGGTCCGGCATCTTCCTAATCGAGGAGTACGGCTATGGCCACTCGAACATGAAGGCTTTCGAGGCAGTGGAGGAAGATGTCCTCGTCGCGCGCGGCCTGTCGAAGAACCCGCTGGAACTTATCCAGGGCGGCGTGTTCATCCCTAACGCCGGCGTGGAAATCACCACCAAGATTGAGACCGACTGGAACGAGATTCGATCCGGATTCTAAACGATTAGGGTCGGACCAACGTGATATTTGACCCACGGCGGGGCGAAGCGGCGATGGCCATTCGCTCCGCCGTCGGTCGGGTTTGTGCCAGCGTGACGAGATCGTGCGAAGTGACTTTTTGAGAATCCCCTCGCCATCGAGCAGCTTTCGACGGAAGGACCGCTGTTCGGCGGCCCACCCGATCGTGCGCCACGCTTCCGACAATCACCTACCTGACCTGCTGACGGATCCAATGGCAGAATAATGCCGCTCGGGACCGCCAAAGCGTCCCACTGATCCTGTAAGTTCGAATTCAGCCGGTTTTAACGACGACCGAGGTCTCAGACACAATGCCCAGAAACCCGCGATACGACATCCTGTTCGAACCCGTAAAGATCGGGCCGGTAACGGCGAAGAACCGGTTCTACCAGGTACCTCATTGCTGCGGCATGGGATTCAACTGGCCGCAAACCCACGCCAAGATGCGTGAAATAAAGGCGGAAGGCGGCTGGGCCGTGGTCTGCACGGAAGAGTGCATGATTCACCCGTCCTCGGACTATTCGCCTGAACCTCAGGCGCGCCTCTGGGATGGCTACGATGTCAAGTGTCTCGCGCTGACGACGGAGGCGGTTCACCGGCATGGCGCCCTGGCCGGCGTGGAACTGGCGCACAATGGCGTCGGCTCCCAGAATATTTGGACCCGCATGAAGCCACTGGGGCCGTCACATCAGGCCGCGATCATTGGCGTACCGACCCAAACCCGCGGCATGGACAAATCCGACATCAAAGAGTTCAGGCGCTGGCACCGGAACGCTGCCCTGCGCGCCAAGGAAGCCGAGACGGATATCGTTTATGTCTATGCCGGTCACGATTCGACGCTGCTGATGCACTTTCTTCAGAAGCGTCGCAATCACCGTACCGACGAGTATGGCGGTTCGCTCGAGAACCGTGTGCGGCTGATGCGCGAGGTTCTCGAGGAGACCAAGGATGCCGTCGGCGACACCTGCGGGATCGCCGTGAGGCTCGCTGTCGATGAACTGATGGGCAAGGACGGTATCGAAAGCGATGCCGAGGGGCGCGACATTGTCGAGATGCTGGCCGAACTCCCCGATCTCTGGGATGTAAATGTCTCCAACTGGGCCAACGATTCGGTGACGTCGCGCTTCGGCGAAGAAGCCATCCAGGAAAAATACGTGTCCTTCGTCAAGTCGATGACGACAAAGCCGGTCGTCGGCGTCGGCTGGTTCACCTCGCCGGACACCATGGTCGGTCAGATCAGGCGGGGCATATTGGACATGATCGGTGCGGCGAGGCCCTCGATCGCCGACCCGTTCCTCCCGAAGAAGATCGAGGAAGGTCGGGAAGACGAGATCCGAGAGTGCATCGGATGCAACATCTGCGTCTCTGGACAACATACATCTCTACCGATGCGCTGCACCCAGAATCCGACGATGAGCGAGGAATGGCGGCGCAACTGGCATCCCGAGCATATTCCACCGAAGGGTTCCGACGGCAGTGTGCTTGTCGTCGGCGCCGGGCCTGCCGGCCTCGAGGCGGCCCGGGCGCTCGGTCAGCGCGGCTACAAGGTCGCACTTGCTGAAGCGACCACGGAACTTGGCGGTCGCGTATCGTGGGAAAGCAGTCTGCCGGGGCTTTCGGCTTGGGCTCGGGTGCGCGATTGGCGGGTCGGGCGCATTCGATCGATGACCAATGTCGAAGTGTACCTCGATAGCCGACTGACGCCAGAGAATGTGCTCGAGTTCGGATTTAAGCACGTCATGATCGCCACCGGCGCCGAGTGGCGGCGTGACGGGCTGGGAGTCAGCAATACGGCACCGATTCCACGCGCCGACGGCGCGGCGATCTTTACACCCAGAGACGTCACCGCCGGTGTTGACGTGAGCGGGCCGGTCGTCGTGTTCGACGACGACAATTTCTATATGGGGGGCGTGATTGCAGAAAAGCTCCGGCGTGGCGGTCACGGTGTCACGCTCGTGACGACAGATGCCAGCGTCTCGTCATGGACTGTAAACACGGAGGAGCAGCACCGGATTCAGGCGCAATTGATCGAACTCGGTGTCGACATCGTAACCAGTCACAATCTGCTGTCCATCGGGAAGAACGCGGTCGATATCGGCTGTGTCTACTCGGGAAGGGCGCGAGCCATCGATGCCGCGGCAATCGTCATGGTGACGTCGCGGCAACCGCGGGATGAACTCTACCAGGCGCTGGCCGCCGACCAAGAGCGATTGGCGGGGGCCGGCATTCGTTCCTTGCAGAAGATCGGCGATGCCGACGTACCGGGAATAATTGCGCTCGCGGTCCAGGACGGCCATCGCGCGGCGCGCGAACTCGACAATCCACCGGAAAATCCCGACATGCCCTTTCTCAGGGAAGAGATCGCTCTGCCGGCGTCGGTCTGACGTTGAGCGGCAGGCAGGTCGGGGCGCTCTTCGTAAAGCTACCAGGGACCTGTTTTTCCCGGCACGATTCTGACGTCGAACTCCGTTATGCGTGCCGTCATAGCTATCAACGACAACCGAGATCCCAAACACCATGCCCAGAGACCCGCGATACGATATCCTGTTTGAGCCCCTGAAAATCGGGCCGGTAACGGCAAGGAACCGCTTCTACCAGGTGCCACACTGTAACGGCATGGGTCGCCTGCTCCCCGACAGCATGATCGCCATGCGCGGCATGAAGGCGGAGGGCGGCTGGGGAATCGTCTCCACGGAGCAATGCGATTTCCATCCCACCGGCGATGTCACGCCCTACAGCGAAACCCGACTGTGGGGCGACATGGACATCCCCTACCTAGCCGGCATGTGCAACGCCGTGCATGAGCATGGCAGCCTCGCCGCCATCGAACTGGTCCACAACGGCCAGGATAGCGGCAATATCTACAGCCGCGAAGTGCCTATCGGCCCCATGCACCGGCCGGTCAAATGGCTATCCCACCCGGTGCAAGCCCGCGCCATGGACCTGAATGACATCCGCGCCTACCGCCGCTGGCACCGCAAGGGTGCCCTGCGCGCGCGACAGGCCGGCTTCGATATCGTCGTGGTTTATGCCGGTCACGATGGAGCAATGCCGTTTCATTTCCTGTCGCGTCGACACAACCAGCGTATCGACGAGTACGGCGGCAGCCTTGAGAACCGCTTACGCTTCTATCGCGAATTGCTGGAAGACACGCTCGAGGCTGTGGGCGACACCATTGGCGTGGTGGCTCGCTTCGCCGTCGACGAGATGATGGGTGCCGACGGCCTAGAATGGAACAATGAAGGCCGCGATGCCATCGAAATGATGGCCGAGATGCCCCACATGTGGGACGTCAATGTCAGCGACTGGAGCAACGATTCCATGACCTCGCGCTTCGCGCCCGAGGGCTACCAGGAAGATTACGTCGCTTTCGTTAAGCAGATGACGTCCAAGCCCGTTGCCACCGTGGGCCGCTACACCTCACCCGACGCCATGGTTTCGGCCATCCGGCGCGGTATCGTCGATATGATCGGTGCGGCAAGACCATCCATCGCCGATCCATTCCTGCCGAAAAAGATCGAAGAAGGCAGGCCTGAAGACATCCGAGAATGCATCGGCTGCAACATCTGCGCTGCATGGAGCAACGTCTCGGCGCCAAGCCGCTGTACCCAGAATCCGACATTCGGCGAGGAATGGCGCAAGGGCTGGCACCCCGAGCAGATTGCGCCCGAGACCTCCGGCGCGCGCATATTGGTGGTCGGGGCAGGGCCGGCCGGACTGGAAGCAGCCCATGCGCTGGGCAAGCGCGGCTATAAAGTGACAATTGCCGAAGCGCGACGCGAAGCCGGTGGTCGCGTCACCCGCGAGAGTGCATTACCGAACCTGAACGCCTGGGCACGGGTGCGCGATTACCGACTGGGTCAGATCGCGCCCATGACCAATGTGGAGATGTACCTGGAAAGCGAGCTCAGCGCCGGGCAGGTGCTGGATTTCGGCGCCGACCACATAGCGCTTGCCACAGGCTCGACCTGGCGGCGCGACGGAGTGGGACGCGCCTTGCGCGAACCCATTGCGGGCGCCAACGCCGATCGGTCCTTCAGCCCCGACGATGTTATGGCCGGCAAGCGTCCGCCGAGCGGTCCCGTCATCGTGTTCGACGACGATCATTACTACATGGGCAGCATGATGGCGGACCTGCTGGCTGGAGAAGGACATCGGGTGACGCTCGTAACGCCGGGCCTTTGCGTCGCCAGTTGGACCGGGTACACCTTGGAACAGGGTCATATCGAGCGGCGGCTCGTGAAGTTGGGTGTGGAGATCCTGCCGCGCCATTGCGTGAAATCCGTCGGCGACGGCGTGGTGGAGCTGGTGAACTTGATCACCGGCGAGCGGATCGAGCGCACGGGCACCCTGGTGCCCGTGACCATGCGCCTGCCGAATGACGGTTTATACGACGCGCTGATGGCCGAACCGGCAAGGATCAAGGCCGCCGGTATCAAGTCCATACGCCGCATCGGCGACTGCTATGGCCCGGCCACCATTGCCGCGGCCGTGTATGAGGGCCACCGCTACGCACGAGAACTAGATACCGAGATCGACCCCGACGGTGTGCCATTCAAGACCGTCAAATACGAGCTGGAACTCGGCGGCTGAACGCAGGCATCTCGGGATCACCCGAATATCGCGAAGAACGCCACATCGAATAGCCGGCGGGCAGTTCGATCTGGATGACGCGCTTGATGTGGAAACCGTCACTGAAAAGGATCCGGGCATGGCGAACGAAAGCTAGAGAGCGGCGGGACCGCGAACAGCGGCTTCGCGGCCTGATGTCTCAGGGAGCCAGCGCCCGGAGGACGTTCTCGTTCATCTCGACGCCAAGTCCTGGTCTTTGTGGCACGCTGGCATAGCCGTCTTTGATGACGTAATCGCATTTGGCCAGCTCGGCACCTAGTTCCAGATAGTCGTAGTAGAGTTCCGCAAAAATTGCATTCCGCATCACTGCGCAGGTATGGAGCATGGCAAGAAAGGCCACGGTTGTGCTGGCCCAACAATGCGGCGACATCGCGACGGAATGAGCATCTGCCATGGCGCCGATATCCAGCATCTCCAGAATCCCCCCAACCCCGACGATATCGGGGTTGAGCACGTCGGCTGCTCTCTTCACCAGAACATTGCGGTAATGCCGTATGCCCGACTGGCGCTCGCCGGTCGTGATGCGTATTTCTGTGTTGGCGCGAAACTCCGCCAGAGCATCAAGATCGTCTCCTGCCAGCGGCTCTTCGATCCAGTATGGATCATAGGGTTCGAACAGATGCGCGGCGCGAAGCGCCCTGCGCGGATCCTTCTGGACGGCGAAATCGAGCATGATGTCCACGTCCGGGCCGACCGCCTCGCGGGTCAATCTGACACAGGCTTCGGCGGCCGCCAGTGTCGGCTGCCGCAAAGGATAGATTTTGACCGCCCGATAACCCTGCGAACCCATCATGGCGCATCGGGCCGCAATCGCCTCCGGCGTTTGGAGTGGCTGGTCCCAGGCGTTGGCGTATACCGGCACCTTGTCGACGATTGCGCCACCGAGCAGCGCGTGCACGGGTTGCCCCACCGACTTACCAAGCAAGTCCCAGAGCGCGATTTCGATTGCGCTCACTGCCGACGAATAGTCGACGCTTGGGTGTTTTGTGTCCATGGGTTTCGCGATGTGGTGCAGAAAGGCGCGCGGCGTCGCCTCCGACATTTGCTTCAGTGCTTCACCCAAAGCGAAGATGATTTCCCGGGTCGCCCGTTGCCTCGAGGACAAGGCATACGCCTCGCCCCAGCCGACAAGACCTGCGTCCGTTTCGAGCTTCACGAAAACAACGATCTGCCCCCTGGACCAGCCGTCTGCGCTGGGCCTCGGGCCGACGAGATAAGGCGTTACGTTGTCAATCTTCATCAGGCATTCCCTAGATGGCGCCGCAAAAACCGGTCAAGAAGATAGCCGAACTTATTGCCGTTCTCCAGCAGGAGTCCGGGCCGATTTGCGATATCGGTACACGGACCCCGCGCAGCTTCCCGACGATCTCGTTCGATCAATAGCGCATCCTTGGCGCCCACCAGCCAGTCAAGAATTGGAATCAAAAGAACCGCGCCAGAGGCGGCAAGACCATTGTCGATTATCTACGACGCCAATTGTTCCGCGATTTCATGTCCTGCCCGGATGCCGGACTGGTAAGCCCCGTGGCAGGTGCCCTGCCCATAGTACACGGTAGCCTCTCCGGCAAAGAACAGCCGCTCATCGACGGAGCGCGCCAGAGCCGCGCGTTGATGAGCCGCCCCCGGTTTGGCGCATGCCCACGACCCTCCGGTCCACGGTTCCGTGTTCCACGCTGTAGCGATGCAGCGATCCACATGTTTGCGAACGTTGTTGCCGAAGATATCGGCGATCCTGTTGACGGCGAAGTCGTGACAGGCGCGTTGGCCCTGCTTCTCGAGCCAGACGCCCAGCCGACCGCCCACGAACACCGAGGCAGTATTGAATCCCATGACGCTGACGTCGACCTTTGCGGCACTTCCATCGTCGTTCCAGGTGCTGAAAAACCCGCGACCGTCGGCACCGAATACGTCCGTATCGAAATGGACGCCGATCTTGTTTTCCGTCCCCATTGGCAGATCGTAGATAGCCTCCGTCTTCCAAACCGGCAGGTCCGGGTGAAAACGGATGTCGCCGGAGGCCAGCATCCCTGTCGACACCGTGATCAGGGCAACGCGCCCCATAATGGTTCCTTTAGGCGTCGTAACAATGACACCGTCGCCCGACCAATCCACCCGTTCAGCCTGATTGTTCAACGACACGTTGACATCCGCGCCCCATGCGGCAACCAGATTGCCATAGCCATGCAGAGCCTGAAAGCCGAGTTCGCCAGTGGCGCTGGCGAAGTCTGCGGTTGAAACCAGGTCGATATCCATTCCCCACGCCGACGCTATGCCACTCAAGAAGGGCGGCGCGTACTCGTTCGCAATGTCAACAACGTCGCTGATAGCAACATCCTGGCCTTGTTTGGCAGCAGAGGAGATTGCCGCATAACTGTCGTCATAATAGCGGAGGCAGGCGGCGCGCTGTTCGTCGTCGAGGGGCCGGCCGTTTCGCTGAAACCTCAGGTTCTCAAGCACAAACAGATCGCTCTTGTCTTTGCTGAGTGCGATGCCAAGCTCATCGGCAATTGCAGTGAACGGGTTGGTGGCACCTCCAACCAGCCAGGCGCACCCTAGATCAAACCATACGCCAGGCGAGATTTCTTCAGAATACGCACGTCCGCCGATGCGATGCGATCCTTCGACCACCTTGCAGGAATAGCCACGCCTTGCCAACTCCTTGGCTGCTGACAAACCGGCAGCTCCCGCACCAATGATGACTACGTCCGTGTCCCATTGCATTGAGTATTCTCGTCAGTTCTAGGCTTGGTCAACAGCGAGACGTTGCCCCGACGCCATTGTGTTGAGGTCAGCAAGGCCTGAGCAGCCGGTACGTTTGATCCGGCGTCGACTCGGGCCCGCCGCCTGGCCGGATACGCGCGCGCTCAGGTCGTCGTCCCGACGTCAACGCGATCGTGCCGCATCGGCAGGTCGATATCGACCGGGGCATCGAGCTCCTGCGCAAAGCGATGGCCGGCATAGACGGCCGCGGCGATGATCGCCGGCGCCTCGCAGTCGCCGATCCGCCGCAGCGAGAACGGCAGCGCCATGGTATCGCCACCGGCCTTTGCCAGCAGCGCATGATAAAGCGCGTCGTCCGGTCGACGCTGCGTCACCATGACGACGTTCAAGACCGGAACCGTTCTCTTGGCGCCGGTATATTCGCAGGCGAGTATCGCGGCTTCGCTGTCGAACGACATGAGCGCGTGCGACAGAACGAATTCGATGCCGAGGCCGGCGAGATGCGCCCGGATGCGCCAGCGCTCGCCGGTATTGCCGGCCCACTCGGAAACATTGTCTAGGGGTGTGCAGTACGTCACCGGGATTTCCGCCTGGCGCAGGCGCTCGGCAATGACACCGCCGAGATAGTAGCCGTCCTCGTCGTAGACCAGCGTCGGGCCGGCGGGCAATTTGCCTGTCATGATGTCGTCGGCGGTGAGGACGCGTGCCGACGAACTGGCGGGCGCAATGGCAACGTAAGCCGTCCCGTCGAACCGCTCCTTCCGCCAGTGCGCGCCGGTCGCAATGGCGACATGGTCGGCGCCGACGGCGAGCACTTCGTCGGCGGTCATCCGGCTTTCACGATAGATCTCGACATTCGGCATGTCGGTGAGCTGCTGCTCGCGATAGTCCCGTACGCGGATGTATTCCGACATGCCCGGCAGTGCCGCCTCGCGGAGGACGCGGCCGCCGAGCTCGCGACCCGCCTCGGCGAGAACCACCTCGTAGCCGCGAGCGCCAAGCGCACGCGCCGCTTCGAGACCTGCCGGGCCGGCGCCGACGATCAGCACACGCGCATCCGAGCCCTTCGGCGCGATCTTTTCCGGGTGCCAGCCCCTGCGCCATTCCTCGCCCATGGTAGGGTTCTGCGTGCAGCGGATCGGCACGCCAATGCTGTCGCCCGAATAGCAGACATTGCAGCCGATGCATTCCCGGATCGCCTCGAGATGTCCCTCGTCGATCTTTTTCGGCAGGAACGGATCGGCGATCGAGGGCCGCGCGGCGCCGACGAAATCGACGATGCCGCGTCGGACCTGGCTCGCCATCGCATCGGGCGAGGTGAAGCGGCCGACTGTCACCACCGGCTTCGACGTCATCGACTTGACGTAGGCCATGTAGGGCTCGAGCGATCCCTCCTTGACGAAGCGCGATACGCCCATCTCCAGCGAATAGTCGGCAATATTTATGTCCCAGAGGTCCGGCAGCTCGGCGAGCAACGTGAACATGCCCTGCCGTTCCCCAAGAATCGGCACGCCGTCCTCGCCGATGTGGTCGTCTGCCGACCAGCGCGCGGCGACGGCGCAGCGGTCACCGACGGCGTCCTTCGTCTCCTCGATCAGTTCCCGCACCAGCCGCACTCGATTCTCGAGCGAGCCGCCATACTCGTCGGTTCGGGTGTTGAAGCGCGGGCTGAGAAAATGGGCCAGCAGATAGCCGTGCGTCGCATAGACATAGACGATGTCGAACCCCGCATCGCAGGCCCTGAGCGCCGCCTTGCGGTGCCAGCGACGAAAATTCCGGATGTCCTCGCGGTCCATCGCGCGCGTCTGGAAAGGATGGCCGGCGAGATTCGGCACGCTGTCGACATCCATCGAGACTTCGCGCGAATAATGATTGGGCGACCGCGCGCCGCCGTACCAAAGCTCAGCGCCGGCCAGCGCGCCATGCGCATGTACCTTGTCCGTCATCAGCCGGTGCGCGCGGATGTCGCTGTCATCCCACAAGGACGCCGAGACGTGCCGCAGGTCGTCCGAGGTCGGGTGGATCGAGTTGTATTCGGTGCAGACCACGCCCCAGCCGCCCTCGGCCTTGATAGCGCGCAGCTCCGCGAGCATGTGCGGCCGCAGCCAGCCCATGCCGGTGCAGTGTGGGACCTGATAGAAACGATTTGGGGCCGTCACAGGTCCGATCTTCACGGGCTCGAACAGGATGTCGTATCGCGGGTTCCTGGGCATTGTATCTGAGACCTCGGTCGCCGGTGTTCGGGGTCAGCAATAGTGAGACAGGTTGCGGGGTTTTGGGAATGAAGGAACTCTGGCTCATCGTAGCCCGTCAAAGAAGCGAAGATGATGACCTGCTCCCGGCTTTCTGGGTCACGAATAGCTGGAGGATTCCAATTTTTGGTCCGAGACCCATCTTAGGACCGCCGGACGATAGAGTTTTCCGGCTTCGTCGTGATGGCGGGCTGGATGCGTCATCATGGTTGATCAACGTTATCGGGGCTTTGTGCCCGATCGCCCCGTGTGGGCGTTCCTCATTGTAGTATCTACGCCAATCCTCCATCTTTTCCTGCGCGTCCGCAAGCGTCAGGAACCAGTGTGCGTTCAGGGATTCGGCCCTGAAGCGGCTGTTGAACGCTTCGATGTACGCATTGTCGGTCGGCTTTCCTGGCCGGCTGAAGTCGAGCGTCACGTCGTTCGTGTAAGCCCACAGGTCAAGATCACGCGAGATGAACTCCGAGCCCTGATCGACGCGGATCGTCTTTGGATAACCAATCTTTACGCACACCTTTTCCAGACTCCGAACCACATCTTCCCCGCGGTAGCTGAAACGCGGATCGATGATCGGCACGTAGCGCGAGAACGTATCGACCACCGCAAGAACACGAATCTTCCGGCCCGTTGCCAGCTGGTCATGGACGAAGTCCATGGCCCACGTCTCTTTTGGCCGCGTTGCGTCTTTTCGGTCTTCGCGCAGCTTCGTCCTGACCCGGCGCTTCGGCGTTTTGTTGCGCAATTGCAGGCCTAACTCGCGATAGATGCGCCGCGTCTTTTTCTGGTTGATGAGCCAGCCCTCCCGGCGTAACAGCACATGCACGCGCCGATAGCCGTAGCGTACTCGGGTCTGGCATATCTCCTTGATGTGCAGTTCAATATCGGCCTGTCCGCGGCGACGAGACTTGTAATGGTAGGAGGACGTGTCGGTCCGAAGCACCCGGCAAGCACGCCGGATCGAAACACCCCACGTACCACGCACCTCGTCAACCAGTCTGCGCTTGCGGACAGGCTTCAAAGCTTTCGGCGGAGCACGTCCTGCAGCATCTCCTTGTCGAGCGAGAGATCGGCCACGGCCTTGCGCAGCTTCGCGTTCTCATCCTCCAGTTGCTTCAGACGTCGCATCTCCGTCGGTAGCAACCCGTCGTACTTGCGCTTCCTGTTGAAATATGTCGCCTGGCTGATCCCCGCCTTGCGGCAGACCTCCGCTTCCGGCATCCCTTCTGTGCCCTGCTTCAGAATGTACGCCTTCTGGGCGCCCGAAAATTGTGATGGCTTCATGGCCTTCCGCTCCTCTCCAGCTTGGGAACAAACGCGGAAAACTCTGCCGAAAAACGATCCGACTTTCAGGGCTCAGACCAGTGAGGAATGGACTCTGTTTCAGACTGGATGAAAGTTCGGGCTCAGGTCGGATCCGGTCTGGTCAAATGATCTCGCTTCATCTGACGACGAGCTAGCCGGCTTGCCCGTCGTCAGATAATGCGTTGCAGACACCTAGTTGCCGATCGCCCTGTGCGGCCAGATGGTGGTGTAGTGATGACGCCAACGCGCGATGACGATCTCGGCGTCCTGGAGTGAACAGAAGACCTCGCTGTTAGGCAGCCCGGTCTCGCGCTTGCCAACATGGGCAAGAGCGTCCTCCGCAAACCGGGAGACCCTCACTCCTCGAATTGCTTCTCCCGCCAGCGAATGGCGGCCGTCAACCCTTCGCGGCCGCGAATCTCCATGAAGGTCTTGAGCGTCGCCGTCTCGGTCGCATCCAGCATCGCGCCTTGTTCGACGCCGTAGTCGATCGCTTGCAGGAAGCCCGCAATCTCGGCCCCCTTGTTGATCGACGCCTTGGTGGTCTTGAGGCCCTCCACCGAGATCGCCGCCATGCGGCGCGCGAGGCGGAAGGTCTGCGCTTCGAGATCGGCATCGGGATAGATGCGGTTAACCATGCCGATCTGGTGCGCTTCCCGGGCGTCGATCAGGTCGCCCGTATAAAGCAGCTCGCGCGCCTTCTTAAGCCCGACAATCCAGGGCATTACGACGACGGGCGGCGAAGTCGAGAAGCGGATCTCCGGTTCGCCGAACTTCGAATTGTCGCTGGCGATTGTAATGCAGCACATCATCGCGAGCTCGCAACTGCCGGCCAGGCAGAAGCCGCGCACCATGGCGATGACCGGTTTGGTGCAGCGCCAGGGAACGAATTCGAACTCGACGCAATCCTGCAGCATCTTGCGCTGCCCGAGTACTTCGCGGCCGTATTTCCCCGCCCAATCGAACTTGAGATCGTATCCCGCGCCGAAATGCGATCCGACGCCGGAGAGCACGATCACCGAGACGGTATCGTCGGCGTCCAACTTTTGGAACATGGCCGTCAGGTCCGCCATCAGGCCGGGGTGAATCGAGTTCATGGCCTTCTGACGATTGATCTTCAGATGGGCAACGCGTCCTGAAATCTCGAGGAGAAGTTCGTCGGTCATATTTTTACTCCTGTTCGTTTTGTCGGCATGCTGCAGCGCGGGGAATAATGAGTGCGTCGACGGCGGTCACGCCATCCCGGCCGGCGATGACGGGGTTCACGTCGATTTCGGCGAGGTCGTTTCCAAGCGCCGCCACAAGTGCGCTGAAGCGGGCGAAGGCGTGGCTGAGTGCATCGAGGTCGGCAGGCGGCTCGCCGCGCCAGCCGTCGAGGAGATCACGAATCGTCAGCCGATCGATTAACCGGCGCGCCTCCACCGCATCCACAGGCGGAACCGCGAATGCGGCATCTTTGAGAAGCTCGATCATTGTTCCGCCGGCGCCGACCATGACGATCGGTCCGAAATCAGGGTCTTGGAGCAGGCCGAACGAGAGCTCGACGCCGCGCGCCGCCATCGCCGCCACCACGACGCGCGGCCCCAGCCGGGCTGACATTTCGTCATAGGCGGCGTGCAGAGCCTCGGGAGTTTGCAGCGCAAGCTTCACGCCGCCCACGTCCGATTTGTGCCGAATGCCGGCGGCGGCGGTCTTCAACGCCACCGGATAGCCGACGGAATCAGCGGCGCCCCGGAGCTCGTCCGGTTTCTCGACGATCCGGTGGGCGGCGACCGGAACGCCAAAATCGGCGAGCAACGAAAGCGCCGTCGCCTCGTCCAGTTCACCGCCGGAAGCGAGGCGCGTCCGCCATTGCTCGACCATCGCCGGGTCTGGCGTGGGAGGATTCGACCTCGGCCGGGCAAGGAATGCCGAATAGTTCATCATGCTGCGCACCGCGGCCAAGCTAGCGCGCATGCCTTCGAGCACGGGAACGCCGGCGTTCCTGAGTTGCACGGCGATCCGCTCGTTTCGGCACCGCGCATAGCAGGTCGCAAAAGCGAGCGGCGTCTGGCGTGCGGCTGCGAGTCGCATGGCAGCTTCGGCGTAGCGCTCATGGTATCGCTCGCCGTCGCGCAGATCAGCGACCCACAGACCTATGCCGGCCTCGGGATCGTCCAGCAGATCGCCGAGGCACGCTTCGAACAGCGTTTCGAACCCGTGCCCTGTGCCCCAGGCGTCGAGCGGATTCTCGGCGACTAGACCAAAATCGAGGCGGCTCGCCACTTTCACCCGGGTTGCTTCGCCTATCTCGGCGAAGGGAACGCGTTGGCGGTCGGCCATGTCAGCGAGAAGCTCGCGTTCACCACCGGAGTCGAGAATGGCGACGAGGCCCTTGCCCGGAGCCGAACGCTTGCCCGTCGAAAAAAGCTGAAGCGCGGAGACGAGTTCGTCCGGATCGTCGACGCATTGCGCGCCGTAATGTTCGAAGACCGCCTCGTAGGCCTGAATGTTTCCGGCGATCGCGCCAGTGTGGCTGAGAGCAAACTCCCGGCTCTTCTCGCTACGCCCGAGTTTGACGATCACCACCGCTACGCTGGCCGTGGCGGCCCTTTCGAGCTGGGCGACAAAGCCCGCGGGGTTGCGAATGGTCTCGATGTAGAGGCCGATCGCCCGAGTACCTTCCAGCGAGAGCGCGAATTCCAGGTAATCCGTGGCCGAGGTGGTGATCTCTTGGCCGGTCGAGACGGTAAAGTTGAACCGCAGGCGGTCAGTCGAGACGAGGGCCGACAGCACCGATCCCGACTGCACGATCAAGCTGACATTGCCCGGCTCTTCTGCCAGCCCGCCGCTCATCTGACAGCGGGCGCGGTCGATTCTGTTGTAAAAACCGGTGCCGTTTGCGCCGCAGATCATCAGCCCCGAGTCAGCCGCGCGCCTGCGGATGCGCTCGCGCAGGTCGGGCGACCGGGGTTCGTCGATCATGCAGCTGGCGAAGATCGTGGCCGCCTTGACGCCCGCGCCGACCGCGTCGTCCACGGCCGCTTCGATACGCGGATTCGCGACTGCCAGAATGGCGTGCTCGGGCGCTTCGGGAAGGGACCGCAAATCCGGGTAGCAGGGATGGCCCTCAATCTCCTGGTAACCGGGGTTCACGAGGAAGACCGGGCCCGGAAAGCCGGCGTCGAGACAACCCCGCATGACCTCGCGACCGTAGGAGCCGATTTTTGGCGTTGCCCCGACGACGGCGATTGAGCGCGGGCGAAGTAGCGGATCGAGACGGTGACGCATGGCAGGACTGGCAACGTCCGGACAGGAAATTTTCTTTCAAGTTTCATTAACCAATGAAGGCCAACGGCCTTTGAATTTATACGACACGGCATGGCGAGAAAGTATTAACATGCCTTGCAAGGCTTCCGCAGCTTAGGCGAGGTCGGGTGCGAACCGTTCTGCGGGGCTCGCGCGTTGACCTGCCGTTCCGGGACTGCGTACCATTCTGGAAACGGTGGCTGCCTTGTGTCGGCTAATGCGAGAGGACGATGAGGCGCTCACGTTTACAGGACGGTTGGATCGGAAACGCGCATCTACTGCTGGCCATAGTCGGCGCGTTGTTCCTGCTGCTGCCGCTTCTGGTGATCTTTCCAATGGCGTTTTCGGACGCCGAACGGCTGACTTTCCCGCCGCCCTCCTATTCTTTCGCCCTCTATGAGAAGTTGTTCGCGAGCGACGCTTGGCTTCAGGCGATTGCCACCAGCTTCCAGGTCGCGATCGTTGCCGCTTCGATCGCTGTCCTGCTCGGCGTGCCCGCCGCCTATGCGATCGTGCGCTACCGGTTTTTCGGACGGCGCGCCCTCTATGCGCTGCTTCTGATGCCGCTCGTGGTGCCGGTCATCATTCTGGCATTGGCACTGTTTCTGACATTCGCGCCGATTCAACTCGTGGGAAATCTTTGGGCTCTTGCGGTTGCGCATGCCCTGCTGGGAATTCCCTTCGTGGTGGTGATGACCGTGTCGGTGCTGCGCGACTTCAACTGGAACCTGGAGCGTGCGGCGCTGAGCCTCGGCGCCGGCGGATTTCGAGCCTTTCTACATGTCACCTTTCCCGGCATCCGATCGGGCGTCCTGCTCGGTGCCTTTACCGCCTTCGCCGTTTCCTTCGATGAGGCGGTGCTGGTCCTCTTCATCGGCGGCCGTACCGCCAACACACTGCCGCGTCAGATCTGGGGCGGCATCACGACCCAGCTCGACCCGGTCATCCCGGCGGTTTCGGCCCTTCTGATCGTGGCCGTGATTGCGGTCTTCGCCGCCACCAGCCTGCGCTACGTGGCTGTGGCGAAAGGGCCGCGCCGCGCTGCACCGCCGCCCGCCCACGCATAGAAGGAGTTTTCTTAAATGTGGTTCAGAACAACAACATCAAAAACGCAAAGGAGGATATCATGTCAGTTCGAAAGACCAGATCGAAGATTTCCCGCCGCTCGGCACTCAAACTCGGCGGCGCTGCGTTGGTTGCGGCCCCATTCGTCAAGCGCGCGCAGGCCGATAGCGGCAACGTCGTCGTCGGAAGTTGGGGCGGGCCGTACACCGACGCGCAAGCCGAGGCCTATTTCAAACCGTTCGAAGCGGCGACCGGCATAAAGGTCGAAATCGTCACCGCCGGCAATTTCACGGCGGCCGGCATGAAGGCCGCCGTTGAAACCAGCTCCTACGAATGGGACTGGACGACGCTCGGCTCGAACGATTTTGCCACGGCGTCGAAGAACGGATGGCTCGAGCCGATCAACTACAGTTTGATCGACGCGAGCAACAAGACGCCCGACACACAATTTTTCGACTTCGGCGTCGGCGCGGAAGCGACGAGCGACATCATCGCCTATCGAAGCGATGTGTTTCCCGACGGTAGCGGTCCGCAAAGCTGGGCCGACTTTTGGGACACGGAAGGGTTTCCTGGTCCGCGTTCCATGTGGAAAAGCCCGTGGCCGATCCTGGAAGCCGCACTCCTCGCCGACGGCGTTCCGGCCGACCAGCTTTACCCGCTCGACCTCGATCGCGCTTTCGCGAAGGCCGACGAGATTCGAGACGCGGTTACGGTCTGGTGGGAGAGCGGCTCGCAGTCGCAGGAAGTGCTTGTCAGCAAGAACGTGGTGATTTCCGAGTTGTGGAACGGTCGCGCCGGCATTTCGAAACGGGATGGCGCGCCGATCGAGATTGTCTGGAACCAGGGCTTCTTCGATCCGGCGTTCTTCTGCATTCCGAAAGGTGCGCCGAACGCGGAGAACGCCATGCGTCTCACCGATTGGTCGGCATCGCCCGAAGCCGGGGCACGGTTCGCCGAACTGACCTTCTACGGCCCGTCGAATCTCAAGGCGATCGACCTGATCGACCCGGCCGTCCGGCCGCTCATCAACAGTGCGCCGGAAAATCTGGAGAAGCAGATCAAGCGCGATTACACTTGGTGGGCGGACAATCTGGCGCCCGTCAACGAGCGCTTCGTCGCCTGGATGATCATGTGATCCGGCGCAGCCCGGGGACCCCGGCTTAGCAGGAAAAGCCCGGCTGTCCGTCCGTCGTCATGACGGCGGACGGACAGTCGAGAAGTTGCCCGTGGCGCGCGACCGAAGGCGATAAAGGCCGCCGGCGCACCGAGCAGGTGCGCCGTGTGCAGTCTGGAGCAACGCTGTGAAACAGAGTCGGTTTGTTCTTGCCCTGCTGATAGCACCAGTCCTCGCCTTCCTGAGCGCCATTCTCTTCTATCCGCTTGCTGAGATGGTTCACCGCAGCTTCATCGATCCCGCTCCAGGGATAGGAAATTACCTGCGGATTGTCGAAAACGATGTCTATGCGCGGGTGTTCTGGACGACCTTCGAGGTATCCGGGCTCATCACGTTGATCTGCCTGCTGGTCGGCTATCCGCTTGCCTATGCCGCTGTGAACCGCGGGCCGACCGCCCGCCTGATTCTCTTGGCGGCTGTGATGATGCCGTTCTGGACGAGCCTGCTTGTCCGCACCTATGCCTGGATGGTGTTACTCGGCGCGGGCGGACCGGCGGTAGAACTTTGGAGCTTTTTCATTGGAACGGAACCGCCACAGCTCCTGTTCAACCGGTTCAGCGCGGTGATCGGCATGGTTTATGTCATGTTACCCTACATGGTCCTGTCACTGTTCGGCGTGATGAACGAAATCGATTACAACTACCAGCGTGCGGCACGCAGTCTGGGCGCGACGCCCTTGCGCGCCTTCTGGCATGTCTACCTCCCGCAATCGATGGCGGGCGTGACCGGCGGCGTGCTTCTCGTCTTCATCGTCTCAATCGGCTTCTTCGTGACGCCCGCGCTGCTGGGCGGTCGCAAGGAGACCTTCATCGCGCGCCTCATCAAGATCAACGTCCAGGACGTCGTCGATTGGGGCTTCGCTTCTGCGCTCGCAGTCGTGCTTCTGGTCCTCACGATTGCGCTGCTTTTCTTCTATGATCGGTTGCTGCGCAGCGAAAGTGTGTTTTCACCGGGCCTGAAACGAGGCCGCGCATGACCCAGCACAAGGTCCACGATCTTTCCTTGCGCTCACTGAGCAAGACCTACAATCCCGGTAGCTCGGAACAGGCGGTGTGCGACGTCTCGCTGAAGATCGCGCGCGGAGAGTTCGTCGCGCTGCTGGGGCCGAGCGGTTCCGGAAAAACCACGACCCTGATGATGATCGCCGGCTTCGAGGAGCCAACAGCGGGCGACATTCTGGTGGACGGCAAAAGCATTGTCGGAATGCCGCCCAACCGGCGCGATATCGGCGTGGTGTTTCAGAACTATGCGCTTTTCCCCAAAATGACGGTCGCCGAGAACATCGGTTTTCCGCTGCGGATGCGGCGCCGCAGGAAAGCGGAGATCAAGGCGACGGTCGGGCGCCTCCTCGAACTGATCCGCCTGCAAAACTATGGCGAGCGTTATCCCAGCGAGTTGAGTGGCGGCCAGCAGCAGCGCGTGGCGCTGGCCCGGGCTCTTGCCTTCGATCCGCGGCTGCTGCTGCTCGACGAGCCGATGGGCGCTCTCGACCGGAAGCTCCGCGAACAGCTTCAGCTCGAGGTGAAGCGCATTCAGCGGACGTTGGGTGTCACGACCGTTTACGTGACGCACGATCAGGAAGAAGCGATGGTGCTCGCCGACCGGGTGGCCATCATGAACCACGGAAGGCTCGAGCAGGTCGGGACACCGGCAGAAGTCTACAATCGGCCGGCGAACCGGTTCGTCGCCCAGTTCCTCGGCACGGCGAATCTACTACTCGGGCACGTCGTGAACGCCGCTTCCGTCGGGAAGGCCGAGGCCGAAGTCGGAGGAGCGCGGCTTCCTTTTGTCGCGACCCAAGGCATCGTTGCAGGCTCGGCGGTCGAGATCTTCGTGCGGCCGGAGTGTGTGGTGGTCGGGCCAGCCGGCGCCGGCCCGCTCACGGGAACTGTGGAGTCGATGATCTTCGTCGGGGATACTACGCGGTATACGGTTCAGGTTGGCGATTTCCGGGTCCTGGCAACGAGCCACAATCGGGCCGATCATCCGATCCACGCGCCCGGTACCCAGGTATCCATGCGTTGGAGCGCCGACAACGCGATTGCGCTGGAGCCTGCGCCGTCGACATCGTCGTCCTAAGTCGCGGCGCGATTGCGAGACGCATCTTGTTGGCGGGCTGTCTCTACGATTAACTAGATGCCCGCCGCCGACCAGCTGGAGCGGTCAGGCGCGAGAAGCAACGACAGCCGGCGATCCAAAAGGCCGATCGAGGAGAGATGAGCTCGCCCACATCGCGCACCGCGTTCGTTCTCATTCCGCGTTTTAATATGCTCGCACTCGCCGCAACGATCGAGCCCATGCGGATGGCGAACTATTTTGCGTCGCAGCCGCTTTACGAATGGGAGTTTCGCTCCGTCGAAGGCGGACCGATCATCGCCAGCAATGGAATGAGCCAAGACTCCCTGCCGCTATCGTCGCCGGGCGGCCCATGGGAAACGATCTTCGTGTGTGGCAGTTGGGACTCGGAACGGTTCGAGGACCCGTCGCTGTTTCGCTGGCTGCGCGCTATGGACAGACGCGGGTCGACGCTCGCTGCGATGTGTATTGGCGCCTATGTGCTGGCGCGAGCCGGTCTCCTCGATGGTGCCGAGGCGACGCTCCATTGGTCATTCATTCCGGGTTTCGCCGAAAGCTTTCCCAAAGTGGCGCTGCGGGAGCAGCTTTTCACAATCGACCGGAAGCGGCTCACCTGCGCGGGCAGTACCACGGGTCTCGATCTCATGTTGCACGTGATCTCGCGAAACCATGGCCAGCAGTTCGCCCTCGCGATCGCTGACCTGATTCTGCACAACCCGGTTCGTGCGCCGGAGACTTCGCAACGTCACTCGCTCGGCGGCCAGAATCCGGAGCTGCATCCCAGGGTCCGTGCGGCGGTTGCGCTCATGGAATCGAACGTGGAGGAGCCGCTTGGCGTGCCGGAGATCGCACGCCGCGTGGACCTCTCGCAACGCCAGCTCGAGCGGCTGGTGCGCAAGGACATGGACTGTTCGGTCGTGCAGCTCAACAAGGTGCTGCGGCTCCAGTATGCGCGCGTGCTGTTGACCAACACGCGGATGTCGATTCGCGAGGTCTCGGTCGCCTGTGGATTCAACAGCATGTCGTATTTCTCGCGCAGCTTCCTTCGTCGCTTTCAGAAGAAACCGAGCGATTATCGCCGGGCCTGGCCGGATTCTGAGCCGACCCCGAAGTGGCCTGGCACGCTCATCGCGATCATGCATCCGCAGAGCAAGATGCGCCGAGACTTGGCGCCCTCGCCGCCAACTTGACCGCCGTCAGGCGGAGCTGGCGTTCTTCGAGAAGGATGCGCGCATCCTCTCGAAAATCCCGCCGCAATTGACTGTGATCGAATAGCGTTGCGGCGATCGACGGCGGCCGCTTTTCCCGTTTATCAGGGAATTTCGGGCTGAGACCCGTTCGCCACGGACTAGGTACACCAGCATCGAGTCTGCTGCGGAACGCCCCACAACTAGCGATCTGTAATCGGTATGTCGGTAACCTCCACCAGCAAATAAAGTCGGTTGCGGGCCCCCGCAACCAGTTTCAAGAAAAGCCCCGAGACCGCTTGGTCCGGGGCTTTTTTTGTTGTCGGCCATTCCGAATTTTATGCTCCGTGCATAGGTGACGCTCCGGCAGTGGGGCAAAGATCGGTCATGCCGTTTCGGCAGGAACCCCCATCATCACATTGACCACGGCTTCGCGTGCAATATGTCCGATCGGCTGGCCGTGCTCATCGACGACGATGGCGCCGCTCATGCCGTCGGTAAGCTGCGGCGCCAGCACTTCGATCTTTGTGTCGAGCTGTACACGCAGTTCGTTTCCCGCGATGTCGCGAACCGGACCCATCAGCGACCGGGCTGAAAGCACTTTTGCTCGCGGAATGTCGCGCGTGAACTCGCGAACATAATCGGTGGCCGGCGAAAAAACGAGATCTTCCGACGTTCCGATCTGGACAATTGCTCCATCTTTCATGATTGCAATACGGTCTGCGATGCGTATGGCCTCGTGAAAATCGTGAGTGATGAATACGATGGTCTTCCGCAACAGGCTCTGCAGCCGCAAGAATTCATCCTGCATTTCGCGCCGTATTAGTGGATCGAGTGCCGAAAACGGCTCGTCGAGAAACCACACATCCGGTTCGACCGCGAGCGATCGCGCGATGCCGACGCGCTGCTGCTGCCCGCCCGAAAGCTCACCGGGATAATAATTCTCGCGCCCTTTGAGTCCCACAAGTTCGATCATCTCAAGCGCCCGCTTCTCACGGGCGCGTTTTGCCATGCCCTGAATCTCGAGTGGAAAGGCGACATTGCCGAGCAACGTCAGATGCGGCAGAAGGGCGAAATGCTGGAATACCATGCCCATGCGATGCCGCCGGATCTCGATCAGCTCGGATTCGGCAATTGCATTCAAATCGCGATCGTCGAACAGAACCTGTCCGTAGGTCGCATCGATCAGCCCGGTCAGGCAACGAACGAGCGTTGATTTTCCGGAACCTGAAAGCCCCATGATGACGAAGATCTCGCCCTCTCCCACCTCGATCGTGGCGCCTTGCACCGCAACGATCATGCCCTTTGCACGCAGGAGATCGGGGTCGGGCAGCGGCGTCCGCTTGAACATCGCGCGGGATTCTTCGCCATAGACTTTCCAGAGTTCGCGACAGGAAATCCGGATCTGGTTCGATCCCTCCGATTCGATTTGGTTTCGACTGGAATATGCCGCGGTCATTCGATCGGGCCCGCATCGGTGGGTGCGACCAGATCAGGCGCGGTCGCAGCAGTTGCCGGATCGGCAACAATGACACGCACACCGATCTGCTCGAACGGATCGAGCACGGCGCGGTCGCTGCAATCGGTAATCAGAACATCGACATGACGGGCTGCAATCGCCGTGATCCGATCGCGCTGAAGGAGCTTTCGGCCGGTTGCCAGAACGACGGTCGTTGTGGCGCGGGTATGCATTAGCCGTGCAAGCGCAGAGTCCGTTTCGTAGGAATAGGTCAGGCCTTCGTCAACGCTGAAGCCTTCCGCCGCTATGAGTGCCGTATCGGGATTGAACGATTGCAACATCGCTTCGGCAAACGGACCAGAGGTGCCGAGCGTACGGTGGCGAACCGTCCCGCCCAGCAGATAGGCAGTGATGGTCTGACTTTCGGACAGGGTGACGGCAACATTCACGCCGGCGGTTACGACCGTGAGCGCCATTCTTGCGGCCACCAGTTCGCGCGCGAGTGCCAGAACCGTCGATCCGTCGTTCATCACCACGGTCTGATCGGGCTCGATGAGCTGCATTGCGGTTCGAGCGATGCGCGCCTTCGCTTCGGGATCGATCTGTTCCCGGAGATCCATCGCCTGGTCGGCACCGCGCGGCGGATGGAAAACGGCGCCGCCATGGGTGCGACGCACCAGCCCTTCCTCCTCAAGCGATGTCAGGTCGCGCCGGATCGTGGCAACGGACACGTCGAGCGTGCGGGCAAGGGTTTCGACTGTCACCGTGCCATCCAGGAGCGCCTGGCGCTGAATGGCCAGGCGGCGAGCCGCGGGATTCCTCGTTCTTTGCACCATCTGCCCTCACCGGTTCGCTCAATAATATGGTCAATACGATCATTAACAAGACATTTCTTGATTGATAACGATTGTTTCCGAGGTAGGATGGCGGACGGTCGAACCCGGCCCGGCAAACGGTCACGGGGCAGCGACCTGCCATGCAGGGAGGAAAGCAATGGTACGCAGAGTTCGAAAACTGGCTGCCGGCGTGCTGCTGTCGGCTTTGATTTCCGCCGGCGCCTGGGTTGCACCGGCGGAAGCACAGGTTCCCGAAACCGATGAGACCATCAAGCTCGTGATCATGGGTTACTCGGGCGACAACATCATCATGTACATATACGGCGGGCTGCTGCAGAAGCTCGGCTACAATGTCGAATTCGTGCCGGCCGATTATCTCGGTCAGTTCGCTGCAATCGAGGCCGGCGATCTTCATATCGGCTCGCCCGGTTGGGATACGACCGCCAAGGCTGCGCTCGCGGCGGCGTTCGAATCCGGCGAGGTCCTCAACATGGGCCATATGGGCATCGCTGTGAACGAGGACTGGTGGTATCCGCTCTATGTGAAGGATGTCTGCCCGGGTCTTCCGGACTGGCGTGCCTTGCTCGAGCCGGCCTGCGTCGAAGCGTTGTCGACGGCAGAAACTTCGCCGAAAGCTCGCTTCCTCAGTGGCCCGATCGAATGGGGCGGACACGATGCGGAACGCGTCGAAGCGCTGGGTCTCGATTTCGAAGTCATTCATGCCGGCAGCGACGGCGCGTTGACGGCCGAATTCGTTGGCGCCATTCAACGCCAGGAACCGATCATCGGCTGGACGTGGGAGCCATTCTGGTTGGCGGCGCTCCATGAGGGCGAGTTCGTTCAATGGCCGGCCTATGACGATGCCTGCTACGACGATCCGTCGTGGGGCGAGAATCCCGACCTCGCCTACGATTGCGGCCGGCCGAACGGTTTCATGTGGAAGACCGCCTGGGCCGGCGGTGAAACGATCTGGCCGAAGGCGTACGATGTGTGGCGCCAGTTCCAACTCGACGGCAAGACGATGGGCGAGCTCGTATACAAAAGCGACGTCGATGGCGTACCGACCGAACAGGTTGCTGCCGACTGGATTGCCGAGAACGAGGCGATCTGGGCGTCCTGGCTCGAATAGACGATGATTGCCTGAGCCGACGGGGCGGCGGCCGCAATCCGGCTGCCGCCCGTTGCGGCGCCACTCGTTTGGGCCCATCGCGAAAGCGACGGATGTCGAAGATCGCAACGGCATGACATCGATCAGTGCGCCGGATATCGGGCGATTCGCATCGCCGCGCTTGCGGACGCTGCTGCCGGCTATTGCCGTTGCGGCAACGGCGCTGCTGGCACTCGCCAGAGATTTCCTGCCCTGGGCGAATACCTATCCGGCCATATGGGTCGTGCGGGTCGACCATGCATTGAGTCTGGCCATCGAATGGCTGATCAAAGACGCGGATTTCGGTCTGTTTACCGTGAAGGATCTCACCCGCGGTATCGGGGCGCTGCTCGATGCGCCGATGCTGTTGATCAAGGGGCTGCTTGCGACCGGCTTTCGCATCGGAAGCGGCGATACCGCGCTCATGCTGCCCCCGCTTTCCTGGATCGGAATTACGGCTCTCTTCATCCTGATAGCGGCGGGGATGGGGGATCGTCGGCTGACGGTCTTTGTTGCTGTGTCTTTCCTCTATGTGGCGGCGATCGGACTCTGGGAAAGCACAATGACGACCTTCGCATCGATCATCGTTGCCGTGCTGATTGGTGTGGTGGCTGGCGTGCTGCTCGGCATCGCGGCATATCGTTCGCACGCGGTCGATCGGGTTCTTACGCCGGTTTTCGATTTCATGCAGACGATGCCGGTATTCGCCTATCTCGTGCCGGCGCTGATTTTCTTCGGCTATGGTCCGTCCGCGGCCCTGGTGGTGACGCTGATCTATGCAATGCCGCCGATGGCGCGGGTTACAAAGCTAGCGCTGGACCAGGTCGCTGGCGAAATCGTCGAGTTTGGCAGGATGGCTGGCTGCGCAAGGCGGCAACTGATGTGGAAGGTGCTGCTGCCCTCGGCACGGCCGCGCATGATGGTCGGCGTCAACCAGGTCATCATGCTGACGCTGAACATGGTCATTATCGCCTCGATGATCGGTGCCGGCGGGCTTGGTTATGATGTCTGGCAGGCGCTGAAGGCGCTCAGGATCGGGCAGGGCGCAGAAGCCGGCATTGCGATCACACTGGTGGCCATTGCGCTCGATCGTATCAGCCAGCGTTATGCGGCGCGCCGGCCGATTCATGAAACGCGGCGTCAAAACTGGGTTCGGCGCTACCGTTATCTTCTGGCCGGTTTTGTAATCCTGATTGCGACCACGCTGCTGGGCCTCAAGATTCCGCTGTTTTCCGCGATACCGCCGGACTGGACGGTTTCCACCGGTCGCTTCTGGGATAACAGCGTTGCCTGGATCAATGTCAATCTCGGCACTGCCATCGGCGATGTGAAGGACGCGTTTTTCATCTATCTGCTCAAGCCGGTGAAGAACGTTATGCTGTCGCTTCCCTGGCTCGGCGTCGTGCTGACGATCTCGGCAATCGGATATCGATTTGGCGGGCTCGCGCTCGCCGCCAAGGTTGCTGCGCTCATCGCTTTCATTGCGGTCGTGGGGCTCTGGGAGCAGGCGATTGTGTCGGTCTATCTGGTCGGCGTCTGTGTCGTTTTGGCCAGTGCGATCGGCATTCCAGTCGGCATTGCGGCTGCCCGCAACGACCGCCTGCATCGCGTCGTTCAGGTGGTGATCGATACGCTGCAGACGCTGCCGGCTTTCGTCTATCTCATTCCGGTCATCATGCTATTCGGTGTCGGCGATTTTTCGGCAATGATTGCGATCGTGCTGTACGCCATCGTGCCGGCGATCCGCTACACCGATAGTGGCTTACGACAGGTACCGGAGCGACTGATCGAGGCAACCCGCGCGATGGGCGGCACCCGAATGCAGATTCTCCGGCAGGTTCAGCTGCCGTTGGCGCTGCCGGATATCATGCTCGGCGTGAACCAGACGTTGATGATGGGCCTTAGCATGCTGGTCATTACCGCTCTTGTCGGTACGCGCGATCTCGGTCAGGAAACTCTGATCGCACTCTCGAAGGTCGATCCGGGCCGTGGCGTCACGGCCGGTATCTGTGTCGCATTCATTGCGATTGCTGCCGATCGCATTATCAACGCCTGGGTCGCCGAGAAACGCCGCCGCCTCGGCTTGCAGCGGTCGGCATGACGGCCCGCCGGGACATGCCGCATGTGGCGGTCATTGGCGGCGGTGCCACCGGTTGTGGCGTTGCGCGCGACCTCATTCTACGCGGTTTCATCGTCACGCTGATCGAAACCGGCGATCTCGGCTGCGGTACCAGCAGCCGGTTTCACGGCATGTTGCAGAGCGGTGCGCGTTATGCGGTCAGCGATACCGGCTATGCTGCGGAATGCATGCGCGACCGCCGTGCGGTGGCGGCACTCGCCCCCGAAACGGTCGAGGAAACCGGCGGGTTGTTTGTGGCTCTCGAGGAAGATCCGGCGGATTATGCCGATCTTTTTCTCGCAGGCTGTCGTGCCGCCGACATCCCGGTCACGGAACTCGATCCGGGGCGGGTTATGGCGGATGAACCCAATATCAGCCGGCGGGTGCGCCGGGCATTTGCAGTACCCGATGCAACTGTGCAGCCTTGGCGCCTTCTCAATCTCCTCGCCGACGACATTCGCTCGCGCGGGGGCACCATTCTGACGCGCCATCGTGTAACCGCGGTGCAACGCGCCGGCGGTCGCGTCGTAGCGCTGACCGTCGAAGGCGGCGGAAACAGCCGGAACATGCCGGTCGACGTCGTCGTCAATGCGGCGGGCCCCTGGGCGGGCGAAGTTGCGCACATGTTTGAGGCCGGCATCGACCTCGAACTTACCAAGGGATCAATCCTGGTGTTCGGGCATCGCCTGGTCTCGCGCGCGGTGAATCGCTGCCGTCCGCCCACCAGCCACGACATCATGGTGCCGACCGGCACGGTCAGCCTCTTCGGCACGACATCGCAGATCGTCGACGATCCCGGCACGACTGCTGTTAGGCCTGAAGAGATACAGGCACTCCTCGACGGCGCGGAGCCAATGGTGCCCGGTATTCGCGGCTATCGGGTCCTGCGTGCCTGGGCCGGCGTGCGGCCGCTGGTCAAACCGGCGAACTGGCGACCCGGAAACCCGCTCCCGCGCAGCCATAGGGTAATCGATCACACGGAAGGCGGGCTCGTCGGGGCCATCACGATTTGCGGCGGTTCGTTCACCAGCCACCGCTCGATGGCCGAGGACGCCGGCAATCATGTTTGCCGCCACTTCGGCGTCAATGAACCGTCGCGCACCGCGAAAACGCCGTTGCGGACGATGGCTGCGGGAAACGAGGGGTGGCGGCCCGGTGCAAACTACGAACACACCGAAACTGGCCGATCCTTCGTGCAGTTGCTTTGCGAGTGCGAGAACGTGCCTTGCTCGGCTGTCGAGGCGCTGGTCGAGGGCAACGACATGCGCTCACTGCACGATATCCGGCGGCGCCTGCGTGTCGGCTTCGGCCCCTGTCAGGGTACGTTCTGTGGCGCCCGTCTCGCTTCGATGGTCGCATCGGCGGGCGGCGACGGGCATGAGGAACTTGCGCGGTTCTGGGGCGAGCGACTGAAGGGCGCGACGCTTGCCGCCTACGGAACGAACGCGCGCCAGCTCATTCTAAGTGATCTCGTCCATCGCGAAACGCTTGGTATCGAACTGCGTGACAGTGTCGATACGCGGCAGGACCGCTCATGAAGGCGGACGTTGCCATTGTTGGCGCCGAACTGGACGGGCTCGTCGCCGCGATCCGGCTGGCAGAGCTTGGGCGCAATGTCGCGGTTATCGCGTCGGCGGCGGGGTCGTTGCATTATGCGGCCGGCGGCATTCACCTTCTCGGTTATCTGCGTAACGGCGCAGGACGGGAAGAGGTTGTTGAACCGTTCGCGGCGTTGGCTCGGCTCGATAGATCACATCCCTATTCATTGGCCGGCGCGGTGCGAGTTCGGGAAGCACTCAACTGGTCGGCGCGGCTCCTTTCGGGGGATGTCGGGATCGCAGCGGGAGCATCCGAGTGCAATGAACTCGGCCTGACACCGGCCGGCTTGCGGCAACCGATCTGGCTGCCAACGGCACATCAGGCGACGATCGGGCGGATAGACGGTCGCAAAACAACGATCGTCCGATTCGATGGTCATTTGGATTTTCCGGCCGATCTTATGCTGGCCGGTCTGAAACGGAGCGGCATCGATGCGGCGTGCATTGCCGTCGAGCCACCGGGCCCGCATCGGGACAATCCCGGCATCGCCCGAAACTTCGACCGGATGCCGGATGCGGCCACTTACTTCGCGACAATCCGGCAAGAGTTGCCCGCCGGTACCGAAATTGTGTTGATGCCCGCGGTGCTCGGGCTCGCACGCCACGCGGAAATCGTTTCAGCGGCACAAGCAGCACTCGGAATGCCGATTTTCGAAGTACCGACATTGCCGCCGAGCGTATCCGGTCTGCGCTGGACCCGTTCGCTCGAAACGCTCCTGGCGGCGAAGAGCGCTACGATCCGCAAGAACGTTCGCATCGTACACGCCGAACGCGATGGCAATCGGATCCGGTCGATCTCCGACGAGAACGGCCGCACGATCGAGGCAGGTGCGTTCGTGCTGGCAACGGGCGGGGTGCTGATGGGCGGTCTCGATGTCGATGCCGCCGGGCAAGTTTCGGAAACCGCCTTCGGACTGGATGTCGCGCAAGGCAGGCCGCTTGTTGCCGGTTCGCCCTCGGCAATACTGGCGGCGCTCCATTGCAGTGGAATCGAAACCGATGACCGGCTGCGGCCGAAGCTCAATGGCAGCGGGGCGATACGAAACCTGTTCGTGACCGGACGGACATTGGCGCATTGGCATCCGGCCGAAGAGATCTCGGCGGAAGGCGTCTCCATCGTGACCGGCTGGATGGCGGCCGGGTGTGCCCATGCGGTGCTGGAGGGTTGATCGTGGAAAGCGGTCTCTATCTCGGCATCGATCATGGCGGCTCGACCACGACGGCACTGTTGCTCGATCCGGAGAGCCAAACGCATCGGGCAAAGTCGGTGCCGATGCCGAAATCGATCCCGCAAATCGGCTGGGTCGAGCACGACCCCGAGGATTTCCTTCGCACCAGCGTGGCGGCAGCCGGGGCGGTTCTCGCGGATGCCGGGCGCGATTGGCGCGATGTTGCCGGACTCTGCATCGCGGACCAGGGCGAAACCAGCATGGCTTGGTCGGCTAGGGGTGGCCGCGCATTGGGCCCGGCTATCTCATGGGAGGACCGTCGCACGGTCGACGTTTGCAATGCGTTGGGCGCGAAGGGGCTCGATGTACTCGTGCGTGAGCGCACCGGCGTCCTGCTCGACCCATATTTCTCGGCCAGCAAGTTCCGCTGGCTGCTCGACAACGTGCCGGCGATCTCGGAAGCAAACCGGAGCGGCACATTGCGCTTTGGTGGGACCGATTCCTATGTCATCGACCGGCTGACGGGTGGTGCGATTCACGCAACCGATCGTGCGACCGCATCGCGCACGGCCCTTATGAACATTCGCTCAACCGAATGGGACGATGATCTGCTCAGCGGATTCGGTCTCGACAGAAAAGCGATGCCGACTCTGATGCCAACTTGTGCTGATTATGGAACGATCGCTGCATCCACGATCGGCATATCCGGCGTGCCGATAACAGCCAATGCCGTCGATGCCCATGCGGCGCTCTTCGCGCAAGGCTGCCACGACCCCGGAATCGTCAAGGCAACCTACGGGACTGGCGCCTTCATCGAGGTAAACACCGGTTGCCGCATGCTCGAGCCGGACGGCAAGCTGCCAGTGTTCGTGGCATGGCAGCTCTCGTCCGGGGTCGACTACACGATCGAAGGCGGCGTGTTTGCAGTTGGCTCCGCGATCGACTGGGCGGTCGCGGTCGGCCTGCTCGCATCCGCATCCGCGTCGGCGAAACTTGCGAAAAGCGTGCCGGACAGCGGCGGCGTCACCATCGTTCCGAGCCTTACCGGCCTTTCGGCACCGTACTGGAAACCGACGGCGCGGGGCTGCATTTTCGGGCTCGGGCTCGATACCGGGCTGGGCCATCTGGCGCGCGCCCTGCTGGACGGCATCGCCTTCCAGTGCGCGGAGATCGTGCAGGCGATCGATGCACGGCTCGACGGTTCGATCCGCGAGATTCGTGCCGACGGCGGGCCAACGAAAAACGATTATCTGATGCAGCGCCAGGCCGATCTGCTCGGCGTGCCGATGGCGGTCTCGCTCGAGCCGGACATGACCGCACTTGGCGCTGCCATGCTGGCGGCAATCGGTGGAGGCGGGTTCACATTGGACGATGCCATGACGTTCTCACCCCCTCGACGGCAGTTCGATCCGTCAATCGACCGCGATCGGTGCGAAGCGATGTGGCAGGAGTGGCGCCGTTGCGTGGCAACGGCATGCGAAAGGGCTGAAGCATGAACGTTGCGGATCGCCACAAACCACTGCAAGGCGCAGCCCGTCCCGGTGCCCTTCGCCGGATGCGGCCGCAGGATGTACGCCGATCAATGGACAACTGCACCAAATGCGGCATTTGCCAGGCATACTGCCCGGTTTCTGCGGCAATCGAAGCCTTTCCTGGACCGAAATATACCGGCCCACAGGCACAACGCTTCCGCGTCATCGGTATCGAAGATGAGTTCTCGGCGTCGTTGTGCAGCGGCTGCGGCATCTGCACCAGCGTCTGCCCGAACGACGTCGCGATCACCGACATCATCGCGCTCGCCAAGGCCGACATGGCAAAGAACGGCCGCAGAGTTTCATTCGGCCAGCGGCTGCTAAACCGTCCTGATACAATCGGTCGGCTCGGCAACATCGTGCCCTGGCTCGCTAACTATCTACTCGGTAATAAGCGGGCGCGGCTCCTGGCCGAACATCTATTCGGGATCGATCGCAGGGCAGCCTTGCCGAGTTTTTCTGGCGATCGGTTCGAGCGTTGGCTGAGGAGCAGGCGGCAGCCGAACGGCCCGGCGATCGGATACTTCCCCGGCTGCGCCGTGACCCACTACGATGCCGATACCGGCATGGCGGCGGTTCGGGTGCTCAATGCGCTCGGTTATCGGGTCGATGCACCGTCCTCGCGTTGCTGTGCGCTGCCGATGCTGTCGAGCGGCGAATGGAGCGCCGGTCGTGCCCGTGCGCAATCGCTGATTGGCGATCTCGCTCCGGCAGCGGCCGAGCGGGCCATTCTCTCGACCTCGACGAGTTGCAGTCTGACACTGAAATCCAAGTACGCGGCGTATTTCGACATGTTCGACGAGAAGTCTACCCGTGTGGCAAATGCAATCTCCGACATCTGCGGATATATGCTCGATCGCCATGGCGACGAGCTCGCGCATAGATTTCAGCCGGTCAGGCGGCGCGTGCTCTATCACGGCCCGTGCCAGTTGCGCGGCCATCGGCTCGGTCTGCCGGCCGCCGAACTGTTGGCGAAGGTTCCCGGTCTCGAACTGATCCTTTCGCAGGCCGATTGCTGCGGCGTTGCCGGCACTTATGGATATGACCGCAACAAGCGCCCGATTGCTGACCGGGTCGGCAGAACGCTGTTGGAGCAGGTCGAACTGACGAAACCCGATATGATCGTCTGCGACAGCGAGACATGCCGCTGGAGCATCGCATTGGCGACCGGATTGGAATGCGTTCATCCCGTCGAAGTCTTTTGGGCTGCACTGGCTCCGACGGAATCTGGCCGCCCCTAAGCACTCGTCTCGCGAACCAGGTACATTGCCCGCTGAAATGATCCCAGGTTGCGTCTTTTCAGAGCATCACTTCGATTACGGAAACCGGACTATTGTTCGTTATGCGCGGAACGCGCGAACGAAGCCGAAGCAGCCGCCTCCCTTTGGGTGGCGGCTTTCGTTTGCCTGGTTTCGGCTGTAATCGCCATCATATGGGCTATCTCGCCAATAATCTCGATCTCGAAGCCGCCGTCTGCCATCTCCATCACTGTCACCCGCTCGATCAGCCCTCGCAGGATTTCGAGAGCTTCGGCGCGCGTCGACTCGTCGGAGAGGGTGGCCCGTAGGTTCGTGACCTTCTGGCGATAAAGCTCAGCAAGATTGGGATGCAGCCGCAATGCGGGCAATGGCGCAACCGCTACTATTCCTTCCAGTTCGGTCTTGCGTTGCTCCAGTTCATCGAGACGACCCAAGTTTACGAGTCACGCCCTCGAGCTCCCGGCGCCTAAGGTCGGCTTCCAGTTCCGCCATGTGCCGCTGGCTGCCCGGCAGCGAAGAAGCCTTCTCGTGGCCGGTCATCCTCTACATTCTTGGAATCAACATTCTGGCGTTGGCGGGGCTGGTCGCGCTGTATCGTCTTGCCTCGATCGCAGGTTTGGTTGTGCGTCGTCCAATCGATGCCGTTACGGCTTAGCATCGCCGGATGCTTAAGAGCTTTGCTGCGTAGCCTGTAACGGTTCGGTAGGCGGCGTCACAGTACCCGCATCGCATCGCTGTCTCGAAGTACCGGATTTCGCAGGATCCGACAGATCGCCGATGTCAGATGCGACCGGTTGAGCGTATAGAAATGAAATTCACGAACACCGCGTAGGTAGAGTTGCCGGCAGAGCTCTGCTGCGACGACGGCGGCAACCAGCCGGCGGGTGTCGGGATTGTCATCCAGATCATCAAACAAAGCGTGCAGCCACGCAGGAATTTTTGCATTGCAGCGTTCGGCGAATCGACAAATCTGTTTGAAATCGAGAATCGGCATGATCCCGGGGACGATGGGCGCATCGATGCCGGCGGCGCGTGCCCGGTCGACAAAACGCAAATAGGTTTCCGGGTCAAAGAAGAACTGGGTAATGGCGCGTTGAGCGCCGGCGTCGAGCTTTCTCTTGAGATTGTCAATATCGTGCCATGCATCGAGTGCCTCGGGATGCATCTCCGGATAGGCGGCGACACTGATGTCGAAATCGGCAATCTTTCTCAGCTCTTCGACCAGGTCCGCGGCATAGGTGTAGCCATCCGGATGAGGCTCGTAGCTGCCTCCATCGGGAGCCGCATCGCCACGCAGCGCAACGATGTGGCGAACTCCCGAATCCCAGTAACTGCGGGCAAGTGTTTGGACGGCTGCCTTCGTCTGCCCGGCGCAAGTCATGTGCGCAGCCGGGGTCACACCGGATTCGCACCGCAACCGGACGACAATATCGTGCGTGGCGGTGGGTGCGCTGCCGCCCGCACCATGCGTCACAGAGACGAAGCGCGGAGACAGCTCCTTCAGTTCGGTCACAGCTTGCCAGAAAGGGCCTTCCGCTTTCGGTGCTCGAGGCGGAAAGAGCTCGAAGGACAAAGAAAGATCATCGAACTCACCGCGGTTCCTGGACTCCGTGGGTGTTTCGTGCTGGCCCGCGATCGTCATCGTTACTGCACCCTCGAATGCGCACGGCGGCCAGTTCCCGCCGGACGAGATCGATGACGCAGCGTCCATAAGCAGACTGTCAGCTGGAAACCTTTCATGCGGACGGTTCGATCTTTTTCAAGACCGGCGGAATCTGCCCAGCGCGCGATATCGGCGTCGTCGAAGCCAAGCCAGATATGCTGGTGCTCGGCTTGCAGGGCCTCAAGATTGTGCGGGGCAAAATCGATCAAGGCGATCAGCCCGTTTTCACGCAGGACCCGGGATGCCTCGGCGATGACATCCTCCGGTTTCGATGCAAAATGCAGCACCTGGTGGATCGTCACGACATCTACCGATTCGTTCGGCATGGGTAGGCGATACATGTCAGCGAGCTGAACACGGCAATTGCGGAGCTTTTTCCTCTCAAGATTGGCGCGTGCGAGGTTGAGCATTTCGCGGGAAAGATCGACACCGACCGCCCGCTTCGCCCGATCGCTTACGACCTCAAGGATGCGGCCGGTTCCGGTGCCGATATCGAGGACGTCATCGATCGGTCCGGCGGGCAAGGTTTCAACCAGCGCCCGCTCGACAACTTCTTCGTCGACATGCAGCTTTCGGATCTGGTCCCAGCGCGGGGCGTTCCGATTGAAGTACTCCAGGGCGGCCTCGGCGCGCGCACGCTGTACGAGGTCCAGCCGTTCGAGATCCTGTTGTAATTGCGGTTCCGAATGATCGATGGCGTCAACAAGCCTCAGCGCCAGCTCGGCAAAGGGACCGACCTGGGCGATTCGGTAAATGACCCAGCCGCTTTCGCGAATCCGTTCGAGCAGGCCTGCGCTCGACAGGAGCTTGAGATGGCGCGATACCCGCGGCTGGCTCTGGCCGAGAATCTCGACCAGCTGCGTGACCGTCAGGTCCATATGAGCGCAGAGCACCAGGAGGCGCAGGCGCGTCGGCTCCGCAGCTGCTCGAAGGGCAACCAGCAACTGGTCCATGGCACTATCGTCGTTGGCATTCACGGTATGACATAAGAATATAAAGATATCTTTATGTCAAACCCAGCCCCTGTATTTGCCCGGCCCGAGACAGGAGGCGCCAAAGCGCGCCGTTCAGCCGGACCCTTGCGGCCCTCTCACCACTACCCGTTCGTTATGCACTGAACGCGCTGTGCTGGCCTTACGGCGCCGCCTGGCTGATATCCTGCCGCTGTTCGATCGACTGGTCTTCGAGCGCCTTTTCCAGCGCATCGCCCAAAACGGCGATGGTCTCGGGATTGTTCTGCCGCACCACCGTATCGATCCAGTGAATGACGGTCCGATGATCCGCATCGGCGCCGTTGATGCGCAGATACGCGCGGGCGAGCGACAACAATGCGCCAGTGTGGCCGGCCTCGGCTGCCTCCAGCAGATACGCCGTTCCCTTCGAAACGTCCTGCTCGACAAACTCGCCCTGCAGATAGGTGCGGCCGAGCACAGCCTTCGCGAACGGATGGCCGGCATCGGCGCTTTCCTCCAGAAGCTCCAGGCCTCTCGTCGTATCTCGCGGAACACCGGTACCTTCGACATAGGCAACGCCGAGCAAGGTTGCCGCCTGCGGATGACCCTGCTCGACCGCACGCTGCAGGAGTGTCACGCCCGCCGCGGCATCCTGCGGCAGACCGTCGCCGAAAAGCTGCGCGCCGCCTAAGGTGGCCATGGCGCCGGGGTCGCCGCGATCGACTGCCTGTGTGAGCCATTGCTTCGCGGCCGCCGGATCCTGCTCAACCCCTCTACCCTGAAGATAAGCACTGCCGAGCACGCTCATGGCATAGGCATTGCCCTGCTGTGCGGCGCGTGTCGCGAGTTCGATCGCCGTCTGTGCGCTGCCGCCGGCGATCGAGCCATCCAGATAAGCGGTGGCCAGCGTCGCCATCGCGCCGGCATGTCCGCGATCGACCGCCCGATGGAGCCATTCCGCGGCCATGTTCGTATCGCGCGCCACGCCATCGCCTTCGAGATAGAACCGACCGAGCGCGACCATGGCACCGAGATCGCCGGCATCGGCCGCCTTGCGATACCAGGACAAGGCCATATCGCTGTCATGCTCGACGCCACTGCCGGCGAGATAGGCATCACCCAGCAAGGCCATCGCATTGGCGTCACCGTTGTCTGCGCTGGCCTGCAGAAGTTGGAGGCCGCGGCTTTGATCGGCGGGAACGCCCAGCCCATTGAGATAAGCGTGACCCAGTGCGGTCTGTGCCGACATGTCGCCCGCATCGATCGCCTGCTCGAGCCAATGAATGCCCTCGCCGGGATTCGCAGCGATGCCCTCGCCGGTGAGATAGGCCCGGCCGAGCATCGACATGGCACCCAGATTTCCGGCCTCGGCGGCACTCTTGAGCCACAACTCGGCCGTTCCCGGATCGGGCGACGTGCCGGTCCCGCGTAAATAGGCCGCGCCGAGCGCCGCCTGTGCGCCGATATGACCTTGGCTCGCCGCCTCCTCGAGAATCCGGAGGCCCTCCTGGGCGCGTTCCGGTCCGAACGTTCCCTCGAGATAGAGTTCGCCGACCTTTTCCCTCGCATCGAAATCGCGAGTCCCGAGCGCGCGGGCGATCCAGCTTTCCGCCGTCTGTTCGTCGCGCTCGACGCCGACGCCGTGAACATAAAGAGCGGCGAGTTCCGACATCGCAACCGGATGACCGGCTTCGGCCGATTGTCGATACCAGGCGAACGCCTCGACAGGATCGGCAGGGACGACGAGCCCCTGGCGATATGCGTCGCCGAGGACCTTCATCGCATAGGCATCGCCCTGTGCGGCACTCGCGCGCAGCTGGGCAAGCGCCGCCTGGACGTCCTGCGGCACGCCGTTACCGTCCATGTATGCCATCGCCAAGCGAGTACGCGCCTGCGGATCGCCAGCCTCGGCGGCGCGGGCCATCCACTCGGCGGCCTTCGTCGCGTCGCGCGGTACACCGGCAGCGCCTGTCAGATAAATCTCGCCGATATCGTCGTAGATTTCGGTCCGTCCGGCTTCCGCCGCCCGCTCATAGAGCGCGAGCGCACGCGGGACGTCGATTTCAGCGCCCTTACCATCCCGGTACGCCTCGCCGAGCAGCGCCATGGCGTAGGGATCGCCCTCGTCGGCGCCTGCGGTCAGCAGCGCGATCGATTTTTCAGGTTGCGGGTCTATGCCTTCGCCGCCGCGCAAATAGAGCTCACCCAGCGTGACACGCGCACCGGTGTGTCCTTCCGCGGCAGCCTGTTCCAGCCAGGCGATCCCTTCGGGCGGATCGATGGCGACCGTCTCGCCGTCGAGATAGGCGCGGCCGACCTCGACCATCGAGCCGAGCTGGCCATGTTCCGCGGCAGCCTTATGCCACTCGAACGCCCGCGCGGGATCCTGCGATACGCCGATGCCCTCCGCATAGGCCGATGCCAGCAATGCCATCGCGTAGCTGTCGCCGCTATCGGCGCTGGCCTGAAGCATCTGCAATCCGGTTGCCGGATCCGACGCGACCTGTTCGCCGCGTATCAACATCCAGCCATAGTCGCGCCGCGCGCGCGGCTCGCCGGCGTCGGCCGCTTTCTTCAGCCACGCAAGCGCTTCCGCTTCGTCCTGCGGCAGCGCATCGCCCTCCCGGTAGCGGCGGTGGAACTCCATCATCGCGGCGCTGTCACCGCTATTGACCCTGGTCTGAAGGGCGCCGATCGCTCTCTCCCGATAGGCCAAGGCATGTTGGGCGTTGCGGCTGACGCCGCGGCCTTCCTCATACATCGAGGCCAGACGGAAATAGACGTCGTCGTCCGGCACCTGATGCGCTGCGGCCATTTCGTAGTACCGCACCGCCTGTTGCAGATCGGCGGTGACGCCGAGGCCTTCCTCGTAGATCCGGCCCAGATAATAGAGTCCCCTCAGATGGGTGGGATCGCGCTGTACCTCCGCCGTCTGGTTGATCGAGCGTTCGAACAAGGCTCGTGCGATTTCGTAATCACGTGTTACGCCGAGACCCTCGAAATAAAGGCGACCGAGCTCGAACTCGGCATGGTCGCGCCGTGGCGACGACACCTCGATCGCGCGCTGGAAATAATCGGACGCGCGCCGGGCATCGATCGGCACGCCTCTGCCATACGCATATGCCATGCCCATCTCGTAGAGCCCCTCCGGATGTCCGTCTTCCGCAAGGTCCTGATAGGTTTCGAGGGCGGCGGCATAGTTGCCGGTAGCGGTCTCGATACGCGCATCCTTGTACTCTGCCCGTAACGGATCGGAGAGCTGGTGATAGCCGCTGCTACAGCCTCCCAAAAAGGTGGCGATACCGAGTGTTAACGCGATTTTCCTGTTCATCTCCAGCCTCTCGATGTCATTCCGGATCCTGATCGAGATCCACATAGGTGAGGCGCATCCGCCGTTCGCATTCCATGCGCCATGGGGTATTCCGGTCCTCATACCAGGCAGGATGCTGCGAACAGTTCTTTCGGCGCGTCACATACTCGCCTTCGATGTACATCGCGTGTGGGACCAGGATTTCCTCGGTCGGATTGTAGAAGTAGAGGGAGACATATCCCCCGGCGCTTCGATTGAAGGTCGGGCGCTGCTGCCGGACAAATGCTTCGATTTCCTCGGACCGGAAATGTGCGAGAAATATTTCCATCCAGGTAAAATATTGGTCGTCCTGGATGAACGTGAGCTGCTGGGACGCATCGATATTCTCCTCCAGCGCACGCGGGTGGAGGATTGCCTGGATTGCATACTGGGCGGCGAGTTCGATGCTCCGGCCGTTGATCTTCATGTGAAACAGGTCGTAGCCCTGCCGCTCGGCGAGCTGCATGATCGTTATGAGATAGAGCATCGCATAATTCTGGTAGTGAGCAGCCAGGGTGCCGCGGCTGATCTCGCGCGGAAAGCCGCCATCCTCATTCATTTCTGAAAGCGCCGAGATGATCGCGCTGATGCCGTATTGAAACAGCGCATCGTCGCCGGTGACGATCCCGTTGACGGTTGCATGCAGTGCCCGACGATAGAAATGATTGTTGCAGCAGGAAAGCTCGTCCAGCTCCTGACCCGATATGTGCTTTCGGGACGCCGTTCGCAGCCATGCCTCGATCAGCCGTGCGTCCTGTGGGCGTTCGTGGGTGATATAAGGCCGCGCGATAGAGTAGGCCATACCGGCGGCAAACAGCGCCGATTCCGCCGCAAACCAAGCTTGCGGCAGATCCTGTTTAACGGTCATGCCGAGAAATGCTTCGGAGTCGCTCCATTTGCGAAGCACGTCGGCGATACAGTCCGCGAAATAGGGATCGCCGGTCGCCACGTAACTCCCGGCGAGGCGCGACAACGATCCTTCGAACGTGAAGAACGGCTCCGCCGCATTTCGCCACTCGTCCGGCGACTGGTAGAAAGGCGGCAGCTTCATGCGCCCGGCCAGAACCGGGTAGTTCAAGATCTGCCGGCAACTCGCGCCGAGGCCCAGATTCTCGACCTGGGCGCCGAGAAGGGGATCGGTGCTCTCCATCAGCATGCGGCGGCGTTCCACCACATCGAAATACGACGCGTCGGGATCGGTAACGACATAGTCGGACAGATCGAGAGCCCGACGCTCTTCCGGTGTCATCAGATCTCCTGCGACGACCGTCGGGTCGTCATGCGCGTGCACCTCGCTCAGCGTTGTGCCTGTCGCCGGCACAGGCAAAAGACCGACGATAGAAGCGGTGAGGCAGAGCGCAGCCAATCGGGCAAGGCGGGTCATCGTCTCATTGCTCGGGCAGGAAGAACTCGAAGTCGGCAAACTCGATCGTCTGGTCTTTCGGCGTTGCCCAGGATTCGTCCCCGCCACCGAAGAAGGTGCTGAACATCAACCCGTCGATGCTGAGGGAATCGGTCGTCCGGTAGACGATGTCGGTCTGCTCGATGGTTTGCCGCCCGTCGACCCACACATTCAGAACGCCGTTCGCGGTCCCGGGATCGTTAAGAAGGACTTCCTGTTCCAGGACGATCCATTGATCGGTCGGAAACTGCCAGGCGCCGCGTCCGATCGACGTTCCGTAGTCTTCCGGTTTGTTGACGATATAGGCATAGACTTCGCCCTGGCCGTCTTCGCGCCACATGAACCGGGTCGAGAAGCCGTTCTGGCCGGTCACGTCGCCGCCGCCGGAAGGGGGTGTGCCCCCGTACAGGCCGGGGAGCTTGCCGCCTTTCACGAAGTCGAAACCGGCCGGAAATCGAACGGCATAGCGCAGGCATGCGGTCTCGACATCGGGTGCATTCGGAAATTCGGCGTGAAAGCCGGCGCCGCCGCGCGGCGCATCGTCGGCACCGGGCGCATAGGAACCTTCGGGATAGGTTACCTCGATGACGACGGGATGCTTGCCGTTGCGGGTATCGATGCGGACGTTCTCATCGATGCCCCACAGATCGGACGCCCGCATTTTCTTTAACCCATCCGATACCGACCGGCCGCTACCGATGTCGGCAATGCCGAGTGGCGTTCGCCGGGCGTACCGTTCGGAACAGGGGGCCTGTTGCCCATCGGGGACGTAGGCCTCCTCATCGATTGCGGTAAAACCTTGGCTCTCTTCGGCCGCCACCTGAAGATCGTGCGGAAACGGGATCAGGCCCAGCGAAAGGACTGCCGACAGCGTCATTACTCTGAACAGCATGGCTTCGCTCCTCGTTACGCAGAACCGGCCCGACGTTCGGTATTACCACCCCGGCTTCCTTCCGCCGGGCTGTCGGCAAAGGCCGGCTTCCGCCCGATGCTGATATAGTCGAACCCGGCGCGTTGAACGGCTTCCGGATCGTACATATTGCGCAGATCGATCAGCGCTCTCCCTTTCATGCGCTGATACAGCCGGACGAGATCGAGACGGCCGAATTCCGGCCACTCCGTCAGGATGACGGCGCTGTCGGCGTCATGCGCGGCGTCGTAGGCGCTCTCGCAGCATTCGATGCCGGGCAGCAGAACCACCGCCTGCCCGTTTGCCGCCGGGTCGTACGACCGGATGTGTGCTCCGAACGCCTGCAGGGCCGGAACGATCACAAGGCTCGCGGCGTCACGCATGTCGTCGGTGTTGGCCTTGAAGGTCAGACCCAGAATCGCAATGGTCTTGCCGCGAACGTTGCCACCGTTCGCCTCGACGATCCGATTGGCCATGCGCTGCTTGCGGCGATCGTTCGCGACGATAGCCATCGAGACCACGTTCTGTTCGATGCCATATTCGTCGGCTGTCGCGACAAAGGCGCGCGTATCCTTGGGAAAGCAGGAGCCGCCGAAACCCGGCCCCGCCTGCAGGTATGAGGAACCGATTCGCCGGTCGAGTCCGATCGCCTCGGCAACCTGGGCGACATTGCCGCCGACGCGTTCGCACAAGTCGGCCACTTCGTTGATGAATGCGATCTTGGTGGCGAGGAAACTGTTGGCGGCATATTTACTGATTTCTGCCGTTTCGCGATCGGTCTCGATAATGGGAATGCCCCGTTCCCTCATCGGCCGGTAGACCGCTGCCAGTGCTCGCATCGCCCGTTTCGAATTGGTCCCGAGAAGAATGCGATCGGGATTCATGAAGTCCGCAATGGCGGCGCCTTCGCGCAGGAACTCGGGATTGGAGGCAACGTCGAAGTCGCCGTCCGGGCTCAATTCGCGCATTTCCCGCTCGACCGCACGGCCGGTCCCTACCGGCACCGTCGATTTGGTCGCAATGACCGTGTAGCCGGTCAGATGCGGCGCGATCGCACGTGCAACTGCAAATACCGCGGACAAATCCGCCCGGCCGTCGCTATCCCGGGCGGGTGTACCGACCGCGATGAATATGACATCGGCGCGCGACACTGCTGCCGGAAGGCCGTCGGTAAAGCGAAGCCGTCCGCGCGCAACGTTCCGCAGTACGAGTTCCTCGAGCCCTTCCTCGTAGATCGGCATTTTCCCCTCGCCGATCGAGCGCAACTTGGCAGAGTCCTTGTCGATTCCGACGGTTTCGATTCCCAGCTCCGAAAAGCAGGCGCTCGAAACCAGTCCGACATAACCTGTCCCGACAATTGCGATACGCATCCGTAACTCCTTCTCTGCGCGGGTTTTCGCTACTGGTCGCTTATGTCCGTCTCCTGCGCCGAGGGCGCGATCGTCGCGGGCGCGGTGTCCTGCCGTGCGTCGATGACCTGCCTGAAGGTTTCGGTGACTGCCGCGTAACCCGCATTCGCGATTTGCTCGATGTTTCGGACAACCGGATTGAGTTCCGGAAGCGCCGTCGAGAAGCTGACTTTGACAGGTGTTCCGATATCGACTGTGTTCAGCCGTTCGTCCGGGTCGATCAGAATGGTTGCTTTACTCAAGTCCTGCCGGACCCATTCCGGGAAGCCGGCCCTTGGCCGATGCGTACCTTCGAGATTCACCTCGATGATCTGACCGCCGATCGTCGTGCCATCGGGAAACTCGATGCGTGCCGATTGAAGGCGCTCGAGGCGCGGTATGAAGTCCATGGGAATCTGTGCTTCGACCATGACCTCGTCGACATCCGTCGAAACGAGCTCAAACAGCTTTTCGCCGGCTCGCACCCAGGTCAGGCTCCCGCCACGAGCCCAGTGGACCGCGCAGTTGCACGGACTGTAAATGCTGTTGCTGCTGATTCGGTACTCCAGCGCATCGATGCGCGCACGCTGAACATCATTCAGCGAATCGAGTTCCTCGATGCGGCTCTCTGCCGTGAGCAACAACGCAACATTGTCTCCTTCGCCGCCGCCGAGGCTCGCGGTCAGCGCATCCATCGCGCCCAGGTCTTCGCTCTGCAGGGCCTCATCCAGGCGAATCCGGAGCTCTTCCTGGTACGCGAGCGTTGCCTTGGCGAGTGCCAGATCGGCACTGAGAGCCGCGTCCTCGATGGTTCCGATGGGGGTATCGCGCGTGACGTTCTCGCCCGCCAGGATCCCGAAATCTTCATAAAGCCCTTCGCCCGGAGCCCGAATGTCGATGCGGGGAGCGGTCGTCGCGGCAAATGGCGCCTCGAGAACATAGAATCTGTCGTACGCGCTCAGTGCGGCAATCGCGAGCAGCACGCCCGCAACCCCCAGGACCGTCCCATAACGGGCGGTGCGGCCGAGCCAGCCGGACCGTCGATCCAGATTGGGCGCCATAGGTCCGCTCGGTGTTTCCTGATCGGTCGCCGGCGCTACGAGGTCGTCGAACGACAGCAGCGTCCCGGACAGATAGGACGAGATCAGGTTACGCAGGAGCCGATACTCATGATCGCCGATCGCCACGATGCGCAACTCGGTTCGATTGAGAGCATCGTCGGTGCGCCTGATCTGCGCCTTCAGGGGGATCGACGCCCGAAACCCCTGAAACTCGAAGGTGAGTAGGGCTTCCACGGTCTCGTCGCCGCTGGCATCGACCGGCCGTGCAACGACGAAATCGCCGGTCGAAATCTCGATACCGGGATGCTGGTTACCGGCAACGATCGCCGAAAAAGGCAGTCCGACGCGCACATGTGCCTTGTTGCTTCGCCGTTCGAAGCGAATGCGATCCGTCCAACCCAGCTTGTTGCCTGCGTCCTTCTTGGGCATGTCATTCATCCTCATTTACAGAATCGGATCTCGATCGAGACGACCAAGCCCGTCGGCCGGCAGCGATGACGGTTGCAGCTGTGTATCGCCTGGCAGGGTCTGCACAATTGCGCCATATGGCATCACCGGAAGCTGGGCGCGATCGTTGCCCGCGCCGTTGTCGCCGCCGTTCCACGCACTCTGGAAGACCATGCGGTCGGGCAGCGTCAGAACACCGGTATAAAATGCCATCGCAATCAGGAAGCAGCCCATCGCCGTCGCATGCAGCGAAACATTGCCGATTCGCTGAGCCGCGTCGCGAAACCGGTTGCCGGTGCTGCCGGTCGAAATGTTCTGACGGATCCAGGATTGCTGGTTCAGCCGGAACGAGACGTAGATCTTGATCAACGCGCCAACGAGTTGATTGAAGAACAATAGCGGCGGCCAGTAGGGCGAGAATCGGCCGGAAACAATGGCGAGGCCACCGGCCAGGATTGTTCGTGTCGTCAGAATCCACAATGCGTAGGCCAGCAGGAATGTCGACCGATACGTGATGGCGAGCATGATCGCTGCAACCGGCCCGACCAGCGAAGTCCACATCGAGATGCGCTGATCGAGAAGGGCCCACCACATGAACCCGCCAACCCGGCCCGGTCCCAGGCGGAGGGCCCGGCCGTTCGCTCGCAGCATATTGCCGAACCACCGCTTCATCAGTGCCGTCGTTCCGGCAACAAACGCCGGCCGGGGCAGCTGTTCAAAGCTGTCGACACGGGCATCCGGAACATAAAGCATCCGCCACCCGTGCTTCAGCAGCCAGTACCAGGTCGATTTGTCGTCGCCGCTGAGAAAGCGGAACCGCCCAAATCGCCAATGCTCGACTTCGTCGCATTCGAGTTGCGCGATGAACGTGGGGTGGGTCGTCAGCTGCGCGCGAAATACGCTGAACCGACCGGTCAAAACGAGCAGCCGCCGCGACAAAGCGAGGGAACTCATCACCAGGTGCCGCTGGGCGAAGCGAAGGTCATACCACTCGCGCGCCCAGTTCCCGCCGGTCGTAATGCCGCGATTATCGACAGTGACCGCCCCGACATCGGGCATCATTCGAAAGAACGGAAGTGTTTTCCTGAGCGTGCCGGGGGTGAGCCGGCAATCGCCGTCCATGAGAATGCAGACCGAGTTTCTGCTTGGCATTCTGCGGCTGATCGCGCGCAAGGCCTCGGCCATGGCGGGGCGCTTTCCCGTTCCGTCCTGAAACATCACGACCAGTTCCACGCGCTCCGGCAAATTCAGATGAACGGCCAGACGATGCAGAAGCTTGACATCCGCGCGATCGGTCACCGATGCAACAATCACGGCCGGGCGGCCATATTCCACGACCTCCCGCAGCAGTGCCTCGTAGACTGCCCAGGAGATGTCAGGATGAATCTTGTAGGAGGTAACCAGCGCAAATACGCAATCGATCGTTTCCGCTGGTTCACGTTCGGCGATCTGCCGGTACTGTGGAAACCGGATGCGCGTATAAATGAAGGCGCGAATCGCCTGCACGGACCACCAGGAATATCGCCAGATACCGATCAGCGCGATGCTGACAAAAAAGGTCTTGCTCGCCGGGGAAAAGACGTCGGCCGGAATCAGGATGATCAGCATTACCGCGCAGTAGACAAGAAAAAGGCCGACGAGAACTCTCGCGCCGCGGCTCGCAACACGAGGCCGATATCGTCTGTCGTCGCTTCTCGTTGATGCCGGACGGCGTGCATCCCGATTCCCAGCGATGGATGTCGACAGGAGCGGCGTCATCGATCACCGCCATCTCGACTCCCGCCGGACGGTGCGGAGCATTCAGATGCCGGTTTTAGGAAAGCGATGCCCTCGGGCCACTTTTCAGGAGCCGTCAAGGTGCAGAAGGCGCCGGTCTCTGAGATCGCTATGCGTCGGACGAGACTGATTTGCATCACAGGCGTCCCCTCGTCTGAACTGGTCGGGGTCTGAACTGGTCGGGCGATCGCCTATGCAAGAAAGAAATCAGGATTCAATGCATAGGCGAAATCCCGCGCGTTGAGGTACTCCGGCAAATGCATCGAAAACCCCGGTTGTTCCGTTCAGGTGGCCGTCATTTATTCCCTTATGCTCAATCCGTTGAAAAAATCGATTCGGCTGCAAAGAATCGTGGCGCATAAAACACGAGTCGCATGAGAATCCGGGTCGCGAGTCTCGCCATTCCACGCGACGCGTTTGCGCCGTCGCTGCGCTGATAGTTTGCAGAAGGAACGTTCGGCGATGTCGCGAGAGGCCGGTTCCATTTGCAATCGGGATGACATCGCGCCGCCGATTGCCGGATCGAAAATCTTACAGACATCAATTCGCAGGACGTGTCCGGTGTACGCGGCCACACGTTCTACAAGTTGTTAATTTGCAACGCGACAGCGCGACGGCAATGGTGCCGTTTGTGTCATGTTGGTGGCAGCGAATGCACGCAATAAGCAGAATCGCGGTGACGCAGTATGCATCGGCGCGGGGGATCCTTCTCGGCATTGCCGCGCTTCTGGAACGCAAAATGCAGTGCACTGCTTTTTCGCCGCCGTTAACGACAATCAGGGGCGGCAACCGTCGCTGCTTCAGTCTTCGACGATATCTTCCTTCCAGAGATCCGGCCGCTCGAGGATGAACCGCTCGGCCAGCGCGATGCACTCGGGATCGTCGAGCACGATGACCTCGACGCCGGCTTGCTCGAGGAAGTCGATACTGCCCGGGAAATTCTGTGCCTCGCCGATCACCAGACGCGGCACGGAGAACTGGACGATCGCGCCGGCACACATCATGCACGGGCTCAATGTCGTATAGAGCGTGAGCCCCTTGTAGTTCTTGCGCCGCCCGAGCCGCCGCAGGCAATCCATCTCGCCATGGGCGATCGGATCGCCGTCCTGTACGCGCCTGTTGCGCCCCGATGCGAGCAGCTTGTCACGCTCGGAAACGACCGATCCGACGGGCACGCCGCCTTCGTCGTAACCCTTGCGCGCCTCGACGAGCGCCGCCTTCATCATCGCCCAATCGGTGTCGGTCGCAATTCCCTTCGGCATAGGCTTTACCCTCTATTGTCGATGTTGTTGACGTGCCGGTTCAGCGGCCCTGCCAGGGGCCGTACGATACCGGATAGATCTCGTCGATCGGCGCGCCCCGATAGTGATAGTCGGGGAAGTGGCGCCAGGCCTCGTCGCTCGCCGCGCGAATATCGGCGAGCAGTTTGGCCTCGTCCCAGGCAACGACACGCCCGCCATCGACCACGGTCTTGCCATTGACGATCACCGTGTCGACAAGGTCGCCATCGCCGCAATGGACGAACGCCTTGATCGGATCGAGGAACGGGCCGATGCGCAGGCGCTGCATATTGGCGATGACGATATCCGCCTTGGCACCCGCGGCGAGGCGTCCGAGATCGTCGCGCTGCAACGCCTTGGCGCCGCCCAGCGTTGCCGCGTTGAACACATCGCGGGTCTTTGCCGTTTCGAAACGCCGGTCCACCACTTTGCTGAACATCGACACGAGTTTCAGCTCGGCGACGATGTCCTGCGGATAGGAATCGGTGCCGATCGTCATGTTGACGCCGTTATTCAAATAACGTTGGAATGATTCCATTGTAACGCCGCGACGGGCGAAAACGCTCGGCGAATGGGCGACGCTGGCGCCGCTGTCGCCCAGAATTTTCAGATCGTCGTCAAGGGCATAGCCGGTGGTGCTGTGGCCGCCGATATAGATGCAGTGGCCGAGGATTACCTCCGGCCCCAGGAAACCCATGTCGTAAAGATACCGGATTGGGGTTTTGCCCGTCTCGCGCACGGTCTGGTGGAATTCCATCAGCGTTTCAGCAAGGTGGGTGGTGATACCGCAGCCAAGTTGCCGAGCCGCTTCTTTCGTCCGTTTCAGCATCGCCGGCGTCGACGTCCAGAACTCGAACGGCACCAGAATGCCTTTGAAGAGGCCGCCGTTCCTGCCGTCATTCTCCTCGATGAAGCGAACCGCGCGCTCGATGCCGTCGAGTCCGGCTTTTTCATCCCATTCGGTATGATAGTGACCGTCGGCATCGAAATGATGACTGGCGCCGAAGAAGCCGGGCGAGGAATAGAAGCGTACGCCGAGCTCGCCGGCGAGGTCGACCATGAGGCCCGGATTGTCGCCGAATTCGCCACCAAGCTCGACCACCGTCGTCGAGCCGTAGCGCAGCATCGAGGCCAGGCTGAAGCGGGTATTGGCCTTCATATCGCTGAATTGGGTCATCGTGGCGCCGCCGCGTCCGCGCGTCGGGACGTAATTCATAAAGCCGGAGCGGAACACGTCCCAGCGCCCCTCATCCAGGATCATGCGGTCGCCTGCCATCGCGCCGGCATGGGCGTGCGTGTTGATCAGGCCCGGCATAACCAAATCCCGCGACGCATCGATCTCGGCATCGACCGGCCCGTCGTAACTCTTGCCGACATGAACGATGCTGTCGCCCCGATAGACGACGACGCCGTCTTTCAGGATGCGATGTTCTTTCCCGTCATAGGCAACGATCCATCCGCCGCGAATCTTCGTCGTGGATACGCTGGCGCCAGTCGCGGTTGCATTCATCGCTTTCTCTCCCATGGGCCGTTTCATCGCTGTCGCGACTATTAGACGAAGTCTTTGTCGGCGCGACTCTGCTGTTCGGCATTGCGCGCTCCTTGCAGGTATATTGCGGCCCGCCGCGGATTGCGCATAATCATTGGCGAGCAAGGTTGGCTCCGATCCGGAGACGAAGCAACAGATGACGACAGCAGCGATGCGTGCCGACATCGTCGTGCGCGGCGCGCGCCTGATTGATGGGTCGGGCGGCCCGTCGCAGTCGGGCGATCTCGCTGTGGTCGATGAGCGCATTGCGGCCATGGGCGATCTGCGCGGCTGGCAAGCTTCTCTCGAAATCGACGGTCGCGGTCGCGTGCTGGCGCCGGGTTTCATCGATTCCCACACCCACGACGACCGCGCGCTGCTCTCGGCGCCGTTGATGAAGCCGAAGGTCAGCCAGGGCGTGACGACTGTCGTCGTCGGCAATTGCGGCCTCAGCGTCGCGCCGCTGCGCGGGAAGCCACCCAATCTTGCCGAGTTCGGCGTGTTCGGCGAGGGCGACGATCACTGGTTTGCCGATTTCGGCGACTATATCCGGGCGCTGAAAAATGACCCGGCGGCGGTTAATGCGGCCTGTCTGGTCGGCCATTCCACCCTGCGCGCATCGACCATGGAATCGCTGGACCGCCCCGCCAACGAGCGTGAGATCGCGGCGATGCGGGCCGAGCTCGGACGCGCACTCGAAGCCGGTGCCATGGGGCTCAGCACCTGCATGGCCGACGATGCCGCACGCGCGGCACCCACGGCCGAGATCGAAGCGATCGGCGAGGTGCTGGCGGCCCACCGCGCCTTCTACTGCACGCATCTGCGCAACGAGGCGAACGACGTCATCGAGGCGCTCGAGGAAGCGATCGTGATCGGCCAATCCTGTCATGCGCCGGTGCAGGTCGCGCACCATAAATGCGCCGGGCTGCAGAATTTCGGCCGCAGCCGGGAGACATTGGCCCTGCTTGAAAAAGCACGCCTGAAGCAGGACATCGCGATCGATGCCTATCCCTACGCCGCGGCCTCGACTGTCCTGCACCCGGATTATATTCACGATGCGACGCGCACGATCGTCGCCTGGTCGGGCGCCGTTCCCGCCGCAGCGGGACGCGATCTCGCCGAGCTTGCCGCCGAATGGGATTGCAGCCTCGACGAGGCCAGCGACCGGCTTCAGCCGGCGAGCGCGATCTATTTCATGATGGATGAAGCGGATGTCCGCCGCATCCTGTCCGATCCGCATACCATGATCGGTTCCGACGGATTGCAGCACGATCCCCATCCGCATCCGCGGCTCTGGGGCGCCTTTGCGCGCGTCCTCGGTCATTATGCCCGCGATGTCGGCTTGTTTACGCTGGAAGAGGCTGTACGACGCATGACCGGCCTGCCCGCGAGCCGCTTCGGCTTCGTCGATCGCGGCCATTTGCGGCCCGGCGCGTTCGCCGATCTCGTGTTGTTCGACCCTGACCGGATTCTTGACAAATCGACCTTCGAGAAGCCGGTGCAGCCCTGCGCCGGCGTCGACCTTGTCGCGGTCAACGGCCAGATCGTGTTTCGCGACGGCACACATACAGGAACGCGGCCGGGCAGGGTGCTGACCGGCGCCGCGGCTACATGATGAGCGTCGCTGCAACCAGACGACCGACGGAGCCGGCGTGGAAGCCGGCGACATTTCGGTTGTCGCTGCGCCCCGGTGCAGCGCATCGTTCTTTGTCAAGAACCCGGAAGAACGGCCGGCGCACGCTGTCCGAATTCTTCCGATAGGGAGAATTGCTATGAGGACAAATTTTAGGAAGGCTCTTCCCCGGGTCTTCGCGACCGCCGCGTTGGTCGCGCTGCTCGGGATGTCAAACACGGCGGGTGCCGAATCAACGTTGCACATGGCCGTGGTCAATGACCTGAAGATTCTCGATCCGATTACCAATACCGGTTACGAATCGCGCAATCATGGCTACATGATTTACGACACGCTGTTCGCCATGGACGAGAATTTCGAGCCGCAACCGCAGATGGTCGATACCTGGACCATCAGCGACGACAATCTCGTTTACACATTCACACTTCGCGACGGTCTCATGTGGCATGACGGCACCCCCGTCACGTCCGAGGATTGCATCGCATCGATCAAGCGCTGGGGTGCGCGTGACAGCATGGGCCAGAAGCTCATGGACTTCACGGCTGAGATGGCGGCGGTCGACGACAAGACCTTCACCCTGACGCTGAAAGAGCCGTACGGCCTGGTTCTCCAGTCGCTCGGCAAGATCAGCTCGAACGTGCCGTTCATGATGCCCAAGAGCGTCGCCGAGACCGATCCGAATACGGCGATTACCAGCACCATCGGGTCGGGCCCGTTCAAGTTCGTCGATGCGGAATGGGTGCCCGGCAGCCTCGTCGTCTACGTCAAGAACGAGGATTACATCCCGCGCGATGAACCGCCGAGCCAGGCGGCCGGCGGCAAGGTTGTCCATCTCGATCGCGTGGAATGGCACTACATCCCGGATCCGGCGACGTCGGTGAACGCGCTCATCGCCGGCGAAATCGACTATATCCCGGAGCCGGCCTTCGATTTGCTGCCGCAGCTCGAATCGGCCGATGACATCACGGTCGAAATCGTCGATCCGGTCGGCAACCAGGGCATGGTCCGCATCAATCACCTGGTGCCGCCCTTCGACAATGTTCTCGTGCGCAGGGCCGCACTCGAGGCGATCCAGCTCAAGGACTATCTGCAGGCGGCAATCGGCGACGAACAATATTACGTCGAGTGCACGGCGCTCTTCATGTGCGGCGGCCCGTATGAAACGGACGTCGGCGGTGAAAAGCTGCTGGAGGCCGATCCGGAAGCGGCGCGAGCGCTGCTCGAGGAAGCCGGCTATGACGGCACGCCGATCGTCATCATGCAGCCGACCGATGAACCGGTCATCGCCGCGGCCAGCCTCATCACAGCCCAGTTCCTGCGCGAAGCCGGCTTCGAGGTCGATGTGCAGGCGATGGACTGGAGCACGATGGCGTCACGTCGGCAGATGCAGGAGCCCGTCTCGGAAGGCGGCTGGAACATCTTCCACACCTGGTGGGCCGGTCCGGACATGCTCGATCCGGTCGTCAATCTGGGTGTGAATGCCGGCTGCGTGGATCGTGGCTGGTTCGGTTGGCCCTGCAGCGAGGAAATCGAATCGTTGCGCGATCAGTTCGTCCGCGAGGCCGATCCGGCCAAGCAGATGGAACTCGCCGAAGAAATCCAGAGGCTGGCTTACGAGGACGTGGCCTATCTGCCTTACGGCCAGTGGTTCCTGCCGATCGCTCATCGGGACAATATCGTCGGTATCATCCCTTCGAGCGTTCCCTACTTCATGTGGAACGTAGAGAAGCAGTAGACTGACGGAACCGGTTCGCATCCGGCGGGGTGGGCTTTTACGGGCCCGCCTCGCCGGATCGCGGATAGCCGCCGGCTCGAACCCGGATCGGGCGCAAGCGAGTTTCCCCCGTCATCGCCGACGGTCATGTTGCGAGGATGCTCGTGCCGCGCTCCATATCCTGAGGTCACCGAAAGGTACCAGGCCCGCCCGTGCTCAACTTCATCGTCAGACGGATACTGACCAGCATCCCCGTGCTCGCGGTGGTGATCGTGTTCGTATTCCTGCTGTTGCATTTGAGCCCGGGCGATCCCGCGGCGATGCTCGCCGGTCCTTATGCCAAGGCCGCCGACATCGAAAAGATCCGCGAGCAGCTCGGTTTCAATGCGCCGCTGATCGAGCAATTCTTCAACTGGGTCATGCAGATCCTGCGCGGCGATCTCGGCACCTCGATCTTCAGCCAAAAGCCGGTCACCCTGCTGATCGGCCAGCGGGTCGAACCGACGCTGGCGCTCGCGACCGTCACCATGCTGATCACGATCCCGGTCGCCGTGTCGATCGGCGTGCTTGCCGCCTGGAAGGCGGGGAGCTGGATCGACCGCGGCGTCATGGCTTTCGCCGTCGTCGGATTCTCGGTGCCGGTGTTCATCTTTGCCTATCTGCTCATCTACGGCTTCTCGCTCGGCCTCGATCTCTTCCCGGTCCAGGGCTACAAGAGCATTTCCGAAGGGTTCGGTCCGTTTATCTATCATCTCGTCCTTCCGAGCATCACGCTCAGCGTCATTTTCATTGCGCTGATCGCGCGCATCACGCGGGCGAGCATGCTGGAAATCCTCAACGAGGATTACATCCGCACCGCCTATGCGAAGGGTCTGCATGAGCGGAAGATTCTGCTCCACCACGCGCTCAAGAATGCCGGCGTCCCGATCGTCACGGTAATCGGCTTCGGCATCGTGCTGCTGATTGGCGGCGTGGTCGTGACGGAGAGCGTCTTCAACATTCCCGGTCTTGGGCGCCTCGTGGTCGATGCGGTGATGAAGCGCGATTATCCCGTCATCCAGGGCGTGATCCTGCTGTTCGCCGCGGTCAACGTGTTCATCAATCTTGTGATCGACATCATCTACACGGCGATCGACCCGAGGATACGCTATTGACCGAAATCTCCGGGACCGAGAGTCCGATCCCCGCCGACGATGCGCGGCGCAACAGCGCCTGGGCGCAGTTGCGGCGCAACCCGGCAGCCGTCGCCGGCGCGGTCATTCTCGTCATCATGGCGCTCACGGCCCTGTTCGCGCCTTATCTGGCAACCGATCCCACGAATATGAGTCCGGTCGATCGCCTGAAGCCGCCCTCGGCAGACTGGTGGTTTGGCACGGATATGTACGGGCGCGACATCTACAGCCGCACGCTGCACGGTTCGCGCATCTCGCTCGCGGTCGGCGCATCGGTCGCCATATTGAGCATCGTGATCGGTCTGGTGATCGGCTTGATCGCCGGTTACATCCGTATCCTCGATGCCGTTATTCTGCGTTTCATGGACGGGCTGATGGCGATCCCGGACATCCTGCTGGCGATAGCGCTCATCGCGCTGACCGGAGCTAGTCTCACCACGATCATCATCGCGATCACGATCCCCGAGATTCCGCGTGTGGTGCGGCTCGTGCGCGGCGTCGTGCTGTCGGTGCGCGAAGAGCCTTATGTTGAGGCGGCGGTCTCGGTCGGCACGAGGCTGCCGCTTATCCTGATCCGCCATGTCCTGCCCAATACCGTCGCGCCGCTGATCGTGCTCGCCACCTACAACTGCGCGTCGGCCATCATCATCGAGGCGATCCTCAGTTTCCTCGGCGCCGGCGTGCCGCCCGAGATCCCGAGCTGGGGCAACGTGATGGCGGAAGGCCGGATCTATTTCCAGCGCGCGCCGTGGATCATCCTGTTTCCGGGCCTCTATCTGGCGCTCACCGTGCTTGCCGTAAATATTCTCGGCGACGGGCTGCGCGATACGCTCGACCCGCGTATCGCGAAGCGGATGTGAGGGCAGGGCCGTGCCCGTAAACGCCGAAGCAGCAGACATGCCTGTCGTCGAGGTGCGCGGCCTCACGGTGCGCCTGCCGAAAGGCGGTGACCGGATGAACGCGGTCGAAGACATCAATTTTTCGATCGCACCCCGTGAAACCTTGTGTGTCGTCGGCGAATCCGGTTCGGGCAAATCGGTGACCGCCCAGGCGATCATGTCGTTGCTGCCGAAAAAGCAGCTCGTGGTGACGGCCGGCGAGATTCTTCTTCTCGGCGAGAATCTCCTGACCGCATCGCCGGAGCGGCTGCGCGCGCTGCGCGGCAGCCGGATGGGCATGATCTTCCAGGAGCCGATGACGGCGCTTAATCCGGTGCTGACCGTCGGCCGGCAGGTGGAGGAGGTGTTCGCAATCCATTCCACCTTGTCTCCGTCCGAGCGCGCCCGTCGCGTCGTCGATCTGCTCGGGTCGGTCAAGCTTGCGGATCCGGAACGGCTGGTCCATGTCTATCCGCATCAGCTTTCGGGCGGGCAGCGCCAGCGGGTCATGATCGCGATGGCGCTGGCGATGGAGCCAGCCCTGCTGATCGCGGACGAGCCGACGACGGCGCTCGATGTCACGACCCAGGCGCGGATCCTCGAGCTCATCAACGAGATCAAGATCTCGCACAATATCGGTGTTCTGTTCATCACCCATGATTTCGGCGTGGTCGCGGAGATCGCCGATCAGGTTGTCGTCATGCAGAAGGGCCGCATTGTCGAAGCGGGCAACGCGGTCTCGGTTCTCGGTGCGCCGACGCATCCCTATACACGGATGTTGATCTCGTCGGTGCCGAGCATGATTCCGGCCAAGAAAAAGACCGATGAGGCGGGCGCTACCGTGCTGCGCACGCGCGATCTCGAAATGACCTATCGCGGCGGCGGCTTCTTCCAGCGCAGCCGCGAGGTCCATGCGGTCAAGAAGGTGAGCTTTAGCGTTCAGCGCGGCCGTACGCTCGGCATCGTCGGCGAATCCGGGTCGGGTAAATCGACCGTGGCGCGCTGCATCGTGCGGCTGATCGATCCGACCGGCGGCGACGTCTTTATCGACGATGTCGAGATCGCCAAGCTGCCGCCGCGCCGGCTGCATGATTATCGCCGGCGCATCCAGATCATCTTTCAGGATCCGTACCGATCACTCAATCCGCGCCGCCGCATCGGTCAGTCGATCGTCGAGGGTCCGCTCAATTACGGCATTTCCCACAACGAAGCCTGGCGGCGGGCGAAGGATCTGCTCGAGTTGGTCGGACTCGATCCCGCCGTGGTGGATCGCTATCCCCACCAGTTTTCGGGCGGGCAGCGCCAGCGGATCTGCATCGCCCGGGCGCTCGCCATGGAGCCCGAATTGCTGGTGGCCGACGAGGCCGTGTCGTCGCTCGACGTGTCGGTGCAGGCGCAGGTGCTCGATCTGCTCGACGATATCCGGCTTCGCTTCAATCTCGCCTTGCTGTTCATCACGCACGATCTGCGCGTGGCGGCGCAGGTCTGCGACGACATTGCGGTCATGCATCAGGGCGAGATCGTCGAAACGGGGCCGACGGCCGAGGTTTTCGGAAACCCGCGCGAGGCCTATACCCAGGCTCTGCTCGCGGCGGCGCCGGGCAAGGAATGGCGCTTCGGCGAAGGTTTCATCACACGCACGCCCTAGCGACGATACGTCGTGGCGAGCGCCCGTTGCCGGCACACTAGTCCGGAAAGTTCTCCATGCGGCGCCGATAGACCTCGAAACCCGCGCGCCGATAAACCGCTTCTGCGCCGGGATGGTCGTTGGTATCGGTGTGCAGCCAGATTCGGCGGGATTTGTACGCCCACACCGCGCGCAGCGCATGATCGAGCAGCCAGGGCCCGAGTTTGCGCCCCTGCACGTTGGGGACGAGGCCGAAATTGGTGAGCTCGGTCTCCGCCTTTCCGACGCCGACGAGCTCGCACATGCCGATGGCCGTCTTGTTCAGCCGCAGCACATAGATATGCGTCGCCGGATCGCGCAGGAATGCATCGAGCGCGCTCCTCGTCATGCGTAACCGATCGTCCCACTGCACCGCCTCGCCGACGGCGCGATAGAGGGCGAGATAGGAATCCGCATCGAGCGGCTCGCGTGCGATCGCGGCGCCGGGAAGGGGCGCGGCAAGTGACGGCCCCGCGGGCGGGGCCGTCATCTCCAGATAGGTAACGAGCAGATCGACCATCGGTTCAGCGCCGCTCCGTCCTTGGGCCGCCAGCGGGTCGAGGGCCGGCCATCCCTCTGCCCGGAACGGCCGCGTGAGGGCGCGCGCCGCGCCCGGGAGGCCCGGATTTCCACCGTTTTCCGGGCGCGATCGGCCTCACCCCCCGAATTCTACCGCGATCAATTCGGATTGATGTCGATGTTCGCGGTTCCGCCGCGTCATCTATCTGGTCGATCATGACCGGGCCTTTCAGGGAGAGGGTTACCATGGCCAAATTCGCACTGCTTCTGCACGACATGCCCGGCGACTATGCCAAACTTTCGCCGTCCGAAATCGAACGGATGATCGGTGCCTACATTGCCTGGTCGAAGGATCTCGCAAAGCGGGGCAAGCTGATCAACGGCGAAAAGCTCTCGGACCAGGGCGGGCGGCATCTCCGGATGCGCAACGGCAAGGTCCAGGGCAGCGACGGTCCCTATGCGGAGACGCGGGAGATCGTCGGCGGGTTGTATCTGATTTCGGCAGACAATCTCGCCGAAGCCGAGGCGCTCGCCGGAACCTGCCCGCATCTCAATTACGGGAAGAACTCTTGGATCGAATTGCGGCCGATCGATCAGATGTAACGGCCGTGCCACCGGCCGGCGGCCCGTCCGATTCGATCGGGCCGCTGGTCGATGGGCTCTTTCGCCGGGTTGCAGGCCGGCTGACCGCGCAGCTCGCGCGCCGCATCGGTACGCGCGGCCTCGAACTGGCGGAGGATGCCGTCGCGCACGCCTTCCTGCAGGCGCTGCGCAACTGGCCGACCGGCGGGGTGCCGGAGCAGCCCGAGGCCTGGCTCACGACCGTCGCCAAGAACGCGGCGCTCGATCGGCTGCGCCAGGGGCGCCATATCGCGGCACTGCCGATCGACGATCTGCTCGCCGATCTGCCCCCCGGGGAGGCGCATTTCGCCGGCGAGATTGCCGATGACGAGTTGGCGCTTCTGTTCGCCTGCTGCCATCCCGCTTTGACCGTCGAACAGCAGGTGACGCTCACGCTCAAACTCGGCTGCGGCTTCGGCGTGCGCGAGATCGCGCGGCTCATGCTGGCGGACGAGCGCGCGGTCCAGCAGCGGCTGGTCCGTGCCAAACGCATTCTGGCGGAGGACGATCTGCCGGTCAGCATTCCCGCCGGAGCGGCACTGGATGCACGGCTTGGGGCTGTGCATCAGGCGCTCTATCTGATGTTCACCGAAGGTCACTCGGCAACCGATGCGCCATCGCCAATACGGCCGGAGCTTGTCGCCGAAGCGATCCGGCTTGCCGAACTGCTGCTCGGCCATACGCAGACCGCGACGCCGGAAGGTTCGGCGCTTGCCGCACTTTTCTGCTTCCATGCCGCGCGACTGCCGGCGCGGCACGATGCGCCGCCGCTGATGGCGTTGCTCGAAGAGCAGGATCGCAGTCGCTGGGATACGGCGCTGCGCGACCGCGGCGTCATCCATCTGCATCGTTCGGCGCGCGGCGATAGGATATCGCCATGGCATGTCGAGGCGGAGATCGCCGCCTGCCACACGCTGGCGCCGAGTTTCGCCGGCACCGACTGGCAGCGGCTGAAACTGCTCTACCGACACCTGACCGATATCAAGCCGGGGCCGATGCCGCTTCTCGCAGCCGCGATCGCGACCGGCTATGCGGACGGACCGGGGGCCGGCCTCGCGGCGCTCGACCGGCTGGCGGCGGGCGATGTCGGTCCGATGGCGCCTTATCTCGCGGCCCGGGCCGAATTTCTTGGCCGGAACGGCGATCGGGCAGGGGCGTGCCGGGCGCTCGACGAGGCACTCGCTCTGCCACTCGGTCGCGCCGATCGCACGCTGCTCGCCGCCAAGCGCCGCCGGATGGCGGACGGATAGCGGCGGCCAGAATACGGTGCTCAGCGCGCGCTGCGGCTCTTCGGCGATGGCGCGTGCATCATGATCGCCGCCTGCTCGATGGCGACGCGCATGCTGACGGCGCTCGCCTTACCGGTGCCGGCGATGTCGAACGCCGTGCCGTGATCGACGCTGGTGCGCACGAAGGGCAGGCCGACCGTCACGTTCACGCCATGCTCGATGCCGAGATATTTGACCGGGATCAGGCCCTGATCGTGATACTGCGCGACCACGATGTCGAACTTGCCCTGGCGTGCCTGCATGAAGACGGTGTCGCCCGGCCAGGGGCCGCTGGCGTCGATCCCTTCGGCGCAGGCCTTTTCTACGGCCGGGCGGATGATGTCGAGATCCTCGCGGCCGAACAGCCCGTTCTCGCCGGCATGCGGATTGAGGCCCGCAACCGCGACGCGCGGTGCCGCGACGCCGAGCTGGCGGGCCGCGCGATCGGCAAGCCGCATCGCGACCAGTTCGCTCTCGATGGTCAGGCTGCGAATCGCATCCGCGAGCGGCAGATGGATCGTCACCAGCAGCACGCGCAGCTCGTCGTTGAACAGCATCATCGCGTGATGGCGCGCGTGCGTCAGATCGGCCAGCATCTCGGTATGGCCGGGATAGGGGACGCCGGCTTTCTTCAGCGCCTCCTTGTGGATGGGCGCGGTTGCGATCGCACCGATCCTGCCATCGAGTGCGAGTGCGATCCCCTTGCGGATATAGTCGTAGGCCGCCTGGCCCGCGACCGCCTGGATCTTTCCGAACGGCAGATCGGCCGGCAGAGACGAGGCGGCGATCAGGTCGATCGTGCCGGGTGCGAAGCGCGCGGCGGCCGGGTCCTCGATCACGTTGAGCGTGAGCCCGGCGCCGACGATGCCGATCGCGCGGGTCATGATGGCCGCATCGCCGATGACCAGCGCTCGCTCAGCGGCACGCGGCTCGGTAAAGCTGCCGGCAACGATCTCGGGCCCGATCCCGGCCGGATCGCCCATCGTCACCGCGATCGGCAAAGCTGCGTCAGCCATTATGCTCAGATATATTCGAAGAAGCGCATGAGCTCGACATCGCTGACCAGTCCCCGGAAATCGCGCTCCTGCGCGGCGCGGGACTCGGCGAAGAAGTCGACGAACCCGTCCCCGAACAGTTCGCGCGCGATCTTCGAATGGCCGAAGCGGTCGATCGCCTCGACGAAGGAGGCGGGGAATCTGAGCGGTTCGGGGATTTCCTGCATATAGACATTGCCGACCATCGGTACGCTCGGTTCGAGTCGATGTTCGATGCCCCACAGGCCCGCGCCGAGCAGGCAGGCCATCGACAGATAGGGATTCGCATCGGCGCCCGGCGTGCGGCATTCGATCCGCTGCGACATCGGCGCACCCGGGATGACGCGCAACGCGCAGGTCCGGTTCTCGAAGCCCCAGGTGGCGGCGATCGGCGAGAAGATGCCCGGCAGATAGCGTTTGAACGAATTGATATTGGGTCCGAGCAACAGCAGCAATTCCGGCATCAGAGCCTGCATGCCGCCAAGGAAGTTCCGCATCGTCTGGCTCATGCCGCGCTCGCCCGCCGGATCGTGGAAAACCGGCTTGCCCTCCTTGTCGCGCAGCGAGATATGGACATGCCCGCTCTGGCCGTCCGCGTTGTTCGACCAGCGCGCCATGAAGGTGATCAGCATGCCCTGGCGCTGCGCATAGGCCTTGGCGAAGGTCTTGAAGATGACCGCCTTGTCGGGCGCGGCCACGCCCTCGTCGTAGCGCAGAGCGGCTTCCATGAAGCCGGGGCCCATCTCCTCATGGACCGATTCGACCGGCAGGTTCATGGCCGCGCACATGTCCATGAGCCCGTTATGGAACTCGGAGCGGACCTCCTGGCGCAGCAGCACTTCATAGGATTTATGCGGCGAGCTGATCTGCAGGTTGCGATAGCCTTTATCGAAGGCCGAGCGCGCGGTCTCCTCGAACAAGGTAAATTCCAGTTCGCTGGAATGGAACGGCCGGAACCCCATCGCGGCGGCGCGTTCGGCGACGCGCTGATAGACGGCGCGCGGACAGTATCGCTGCGTGTCGCCCTCGAACTGGCCGAGAAAGAACAGATTGCGATGCGGCGATTCCCAAGGAATCTCGCGGCATGTCTCGGGCAGAACGCGCACCGTGGCGTCGTGATAGGCGCTGGCCGGATCGCTGAGCCCCGATACGTCGAGGATCACGTCGGTCGGATCGAGCGCGTAGATGACGGCCGGCAGGCCGAAGCCTTTGTCGAGCGCGGAAAAGAATTTCTCGCGCGACACATATTTCCCGCGAAGAAATCCCTGCAGATCGGGAACGCCCAGTGTCACATGCTGGGCGTCGCGTTCTTCGACCAGTTTTCGCGCATCGGCGGCGCTGCGAACGTCAGACGGAATCACGATGGCATCCCCTTGGGCATCCCCTTGCGCCGGTGCGGTGATGCAGTCGTCGCTTGTTTCTGTCGCCTCACATGGCCGGTCTTGACGGCTGCCCGGGCCCGCAGCGGTGTCGCCGGTTCGGAAGGCGGTTCCAGATTGCTCCAGTCAATATAGCCCGGCAGCTTGGCATGCGTGATCGTGTTCGACATCAGGATCAGCGCGTCCTGCCGGCCGACCGAAAGGTAGGCGTGATCGAGCGAACTGTCGAACTGGATGCTGTCGCCGCCGCCGAGCCGCTTCGGCTCCTGACCGCGGATCAGGAACTCGACTTCTCCGTCCAGGACATAGAAGAACTCTTCGCCGGGATGCGAATGATACGGCCCGAACTCGGTCAGGGTCCGGCACTTGACCCGGACCTTCCAGAAGATGTTGCGCTGCGCCGGCAGGTCGTTGTGCAGAACCTCGAAATCGAGTTCGGGCAGCTTGTGATTGTATGCGCCGCCGTTCCGGCTGATCGAGTATGCGCCGGACGCGGCGCTGCCTTCGTTGAGCAGGATCGAGACCGGCATCGCAAAACCGCCGGCGAGCCGGATGACATTGTCGAGATTGAGGCCGGTCTGACCGTTTTCGAGCTTCGAGAGGGTCGACACCGAAATCCCGCAAAGCTCGCTCAGCCGCGCCAGCGTCATGCCGCGCTGGTTGCGCAACTGGCGCACCCGTTCGCCCAGAGTCGACGATTTTCGCCGCTTTCCGGCCATTTGCTCGCGATCTTTCCCATCCGGGCCCGCCCGGCGAGGCGGTGATTTTCGAAATCGAAAATGATAATTGTGCTGCTCGGCAATTCGAGTCAATAATTCTGCGTAGAAGCCGCGCGGCACCGGATCGCCCGAGTTGGCGACGGTAGCTCCCATGAGCAGGCCGACAACGGACGACAAGGGAACCCAAGGGGAGACAGCAATGACGAAATCTTCAAATTCATCCGGCAACCGCAAGACGATGTCGGGTGGCGTTTCACGCCGGACGGTACTGAAGACCGGCGCGGCGACGGCCGTCGCGCTCGCGGCGCCGCATATCCGCAATGCGGAAGCGGCCACCGTCAATGTGCGCATGCTGATGTGGCAGGACTACAATATCGAAGAAACGGTCGCCGAGTTCGAAAGCCAGTACGACGCGCGCGTGTCGCCGGCGTTCTTCGACGGCAACTCCGAAGCGTTCAACAAGATGAAGGCCGGCGGTACCGCCGACTTCGATCTCGTGCAGGCCGACGGTTTCTGGCCGCGGCTTTATTATCGCGACGGGCTGATCCAGCCGATGCGCGACGATCTGCTGCCGAATCTGGCAAATCTGTTTCCTGACTTTGCGCCGGGTGCCTATGACCTTCTGCACGACAAGCCTGGCGGAACCCGCATCGGTGCCAATAACTGCTGGGGCAGCTACGGCATCACGATGAACCTGAACCATATCGAGGAAGCCGATCGCGACAGCCTCGAGATCATGTTCGACGAGAAATATGGCGGGCATCTCGCGACCGGTGCGCGGTTCGAGGAAAATATCGCAATGGCCGGCATTCTCGCGGCCACCCACATGGGCACCAAGGACGGCCCGCGGCCGGACGGCGAAGCCTTCAATCCGTACAAGCTGACGGACGAGGAACTCGAGACCGCGAAGCAGTTGTTGATCAAGCAGAAGGGCCTGCTGGTCACTCGCTATCAGGATTACGACTCGCTGCAGAAGCTGATGCGGCCGGGTCTCGTCTGGGCCTCGCCGGAGTTCTCGGAGATTTATCGTCGTCTGACCCGCGCCTACCAGGCCGGCGAGATCGATTTCCAGGTGGCCCATATGCTGCAGCCGAAGGAAGGCGGGCTGGGCTGGATCGATAGTTGGCAGCTGAGTTCCGGCACGACCGACAGCGAAGCGATCGAAGTATGCCATCACTGGGTGAACCACTTCATCAGCCGGGAAAGCATGAATCGCGTCGGTGCCAAGGGCGTGGCGCCCTGCTACGACGTCCGCGACATGATGTCTCCGGAAGAGGTGGATCTGCTGCTGCTCAACCGTACCGTCGAGTTGCGCGGTCTGCACATGTTCGATCAGCCGTCGTCGCCCGAAAAATGGGAGCGCGTCTGGTCCGAAGTCGAGGCCGCCTGATCGAGGTCGAACGGGCCCGGTTCGCGCAAGCGAACCGGGCCGTTTTCCTTTGAGACCTTAGGAAGGCGCCGGCACGTTATGTCCGAACTCGTCCTCGAACTTCAAAACGTCACCAAGCGCTTCGGATCGGTTACCGCGGTTGACGGAATCTCGCTGGCCGTTACGCGCCGCGAGTTCTTTGCGCTGCTCGGTCCGAGCGGTTCGGGCAAGACCACGATGCTTCGGATCATTGCCGGGCTCGAGGTTCCCGATGAAGGCCGCGTCCTCATCAACGGACGGGACGTGACGGCGCTGCCGCCTTATGCGCGCGGTGTCGGCATGGTGTTTCAGAATTTCCTGCTGTTTCCGCACAAGACCGTCGCCGAGAACGTGATCTTCCCGCTGCGCATGCAGGGTGCGAGCAAGGCAGACCAGGCGGAGCGGCTGAAATGGGCGCTCGGCCTGCTGCGCCTCGATGGGCTGGGCGATCGCTATCCGCACCAGCTTTCGGGCGGCCAGCAGCAGCGTGTGGCACTCGCGCGCGGCCTCATCTCGCGCCCGGCGCTCCTGTTGCTCGACGAGCCGCTTGCGAATCTCGATCGCGAGCTGCGCAAGGAGATGGAGGTCGAGGTTCGCCGCTATCAGGTGGAACTCGGCATTCCCTTCATTTACGTGACGCATAACCAGGAAGAGGCGCTCACCATGAGCGACCGGATCGCCGTAATGAATCACGGACGGTTCGAACAGGTGGCGCCGAAGCTCGAGGTCTATACCCATCCCGAGACGCGGTTCGTCGCCGGTTTCGTGGGTCATTCCAACCGGATGAGTGGCGCGCTCGTCAGCGCGGGTGGCAGCGTGCATGTATCGTGGAACGGCACGCCGATCCAGGTGCGGTGCCCCGACGGCGTCGCCGACGGAGCGGAGGTCGATTGTTTCGTCAAATGCGAGAAGATGCATCTCGCGCGGCCCGGCGAAGGCGGCCCGAGCGAGCCGCATAACCGCATTCCCGGTGTTCTGAGCGACATCATCTTCAAGGGTTCGACCGCCGACTATCTCATCGCACTCGACAATGGCGCCGAGCTGATGGTGAGCGAGACCTCCGAAATCATGTCGCTCGAACGCGGGCAGCGAGTCGATGTGGTCTGGCCGGTTTCGGGCAGCACCTGCTTCGCCGCGAAGAAGGCTTGACGGGCATCATGGCGTACGGAGCGTCGACATTGCGCCGTCGCCTCGGCCCGGAAGGGCGCTTCCTGCTGATGGCGGTGCCTGGCGCGCTGTTCATCGTGGTTTTCCTGCTCGGTCCGATCGTGTCGATCATCGTGTTCAGCTTCTGGCGAACCGAGGTCTTCAATCTCATTCCGGACTGGAACGTCGACAATTATGTCATCTTGTTTACCGAATCGACCTATATGGAGTTCCTCAAGCGATCGTTCGTGACCGCCGTCCTGGTATCGCTGGCCTGCCTTATTTATTCCTGGCCGGTCGCATACTTCATCGCGAAGCACGGCGACCGCTACCGGCTTCTGCTCGTTCTGGCGCTCGCAGCGCCGTTCTTCACCGGGATCATCCTGCGCATCGCCGGCATTCAGGGGGTGATGGGGCCGGTCGGCATCGTCAATCTCGCGCTGATGAATTTCGGTATGCAGCCGATCGAATTCATCATGTACACCCAGACGGCAACAGGGATCGGGATTGCCTACCTGTTCGTTCCATTCATGGTGACGGCGATCTACCTCTCGCTGCTAAACTTCGATTTCGAGCTGCTGGAAGTCGCCAAGATCAACGGCGCGCGGCCGTGGCGCGCGTTCATCGAAATCACCTGGCCGCTGAACTGGATCGGCACGGTGATCGGCCTGGTTCTGGTCTTCGTGCCCAGCATGGCCGAATCGATCACGCCGCGCTTCCTCGGCGGACCCAATGCCGCCTCGTTCGGCAGCGTTCTCAGTTTGCAGTTCGGCGAGACCGGCACCTGGGCGCTGGGTTCAGCGATGGGTGTGGTGCTGTTCGCGGTCTCGTCGATCGTGATTTTCGCGATGTGGCGCACGGTGAACCTGCAGCGCAGCGGCTTCACCGGGAAGGAATCCTGAGTCATGGCCGCGGTGGGTCCCGGACATGTTGCGACCAAGGGTGTCGCTAGTCTGTTGCTGGCGGGGCTCTATCTCTTTCTCTATGCGCCGATCGCCTATGTCATCTATATCTCGGTCAACAAGGATCTGATCTGGCCGTTTCCGCCCCAGTTCACGCTCGAAGCCTACGAGCTTCTCGCCAACAGCAGCACCTACAAAGACGCGCTCTGGAACAGCGTGCTGCTCGGGCTCGGCAGTGCGGTCATCTGCACCTTCTTCGCGACGATGGGCAGCATCAGCATCCTCAAATATCGCTCGCGCTGGCGCGGCCTGATGGCGATTGTCTATCTAGCGCCGCTTTTTATCGCCGATCTGCTGGTGGGCATTTCGAGCCTGCTGTTCAACCGGCAGGTTCTCGATCTGCCCGGCAACATGGTCTCGGCGATGATCGCCAATGCCGTGCACGGCACGTCATTTGCGTTCCTGATCATGCTGGCGCAGCTCGCGCGCTATGACTGGCGGCTCGACGATGCGGCGATGGTGTTCGGTGCGCGGCCGCTGCGCTGCTTCTGGGAAGTGACGTTGCCGATCATCTGGCCGGCGATGCTGGGTGCGTTCATCATCAGCTTTATCCTGGCGTTCAACAATCTCGAGATCTCGTTCTACAATCTCGGCGCCATCCCGACCTTGCCGACGATCGCCTGGGGATCGTTGCGCTTCGGCCTGAGCCAGAGCCCCGAACTGTTCTCGCTCGCCGCATTGGTCAACGGCGCGGTGCTGCTGGCGTTCACCGTCATGTATCTGTTGATGCGTTACCGGATCGTGAGTTTCGGTCATCGCGACTGATCGCAGCGGCCTTCCGACTGGCACGCGATCGTCGCCGGAGGATAGGCCGCTCGTCATGGGTAAATCGGAAAATATGGAGCAGAATCAATGAGTTTTAAGGGCAAGGTGGCGATCGTGGCCGGTGCTGGCGGCGGCATGGGGTTGCAGATCGCAAGCGATCTGATTCGCGAGGGCGTGCATGTCGGCCTGATCGACGTGAAGGAACAGCCGACGAGCATTCCGGACGGACCGGGCAAGCATCGCTATTTCAAGGGCGACGTGACCGACGAGGCGTTCGTGAAGAAGTCTGTCGCCGACATCGTCGCCGCGCATGGACGGCTGGACTATCTCGTCAACACGACCGGCGTCCTCTGGTTCGATCGCGATAAATCCTGCACCGAGATGGATATGGACGTGTGGGATCGCGTGATGGCGATCAATCTCAAATCTTTCGCCGTGACGATCAAGCATGCGGTTCCGGAAATGAAAAAATCCGGCGGCGGCGCGATGGTCCACTTCGCCTCGACCGATGCGCTGCGCGGCGACAATCGGCCGCAGGATGCTTATGGCGCTTCGAAGGCGGCCATCGTGCGCCTCTCGAAATCGATAGCGATCCAGTTCGCGCGCGACGGCATCCGCTCGAACTCGATCCTGCCCGGGCCGGTCCATACGCCGATGCAGGCGCGCTGGGACAACAACGACACCGCGCAGAAGGCGATCAACGAGTATGTACCGCTCGGCCGCGTCGGCACCGTGCAGGACATGGCCAATGCCTGTCTCTTCCTGTTGTCCGACAAGGCGTCGTTCGTGACCGGCACCGAGCTTCTGGTCGATGGCGGCATCATGGCGAAGCCCTGAGCCATGTTCCCGGCGCGATGACAGGCCAACGATGGGCAGGCTCGCAGGCCGCGTCGCGATTGTAACCGGCGGCAGCCGGGGGATCGGACGCGGCATCGCCGATCTTTTTGCGCGCGAAGGCGCGCGGCTGGTGATCGTCGGCCGCGATCGTTCAAGCGGCGACGCGGCAATCGCGGCCATCGCGCAGGCGGGCGGCGAGGCGATGTTCGTCGCAGGCGATGTCGCGCTGGCGGAAACTTCGGCCGCGATGGTGGCCGCCGCGCTCGAACGCTTCGGCCGGCTCGACATTCTCTGCCACAATGCCGGGATCTTTCCCGAGGTCCGCCTCGACGATATGACCGAGGCCCAATGGGACCGTGTCATGGACGTCAATCTGAAGAGCACGTTCCTCGCAACCAAGGCCTGCTTCAAACCGATGCGGGCACAGCTTTATGGCCGGATCGTGCTGACCTCGTCGATCACCGGTCCGATCGTCGGCAATCCCGGGCTGGCGCATTACTCGGCAAGCAAGGCCGGGATGGAAGGGTTCATCCGCACCGCGGCGATCGAGTGTGCGGCCGACGGCATCACGATCAACGCGGTCGAGCCGGGCAATATATTGACCGAGGGCCTCGCCGCGACACTGGGGCAGAAACATATCGACGCCATGACGGCGGCCGTGCCGATGGGGCGGCTCGGCGAGCCGATCGACATCGCCTGGGCGACCTTGTTCCTCGCGAGCGACGAGGCGCGCTATATCACGGGCCAGCGCATCGTGGTCGATGGCGGACAGACGTTGCCGGAGACGCGAAGCGGCGTGAATTAACAGGCAGACGCGAAGCGGCGTGAATTAACAGGCAGACGCGAAGCGGCGTGAATTAACAGG
>JBBDMS010000039.1:0-141 GCA_040878185.1 Dongiaceae bacterium | reverse complement strand
CAGACGCGAAGCGGCGTGAACTAACGGCCGGACGCGAAGCGGCGTGAGCTAAAGCCCCGACGCGAAGCGGCGTGAACTAACGGCCGGACGCGAAGCGGCGTGAACTAACGGCCGGACGCGAAGCGGCGTGAACTAACGGCC
>JBBDMS010000038.1:0-19719 GCA_040878185.1 Dongiaceae bacterium | reverse complement strand
GACCACAGCATCGATCGACACGCCCGAACCGGCGATAAAAATCCCGGTCTGGCCGGTCGCGCGAAAATCGGCCTTCATGCCGCGCGTCTTCATTTCCTTTTCGAGCGCGAGCGTCGTGTACATCTTGCCGACCGAACAATCGGTCCCAACGGTCAGCAGCCGCTTGCCGCTGCGCTTCGTCCCGCTCGCCACGTCGAAATCGCGCGTCGGATGCCGCACGTCATGGAGCGCGCGGCCGCGCTTGGCAGCCAGTTCGCGCAGTTCGGGAATATCCGAGAGGCGTCGATGCAGACCGCTCGCGAGATCGAGGCCCCGCTCCAGCGCCTCGGTGAGCGCCGCAAGCCAGCTGCCGCCGACCTTGCCGCCGCGATTGGCGACACCGACGATCATGGTTTTGGCGCCGGCCTTCGCCGCAGCCTCCACCGTCATATCCGGAATGCGGAGATCGGCCTTGCAGCCTTCGAGGCGAAGCTGGCCGAGGCACCATTCCGGGCGCCAATGCACGATCCCCTGCGCGGTCTTGGCCGCGAGCTGGTCCGGCGCATCGGCAAGAAACATCAGATAGGGCTGCGCAATCGCCATGGCCGTTCCGTCTCCTCCGCCGGCATCTTCCGTGCGGCCGCGCATCCTAGCCAACCCGGCGCGCGGTTGCCTATAGTCGCCCGATCACGGCCGCAATGGCCGTCTCGATGCGTCCGGCCCAGCCGGTTTTCAGGGGCCGGTTTTCAGGGAGTGTTGCCTTGCCCGATACAAAAGATGCGTTGCTGGCCGAAATCGAGCGCGATCGCGATCGCCTTGTCCAATTTCTCTCGGGCTTCGTACGCGCCCGCAGCCCGAACCCGCCGGGCGATACGCTGGCGGCCGCGGCGCATGTGCGCGCGTTGCTCGATGCGGAGGGTATCGACTACAGGATCGTCGATCCGCAGCCGACAATGCCCAACATCGTTGCGAGCTTCGAAGGCGCGCAGCCCGGCCCGCATCTGGTGCTGAACGGCCATATCGACGTGTTTCCCGTCGGCACCGAAACCTGGCAGCACGATCCCTGGGGCGGGATCATCGCCGACGGCAAGGTCTGGGGCCGCGGTGCGAGCGACATGAAATGCGGTACGAGCTGCTCGATCTTCACCTACATCTATCTGCATCGCATCCGCGAGCAACTGAAGGGCCGGCTCACGCTGACGGCCGTTTCCGATGAGGAAACATTCGGCCCGTGGGGCGCACGCTATCTGATCGAGCATTTTCCCGACGAGGTGCTCGGCGATTGCTGTCTCAACGGCGAGCCATCGGGCGCGGAAACGATCCGCTTCGGCGAGCGCGGTCTGCTCTGGCTTGCCGTCACCGTCAGAACGCGCGGCGCGCATGGCGCCTATGTGCATCTCAGCAAGAGCGCGAGCCGGATCGCAGCCCAAATCGTCGGCGAACTGGCCGCGATCGAGAAGATCAAGGCGCCGGTCTCGCATAACTTCGCGCCGCTGATGGAAGCGGCGCGCGTCGAGATGGATCGGGCACTTGGTCAGGGCGCGACCGACATCGTCAATCGCGTCACGCTCAATGTAGGAAAAATGGAAGCCGGGCTCAAGGTGAACATGATCCCGGCCGAGTGCCGAATGGAGCTCGACATCCGCCTGCCGCTCGGGGTCGAGCGCGAAACGGTCATGCGCGAGGTGAACGCGATCGTCGCGCGGTACCCGGAGGCCAGTGTCGAGGAAATCAACCACACCGCCGGCTACTGGTGCGATCCGCACGGCACGATGATCGCCTTCATGCAGAACAACGTGCAGAAGATGACCGGCCAGCGGCCCAAGCCGATCGTCAGTCTTGGCGGCACCGATGCGCGGCTGTGGCGCAAGGCGGGCGTGCCCGCGTATGTGTACGGGCCGATCCCGAGCGGCATGGGCGGCGCCGACGAGCATGTCGAGATCGAGGAATTTCTTCACGTCATGCGCACACATGTGCTGTCGGCCTACGACTATCTGACGCAGTGATGCGAGGATTGCGCAGCGCATATCCCTTAAAACTTTTCCCTCCCCCCTTGCGGGGGAGGGTTAGGGAGGGGGGTCCGATCTACCGTCGCTGCACATCGTCATTGTGCAGATCAGAAAAACCCCTCCCCCTACCCCCTCCCGCACGCCGCGGTCGGCCGCGGCCGACCGCGGCAAGTGGAGGGGGTCCATAATCGACAGGGGTCGACACCGCCCAACTGCCATGTCCTTGCCCCCCGACTTCATAACCCGCCAGCGCCGCGTACTGGCGCTCGCGGGGCCGATCATTCTTGCAAACATCTCCGAGCCGCTGCTCGGCGCGGTCGATACCGCCGTGGTCGGGCAACTGCCCTCGCCGATCCATATCGGGGCGGTTGCAATCGGCGCGACGCTGTTCAGCTTTCTCTTCTGGGGATTTGGTTTCCTGCGCATGGGGACGACCGGCATCACCGCGCAGGCGGCGGGTGCCGGCGATCCGCACGAACTCGCCGCCGCTTTCGCGCGCCCGTTCCTGATCGCGCTTGCCTTGTCGCTGCCGCTGATGCTGCTGCAGGGCCCGATCGCCTGGGCCTCGCTCGAACTCTTCGAGGCGAGCACCCCGACCGAAGCATTGGCCGCGGACTATTTCACGATTCGGATCTGGAGCGCACCGGCCGCGCTCGCCAACTACGTCGTGCTCGGCTGGCTGCTCGGCACCGGCCGCACCGGAATGGTGCTGCTGCTACAGCTTCTGCTGAACGGCGCCAACATCGTGCTCGACCTGATTTTCGTTCTGCAGTTCGACTGGGGCGTAGCCGGCGTCGCCTGGGCAACGGTCATCGCGCAGTATCTGGCGTTCGCGGCGGGTCTGATCGTTATCGGGCGCGCCGCCGACATGAGCGCGCGTAACTGGCGATCGCTGGGTCTGCTGGATACGGCGAAGTTGCGCCGGCTGCTGCGAATCAATATCGATATTTTTGTGCGTACCGCAGCCCTGCTGATCGCCTTCACCTGGTTCACCGTGAAGGCGACCGAGCTGGGCGATCTCACGCTGGCCGCCAATGCAGTCCTCCTCAACGTCTTCGGCCTGCTCGCCTACGGGCTCGACGGTTTCGCCTGGGCAGCCGAGGCGCTGGTCGGCCGCTATGTCGGCGCGCGCGACCGTCGCCGCTATCGCGAGGCCATCTTCGACACCACGCTCTGGGCGGTCCTGCTGGCCGGTATGGCGTCGCTCGTCATCCTCGTCGTCGGACCGACCCTGATCGACCTCATGACGGTCGATCCCGCGATACGGGAAGCGGCGCGCGATTATCTGCTGTGGACCGCGGCAGTGCCGATCGTCGGCGTGTGGAGCTTCATGCTCGATGGCATTTATATCGGTGCCACGCGCACGGCTGAGATGCGCAACGGCATGCTGATCTCACTCGCCGTCTATCTCGGCGCGGTCTGGGCACTGTTGCCGCTCTGGGGCAATGACGGGTTATGGGCCGCCCTCATGCTGTTCTTCCTTGCCCGCGCCCTGACGCTGGGCTACTGGCTGCCGCGCATCGAACGCGCGATAATCGACCCGTAGAGGGAGACCTGCCATGCCCACTTTCGACATTCAGTCCAAAACCGATCTCGCCGAGGTCGAGAACGCGCTCAACGGGATGCGCCGCGAGATCGAAACCCGGTTCGACTTCAAAGGCTCGAAATCCACGGTCGAGCGCAAGGAGAACGTCATCACACTCGTCGCCGACGACGATCTCAAGATGAAACAGATGCACGAGCTGCTGAAGGGCTACTTCACCCGGCGCAAGCTCGATGCGGGTGCGCTCGAATTCGGCGATCCCGAAAAGGCATCGGGCAACATGGTCCGGCAGGTCGTCACCGTGAAACAGGGCATCGCCTCCGACCTCGCCAAGAAGATCGTAAAGGCGCTCAAGGATTCAAAGATGAAGGTGCAGGCCTCGATCCAGGGCGACGAGCTGCGCGTCACCGGCAAGAAGCGCGACGACCTTCAGACGGCGATCACACTGGTCAAGGGCCTCAAGATCGAACAGCCGCTGCAATACATGAATTTCCGGGATTAGGAGCCGATTCGATGCCGCCGAAGATCAATCCGCTGAACCTCAACGCCTTGCAACTGAAGACGCTGACCCTGCTGCAGGCGATCGCGAAACTTGACAATTTCTCGACGGACGGCGAGACGCCGGGCGAGCGGCTGGTCACCAGCCTGCCGCATGCGCATGGCGATCATTTTCATCTCGGCGATGCGACCGTCGCCGGCAAGGATGCGACCGGGCTTTCCAACCCGGCGGTCTGGACCGCGCTCGAGCGCAAGGGACTGGTGAGGACCGATTTCCCGAAGGCGGCGACGATTACCGCCGAGGGCATCGCCTACGAAACGGGTATGGCGGACGAGATCCTGCACAAATCGGGGCACTGAGCGGCATTGTACGCGCCCATGGCGGACAAGCCCGATATCGACCGATCGGTTCTGCAGCGCATCGGCAACACACCACTCCTCGAACTCGTTCGCATTGTGCCGCGCGGTTGCGCGCGCATCCTCATCAAACTCGAAAGCGCCAATCCGACCGGCAGCATGAAGGATCGCATGGCGCTGGCGATGATCGAGGCCGGCGAGCGAACCGGGCGCCTGAAGCCGGGCGGGCGCGTTGTCGAGTATACCGGTGGCAGCACGGGCGTTTCGCTCGCGCTGGTCTGCGCAGCGCGGGGCTATCCGCTTAGTATCGTCACCTCCGACGCATTCAGCATCGAGAAGCGCAATCACATGGCAGCGCTCGGCGCCGAGTTGACAATCGTTCCCAGTGCAGGCGGCGGCATGGATGCGACGCTGACGCGCAACATGATCGCGGCCGCGCGCGACATCGCCGAGCGAACCGGCGCGTTCTGGACCGATCAGCTCAACAACAGCAACCAGCTGACCGCCTATCACGCGATGGCGGACGAGATCCGGACACAGACCGGCCGGCTCGATGCGTTCGTGCAATCGACGGGAACGGCCGCGAGCGTTCGGGGCGTTGCCGAGGGTCTGCGTCGCCACAAGCCCGACATCCGCATCGTCGCTGTTGAACCGGCGGAATCGGCCGTGCTGTCGGGTGGAAAGACTGGCAGCCACAGAATCGAAGGAGTCGGCGCGGGATTTGTCGTTCCGCTCTGGCAGCCCGGCATCGCGGATGAGATCGCTACCGTGTCGACTGACGAAGCCATGGCGATGGCACGAAAACTGGCACGCAGCGAGGCGCTGTTTGCCGGCACGTCGACCGGGGCGAACCTGGTGGCGGCCATCGACCTCGGAAAGAGACTCGGTTCCGATGCAACGGTCGTTACGGTGATGTGCGATACCGGCCTTAAATATATGAGCACAGCGCTCTATAGCGACAGCCACGCCGCTGGTCCCACAAAGTCCGAAACCGCCCATTAGTCCGGCGGCTCTCCGGGGTAATGCTGCGCGCCGGCGGGAATCTTGAAGCCCGGCAGGGCGCGATCGGTCCATATATGGGTTGCGGTCGAGAAATCGACCGGCCGATCGAGCGAGCCGCCCTTGATGCTCATCGTCTCGCTGGCCGGTTCGCTGTCGTGCCAGAGCCGCGAGCCGCAATCGGGGCAAAACCAGCAGCGCAGATGCCGCCCGCTATCAGCCGCGCGCACCCATGATGCCGGAATCCCCTGGGTCAGACGAAAATCCGCACTGTGCACGATCAGCGACAGGCCGAAGGCCGACGCCGATTGCTTGCGGCATTCGAGGCAGTGGCAGGCATAGAGCGCAATCGGCTCGCCATCGACCTGATAGCGCACCCCGCCGCACTGGCAGCGTCCGGTCAGCATCGAAGGAGCGCGATCGCGCGCGGCGTTTGTTTCACGTGAAACGTCCTGATGTCCGCCCGGTGAATCAACACCTTAGCCATGAGCATCGCGCTATGCACGCGGCGATGCGATTCAGCGCGCCGAGACCAGACGCTGCGCCGGCAGTTCGGCCGCCGACCCGCGCCTGCAATATTCGTCTACCCAGGGCGTGCGATAGCCGTCCTTGCGCCACAGCACGGGGAAGAAGCCCTCGTCCATCGTGAGATCGCCCGGCCGCTTGTAGCGATTATAGATAATGCTCTGGTTGGTCGGATGGAATGTCGCTTCCGACGACATGCAATGCGCGACCGCGGAGAGCCGCGCACGATCGCTGTGGTTCGTGTCGGAACCGTGCCAGGTGCCGCCATGGTGAAAGGCGCAACCGCCCGCCGGCACTTCGACCGGCACCAGATCGATGTCGGTGATGCCGACATGCTCCGCCGCCGCACGCAGCGCCGCGCGATAGTCCTTCGGCCCGTGGAACTCCTTGATTGGCGGCGAGATCGGCCATTTATGCGAACCGCGGATATACTCGACGGTGCCGCCCGCCGCGGTGGTGCGATCGAGCGCGATCCAGCAGCTCGCCATGCGCGAAGGAATGATCCAGCCGTTATAACTGTCGTCCTGGTGGAAGCCGAGCGGCCGCGCGCCCGGCGGCTTCCAGATGATATTGTCCTGCGAGATTCGAACGCCCGGCCAGCCCTCGAGCTGGGCGACCATGCGGCCGATCTCGGCGCTCAGCACCAGACTTGCGACGGTGTAATCCGAGCGCCAGCCATTGCAGATCTGGCGCGTGAGATCTTCGCTGTCGCGGCCGAACTTCCAGTTCCATTCGTCCGGCAGCACACCCGCCTCGAACTCGCCGCGGAACAGTTTTTCGAAGCGCGCGGCGATACGCGCCGCGAATTCCGGCTCGATCAGATGCTCGACGATGAGGAACCCGTCCGCGCGATAGCGGGCTATTTGTTCCGGCGTCAGATCGACCATGTTTCTCTCCCGAAGGGCGTCGTTCCTGCCCGATCATGCACCGGGCCGGGTCGGGATTCCATGGCTTGCCCGGCCCTCGCCCATCCCGGCCCTCCGGGGCGGGGTGTAGCCCATTTCAGCGTCCGCCGCTCACGTCGTAGCTGAAGCCGGTCACATAGGTCGCCTCGTCCGAGCAGAGCCAGAGCGCGAGCCCGGCAATCTCGTCGGCCGTGCCCATCCGGCCCATCGGGGCGCCGGTCTTGGCGAACGCGCGGGCCTCCGCGCGCTGGCCGGCATCGCCGAACATCTCGGTGTCGGTCAGCCCCGGCCGGACGCAGGTGACGCGGATACCCTGCTGCGCGGTCTCGAGCGCGAGCGCGCGGGTGAAGGTGTCGACCGCCGCCTTCGAGGCCGCATAGGCGCCGCCCTTCTTCATACCGCCGGTGCGGCCCGCGACCGACCCGATATTGACGATGGCGCCGCCCTTGCCGCCCTTCTCGGTCGACATGCGGCGGACCGCCTCGCGCGCACAGAGCATCGGGCCGTACACGTTGACGCGGAAGATCTGCTCGATATCGGCAAGGCGCACGTCGGCCAGCCAGTTCTCGACATCGATGCCGGCATTGTTGACCAGCGCGCCGACCGGACCGAGTTCGCGATCGACGGTCTCGAAGAGACGCAGGATGTCCGGCTCGCTGGCAACGTCCGCCTGGATCGCGATCGCCTTGCCGCCGCTTTTGCGGATTGCGTCGGCCACGGCATCCGCGCGCGCTTTTTCCGTGCGGTAATTGACCGCGACATCCCAGCCCTTGCGGCCGGCGCCCTCGGCGATCGCGGCACCGATGCCGCGGCTGCCGCCGGTTACGATCATCACGCCCATCTCGTGTCACCTGTTCATCGCCGTTCAATCGGGCTCAATGCGTCGACGGTCCCTTCAGCTCGACCATGTTGCCTTCGGGATCGTTGAGATAGATCGAAGGACCGGTGCCTTCGGCACCGGAGCGCTGCACGACCTCGCCCGGCGCCACGCCATGCGCGCGCAGATGGCGCAGGATCGCGTCCTCATCGAACGGTTCCACGCGGACGCAGAAATGATCCATGTTGCGCGCATCGGTACCGGGCGCGGCGCCGCCGAGACGCCCGAGTTCGCCCGCGACGTCGACCAGATCGATCAACGCCCGACCCGCGCGAAGCTGGATCATGTCGAGATCGGCCAGAACGCATTCGACATTGCAGCCGAGCACGTCGCAATAAAAGCGCTGCATCACGTCCATATCGCGGACGCGCAGCACGACATGGTCGATATCGAGGATCTTGATGGGCGAAGGGTCGGTCATCGTCGGTCTCTTTCGCTCGTTCCGGGCGCAGCGGCATGGCCATTATGGACGGAGCCGGTCGCGGTTGACCACGGGTAACCGGCGAGTTGCCAGTCCCGGATTGACTGGCATCCGCGCTTCCCTAGAGTGACCGGCAAGAAACCGGGGGACGATACCATGACCGATCTCGATCTCTGTTACACGCCGGCAACCGTGCTGGCCGACCGCATCCGCAAAAAGCAGCTCTCTCCGGTCGAGCTGATGAAAAACACGCTGGCGCGGATCGACGAGATCAATCCGAAGCTCAACTGTTTTGCCTTCGTCTTTCCCGACGAGGCGCTCGCCAAGGCGAAACAGGCCGAACAGGCGGTCATGCAGGGCGGCAAACTCGGGTCGCTGCATGGCGTGCCGCTGGCGATCAAGGATCTGACGCCGACCAAAGGCAAACGTACGACGCTCGGCTCGTATGCGTTCGAGCATAACGTGCCTGACCGCGACGCCGTCATCGTGACGCGTCTGACGCACGAGGCCGGCGGCATCATGGTCGGCAAGACGACGACGCCCGAGTTTGCCTATTCGAGCTACACCGAGAGCCCGCTCTGGGGCATCACGCGTAACCCGTGGAACACCGAGCGCTGCCCCGGCGGCAGCTCCGGCGGCTCGGGTGCGGCCGTCGCGACCGGCTGCGTATCCATCGCCGAAGGCACCGACATGGGCGGTTCGGTGCGCATTCCTGCATGTTGGTCGGGTACCGTCGGGCTGAAGCCGAGCATCGGGCGCATTCCGATGGATATCCTGCCGTCGGTCTATGACAGCCTGTCGCATTTCGGGCCGCTCGCGCGGACGATCGACGATGCGCGGCTCTTCCTCGATGCGGCGCAGGGCCCGCACGATATCGACATCATGTCGAACGGCACGCGCGTCGAGCTGCCGGATCCCACGCCCGGCGACATCAGGGGCATGAAGTTCGCGATGGACGTCGATCTCTCCTGCTACTGGATCGATCCCGAGGTCGAACGCAACGTGCGCGAGGCCGCGAAGGCGCTCCAGGCGGCCGGGGCCATCGTCGAGGAGATCGAACTCGACTGGTCGCGGCGCTTCAACGATACCTGGACGGAACTATGGGCCGTGTTCATGTCGGGTTATTTCGGCGACAAGCTCGACGAATTCCGCGACCGGATGGATCCGAATGTCGTCGCGCTGATCGAACAGGGCAACGCGATGTCGGCGACGCATTACAAGCGCCTCGAGATCGAGCGCACCGACCAGTGGAACCGCTTCCGCCCGATCATCGAAAAGTACGACGCGTTCCTCTGTCCGACGATGGCGATCCCGGCACCGCCGGTCGGCGGCAGCGAGGCCGATTTCCAGGCGAAATCCGGCGACGGGCTCTATCACGGGCAGGATATGACGGCGCTCTTCAACAACATCCCGCAATGCCCGGCGCTCTCGGTGCCGGCCGGCTGGAGCAAGGACGGGCTGCCGGTCGGGCTGCAGATCGTGACGCGGCGTTATCGCGAGGACACGGCATTGCGCATCGGCCGCGCGCTCGAGCTGCAGCGGCCCTGGGCGGACAAGCGGCCGCCGATTTGAACGTGAAACTCCTACCGATTTCCCCCTCCCCTTGCGGGAAGGGGTAGGGGAGGGGCAGTGCTGCCGTTCTTATAAAAGAGTGAATTGCGGATAAAAGAGTGAATGGCGGATTACCCCCCACCCTAACCCTCCCCCGCAAGGGGGGAGGGAATCACTTACACGTCACCTTCGATCAAAGCGAACCGCCCCTATCTCACCGCTCTTGCATTTACGAGCTAACCTTGTGACGGCTCGCGCGCGGCGCTAGGCTTGCCGGAACGCGCGCCAATATCCCGCCAGCGAAAGGCCGTCCCGTGACGACTTACGACTCCAAACGTGTCGCCCATATCCATCGCGAGCTGCACGATCATCTGCCGCCGGAACCGGCCTTGCGCGTGAAGGCGCTGGAAAGCCTGCTCGTCGAAAAGGGTATGCTGAACCGCGCAGCGGTCGATGCCTGGATCGCGCTCTATACCGAAGAGATCGGCCCCAAGCGCGGTGCGCAGGTGGTGGCCCGCGCCTGGACCGATACGGCGTTCCGGGCGCGCCTCCTCGCCGATGCGACCGCGGCGATCGACGAGTTCGGCTTTGCCGGCAATGCGACCGCCCATCTGCGCGCCGTCGAGAACACAAAGGACGTCCACAATCTCGTCGTCTGCACGCTCTGCTCCTGTTATCCGTTCTCGGTCCTCGGCATCGCGCCGACCTGGTACAAGGCGAAAGAGTATCGGGCCCGGGCGGTGCGCGAGCCGCGCGCGGTGCTGGCCGAATTCGGCGTCGCGATCGGCGACGAGGTCGAAGTGCGGGTCTGGGACAGCACCGCCGAGTTGCGCTACCTGGTCGTGCCCGAGCGGCCCGCCGGCACCGACGGCTGGGATGAGGCGCGGCTTGCGACGCTAGTGACGCGCAACGCGATGATCGGCACCGACCGCGATCTTGCGCCGGCGCGACAGGGATCGCGCTGATGCGCGGGCCGCGACAGGGATTGCGCTGATGGGCGGGCGCTGACATGGGCATATTCTGATGGATGGCCCGCACGATCTCGGCGGACGGCAATTCTTCGGCGCGGTGATTGCCGACGAGCCGGAAGAGCCGTTCCACAGCGACTGGGAAGCGCGCATGTGGTCGATCTCGCGCAGCATCCGCCAGCCGCCCGACTGGAACATCGACTGGTGGCGGCATGTGCGCGAGCTGATCGATCCGGTCGACTATCTGACGCGCCCCTATTTCGATCAGTGGATGCAGATCTATGCGGCCCTGCTGGTCGATTCCGGCATTGCCACGGTCGACGAGATCGCGACCGGCAAGTCGGTGACGAAGGGCCCGGACCTGCCCGCGCCGCTCGGGCCCGACAAAGTGCGCGCGGCGGCGGCGCACAAGGTCCGCTTCGACCGCGAGGTCGCAACCGTGCCCGCGTTCAAACCGGGCGATCGCGTGCGGACGAACGCCGACGGCGTGCCGACCCATACGCGGTTGCCCGCCTATGTGCGCGGCCGCATCGGGCGAATCGAGCGGCTATGCAGTGCGCATGTGCTGCCCGATGCGAAATCGCATGGGCAGGAACGTGCCGAACCGCTTTACACCGTGCGCTTCGAGGCGGCCGATCTTTGGCCCGAGGCACGCGACAGGGACGCGAAAGAACGGCGCGCCTGTGTCCATCTCGATCTGTGGGAGAGTTACCTTGAGCGGGCCTGACGCATCGCTCGCGGCGCGGGATGGTGGGCCCGGTTTTGACGAGCCGTGGCAGGCGGAGTTGCTCGGGATCGCGCATACGCTTGTCGCCGCGGGGTTGTTCACGCAAAGCGAATGGTCGGAGGCACTGGGCGCAGCACTGCGGCAGGCTGCGTCGGCCGGACGGCCCGACGATCAGGCGACCTACTACGCCGCGGCATTGTCGGCGCTGGAGCAACTGACGACCGCGCGCGGCGCCGTGACCGAAGCGATGCTCGATGCGAGGCAAGCGCAGTGGCATCGCGCCTATGAGGCGACGCCCCATGGCGATGCGGTCCGGCTCGAGGCGGGGAACCAAGACTGATTTGTTCGCGACCAGTAATTTCCCTCCCCCTTGCGGGGGAGGGTTAGGGTGGGGGCTAATGCCGCTCCCGGTCTGACGACAGGGCGCGACACAGAAACCCCTCTCCTTCCCCCTCCCGCACGCCGCGGTCGGGGGAGGGGGTAAAAAACCCGTCTTTTCGGGATTCATGAAGAGCCTCTCCCTTAGGGAGCAGGTTCGTATCGGAGACCCTCCCATGCCCCGCACCGGCGGACAGATCCTGATCGACCAGCTTCTCATCAACGGCGTCGAGCGCGCGTTCTGCGTTCCCGGCGAAAGCTATCTCGCCGCCCTCGATGCGCTCTATGAAGCGCGCAACCGGATCGAGCTTATCGTGTGCCGGCAGGAAGGCGGTGCTGCCTACATGGCCGAGGCCGACGGCAAGATGACCGGCCGGCCCGGCATCTGCTTTGCAACGCGCGGGCCTGGTGCGACCAACGCCTCGGTCGGCGTGCATGTCGCGCTCCAGGATTCGACGCCGATGATCCTCTTCGTCGGCGACGTGGCGCGCGAACAGCGCGACCGCGAAGCCTTCCAGGAAGTCGATTTCGGAAAAATGTTTGCGCCGCTGGCGAAGTGGGTGGTGCGCATCGACGAAGCCGCGCGCATTCCAGAGCTGGTGAGCCAGGCTTTCCATCGCGCGATGAGCGGGCGGCCGGGACCTGTCGTCGTCGTTCTGCCCGAAGACATGCTGACCGAGACGGTCGACACGGCGGATGCCGGTGCAGCAACGGCGGTTCAGGCGCATCCCGCCCCCGAAACGATGCAGCGACTGCGCGCGATGATCGAGAAATCGGAGCGGCCGTTCATGATCGTCGGCGGCGGCACCTGGAACGAGCAGGCGACAAAGGATATCGCCGCGTTTGCCGAGGCGATGGATTTGCCGACCGGCGCGTCGTTCCGCTGCCAGAGCTATTTCGACAACGACCACAAGCTCTATGCCGGCGATGTCGGGATCGGCGTCAATCCGAAACTGGCCGAGCGCATCCGCGATACCGATCTTCTGATTGCGGCGGGCGCGCGGCTCGGCGAGATGACGACCAGCGGCTATACGCTGGTGACGCCGCCGGTGCCGAAACAGACTTTGGTGCATATCCATCCCGGCGCCGAAGAGCTCGGCCGCGTCTATCAGCCGACGCTGGCGATCAACTCCGGCATGGCCGAGTTCTGTGCCGCCGCGCGCGCCCTGAAGCCGGTCGATGCGGCAGTCGTTTCCGGGGCACGCCGTTCATGGACGGAGAGCGCGCGGGCCGAGTATCTCGCCTGGACGAAAGAAGTGCAGTGCGTCGGCCCGATCCAGATGGCCGAGGTGGTGCGCACGATCCGCGAGGCGACGCCGCCCGACACGATGATCTGCAACGGCGCCGGTAATTTCTCGGCCTGGTTCCACGTGTTTCATCGCTACTGTTTCTATCGCGCGCAACTGGCACCGACCAACGGCTCGATGGGTTACGGTGTGCCGGCGGCGGTCGCAGCAAAGCTTCGATATCCGGAGCGCGTCGTGATCGCGGCCGCGGGCGACGGCGATTTCCTGATGAACGGCCAGGAATTCGCAACCGCCGTGCAGCATGGTGCGAACATCATCGTGCTCGTGGTCAATAACGGCATGTACGGCACGATCCGCATGCATCAGGAGCGCGACTATCCCGGCCGTGTCGTCGGCACCGATCTGCGCAATCCGGATTTCGCCGCCTATGCGCGCGCTTTCGGCGGCCATGGCGAGACGGTACGGACGACGGCGGAGTTCAGGCCGGCCCTCGAACGCGCGATGGCGGCGGGCAAGCCCGCGATCATCGAACTGCCGATCGATCCCGAGGCGCTGACGATCCGGCGCACGCTGAGCGAGATCAGGGGCGCGCGATAGCCGTCTCAGATGCGTTCGATATGCGCCCTGATGGCGCCGCTGGCCGGATCGATCCAGCCCGAGCGCCGGGCATAGTCGATCATCCCGGTCGCCTGGTCGTTCCATTCTTTGTCGTCGCCGCGGCCGGCGAGCTTTCTCAGCGCCGTTTCGTCGATCCAGGTCGTCTCGCCCTCGCCCGGCCGTCCCACCGGCGTTAGCGCTGCGGTTAGCGCATCGCGATCCATGCCGCTGGGCGCCGTGACCTTGAAGGCGCGGAAATTGTCGGGATCGTCAAGGCGCGGGCCGCGCCCGGTATCGAGGCTGATGATCATCTCTCGTCTCACTTTCTCGATGCGGGACGCTTCAGATGGATTTCACCACAGAGACACAGAGGAAGACGAGGTTTTTCTCTTCTCATTGTTCTCCGTGTCTCTGTGGTGAGGAATCAGAAGCGGGACATTTCCGTCGACAAGCTCAGGCTGAGATCGCATCGCGTACCGAAAGGTGCAACGCCTCATCCCGCGAATTCGCGCTTCTCGTAGACGGTCTCGATCCGCGCGCCATTCCACACATAGCAGAGATGCCGTTCCTGCCGGCAGTTCGAGAGCAGACGCGGCCGGAAGACCGCGGCGCACAGGCCGCCGTCGTGGCGCACGCTGTCATAGGCGATGCCGCGCGAACCGGTTTTATGCAGCCGCATGCCCAGCGCGCGTCCCGCCGAATAATCGTCGGGATCGTAGACCTGCGGGTAATCGCTCTGCCGGCCGCGCAGATCGTGCAGCTTGCCGCCGAGATCGGCGACATAGACCCGCATGTCGAGTTCCATCCGCGCCTCGCGGGTCGCGCGCATGAAGCGCTCGCGGTGATAGCGCGTCTCGGCGATCGCGGTATCGATATCGTGCGCGGCGTAGTAAACGCCGTAGCTGCCGTCGCTGAAGCGGCTCCCCTCAGGGTTGGGATGGGTGAAGGCCGCCATGATCGCGCTCGACCCGGGCCCGCTGATGCGATCGTCGGGCGGCACCAGACCGATCTCGCCGATCTCGTCGCGCAGCCGCTCGTTGGTCAGCGATTCGATCGCAATCACGGCATCGAGATCGGCCGGATCGACGACGCGCTCGAAGATCGCGATCGGCGGGAAGCGGCTCGGCACGATGCGCCAGCTCGGCCGCCACGAAACGCGCGCCAGCGGCGGCACGGATGACGCATCGTCCGCCGCGCTTGGCGTCACTAGGCCCAGCCGCCGCGCTGGGCGTCGAGATATTGCCGCACGACATAGAGATCGGCGACATGGCCCGAGAGCATACGGGCGAGCGCCGAGCGGCCGCCGAACAAAGGCGCATCGTTCGGCCGCTTCACCCATTCGTCGGCCGCGCGCTCGTCGGGCAGCAGGATCTGCAGCGCCTTCCAGATGCCGAGAATGTAGGAGATGCGCTCGAGCGTATCGCGCGGCAGCGTCCCCTCGCCTTCCTTGCGCCATTTGAAGAAGGTCGAGCGCGCGGCCACACCGAGCAACACCATCTGCTCGTCATTGGTGAGCCGCCAGCGTTCGGCGATCCGGAAGAAGGTGCGCAAAGCCGGCCCCGCGAGTTTCTCGCGATCGGGCGCCAGCGCGTGAGCGGGGTTGAGCGACATCGGCATCGATCCTGATATGGACAGATGCCACTATATAGTCCGTTTATGGATGATCTGCAACCGCCCGTCGCGGTGTATTTCTCACGCTATACGCGAAACTTACGCAACATACCTACATATGCGGAAGTACCGATTACTCCGCCGGCATCCGGAACGGCTTGGGATCGACGAAACGGCGCAGCACGTTCTCGGTCATGCGGCTCACGTTGTTGTCGTAATTGTTGTGCGCGAGCGAGGCCGCCCAGGAGATGGATCCGGTCGAGAAGACCGCTCCGCCGCCCGGCGTTTCGAAGAAGGTCACATCCGCCCGCACGTTCGGATTGTCGCGGCCCGACATCGCCGGCGACGCGGACATGATTTCCTCGGGCACCAGCACGACCGCATTGGAATGCATGAGCGAGGTTGCGATCCGCAGCGTGTGCCAGGGCGTTCCGAGCTTCTCGTCGACCCAGTCGAGCTCGAGCCCGGCGGCACCGCCGCCGATCGACCCGAAATCGCCGAGCCGTTCCTTCGGATCGATGCCCTGCATGATGAAGCCCGCGCGCGGATCGGCGGCATCGGGCTGAAATTCGAAGTAAGACGAGACATCGAAGCCCTGGGCCACGAACCCGACACCGACCAAAGATTGCGGCGGCCGGCCGTTGCGGCGCCAGAGCCCGCCATACTCGCCGGTGAAGCTCATGTAATATTCGCCGCTGTCGGCTTCCCAGTCGCGCACGCCGTCTTCCGAGCGGCGCAGTTCGATCACGCCGGGCAAGGTCTCGTGGAACCCGATGCGCCAGTAGAATCCGTTGGCACCGAGATAAGCGAAGCGCCCGCCATCGCGGATCCAGGCGCCAAGCGCATCGTGCATCGGCGTCGACCAGTATTCCGGATGCGAGCCGGTGACGACCGACTTGTAGCGCTGCAGCAGCGCGATGCCCTCGTCGTGCAGATCCTCGTCGGTCGCGACGTCGTATGCGATGCCCTTCGCCTCGAGCCAGTCGGTGATGTGGGTATCGGCATTGAACTGCCAGGGCGCGCCGCCGGCGCAGATCCATCCGGTCACATGGCCGGGCCGCATGTTGAGGATCGGCCGGAGGCGCGAGGAATAGCAGACGCCGCTGCCGTCGATATGGGTGTCGTAGAAGGAGAGGCCGTATTCCGGATGGGTCCAGAGGAAAAGATCCTCGGCGCCGTAAGAAATGACATGGCCCATGCCATGCTCGCCACCACCCGAGGGCAGCGTGCTCGTCTCGTTGGCATAGGCCATGTAGGAGCACGTCGGCACGAGGAACAACGTGTCCGCCGTCGCCTTGCCTTTGGGCGCGCGCACGAAGAACGGCACGCGCTCGATCTCGTCGCCCTGCTGCAGCCGCGCGCAGTAGACGCCGCTTTTCATCGAGGCTGGAATCTCCAGCTCGAAATCCACGTCCCAGCCAGCGTCGTAAATATCGTCCTCGTGGAAATGGATCGCGCCGTATTGTTCGGGCGTCGCATTCCAGTCCATCGAACTGCCGTCCCAGTTATGGCCCTTCATGCCGCGCGCCGGCAGATTGAGCAGCCGGCCATCGAGCCGCGCATCCGAGCGATCGGAAATCCGGTCGGTCTTGATGTCGCGGCCGAAATCCCAGGCGCCGAGCACGATATCGCGCAGGGCTGCCGGCATGGCGGCACCGCCGAGCGCCTCGATCGCCGCATCGTCGAGCGCGGCCGCCGCCAGACGCGGCCGGTCGATCTTGCCGTTGTATCGCGCGATCGGCTGCAACCCCTTGCCGAGAAACGCCGCCATCGAGAGCGGCACGCCATTGTCGCCGTCGATCCGGCCCGTGGCCGCCAGCCGCGCCACGTCGATCGGCCCGCCCAGCATCGGATCGAGCGGGCGCTGGACCAGCCGCGCGATGCCGGTCTCGGAATCGAAGGTCGCGGCGATGAAATACCATTGCCTCGAATGGAGCGCGGTGCCGCTGCCGATGCGATCGACCTGGCCCTTCTCGTCGCCGAGCAGCAGGGTCGCCTCGCCCTCGTCGATCGCCAGCGCGAAACCGCGGCGCTGGATGTCGCACCATTTGCCGATGACCGCCTGGCGGTCGCGGTGCGGCGTCGTCGGCCAGATATAGGCCGCGAGCGTGAAGCTGCTGAGGCCCGACAGCCGCGCATCGTCGTCGACGATCGCGCAGGACCCCGCCTTGATCTCCTGACGCCGGCCCTTGTACGTGCCGGCAATGGATGTCTCGACGACGGTTTCCTTGAACCCGGCGCCCTTCGGATTGAGGTCGCCGCAGCGCAGCCGAACGATGTCGGCGCGATAGTCGCCGCCGCCCATCGCATTGACCATGAATTTGATGCGCTCGCCCGGATGCGCGCTCAGTTTGTCGGGATAGGCGACCAGACGACGCGTCACGGCAGATCCTCCTCGCGCAGCTCTTCGCCCGTGGCATGGCGCCAGCGCAGCTTGAAGATCGCCCATTCCGCCTCTTCCGGACTGGTATAGACCTTGTCGTGATAGATGCGCGGCGGTTCGTTGCGCACGCCGGTGAGCTGCGCCAGCATCCATTCCCGATACGGTTGGCGGCGGATCAGGACATAGCGCTGGTCCAGCGGCAGCGAGCGCATGACGTTGAGGACCGCCTGCAGCTCCGGCGAATGGATGCCGACCGGCTGCGCGCGAAACTCAGCCGCCAGGTCGAGACGTTTCGGATCTATCGTGAACATGGCGACTGCCCCCGCTCAGCCGTCGTGACGTTGCGTTTGCCATAGTGGCGGCGGCGCGGCGGCGAGGCAAGATTGCATCACAGCGGCGAGCCGGAAAATGTCGTGCGCCATCGTCGCACCCGATCCGGGTGACGCGATCGCGAGGCCGCGCGACGATGATCAGGGGATTGGGATCAGAGGATCGGGATCAGGGGATCGGGCAGGCCCGATACTTGGGCAGATCGGGATAGGTGCGCAGGATCGCCTCCATCAGATGCCGTCCGGCGGTGGTCGGCGGGAAGCGCGGCGGATCGTCGGGCCCGGCACAGACCGGAAGGCATCGAATCTCGGTCGCGTAATCGACATTGCCGAAGAAGGCCAGCGACAGACGCTCGCGGCCGCTGCGGTTGATGACACGATGGCGGGTCGCGCTGAAGCGCCCGTTGGTCCAGCGCGCCATCAGATCGCCGATATTGACCACATAGGCCCCCGGGATCGGCGGCACGGGGATCCAATCGCCGGCCGCGTTCTCGACCTCGAGCCCGCCGACCGTGTCCTGCCAGAGAATGGCGAAGGCCTCATAGTCGGAATGCGCGCCGATGCCGCTGCCGGTATCGCCCGGCGCGGTCGCGGCATAATAGTTCACGTTCATGATGCTGGCCGGCTTGGTGACCAGGCTCATGAAATAATCCTCGTCGAGCCCGAGGCCGAGCGCGAACAGGCGGAAGATGTCGCGCGCGAGATGCTTCATCGCCGCGTAATAGGCACCGACCGTCGGACCGAAAGCGGCCGGCTGGACGGGCCAGACATTCGGACCGAACACGATATTGCCGGCGCGGTAGTCGGGATCGTCCGCCGGCGTTTCCGGGCCGATCTTGAACGCCTCGCGCACGTCCTTTGGCTTGCTGGTGTCCGGCGTCACCTCGAACGGCCCGATATAGCCGCGATGGTTCGCCGTCACGTTGAGATGCAGCGCGCGCTTTTCCGCGTCCGGTCGATGGAAAAATTCGCGCGAGACCGCGAGCGTACGATCGATCAGATTCTGGTCGATGCCGTGATTGGTCAGATAGAGAAAGCCGACCTGCTCGCAGGCGCGCGCAAGTTTGACGCCGACCGCCCGCCGCGCGGCCGCATCGCCGGCAAAATAGGGCTGGAGATCGATCAGCGGGACGGTATCGAAATCGGTCAGCATCGACGCGATCCTAGCGCGCCTGACGCCTGAGCGCGCGGCCCGGTTTCGCGCCCGTGGAGTTGCCGCTCTGCCAGACCGGTTCACCGGCCACGAACACGGTTTCGATGCCCGCGGCGGGCTGGGCCGGGTTCTCGAAGGTCGCGCGATCGATGACCGTCGCCGGATCGAACAGCACCAGATCGGCATGGGCCCCCGGCAGCAACCGCCCGCGACCCTTCAAGCCGAACCGTTCCGCCGGCAGGCCGGTCATGCGGCGGACGGCTTCCTGCATGGTGAAGAGCCCGATTTCGCGCGCGTAGTGACCGAGCACGCGCGGGAACGAACCCCAGAGCCGCGGATGGGGATGCGCATCGTGCGGCAGCCCATCCGAGCCGATCATCGCTTCGCGGAAGGAGAGGATCCGGCGCACATCCTCCTCGTCCATCGAGAAATAGACGGCCCCGGCCGGCTGCAAACGCTGCGCCGCCGCGTACCGATCCATGTTCCAGTCGCGCGCGATGTCGTTGAGATAGCGGCCCGCCTGCGCCGGCTCCGCCTTCGACCAGGTGACGAGGATACGATCGGCGCCTTCGATGAAATCCGGATCGAGCACGGTCGACGACGCGGCATAGGGATACACGTCGACACCGAGCTTCTGGCGCGCCATGGCGGCCGCGAGTTTC
>JBBDMS010000037.1:0-90764 GCA_040878185.1 Dongiaceae bacterium | reverse complement strand
ACGTGACGCCGATGGTCGACGTCATGCTGGTGCTGCTCATCATCTTCATGGTGACGGCACCTTTATTGACCGTCGGCATCCCGGTCGATCTGCCGAAGACCGAAGCACAGCCGCTCGCCGAACCGGACGAGCCGCTGGTCATCTCGGTCGATGCCGAGGGCAAGATCTATCTGCAGGAAACCGAGATCGAGGCCGAGAAACTCGTCCCGCGTTTGCAGGCGATTACAGCTAACAAGCTCGACACGCGGATCTTCGTACGCGGCGATCAGACGATCGACTACGGATCGGTGATGCAGATCATGGGCATGATCCATGCGGCCGGGTACAGCCGGGTGGCATTGATCGTCGAGTTGCCCGAGTTCGTGCCGGGCGGCGAGACCGAAGTCGAAACCACAACGGACCCGGAAAGCGACAACTGATCCGATGCGGCGCTCGTCCATCGTCTTTTCGACCGTATTGCACGTTGCTTTCTTCGTGCTGGCCTATATCGGCCTGCCCGACTGGTGGGACGCGGTCGTGCTCGAGACGCCGATCGCTATCGAAGTGGTCAACATCACCGATGTGACGAACCCGCCCAAATCCGAGGCGCCGGCGCCCGATCCGGCACCGGTCGAACCGGAAGAGGAGGTGGTTGAGACGCCGCCGCCGCCGGCGGCACCCGAACCGCCGCCGGTCGAGGAAGTTGTTGCGCCGGAGCCCGAGCCGATCCCGGAGCCGATCGTCGAGCCGGAGCCTGAACCGATTCCAGAACCCGAGGCCGAGCCCGAACCGGAGCCAGAACCGGAAGCGGAGGAAGAGCCGGAACCGCAGCTCGCCGAACTGCCGCCGCAGAAGCCGGAGCAGCCCGAGATTGCGCCCGAGCCGGAACCCGAGCCGGAGCCGGAAGACGACGCGTTCGAAAATCTGCTGCGCAATCTCGAAGACGAGCAGCCGGTGGAAACCGCATCGACCCAACCGGTCGAGGCTCCCTCGCAACCCCAGGCGACGCAGAACCTGAGCGATCAGCCGCTCAGCATCTCCGAGATCGATGCGCTGCGGCGGCAGATCGAGAAATGCTGGAACGTGCCCGCGGGCGCGGTCGAGGCCGAAAGCCTGCTGGTCGAGATCCGCGTCTGGCTCAATCCGGACGGCTCGATCGTCCGGGCCGAGATCCTCGATACGGCGCGGATGGGCCGGGACGGCTATTACCGGGCGGCGGCGGAGAGCGCCTATCGGGCGATCTTCCTGTGCGAGCCTTATTCGCTGCCGCTCGAGCGCTATGACACGTGGAAAATGATCCTGATGCGCTTCGATCCGCGGAATGTTCTCGGTTGACCGATGACACAAAGTTGCCCGACTTTGGGTTTATAGGCAGGAATCGGGCCGTACCGGGCCATTCCGGCGCAGGCGGTCGTCGCCGGCACTCGCCGCAGGAAGTTGAGATCCGTCAGGGAGGTTTCGCGTGATTCGCCGATTTGCCATCGCTGCCCTCGTCATTCTCGCCTTCGGTACCGAAAGCCGGGCCGAACCGGTCGTCGATCTCACCCAGCCGACGCTGCGGCCAATCCCGATCGCGATTACCGACTTTTTCGGCGCGACCGGGCCGGACGGCACATTCGGCGCCGATATCGCGCGGGTGGTTGCAGCCGACCTCGAGCGGTCGGGCCTGTTCAAGCCGATCGATCCGCAGGCCTTCATCCAGACGCCGGAATCGCTGCGCGCCCAGCCGCGCTTCGGCGACTGGCGCGTGATCAACGCGGAGGCACTCGTCACCGGGACCACGACGACCGAAGCCGACGGCCGCCTCAAGGTCGAATTCCGGCTCTGGGACGTGTTCGGCGAATCGCAGATGACCGGGCTCGCCTATTTCTCGACGCCGGAAAACTGGCGTCGGGTCGCGCATATCATCGCCGACTCGATCTACAAGCGGATCACCGGCGAAGAAGGCTATTTCGATTCGCGAATCGTCTATATCGCCGAATCGGGTCCGCAGGACCGTCGCGTGAAGCGCCTGGCAATCATGGATCAGGACGGGGAGAACCACAGATTTCTCACGGACGGCAATAACCTGGTCCTCACGCCGCGCTTTTCGCCGTCGACCCAGGAAATCACCTATCTCTCTTACTTCAACAACCGGCCGCGGGTTTATCTGTTCAATATCGAAACCGGGCAGCAGGAAGTGCTCGGAGATTTCCCGGGCATGACTTTCGCGCCGCGATTCTCGCCGGACGGCAACGCCGTCATCATGAGCCTCGCGAAAAGCGGCAATTCCGACATTTACGCCATGGACCTGCGGACCCGCAGCGTCTCCCAGTTCACCGATCATCCGTCGATCGATACCTCGCCCTGCTATTCGCCGGACGGCAGCCAGATCGTCTTCAACTCGGATCGCGGCGGCTCGCAGCAGCTCTATACGATGAGCGCCAATGGCGGGAATGTGCAGCGAATCAGCTTTGGCGATGGCCGCTACGCGACGCCGGTCTGGTCGCCGCGCGGCGATCTGATCGCCTTTACGCGAATCGATGGCGGGAAATTCTATATCGGCGTGATGCGACCCGACGGGTCTGGCGAGCGCCTGCTGACCGAAGGCTGGCTGGTCGAGGGACCGACCTGGGCGCCGAACGGCCGCGTCTTGGCGTTCTTCCGCCAGACGCCCGGCGGCAACGGCACGGTGCGCCTCTACTCGATCGACCTGACCGGTCATAACGAGCGGGAACTGATCACACCGCTCGATGGTTCCGATCCTGCATGGTCGCCCCTGATCCCGTAGGTGGAGATACGCCAGAATCGTTTGATTTCCAGCTAAACAACGCGGATTATTGTTGAACGGGCATGGGGCGCTACATATAGTCCGCGCGCTCTGCCGAGCCCGTCGGTCTGGTGGGCCTTCACACGGGGGCCACCGTAAAAATTGGCCCACAGATCGTACGACCGGCGTTGCTCCAACTTAATTGGGTCGAGAGAGGTCCCGAGATGAAATCCAAACTGCTTACCCTCGCAGCCGCGCTTGTGCTCGCGGCGGCATGTTCTTCGGAGCCTGAGTCTGAGCCGGTTGTTACCAGCGATGCCGGCCTGACCACGACGGCGCCGGACGTTGCGTCCGTTCAGTCTTATGCACCGGGTTCGGTCGATGAATTCGTCGCCGAAGTGGGCGATCGCGTATTCTTCGGTTACGACCGTTACGATCTGACACCGGAAGCGCAGAGCGTCCTGCAGCGTCAGGTTGCATGGCTCAATTCCTATCCGCAGCACCGCATCGTCGTCGAAGGTCATTGCGACGAGCGCGGCACGCGCGAATACAACCTGGCGCTCGGTGAGCGTCGCGCCAATGCCCAGGCGAACTACATGGTGGCGCTCGGACTCGATCCGAACCGCATCGTGCAGGTCATCAGCTATGGCAAAGAGCGGCCGGCGGTGCTCGGCTCCGACGAGACGGCCTACGCGCAGAACCGTCGCGCTGTGACGGTGCTCTCGCAGTAGTCTTTCTCGTTGATCTCTCGAGGGATGATGTTGAACGCCCGCCGGCTTGCCCGGCGGGCGTTCGCCTTTCCGGGGTAATCCCCGGAGTAATCCGAAGTCATATTTTCGCCCTTAATCGGGCCATGATACGGGTGTGGCCGAAAACCGGGCGACAGCCGAAGGAGCGTCCCGGTCACGGCCGGAAAGGATTCGTGATGACCAAGCGTAGATTTGCATCGCTGATGGGCGCCGCGCTGACGGTGCTGCTGATGGCCGGCGCGGTACCCGCTGCCGCGCAGGACGAGCAGGCACTGTCCGATCGCGTCGAGCGGCTGCAGCGCGAGCTCTCGGATCTGGAACGGTACGTCTATGCCGGCAGCGGCGGTTCTGCCGACGCGGCGACGAGCGGCAATATCGCGGCCTCGCAGGAAGTGCGGATGCAACAGCTCCAGAGCGAGATCAGCCGCGTCACCGGTACGCTCGAACAGGTAACGTTCCGGATCGATCAGCTGAACCAGCAGCTCGAGCGGCTGAGCAAGGATATCGATTTCCGTCTCACCGCGCTCGAACAAGGCGGGCTGCCTGCGGGCGGTGCGGCCATGTCGGATGCGGGCACCAGCATGACGGCGGATGCGGCGACGGGCGGCGCCGACACGCATAGCGATGCGCCGGTGCCGACCTCGTCGGGCAGCAGCGGCACGCTCGGCGTGATCCCGCAGGAAGATTTGGATGCCCAGCTCGCAACCCAGCCCGGCGTCGATCCGACCGCGACCGGTGCCGGAACGCCGAGCACCGCAGGCGCGACGACGATGGCGGCGGCAACGGTTCCGTACGATCTGCCGGGCGACACGCCGGAAGCGCAGTACGAACATGCCTTCGGTCTGCTGCGTCAGGCGAACTATCCCGATGCCGAAGCGGCGCTGAGTACGTTCCTCCAGCGGCATCCGGACGATCTGCTGGCCGGGAATGCACAATACTGGCTCGGCGAAACCTATTATGTGCGCGGCAACTATCAGCAGGCGGCGCTGACCTTCGCCGAGGGCTATCAGAAGTACCCGAACAGCGGGAAGGCGCCCGACAATCTGCTGAAACTCGGCATGGCGCTCGGCCAACTCGGCAAGACCGAAGATGCCTGTGTCGCGCTCGGCCAGCTTCGCAAACAGTTTCCGAATGCGCCGGAAAACATCCAGGACCGTGCCGCGCGCGAGCGGCAGCGCTACAGCTGTAGCTAGGCCGCGCGCTTCCGCGGGGCTGCCGCCGGCAACGTTGCCGGTGGGCGCTGCCGAGTTCGCCGCCGCGATGGAAGCGGCCGCACCGTTTGAAACCGCACCGGATGTTGCGATCGCCGTCTCCGGCGGTTGCGACAGCATGGCGCTCGCCCTGCTCGCGCGCGACTGGGTATCGGCCCGAGGCGGGCGTGCGATCGCGCTCACCGTCGATCATGGCTTGCGTACCGACTCCGCCGCCGAAGCACGGTTGGTCGGAAAGCGGCTGCGCGCCGCCGGCATCGAACAGCACATCCTGCGCTGGAAGGGGCCGCATCCCGCGTCTGGCGTTCAGGCGGCGGCGCGCGAGGCGCGCTACGCGTTGCTCGCCGGCTGGTGCCGCCAGCGGGCGGTGCTGCATTTGCTGCTCGCGCACCAGCGGGACGATCAGGCCGAAACATTGCTGATGCGCCTTGCCCATGGCAGCGGCACGAGCGGCATGGCGGCAATGGCGGCGGTCTCGCTGCATGACGGCGTGCGGCTGCTGCGACCGCTGCTTGCGCTGCCCCGCGCCCGGCTGGCCGCAACGCTGGCGTGCGCGGGCGTCGACGCTGTCGACGATCCCTCGAACCGTAACCCGCATTTCGAGCGCGTGCGCTGGCGCCGCGCACTCGGCGCGGTCGCCGATGCGGATCGGACGCGCCGCGGCCTTGCGGCCGCCGCGAGTGCCATGGGCGACGCGCGCGCGGCGAACGATCGCGCGGTCGCCGATCTGCTGGCCGGTGCGAGCGTTCGGCCGGAAGGCTATCTGCTGCTGCCCCCGGACCTGCTCGCGGCTGCGACGCCGGCACTCGCGCAGGCCGCTTTATTGCGCTGTCTGCTCGCCATCGGCGGCGATGCGCATCCACCACGCCGCGAGGGGCTTGAGCGTCTGCTCGATCGGTTGCGCGGGTCCGACCGGATGCCGGGCCGTACGCTCGGCGGCTGCCGGGTGCTGACCTGGCGCGGCCATGTGTTGATCTGTCGCGAGGCGGCTGCCCTGCCGCCGGCCATGCCGATCCGGCCCAAGGCGGCGCTCGTGTGGGACCGGCGGTTTCGCCTCCGTCTGGCGGCGCCAAGCGGACCAAGCTGCGAGATCGGGCCGCTCGGTGCGGCCGGCCGGGCGAAGCTGGGGGCGGAGGCGGCCGACCGGGCGGCCTTGCTGCCCGGACCGGTTCGGACCACCCTGCCGGCCCTCTACGACCGCCGGGGGCTCGCTGCGGTTCCGCATCTGGGCTGGCGGCGTGGTCCGAAGGGGCCCACTCTGCGTCTCGAGGGCTGGCAACCACGCCACTCCCTGGCCCCGGCCGGCTTTCGCCCGGCAGGGGAGAGTTGTTTTATCGGGCTCGCAGATTATTTAGAGTGATATCAATGTTTTCCCGGCCGCCCCTGCGGCGGCCCCTGGGTGAGGAAAAAGACCCCGTGAATCTGACCAAGAACTTCATGCTCTGGATCGTGATCGCGCTCCTGTTGATCGCCCTGTTCAATCTGTTCGACGGCGGATCGACCCGGGGCCCGCAGAGCGAAATCAGCTATTCCCAGTTCCTCACCGAGGTGGATACGGGCCAGGTCTCGGATGTGACCATCCAGGGCCGCACGATCAATGGTCACACCAGCGACGGCCGAGCCTTCACGACCTATTCGCCGGAAGATCCCAATCTGGTGGCCAAGCTGGCCGAGCGCGGCGTCTCGATCACGGCGGCGCCGATCGAATCCGATGTTCATCCGTTGCTGTCGATCCTGATCTCCTGGTTCCCGATGCTGCTGCTGATCGGAGTTTGGATCTTCTTCATGCGCCAGATGCAGATGGGCGGCGGCAAGGCGATGGGCTTCGGCAAATCGCGCGCCCGGCTGCTGACCGAAAAGGTCGGCCGGGTGACCTTCGCCGACGTCGCCGGCATCGAGGAAGCCAAGACCGAGCTGCAGGAAATCGTCGAGTTCCTCAAGGACCCGCAGAAATTCCAGCGGCTCGGCGGCAAGATTCCCAAAGGTTGCCTGCTGGTCGGCCCGCCGGGCACCGGCAAGACCCTGCTCGCGCGCGCGATCGCCGGCGAGGCGAACGTGCCGTTCTTCACGATCTCGGGTTCGGATTTTGTCGAGATGTTCGTCGGCGTCGGTGCGAGCCGCGTGCGCGACATGTTCGAGCAGGGCAAGAAGAACGCGCCCTGCATCATCTTCATCGACGAAATCGACGCGGTCGGCCGCCATCGCGGTGCCGGTCTCGGCGGCGGCAACGACGAGCGCGAACAGACGCTGAACCAGCTTCTGGTCGAGATGGACGGTTTCGAGGCGAACGAAGGCGTGATCCTGATCGCCGCGACCAACCGGCCCGACGTGCTCGATCCGGCGCTGCTGCGTCCCGGCCGCTTCGACCGTCAGGTCGTCGTGCCCAATCCCGATATCGGCGGCCGTGAGCAGATCCTGAAAGTCCATATGCGCAAGGTGCCGCTGGCGCCCGACGTCGATCCGCGGGTGATCGCGCGCGGCACGCCGGGCTTCTCCGGCGCCGATCTCGCGAACCTCGTGAACGAGGCAGCGTTGCTCGCGGCACGGCGCAACCGGCGCGTCGTCGCGATGGCCGATTTCGAGTCCGCGAAGGACAAAGTGATGATGGGCGCGGAACGGCGCTCGATGGTGATGTCGGACGAGGAAAAGCGCCTGACCGCCTATCACGAGGCCGGCCATGCGCTGGTGAACCTCAACATCCCGGGCAACGATCCGCTGCACAAGGTCACGATCATTCCGCGCGGCCGTGCCCTCGGCCTCACGTTTTTTCTGCCTGAGAAGGATCGCCTGGGTTTCAAGAAGAGCGAGCTGCTTGCACAGTTGGCGACCGCCTATGGCGGACGGATCGCCGAGGAAATCATTTTTGGCCCCGAGCACATCACGACCGGCGCCGGCGGTGACATCCAGCACATTACCGTCATGGCGCGCCGCATGGTGACCGAATGGGGTATGTCTGAAAAACTCGGCGCCATCCGTTACAACGACAATCAGGACGAGGTTTTCCTCGGCCATTCGATTGCACGGACACAAAGCGTTTCCCCGGAAACCGCAAAACTGATCGATCAGGAAGTGAAACGGATCTGCGACATATGCGAGGATCTCGCGCGCAAGGTGCTGACCGAGCATATCGACGATCTGCATATGCTTGCGAAGGCGCTGCTCGAATACGAGACGCTGTCGGGCGAGGAAGTTCGCGGATTGCTGCGTGGCGAGCCGATCCATCGCGACGACGATGGCAGCGCGAGCGCGCCGACCAAGTCGCGCGCGTCGGTGCCGACGACCGATGGAACCGACAAGCCAGGCCGGCCGCGCCCGGGCGGGCTCGAACCGGAGCCACAGCCCGGCGCGTAAGATCCGATCGGAATGCAGGCGCTCCGTGGCGGAGCGATCGGGGGATCGCGCCCGAATGGCTGAGAAATCCGAAATATCGCCCAAGGGCGCGGCGGATCTTTCCGCCGCGCCCTCGATTTTTGCCGGCATCGCCTTGGCCGATCCGGTGGTCATGGGCATTCTCAACACCACGCCGGACAGTTTTTCCGACGGCGGCGATCTGCGCGATGTGGCGGGCGCGATCGCAACCGGGCTCGCGATGCGCGAGGCGGGTGCAGCGATCCTCGATATTGGCGGCGAATCGACCCGGCCCGGCTCCGATCCGGTTCCCGTCGAGGAAGAACTGCGCCGGACGATCCCGGTCGTTCTCGGCCTGGCAAAGGCGGGCGCGATCGTCTCGATCGATACGCGCCATGCCGCCGTCATGCGGGCGGGCATCGACGCGGGCGCGCGCATCGTCAACGACGTGACGGCGCTCGCCGGCGATCCGGACAGTATTGGCGTCGTCGCCGGCAGCGGGGTTTCGGTCGTGCTCATGCATATGCAGGGCGAGCCGAAGACGATGCAGCAGGATCCGCATTACGACGATGTGGTGCACGAGGTGTGCGACTATCTGGCCGCGCGCATTGCTGCCTGCGAGGCGGCCGGCATCGTGCGCGACCGGATCGCGATCGATCCCGGCATCGGCTTTGGCAAGACGCTCGATCACAATCTGCGCCTGCTCAACGGACTGGGCGCATTTCGTTCGCTCGGCTGTCCGATCCTGATCGGTGTATCCCGCAAGAGCTTCATCGGTCGCGTGGCCGGCAATGCGGCGCTGAAAGCCAGGCTCGGCGGCTCGCTTGCGGCCGCGCTGGCGGCGGTCGATCGGGGCGCCCGTATCGTGCGGGCGCATGACGTCCCGGAAACCGTGCAGGCGCTGCGGATCCAGGCCGCGATCGACTGCGCGGGGACCTGAGATTTGGCGGCCGCGGCGCCTGTTGCCGGGCGGCTGTCGCCTGGCATCGGGCGCGCCTAGAATGGCGGCCGGAGGGGTTTCGATGACGCGACGGCTGTTCGGCACCGACGGTATCCGCGGCACCGCCAATCGCGAGCCGGTCACCGCTGCGACCATGCTGCGGCTGGCGATGGCGGCCGGCGCGCATTTCACGCGCGGCGCGCATCGCCATCGCGTCGTCATCGGCAAGGACACGCGTCTCTCCGGCTATATGCTCGAGCCGGCGCTGACGGCGGGGTTCGTCGCGATGGGCATGGATGTGATCCTGCTCTCGCCGCTGCCGACCCCGGCGGTTGCGATGCTGACGCGCTCGCTGCGGGCCGATCTCGGCGTGATGATCTCGGCCTCGCACAATCCCTATGAGGATAACGGCATCAAATTGTTCGGGCCGGACGGCTACAAGCTCTCCGATGCGGTCGAGGCGACGATCGAAGCGCGCATGGAAGACGAAAAATCGCTGACGCCGGCCGCACCCGCCGCACTCGGCCGCGCCCAGCGGCTCGAGGACGCGCGCGGCCGCTACACGGAGTTCGTCAAAAGCAGCGTCGCGAAGGGGCTGAGCCTCGACGGGCTGAAGATCGTCGTCGATTGCGCGAACGGTGCCGCCTACAAGGTGGCGCCGACCGTGCTCTGGGAACTCGGCGCCGAGGTGGTGCCGATGGCGGTCTCGCCGGATGGTTTCAACATCAATCGCGATTGCGGCGCGACCTCGACCGAGGCCGTCGCGCGCCGGGTGGTCGACGAGCAGGCCGATCTCGGCATTGCGCTCGACGGCGATGCCGATCGCGTCATCCTGATCGACGAAAAGGGTGCGGCGATCAACGGCGACCAGATCCTGGCGGTCATCGCCGGCGCCTGGGCGAAGGCGGGCCGGATCAAGGGCGATCGCGTCATCGCGACCGCCATGTCGAATCTCGGCCTCGAACAGTATCTGGCGAAGATCGGCTTGCAGCTCGAGCGCGTGGCGATCGGCGACCGGTATGTGGTCGAGCGCATGCGCGAAGGCGGATTCAATCTCGGCGGCGAGCAATCGGGCCATGTCGTGTTCGGCGATTTCGGCACGACCGGCGACGGGCTGATGGCCGCACTGCAGGTTCTGGCGGTCACTGTCCCGATGCGCGAACCCGCCAGCATCGCCTGCCGACGGTTTACGGCCATGCCGCAACGGCTCGAGAGCATTCGCGTCGATGGCGGCGATGTGCTCGCGAGACCCGTCGTGCAGCGCGCGATCCGCGACGGCGAAGCGGCGCTCGGCAGCAAGGGCCGGATTCTGGTGCGCAAATCCGGCACCGAACCGGTCGTGCGGGTGATGGTCGAAGGCGAGGACGAGGCGCTGATCGGCAGGATCGTGGACAGCGTGGCGGCCGAGATCCGTGCCGCGGGCAAGGCGGCATGAGTATCGCCGGCGCAGCGGGGAAGGATGTCGCACGATCGTCGACGCATGCCGGCGCGATCGCGATCCGGGAGGCAAGTGGCGTATCGGATATCGAAACCATCCGCATACTGTTCCTCGAATATGCCGGCACGCTCGAATTCAGTCTCTGCTTCCAGGGCTTCGACGAGGAACTAGCGACCCTGCCGGGCGACTATGCGCCGCCGCAGGGCGGATTGTGGCTCGCCTCGGTCGACGATGCGATCGTGGGTTGCCTCGGGCTGCGGCCGCTCGAAGACGGCATCTGCGAGATCAAGCGGCTCTATCTGCGGCCGGCGGCGCGCGGGCACGGGCTCGGACGCCGCCTCACCGAGACCGCACTCGAACACGCTTCGTCGCGCGGCTATCGCGCCATGCGACTCGATACGGTGGATGCGATGGCGGCGGCGCAATCGCTGTATCGTGCGCTGGGCTTCCGAGAGATCGAACCCTATGGCGACCATCGCCATCCGCGGCTGCGTTATTTCGAACTGGCGCTCGCGCCCGCGAGCCGCTAGGAAAGCCGCGTCCCGCTCAACCCCGAACGAACGAAACCGATGACCTTCGTCAAGGAAGATGCGTTGCTGCCCGAAGGGTTCCGCGACCTGCTGCCGCCGGATGCGGGGCTAGAGGCGGCCGTGGTCGAAGGGCTGATGGGCGCGTTCGCGCGGCACGGATATGACCGCGTGAAACCGCCGCTGATGGAGTTCGAGACGAGCCTGCTCGCGGGCGCCGGCGCCGCCATGTCCGAACATATCTTCCGGCTGATGGATCCGGTGTCGCAGCGGATGATGGGTCTGCGCGCCGATATGACGCCGCAGGTGGCACGCATTGCTGCCGCCCGGCTCGCCGGTGTCGCGCGGCCGTTGCGGCTTTCCTATGCCGGGCAGGTGTTGCGCGTGCGCGGCACGGCGCTGCAGCCGGGCCGCCAGCTCGGCCAGGTCGGCGCGGAGCTGATCGGTGCGGAAGGGGCGGCTGCCGATGCGGAGGCGATCGTCGTCGCGGCCGAAGGTCTCGCGACGGTCGGCATCGGCGCCATCACCGTCGATCTCAATATCGCGACGCTGGTACCGGCGGTTGCCGCGTCGCTCGGGCTCGCCGCCAAGAAGGCGGCCGCACTAACATTGGCGCTCGACCGGCGCGATGCCGGCGAATGCCGCCGGTTGCTCGGCGGCGATATCGCGCTGATCGATCGGCTGCTCGCGGTGTCGGGCGAGGCGGATGCGGCTTTGGCGGCGCTGGCCGCGATCGATCTGCCGCCGTCCGCGGCTGCATCGCGTGAGGAGCTTGTCGCGGTCGTCGATGCGGTGCGTCATGCGGCACCCGATCTCACGCTGACTGTCGATCCGCTCGAGCATCGCGGCTTCGAGTATCATACCGGTGTCGGGTTCAGCCTGTTTTCGCCGAGCGCGCGCGGCGAACTCGGCCGCGGTGGCCGCTATCTCAGCGCCGCCGGCGACCCCTCGACCGGTTTCAGCCTCTATCTCGATTCCGTGCTGCAGGCGGTGCCGGCGGCGACGCCCGCGAAGCGCCTTTATCTGCCGGCCGGTACCGATCGCGCACGCGGCGCGACATTGCGCGCGGCGGGCTGGATCACGATCGCCGGGCTTGTGCCGGCACACGACAATGAAGCCGAAGCGAGGCGGCTCGGCTGCGATCACTGGCTGGATGGTGACCGGCCGCGTCCGGTCTGACGCATGACGAAGCTGATGGGGCAGTAGGTCGATGGCGAATGTAGCGGTCGTGGGCGCCCAGTGGGGCGACGAAGGCAAGGGCAAGATCGTCGACTGGCTCTCGGAGCGCGCCGATGTCGTGGTGCGATTCCAGGGCGGGCACAATGCCGGCCATACGCTCGTCGTCGGCAGCCAGACCTATAAGCTGAGCCTGCTGCCTTCGGGCGTGGTGCGGCCGGGCAAGCTCGGCATCATCGGCAACGGCGTGGTCGTGGATCCCTGGGCGCTGCTGAACGAGATCGAAACCGTGCGCAAGCAGGGTGTCGCCGTGACGCCGGACAATCTGATGCTGTCGGACAACGCCTCGCTGATCCTGCCGCTACACAGCCGGCTCGACAAATTGCGCGAGGAGCAGCGCGGGCCCGACCGGATCGGTACGACCGGTCGCGGCATCGGCCCCGCCTACGAGGACAAAGTCGCGCGCCGCGCGATCCGGGTCTGCGACCTTGCCGATCCCGAAGAGCTGGATACGCGCATCGAGGCGCTGCTCGCCCATCACAACGCCTTGTTGAAGGGCATGGGTGCCGACATCGTCGACGGCCGCGCGTTGCGCGAGGAAATACTCGCGGTGGCGCCGAAGATCCTGCCTTTCGCGCGGAACGCCTGGTCGCATCTCCATGAGATGCGCCGGCGCGGCGAACGCATCCTGTTCGAGGGCGCGCAGGGCGTCATGCTCGACATCGACCACGGCACATACCCTTACGTTACCTCGTCCAACACGGTATCGGGACAGGCAGCGGCCGGGTCCGGGCTCGGGCCGGGCGCAATCCACTATGTGCTCGGAATTACGAAGGCCTATACGACACGCGTCGGCTCCGGACCGTTCCCGACCGAACTGACCGACGAGACCGGCACCAGGCTCGGCGAGCGCGGGCACGAATTCGGCACGGTAACCGGGCGCAAGCGCCGCTGCGGCTGGTTCGATGCAGTGATGGTCCGCCAGGCGGTGTTGCTCGGCGGAATCGACGGCATCGCGCTCACCAAACTCGATGTGCTCGACGGCTTCGAGACGCTGAACGTTTGTGTCGGTTACACGCTCGGCGATGAAACGCTGGACCATTTGCCCGCCGGCATCGCGCGTCAGGCAGCAGTGCAGCCGGTCTACGAGACAATCGAAGGCTGGGCGGAATCGACGCGGGGTGCGCGGTCCTGGGCGGAACTGCCGGCCACCGCGATCAAATATATCCGTCGCCTCGAAGAGCTGATCGGTGCGCCGGTCGCGATGCTCTCGACCAGCCCCGAGCGCGACGACACGATCCTGGTGACCGATCCGTTCGCGGATTAGCCGCTGTCGAACGGCCGGGGCCGCCTGGAGAGATTCATAAGATCGATCGATACGGATTTTCTGCTTCCGCATCCTGAGCCGGTCGAATTATGAGGCCTCATGATTCGCCCTTCGACAAGCTCAGGGCGAGGCTCACCATGAGGGCACACGGAACTGCAAAAAAAGAAAAAGGCCAGCGATCGCTCGCCGGCCTTTATGTCGTTTGCTTCGCCGCACGACGATCATACGGCGCTCAGGCCCGAGCGTCAGACCGTCATGTTCTGCTCGACCGCCATGTTGCGGATCGATTTCTGCAGCTTCTCGAAGGCGCGCACTTCGATCTGGCGCACCCGTTCGCGGCTGATGCCGTAGACATGGCTCAGTTCTTCGAGCGTGCTCGGCTCGTCCTTCAGGCGCCGCTCGGTCAGGATATGGCGCTCGCGCGGATTGAGCCCGTTCATCGCCTTGCTGAGCATTGCGTTGCGCATGCCGAGTTCTTCGCGCTCGGCAAGTTCGGTCTCCTGGGTTTCGCTGTCGTCCTCGAGCCAGTCCATCCATTCGCCTTCGCCGTCGATGCGGATCGGAGCGTTCAACGAATGGTCGGGCGCCGACAGGCGTCGGTTCATGTCGATCACGTCCTGCTCGGGTACCTTGAGCTCGGTCGCGATCTTCGTGACATTCTCGGGCGACATGTCGCCTTCCTCGAGAGCCTGGATGCGGCCCTTGATGCGGCGCAGGTTGAAGAACAGCTTTTTCTGCGCCGCAGTCGTGCCCATCTTCACCAGCGACCAGGAATGCAGGATGTATTCCTGGATCGCGGCGCGGATCCACCACATCGCATAGGTCGCGAGACGGAAGCCGCGCTCCGGATCGAAGCGCTTGACCGCCTGCATCATGCCGACATTGCCCTCGGAAATGAGCTCAGACACCGGCAGGCCATAGCCGCGATAACCCATCGCGATCTTGGCCACAAGGCGCAGATGGCTGGTGACAAGCTGATGCGCGGCATCGGAGTCGCCATGCTCGCGCCAGCTTTTGGCGAGCATGTACTCCTGCTCCGGTTCCAGCATGGGAAACTTGCGGATCTCGGAGAGATAGCGAGACAGATTGCCATCAGCCGACAGAACCGGAAGATTTTTCGTGGTCGCCATGATCGTCACCTCATCGTCCGCCGAGAACACGCAGGGTCGTTGAATCGTCGAGCGGCAGCTGCCGATCGGCTCTCAACGCTTGCCCCATTATACGGGGGGAAATGTGGCGGAATTGATGCCCCTAAATTATACTAATTCTAAATTAGATGCCAGGGTCGCGAAATCAAGGGGTGGGGCTGTCTCCCAAACCATTGATTCGCCTGTAATCGGGTGAGCGAAGCCGAGACGGGCCGCGTGCAGCGCCTGACGCCCGAACTTTTCCACACTGGCACGTGCAGAATCCGGCAGGCGTTCCCGCCGATTTCGGGTCGCGCGGCCATAGACCGGATCGCCGATAACGGGATAGCCAATCGCATCCATATGCACCCGGATCTGATGGGTGCGGCCGGTCTCGAGCCGGCATTCGACCAGGCTCGCCGCGATGCCCGATGCGCGCAGCACGCGATAATGGGTGACGGCAGATCGCCCGCCGGCCTTGCGCACCGTCATGCGCTTGCGGTCGACCGGGTGGCGGCCGATCGCGCCCTCGATCCTGCCTTCGCGGGGGCTGGGCACGCCCCAGACCAGGGCGCGATAGGCGCGGTCGATATCGTGCCGCGCGAATGCTTCGCTGAGCCCGTGATGGGCGGCATCGGTCTTGGCCGCGACCATCAGGCCGCTGGTGTCCTTGTCGAGCCGATGCACAATGCCGGGCCGCCGCACGCCGCCGATGCCCGAGAGCGAGCTGCCGCAATGCGCGATCAGCGCGTTGACCAGCGTGCGGTCGGGATTGCCGGCGGCGGGATGCACGACGAGCCCGGCCGGCTTGTCGATCACGATCAGATAATCGTCTTCGTAGACGATAACGAGCGGCATCGCCTGGCCCAGCGGCACAGGATCGACGGCGGCGGGGATGACGATTTCGAAGCGTTCACCCGGTTTGACCCGATAGGAGGCGTCGATTATCGTCCGCGCGCCGCTGCGGATGCGGCCTTCCTCGATCAGCGCCTTGGCGCGGCTGCGCGAAAGGCCGATGCCGGCGGCAGCGATCAGGCGGTCGAGCCGCTGGCCGATTTCCGCCGCGCCGGCATCGAGCGTCACCCGTTCTTCCAAACCCTCAGCGTGTTGCGAAGGCAGCGTCATGGCCGCGAACTTGGACCCGAAGACGAAGGCGCTCAAGCTCATCGTGATCGTCATGAGCCTGCTGATCCTGGTCTGCCTCGCGATCGTGGTGGTCACGATCTACAACCGCGCGAACCGCATGGCGGCGGCACCCCGGGCATTCGAACCGGTTTCGCTCGGCCTGCCCGCGCAATGCGCGGTCGCGGAGGTCACGGCGGCCGAGGGCCGGGTCTATCTGCGCCTCGCCCCGGTCGAGGGCTGCCCGCTGCTGATCGTGCTCGACGCCGCGAACGGCGAACCCATCGGAAGGATCGAACGGTGAACTTCGCCTCGGACAACACCAGCGTCGCGGCACCCGCCATTCTCGAGGCGGTGATTGCCGCCAATGCGGCGGGGCCGGCGATGCCCTATGGCAACGACGACTGGACCAAGCGCGTCGTCGATCAGCTCAGGGATCTGTTCGAGTGCGATCTCACGGCCTTTCCGGTTGCGACCGGCACGGCGGCGAACGCGCTCGCGCTCAGCGTGCTGATGCCGCCTTATGGCGCGCTCTTCTGTCACGAGGTCGCGCATATCCAGGTCGACGAATGCGGCGCGCCGGAGTTTTATACCGGCGGCGCCAAACTGGTGACCCTGCCGGGCGACGACGCCAAGATAGACGCGGCGACGCTCGACGAGCGGCTGCGCAATGGCTGGATCGGGAACGTGCATAATCCGCAGCCGAAGGCGGTCTCGATCACCCAGATCAGCGAGACCGGCGGGCTCTATAGTGCCGGCGAGATCGCGGCGATCGCCGAGGTCGCGCATCGCCAGCATCTCAAGGTTCATATGGATGGCGCGCGGTTCGCGAACGCGATTGCCGCGAGCAACGCCGCGCCGGCCGATATCACATGGCGGGCCGGTGTCGACGTGCTGTCGTTCGGCGCCACCAAGAACGGCGCGCTCGCGGCGGAGGCGGTGGTGTTCTTCGATCCGAAGCTCGCGCAGGATTTTGCTTTCCGACGCAAGCGGGGCGGGCATCTTTTCTCGAAGATGCGGTTCGTCAGCGCGCAGCTCGAAGCCTATCTCGCGAACGATCTGTGGCTCGCCAACGCGCGCCATGCGAACGCGATGCTGCAGCGTCTCAAGGAAGGGCTCGCATCGCTGCCGGGCGTGACCGTTCACGGCGCCGCACCGGCGAACCTGATGTATGTGACCCTGCCCAATCCGATGGTCGATGGACTGGAGCAGGCCGGGTTCAAATTCTATCGCGAGGGCGGCGAGGGCATGATCCGGCTCGTCGCGGCGTTTAACACCGATCCGAAACATGCCGATCTGTTCCTCGAGACGGCGCGGCGTTTGAGCCGCTGAACCCGGACGCGCCGTGCTTGCCCTGCTTGGGCACAGCCAGCCGGCCACGGCGGAAGCCCGCAGGCTTGATCGCCCTGCGCGGTTCCATTATGTCAGGGCGCTCCAGGCCTCGGGCCACGGGCTCAGGCCCGTCGGACCGCCTCGCGTCCCCTTCGTCTAGAGGCCCAGGACACCGCCCTCTCACGGCGGGAACAGGGGTTCGAATCCCCTAGGGGACGCCAGTATTTCTCCGACCGCATAAATCGGATTGCACGAGCCGGCGCGCGCGCTCTTATGGGCGCCCCCGATGCGATGCGTTGTTGATGCGATGCATCGTCAGGCATCGTAAGGCCTAACGCTCGCGAGGCAGGATCATGCGCAGACCGCAGACAGTAAGATCGCTGGAAGAACTCGGTCGGGTTCGTCTGTCGCCCAACTTCTTCATGCGCGAGTTTCTGTTTTCGGAAATCTCGGCGATGAGCGGGATCGCGAACATTCCCGACGATCCGGATCTGGCAATCGCGGCCGGCAGCCGGCTCTGCGAGGAACTGCTCGAGCCGCTGCAGGCGACGTTCGGGCGCATCGCGTTGCGCTCGGGTTTCCGTTCCTGTGCGGTGAACCAGTACGGCAACGAGCATGGCTTCAACTGCGCGCGCAACGAGGCCGACTATGCCGGCCATATCTGGGACCGGCGCGACGCCAACGGCCATATGGGCGCAACCGCCTGCATCGCGATCCCCTGGTTTCTCGATCGCTACGAGCCGCGCGCCGACTGGCGACGGCTCGCCTGGTGGATCCACGATCATCTGCCTTATTCGGCGCTGCAGTTCTTCCCGAAGCTTTGCGCCTTCAACATCACCTGGCATGAGCGGCCGCAACGCCGGATCGACAGTTTCATCGCGCCCAAAGGCTGCCTCACCAGGCCGGACATGGACGGGCATGACGGCGATCATGGCGCGCAGTATCCAGGGTTTCCGGCGTTGGTATCCCTGACGCGCCCCAGCGGCGTCGGGGCCGTTCAGGGCGGCCGCAAAGGCGGGCGGTCGTCCCTCTTCGAAGGGTAGCGAGAACCCGGCCCTCGTCTTCGGTGTTGCTTTGCCAGCGGTACAAAGCCGAGGAGAGAAACCATGTTCGAGCTTGAACTGGCCTGGTGGGAGCCTGTCGCGCGCGCCGCGATCATTTACCTCGCCGTCCTGCTGCTGCTTCGCCTGACCGGAAAGCGCCAGATCGGCGACCTCACCCCGTTCGATATCCTGTTGCTGTTGCTGATCAGCGAAGGGGTGTCCAACGCATTGAACGGCGGGGACACGTCCCTCGTCGGCGGGGGTATGACGGTTACGACCTTGCTCGCCCTCAACTGGACGATCGGCGGCCTCGCGACCCGATGGCGGCGCTTCGACCGCGCACTCGAAGGCCGGCCGCAACTTCTGATCCGAGACGGCAAGGTCGATTACGCGCTGCTGCGGCAGGAATCAATTTCAAACAATGAGTTGCTGGCGGCATTGCGGAGCGCCGCCTGCTTCACGCCGCATCAGGCCGAATATGCCGTACTCGAAAGCAGCGGCCAGATCTCGGTTCGCCGGAAGGGCACCAACGCGAAGTAACGCCTGCCCCGAATCCCGGGCCGCCTGCGGAACTATTTGAGGTGCCGCCGGTTATCGATGCACGGCCGGTCGCCCGCTGCCGGGTAAGGGCTTACCGCCGGCACAGGGGTTTCCCGGCGAGAAGTTCCGGGGCGTCTCGAAGCAAAGGCGCGGGGATGGATGGGTGGATCAACAAGCACGCAACGGCTCTGAACGATGCGCAGGCGCGTTCGATGCCATCACGAAGCCGCCTGGCAGGCACCGCGACGGAAACGCGTGTGGTGTCGCGCCGAGTCCGGCTTGAAGCAAATTGGAAGGAACAAGCGTCATGAACAGCATCATCTACATGGTCGGTCTCGTCGTCATCGTTCTGGCCATCCTCTCGTTCGTCGGTCTGGCCTGATCCGCGCCGGATTACCGCGCGCACCCCTTACAGGAGATTCATCATGGCCACTGCGCCCTCGACCGTCCGGTCTACCGACCGGCTCGCCTCCGACGCAAAATCCTATGTCGACTGGCCCGCGATTCTGGCGGGCGGCGTTTTCGCGTCGGCATTGTCTTTCGTGCTCGTCACTTTCGGTTCCGGCCTCGGACTATCCATGCTGTCGCCGGAGCCGGGCGAAGGGGCATCGCTGCGCTGGCTCACGATTGCGGCCGGGCTGTGGTTCATCTGGGTTGCGGTATCCAGTTTCGTGGCGGGCGGCTATCTGACCGGCCGGCTGCGGCGCCGGATCGGCGATGCGACCCATGACGAGGTCGAGGTTCGCGATGGCGCGCATGGCCTTCTCGTCTGGGCTGCGGGTGCGCTGATCGGCATGATCCTCGCCGCCGGCGGTGTCGGTGGTGTGGTCGGCATGACGGTCCAGACGGCCGGCAACGCCGCCGAGATCATTGCCGACGAAACCGATTACTTCAGCGGCCGCATCCTGCGCAGCGACGACGGCAGCGTCGTCAGCGACCAGGCGGCGCGCGACGAGGTCGCGGTCATTGTCGGACGCGCTCTGATCGACGGGGAAGTGTCGGCAGCCGACCGGGCCTATCTCGCGCGGATCCTGGTCGCGGAAACCGGCGCGACGCTGCCGGTGGCCGATGCGCAGGTCGATGGCGTGCTGATCGAGGTCGAAGCGGCCCGGCAACAGGCGATCGAGGCGGCCGACCAGGCCCGCATCGTGGGCCTCATCGCGGCGTTCATTCTCGCGGCAACCATGCTGGTCAGCGCGGCGGCGGCCTATTTCGCGGCGATCCGCGGCGGTCACGATCGCGACGAGAATCTCCCGTTTGGCACCTTCACGACCGTGCGGCGCGGCCCGACCGTGTAACACCTCCAACGGCACACAGAGACCGTTCGGGCCGGTCCACCCCACAGGGTGGGCCGGCTTTCTTTTTGCGGCTGGCGACACGCCGGCAAGCGCTGGTCGAACAAGGAACTTTTTAAGCAGCCCGGCGTTTCAAAAATGACCATTGAAACCAGGAGGCTCTCTGATGCCCGCCAAATCGAAGGCTCAGCAGCAGGCCGCGGGCGCGGCCTTGTCCGCCAAGCGCGGCGAAACCAGCAAATCGAAACTCAAGGGCGCATCGCGCAGCATGTACGAATCCATGTCGGCCAAGCAGCTCGAGGAGTTCGCCGAGATCAAGCGCAAGGGCTTGCCGAAGAAGAAAGCGACCAAGCACTGAACGGAGCCGGGTAGCGGCACGGAAGCAAGGAGGCGCAAATGGCACGCTGCGATGTTTGCGGCAACGATTACGACAAGCCAATGCAGATCAACGTCGGCGGCAAGACCCATACATTCGACTCGTTCGAATGCGCCATCGAACGCCTCGCGCCGCGTTGTGCCCATTGCGATTGCCGCGTGATCGGTCACGGGGTCGAAGAGGGCGGTAAAATTTTTTGCTGCGATCACTGCGCACGGCATTGAACCCAGGCGCTGCGCGCCGTTTGAAGGAATCCGACATTCCATGAGGGTGTCGGCGCACGAAACACCGCGCACCGCACAAAAGGTGCGCCGACAGGCCAGAGGGATGAATAATGCCGAAGAAGAATGCGCCCGCGCGGACCAAGCCGGACAGTCCGCCGCTTGTGGCCGCGAAACTTGGAGAGCAGAAAATCCAGCGCGGCGAGGGCGGCGAAACGCACCAGGTCGCGGGCGGCGAGGTGCCGGTACTCACCACCCAGCAGGGCATGCCGGTTGCCGATGACCAGAATTCGCTCCGGGTCGGTCCGCGCGGGCCGACACTCGTCGAAGATCAGCATTTCCGCGAGAAGGTTTTCCATTTCGATCATGAGCGGATTCCCGAACGCGTCGTTCACGCACGCGGCTTCGGCGCACATGGATTCTTTGAGACGTACGAATCGCTTAAAGACATCACCCGCGCCGACTTGTTCGCCCGCAAGGGCGAACGCACCGAGACGTTCGTGCGATTTTCGACCGTCGCCGGCAACAAAGGATCGTTCGACCTGGCGCGCGACGTTCGCGGGTTCGCGGTAAAGCTTTACACCAAGGAAGGCAACTGGGATCTGGTCGGAAACAATATTCCTGTGTTCTTCATTCAGGATGCGATCAAGTTTCCCGATCTCATTCACGCCGCGAAACAGGAACCGGACCGGGACTTTCCGCAGGCGCAGACCGCGCACGACAATTTCTGGGACTTTATATCCCTGATGCCGGAATCAATGCACATGGTCATGTGGATCATGTCCGATCGCGCCATTCCCCGGTCGTTCCGGTTCATGGAAGGTTTCGGTGTTCATAGTTTCCGCATGATCAACGCGACCGGAAAATCGACCTTCGTCAAGTTTCACTGGAAGCCAAAACTGGGAATGCAGTCTGTCGTATGGAACGAGGCGGTAAAAATCAACGGCGCCGATCCCGATTTTCATCGCCGCGATCTCTGGAATGCGATCCAGAGCGGCAATTTTCCGGAATGGGAGCTCGGCCTGCAGTTATTCGACGAGGCTTTCGCCGAGAAGTTCGATTTTGACATTCTCGATGCGACGAAGATCATACCTGAAGAGGAAATTCCGGTGCGGATCGTGGGGCGCCTCGTGCTCGATCGCTGCGTAGACAATTTCTTTGCCGAAACCGAGCAGGTTGCGTTCCAGACCGGAAACATCGTGCCCGGCATCGATTTCAGCAATGACCCACTGCTTCAGGGGCGCAACTTTTCCTATCTCGATACCCAGTTAAAGCGGCTGGGCGGTCCCAACTTCACCCATCTGCCGATCAACGCGCCGCGCTGCCCGTTCCATCATTTCCAGCAGGACGGCCATATGGCGATGTACAACCCGAAAGGCCGGGTCAATTACGAGCCGAATTCCTGGGGCGGGGAAGAAGGCGGGCCAAGGGAGACCCCTAAACAGGGCTTTCATTCATATCCGGAGCCGATCGCCGGGGAAAAGGCGAGAACGCGCTCCGAGACGTTCGCGGACCATTACAGCCAGGCGCGCCAGTTCTATGTCTCCCAGACTAAGACCGAGCAGAATCATATCGCGGCGGCGCTGACCTTCGAGCTTTCCAAAGTGGAAAGGGTTGAGATTCGCGCCCGCATGGTGGCGCATCTACGCAATATCGACGAAGGGCTCGCGAACGCGGTCGCCAGCGGGCTGCGCCTCAAGAAAATGCCTGCGCCCGCCGAGGCGGCGATGCCGACAAAGCAAAACCTCAAGAAGTCGCCGAAGCTTTCGATCCTGCTCAACGGGCCGGACAGCTTCATGGGACGAAAGGTCGGTGTTCTGGTTACCGATGGGGTCGATGCGGCGTTGTTGCGGAGCCTGCAATCGGCGTTGGAGGCCGAAGGCGCCACGATGGAGATCATCGCGCCGGAAATCGGAGGGGTCGAATCGAGCGACGGGATCTGGTTCGACGCGAAGCACAAAATCGATGGCGGGCCTTCGGTCCTCTTCGACGCGGTAGCGGTGTTGCCCGGCGCCGACGAGGCCGGACGTCTTGCAGCGAATCCAGCGGCCAAAGACTTTGTCAGCGACGCGTTCGTTCATTGCAAGTTTATCGCGTACACGGCGGATGCGATGCCGCTTTTCAAAAAAGTCGACATCGATGTGGCCGCGGATGACGGCTGCATCGCGCTGACCGCGAGCACCGTCAAGAATTTTGTCAAGACATGCAGGGGCCTCCGGCATTGGGCACGCGAGGCGACGATCAAATCCGCCTGATCGGTGATCATCCGCGCGTCAAAACGGACAAGCAGGGCTCCATCGATGCGAAAAGCAAAGACAAAGACAAAGACAAAGACGAAGACGAAGACGAAAGACAAGAAGGCAAAGAAGCTCCAGCCGCCGCAGGAACAGAGCGACCAGCCGGGCGACGAATACAAGATGGATCCGCCGCCGGATTACGAGCCGCGGTTCCCGGGTGCCGGGCGGCTCGACGGGCAGGTCGCGCTCATCAGCGGCGGCGACAGCGGCATCGGGCGAGCGGTCGCTGTGGCGATGGCGCGCGAAGGCGCCGATATCGCGTTCGTCTATCTGGAGGAGGGCATCGATGCGCGGAAAACTGTTTCGCTGATCGAAGAGGAAGGTCGGCGTGCGCTACGCATCGTGGGCGATATCGGCGATGAAAAATTCTGCCGCAAAGCCGTCGACAAGGTGATCAGGGCGTTCGGCCGTCTCGACGTTCTGGTCAACAACGCGGCGGAGCAGCATGAGGTCGAGGATCTGACCAAGTTGATCGCAAAGCAGCTCGAGCGAACATTTCGCACCAATGTCTTCGGCTATTTCTTTTTGACGAAGGCGGCGTTACCACATCTCAACAAGGGCGCGGCCATCGTCAACACGACCTCGATCACCGCCTATAAAGGTTATGCGACGATGCTCGATTACAGCGCCACGCGCGGCGCGATCGTCGCCTTCACGCGCTCGCTGTCGATGGCCCTGGCCGAAAAGGGCATCCGCGTGAACGCGGTGGCACCCGGCCCGATCTGGACGCCGCTGATCCCGGCCTCGTTCGATGCCAAGAAAGTGTCGGAGCATGGTTCGAGTGCTCCGATGGGCCGCGCCGGTCAGCCGAACGAGGTGGCATCCTGCTATGTGTTTCTCGCGAGCGCGGATGCCTCCTATATGTCGGGTCAGGTGCTGCATCCCAATGGCGGCACCGTGGGCGGCTCTTGACCGCGGCTCACGCAAAGGGGAACCATTTGGTACGGCTCATCACTCGGGACTGTTGAGCTTCTCCTGACGCGGCGGATCATATGGCACAGGCAAAACGCAGCGGACGTTCGACCGCACAGGTTCGCGCGAGCGGCGCCCGGTCCGATACGCGGCGGTTCCTGGTGGGTGTTGGCCGGGCCTTTGCCGGGGCGCTGCTGTTTTCGCTGCCGATCCTGATGACGGGGGAGATGTGGCATCTCGGCCTCCACATCGATCCGTATCGTCTGGCGCTGCTTCTGGTGCTCAATCTCGCGCTGCTGACGCGTCTCTCGCGCTATGGCGGCATGCGACATACCAGCTCGATCCTAGACGATCTGGCGGACTCTCTCGTCGCCTTTGCGATCGCGATCCTGGCCTCGATTCTGGTGCTGACGGCATTCGGCGTGATTACCGATGACATGTCGTTTCGCGAGATCATCGGCAAAGTAGCGCTGCAGTCGGTCGCCGGCAGTATCGGTGCCATGCTGGCGCGCAATCAGCTCGGCGGGGCCGGCGTGAAACGGGACCGCGAGGATGCCGAGAAGACTTACATTGGCGAAATTTTTCTGATGCTCATCGGCGCACTATTCCTGTCTCTGAACGTGGCGCCGACCGAAGAGGTCATGACGATCACCTATCAGACGACTGCGTGGCACAAGCTCGCCTTGCTGATCGCAACCTTGGTCGTGATGCACGCGCTGGTTTACACGCTCGAATTCGGCGGGACGGTCCAGCCGCATCCGGCGGAAGGATTCTGGGGAATTTTCGTGCGGTTCACCGTGGTGGGCTATGTCTGTGTTTACGCGATCAGCCTCTATCTGCTCTGGTCGTTCGGCTATACGAGCGACGTCGGTTTCGAAGTCGCACTCGGCGCAAGTATCGTTCTCGCCGTGCCGGGCGCCATCGGTGCTGCCGTCGCCCGTCTGATCCTGTAGGGACTCATGGCAAAGCAAACCGCCCGAACCACGCAGCACACCCGCTCGGAATCGCACACGCCGCTGGTCGAATGGATTGTCGCCGCCGTCGGCGGGGCGATCCTGATCTGCCTTGTCGTCTATCTTGTCTGGTGCGGGATCAGCCGGTCGTCGATACCGCCGCAGATTACCGTTTCCGTCACCGAAATCCACGAGACGGCAGGCAGTTATGTCGTCGCGTTCACCGCGCGCAACGCGGGGAACCTGACCGCAGCATCAGTCTCGATCGTCGGCGAGGTCGTTCGCGATGGCGAAATCGTGGCAACGGCCCGCGCGGTTCTCGATTTCGTGCCCGAGAGCTCGGAGCGCAAAGGTGGGCTGCTCTTTGCGATCGATCCGGACGACGGCGAACTGGTGCTGCGCGCCGAGAGTTACATCGAACCGTAACCGGTCCTGCGGCGGGAGCCGCCGTTCGCAGCGGCCGGCCGTTATTGGCTGGCCGGTTCGATGACGCCGCAGGCGACCCGGTCGCCGAAATCGGCGTCGCCTTCATAGGTATCGGCGGTCGAATGAATGATCAGAGCCGCGCCATCGTCATCGAACAAATCTGATGCCGCATCTGCGTCGATCTGCGTATTGAACATTTCAGCCGTGGCGGTGCCGTCATTGGCGACGGCGATATTCGGCATGTCGCCGGCGTGATAGCCTTGGGGATTGTAGAACCCGTGCTCGCGTCCGCTGGGGTTCAGATGTCCGCCGGCGGCCTCGAAATCGGGCGTGCATTGGCCGGTCTCATGGATATGAAATGCCAGTTCGCCGGCCGGCAGGTTCTTGAACTCACCGCTGACCAGCAGGCCGTTTGGCACCGCCGTCACCATTGCGCTGCCGGCATCCTGGCCGTCCGCCGTCTGCATGACGGCCGTTCCGACGGCGGGCTGCTCCGCATGGCCGGGGAGGGTTGTCACGATGGTGGCGCAGGCGAACAGCGCCAGGCCGCTTGCAAAACGCCGCATGTTGATTCTCCGTTTCGTATAGAGCTTGTTTCCTGCAACCCACGTGGCCGGACGCCGCAAGTTCCGTGCCGATTACCCGGTACGAGCCGTCATGCGATCCTCTAGGATGGAATCGGTATCGCCAATCGGGCGGACCACCGGCATGGGCCGGTCGTAAACAAGAAAAGGAGCTAATCATGAAGGCAGCCGTGCTGCGCGAGGTGGGGAAACCGCTATCGATCGAACAGGTCTCGATCGGCAATCCGAAGGCACATGAGGTTCTGGTACGGACAGCGGCCGTCGGCGTCTGTCATAGCGACCTGCATTACATCGAAGGGCTGTATGCCTGCCCCAAGCCCACCGTACTCGGCCATGAATCGGCAGGGGTCGTCGAGAAAGTCGGTTCCGAAGTCCGCTACGTGAAGCCCGGCGATCATGTCATCACCTGCCTCTCGGTTTTCTGCGGCCATTGCGAATACTGCACCACCGGCCGGCCCTTCAGTTGTCAGAACCCCGAGACGTCGCGCGAGGCCGCGGAAGAGCCGCGACTGACGCAGCAGAGCAAGATCATGCATCAGTTCTACAATCTCTCGTCCTTCGCCGAGCAGATGCTGATCCACGAACATGCGCTGGTGAAGATCCGCAAGGACATGCCGCTGGATCGGGCGGCGTTGATCGGCTGTGCGGTGACGACCGGCTTCGGCGCGGTCATTCATACCGCCGGCATCGATGTCGGCAGCACGGTCGCGGTCATCGGCTGCGGCGGCGTCGGGCTCTCGGCGATCAACGGGGCGGCGATTGCCGGTGCCGGGCGCATCATCGCGGTCGACATCAAAGGATCGAAGCTCAATCTCGCCAAGAATTTCGGCGCCACCGACGTGGTCGATGCCAGCCGTACCGATCCGGTCGAGGCGGTCAAGGACCTGACCGGTGGCGGGGTCGAGTATTCCTTCGAGGCGCTCGGCCTCAAGAAGACCTCCGAACAGGCGTTCCGGATGCTCCGTCCCTCGGGCGTTGCGACCATCATCGGCATGGTGCCGGAAGGGCAGATGATCGAGATCAGCGGCGCCGATCTGATCAACGACAAGACGCTGAAGGGATCCAACATGGGATCCAATCATTTCCGGGTCGACATGCCGCGCTTCGCCGATTTCTATCTGAACGGCAAGCTGAAGCTCGACGATATGATCGCACGTCGCATCAAGCTAGAGCAGATCAACGAGGCCTTCGAGGAAATGAAACGCGGCGATGTGGCGCGCAGCGTGATCGTGTTCGATCACTAAGCGGCGGGCAAATCCTCGAAGGCGTCTATGATGGCCACCGGCGCCGCACTGGTCGGACTCCGCAGACCATAGCCGTAGCGCACAAGGATCGAAGGGACGCCCGCTGCCTCGGCAACCAGCAGGTCGTCGGTGCCGTCGCCGATCATGATGGCATCGCTGGCGGTCGCGTGCATGCGATCGAGAACGGCGAGCAGATGTCGGGCATCGGGCTTTTTCGCGGGCGCCGCGTCGCCGCCGACGACCGAATCGAAGAACGGCGCCAGACCCAGCGCCTCGAGCACGGCCCGGGTCGGAGCGTCGGGCTTGTTGGCGCAGACCGCCATGCGATGGCCGTGATCGCGCAACCGCGCGAGCGTCTCGGGTACGCCGGGATAGGGCAACGTCAGATCGGCGATGCCGGTTTCGGGATTATAGGTATCCAGCTTGAACGGGCCGCTGCCGATGGGATTCTCCTGGATCGTGTCGCCGGAGCCGTCCGGAAGAATACGAATCCGGTAGTCCATCAGCAGCACCGGAAGTCCGGCGTGCGGCGATGAGAGTACGATCTTGGCCGTATGGTCATCGATGATCTCGACGTGGTCGATCATGCCGAGCACGGACGCGACCGGCGATTCCAGGGCCGGATCGTTGATCCGCTCCAGCGTGTACTTCACGTCCGCCGCGTCAACGTCGGATCCGTCGTGAAAATGAACGCCCTCCTGAAGCGTAAGCGTCCGTTCGGTTGCATTGTCGTTGACCGACCAGCTTGTCGCCAGTTCCGGGGACGGGTTCCGGTCATCGTCCTGGCGGATGAGTCGGCTGTAGATGCGGTCGTTCACCTGATAGAAACGGTCGGGTGAGATCGGATCGAGACTCGGCGCGGCGACGGCGTATTCTTCGCAGGATTCGTAAAGGACGCTCTCGGCGCGCGCTTGTGTCGTCCAGCCCGCAGATGCAATTGCGATCAGCGCGACGGCAAAAATTATGTGGCGTTGAATCATTTCCCCGCTCCCGGCTTTCGTTGCCTCATCTCTGATTGATTAATCAATCAGTAGCCATTACGCTACCGCCGCGATCGACTGCAAGACCGAAAGCGTGACGGTGGAATGACGCAAATGTTGCGCCGCCCGGCAAAAGGCGGCCTTGTCGGCCGATCGGCCGTTACAGGAAGGAACCAAGTGGCTTCTAAAGACGAAAACCTGAAGGCCAAGCGCCGCAAACAGATCATCGACGCGACGATCGCTGCGATCTATCGGCGGGGAATCGGCGACATGCGCCTTGCCGATGTCGCGCGGGCCGCCGGTGTCAGCTACGGTGTCGTCAGTTTTTATTTCAAAAGCAAGGACGCGCTCCTGATGGCAACCATGAACCATGTGGCGCTCGAATATGCGACAGCGCTGCAGGCTGCTGCGGATGCGGTCACGGCGACGCCCATGGAGCGCCTGCTCGCGGTGGCCAGCGTCAATTTCGATGCGCGCATTGCCATACCGCAGAAGACCGCCGTCTGGGTTGCGATCTGGTCGGAATGCCAGGTGACGCCGGCATTCCGGAAACGTTGCTGCGAATTGCAGGACGATTATGTTCGCATCGCCGAACCCCTCTGTCGCGAGATCATCGCCGCTGGCGGTTACAAGACGATGAATGCCCATGAGATCGCGCAGGCGCTCTGCGTCCTGATGTCGGGGCTGGATATCGAGATGCATCTGCGCGGCCGGCGCTACTCGGTCGCGGATGCGCGGCGCACCGTCCATGCGCTGCTGTCGGGAATGTTTCCGGTCGAGTTTGCGGCTGCGATGGGCCGAGTTTCGCCGAACGGCGCAAAGGCCGGTACGGGACGCCCGGCACGGGCCGTCCGGCGGCCGTCGCTTGCGCCCGCGACACGCCGGGTGCGACCGGTCGCCAAGCGTCAGGCACATTGAGCGCATGCGGACCGCGCGTTGCATTCGTCGAATGCGAACAAGGTTTACCAGGGGATAAGGAATCGAAGCGATGCTGGTGGGGACGTATAATATTCAATGGGGCAAGGGGCTCGACGAGAAGGTCGATCTCGATCGGATCGCGCGCACGATCGGTCATGCCGATGTGATCGGCCTGCAGGAGGTCGAACGTTACTGGCGCGCCCTCGAATATCCCGACGAAGTCTCGCGCCTCTCCGAATTGCTGCCGCAGTTTCACTATGTTTATGGTGTTGCTGTCGATGTCGGCGGCAGCTGGGTCGCGAAGGACGGGCGCGTCGAGAATCGGCGGCGCCAGTACGGCAATTTGCTGTTGTCGCGCTGGCCGATCGGCGCGACACGCACGTTGCCGCTCTCGAAATATCCGGTCTACGGTCATGTCAACGATCAGTCGGTGGTGACCGAGGCGATCATCCTGCATCCGACGCGGCCTTTTCGGGTCTATATCACCCACATGAATTTTCTGTCGCGCCGCCAGCGTCTGATCCAGATCGCCGAAATGCTACGCTTCATCAACGACGCCCCGAACCAGGGCGGCATCGTCGTGGGTCTCGGCGTCGACGACAGCGTGTACGGTGAAGACTGGCTTGCGATCGCGCGCGACGAGGTTCCCGGGATGCCGGCGCCGGCGATCCTCCTCGGCGACTTCAACATGCATGTCGGTTCGCCGGAATATGATGCGCTGACCGGTCCCATCGATCCCTGCTACGGAAGGCTGCGCGAGGGCGGCCTCTTTGCCGACGCGCTGACGGTCTCGAGCATGGCGGAAGATGAAGGCTGGACCCATCCGGGCGAGGATCGCTACGGCAAGAAGCGCATCGACCATATCTTCGTGACGATGGATCTGGTCGGCGATGTGCGCCGCGGCTGGATCGACTATGATGCCGACGGGTCGGATCACTTGCCGGTCTGGACCGAGATCGATCTCGATTAGCCGAAGCGGCGGCGCGCGCTGGGAGCCATAAAATGAGCATATTGCAATCGCCTGAGAGCATGCCTTTCGGCCGCGGTGGACGGTTCTATCGCGGCAACATGCACACCCACTCGACGAATTCCGACGGGGTCCATCCGCCCGAGAAAGTGTGCGAAGCCTATCGCGAGGCGGGATACGATTTTCTTGTGCTGTCGGATCATTTCATGGCGGATTACAGTTATCCCGTCACGGATACGCGGCCCTACCGCACCAAGGATTTCACCACGATCCTCGGTGCCGAACTGCACGCGCCGAAAACTGCGCTCGGCGAACTCTGGCATATCAAGGCGGTCGGCCTGCCGCCCGATTTCGAGCCGAACCGTCCGGGCGAGAGCGGGCCCGACGTGGCGGCGCGGGCGCATGCGGCCGGTGCGTTCATCGGTCTCGTGCATCCCTCCTGGTACGGGCTGACCCGGGAAGATGCCGATGCGGTGCCGTTCGCGCACGCGATCGAGATCTACAATCATGGCAGCGCGGTCGAGGTCGATCGCGGCCATGACTGGCCCTATCTCGACGCGCTGCTGAATGCGGGCCGCCATATGTCGGGCTATGCCAGCGACGACGCGCATTATCTGACGCATGATTTTCTTGGCGGCTGGGTGCTCGTGCAGGCCCACGAACTCGACCCCGATGCGCTGCTCGCATCGCTCAAGGCCGGACGTTACTACTCGAGCCAAGGGCCGATCATTGAGGATGTCGCGATCGATGGCGACGAGGTCGTGATCCGTTGCTCGCCCGCGCGCGCCGTGTCGGTTGTCGGTCGCGGTTCGAAGTCGCAGTCGGAAGTCGGCGACGGTATCGAGCAGGCGCGGTTGCGGATCAAGCGTTTCCGCGGGTCCTGGTTCCGCATCACTGTGATCGACAAGGACGACAGGAAGGCCTGGTCGAATCCGATCTGGCTGGAGTGACGGCCGGCGGATCGCGGCGCGTTACGCCGGCACCGGCGCAAGCGGTCGTCGGGGAAACAGCGACAAGGCGCCGATCGTGTACACGGTCGCAAGCAGGATATAGACGATCCTTGTAATGAAGGCGTCGCCGCTGCCGCCGGGCAACGGGGTCAATCCAAAGCCGATCAACAGTATAAAAGTGCCGAACGCGACCGCGAGCAAAGCGGCGCGCGGTCCGCCGAGCGCGATCTGGCCGGCGAAGCACAGGCTCACGGTGAGCAATATCGCCAGAAAGACAATGTACTGATCGGTGGCGCCGACGAAGGTATAAGCAACGCTTGCAACAACGCCGCCGAGAAGATTGGCGAGGATCAGGCCGATCGCCATGCGCGCATGGGTTCCCTGCCTGATCTGCCGCAGCAGCAGGACCATCGTCACCAGCATGACGACGGCAACCTGGCTGGTGTCGAGCAGATACCAGATCAGGATCGGCAGCAGGATCAGCGTATTGCGAAGCGCCAGATGCGCTGCGCCGCCGGCATCGAGGATGACGGCCTTTGCTGGCGCTGCTGATTGTCGGTCTTTCGCCGGAAAGATGGCGAAGGCGACCCAGACGATCAGCACCGCGATCAGCCCCGCCTTGGCGAATAGGGATGCGAACACTGCACCGGCGCCCGGTGAGATGACGGCGAAGACCGGAACGGTCACGGCAGAGATCTGCAGCATGAGCGTTGCCATCTCGGGCGCGCCGCGCGCATGGGCAAAATAGGAAAGATACAGGATAAGGCCGAGGACAAGAATCAACGGTACCGGCGATGCGGCCAGCACGCCCGCGAGCAGCGCCATGCCGCCGGTCGACAGCCCGATAATGGCGATCAGCGCCAGTCCCTGGCGGAGTGTCGGTGCGTGCGGCATCTGAACAAGGAACTGCGCCGCGAGCATGGGCGCGAGAAACGAGAAATCCCAGTCCAGCGCCTCGGCAATCGCAAATCCCGCGGTGACGCCGATCGCCAGACGCAGGGCAAAATTTCGTCGCGCAGGATCGGCAGCGCCGGTCGCAGTCGCGTCAGCTGACATAGGTGAAGACAGCGATCAGCCGCATCCAGAATTTGGCGATTCCGTTCACGATTGCATTGTCGCCGGTATAGACCGTCACGTTGGCCTGCGATCCGAAGCGAATGCCGCGCGGTCTTTGTTCCGGGTCGAATTCGATACGCACCGACATGCGTTGCGGATCGCGCAGCCATCCCGTGGGGTTCCGGATGATGGGCAAACCGGTCTGCGGATCGATTTCGCCGACCGACACGCCGAAACCGATGCTGACCACATGGCCGGTAAAGACCCGCCCGGGGCGAATATCGAGCACGATCTCGACCGGATCGCCGGGCTCGATATTCTCGAGGCTGTTCTCGCGGAATGCCGCTTCGATCCAGATTTCGCGCGCGTCGATATAGGTCATCGCCGATTGCTGCGGGCCGACGACTTGCCCCAGCGTCAATTGCAGTGCCGTGACCGCGCCGTCCGACGGGGCAACGATGGTCGTACGCGCCAGATCGAGCTCGGCCTGACGCAGCATCGCCATCGCCTCGCGGATGGCGGGATTGTCGGCGCCCTGTGGCCCCAGACTTTGTCGAGCTTCTTCGAGTTCGGCTTGTGCCTGACGCACCGCCGCATCTGCCGTCGCTACGGCCGCGGTGGCCTGGTCGCCACGCGCCTGCGCGTAGATTCCCTTTTCGACGAGCTGGAAGATTCGCGCAGTCTGTTCTCGGATATTGTCGCGTTCGGCAATCGCCCGCGCGAGATTCGCTTCGGCAGAGCCGAGCCCGGCCGTCGAGGCGCCGACCGACTGGCCGGCCGCTTCAAGCTGCGCCGTTGCCCGCTCGGCGGCGATCGCGTACTGCGCCGGATCGATCCGAAGCAGCACGCTTCCGGCATTCACGATCTGATTGTCGGTGACGGCGAGCTCGACAATCTTGCCGGATACCTCGGGCAGGATGCGCACAAGATAGGCCTGGATCGTCGCCTGCGCCGTATAGGGCGTGAGCCGATCCGCGAGCAGCGTGTACGCGAAAATCGCGATGCCGACGGACATCACGATGAGCGTCAGGCGTCGCACCGGATTGCGTGGCTTCGGCGGCGGCGGATCCGCCGTTTCCCCGGATTTCGGCACCGGAGCCGCCTCGGGAGCTGGCGGCGGGGTGTGAGGCGTTTCCTGTGACGGCGCCGTGTCGGTCATGCTGCCCGCTTAATGTGCCAATGCGCGGTCGATCAGGCCAAGATCTGCAAATCCTAGAATCATGAGCTGAATGGCGAACGCCGTGAGCAGCAGGCCCGCCACCTTCGCCACGATCTGAAGCGTTGCGGGCCCGAGCGCCTTGATGATCCGGTCGGCCGCGAGCAGGCAGATCAGGTTGAAGGCCATGATCCCGACGACGATCAATGCAACGAGAACCACTTCCATTCGCGTTGTGGCCGCGGCCGTCAGGGCCGTAATGGCGACCAAACCCTGCGGCGTCGCCATCATCGGCATGGCCAGCGGATAGATCGCAACGTCGATGGTGCATACTTTGGGTTTGCCCGCCTCGTCGCCGTGTCCGCTGCCCATGACCATCCCGAGCGCGAACAGCATCAGAATGATGCCGCCGGCGATCTTCAGAGCGGCGAGGGAGACGTGCAGGGCCTGCAGGATAACCTCGCCCGCGATGACAAAAAGCAATGTCACGATCGTGGCAACGATGACCGTGCGGAACGCGATCTGGCGCCGCAGTGCCGCATCGGCACCGCCAGTGATCGTGGCATAGACAATCAACGCCTTTAGCGGGCCGATCGTGATCAACAGGATGACAACGATGTCGGCGATGCCCATGGTCATAGCGGAGCCCCCTCCCGTGCAGCGCAGATCCGGCGGGTACCGCGACCACGGCATCGCCCCTTCTGCAACCTGATGCGCCGACCGTTCGAACGTATCCCCCGGGCGTCCGGACCGTCGCCTGTCGGAGAATCTGCCCCGGCACAGGGGCCGTCAAGTGGGTGCAATACGGATGCATTGCGCCTGCCGGTCGGCAACAAGCGCCGATTGTCGTAAGCTGATCGCATGACGATTCAACCGCACCGCATCGTTGCAGTCCTGTCGGCGGCGTCGCTATGGGTTGCAGGGGCGTCGGCGGCGGAGACTGACGCGCCGATAACCGCGAGCGCCGATCCCGCTTGTACCGTATCGCCAACGGCGATGCCCGACGAACCGGTTGCCCTGCTTGAGCTATGTCGCGATCGGGCGGAGGCCGGCGACGTCCAGGCGCAGTACGCGCTCGGTCTTGCACAATATGTGGGCGTGGGTGCCCCCCAGGATTACGCCGAGGCGGCGCGCTGGTATCGCATGGCCGCCGAGCAGGACTATGTCGAAGCTCAGGTACGCTTGGGTGCGATGTATCTGGCAGGGCGCGGTGTCGAGCGCGACGTTGTTTCGGCTGCCGGATGGTATGAACGCGCGGCCGAGCAAGGCGATGTCGAGGCGCAGAATGCCATTGCCGGCCTTTATCTGACCGGCATTGGTGTCGCGCAGGATTTTCTCAAGGCGGCGCGCTGGTATCGTCTCGCCGCCGAACAGGGCGACGCGGAAGCGCAGTATTTCATGGGCGCGCTCTATTACGACGGGCATGGCATCGAGCGCGATTTCGGCGAAGCCTGGAAATGGTTTCGGCTGGCCGCCGATCAGGGCGACCTCGAGGCGCATTTCATGCTCGCCCGTCTCTATGCGGAGGGCAGCGGCGTCGACGTGAGCATGCCGGATGCCGTCACCTGGTACGGCATCGCCGCCGAACAGGGGCATGCCCGGGCCCAGGCCGCGCTGGGTGCCCTGTTGCTGCGCGGTGCGCCGGGCGTCCCGAAGAACCTGATCGATGCCTATAAATGGCTCAGCCTCGCGGTCGAGCAGGGTGTCGAAGAAGTCCGTCCGCTGCGGGACGAGGCCGCGGCGGCCATGGAGGAGGACGAGTTGCACCAAGCGTGGCGCGCCGTCGAAATCTGGTGGGAGCGGCATGGCGGTTGAACGCCGTAACTGGCGACCGTGGCGGCGGCCGGGCCGGCGCTGCTAGGCTGTTCATGGCGGGCGCATCGCCCGAACGGGAACAGGATGAAATCCATGCGATCGATGCGGGTGAGCCGACGGACCATGCCGGCATGGTTTCTGGCTCTCCTCCTCAATGCATTTGTTTTGACAACGGCGCTTTCGGCGACCGCAGCCGCCGGCCCACTCGAAGATGCAATCGCGATTGCGCTGCTCGGCGAAGCGACAGACCGCAGCGGCGAACCGGCAACGGCGTTCCTTGTCGAGCTCGATACGTTCTACGCGGCGCGCGGCTACGCGCCGCTCTGGACCGATGTCGACGGTGTCGGCCAGCGCGGTCGCGACCTGGCAGCCATCATCGGTGCCGCGGGAACCGATGGGCTCGACCCGCAGGCCTATCATCACCAGAAGATCGTGACACTGCTCAGCGCGGATTCGGTGGACGATCTTGCCCGCGTCGAGGTGCTGCTGTCGGAAGGCTTGGCGTGGCTGACCCAGCATCTGGCGGCGGGGCGCGTCGATCCCGCGTTGGTCGAACGTCTTAACGCCCTTCATCCGAACGGTATCGATCCGCAGGCGGTCCTTCTTGCCGCCATCGATACACCGGATCTCGCGGCGTTTGTCGCTTCCCATGCACCAGACCAGGAAGAGTATCGCCGTCTCAAGCAGGCGCTCGCGAATTTTCGCCAGATGGCCGCCGACGGCGTCGTCTGGCCGACTTTACCCGATGGCGAGGCTTTGAAGCCGGACATGCAGGATCCCCGCGTACCGGTGCTGCGCGAAAGCCTGATCGCGCATGGCGATATGCCGGCGGATGCATCGGCCGCGGCGGATCCGACCCGCTACGATCTGACGCTGCAGGAAGCGGTCAAACATTTCCAACTCCGGCATGGGTTGATCGACGATGCGGTCGTGGGCAAAGGCACCCTGGCGGAGCTGAACATCTCGCTCACGCAGCGAACCGAGCAGATCCTTCTCAATCTCGAACGGCGACGCTGGATGGCCGACGATCGCGGGCCGAGCTACGTGTTCGTCAATCTTTCCGACTTCCAGCTTAAGGTCGTGCGCGATGGTCGGACGGTGTTCACGTCGCCGATCGTGGTCGGCACCGAGTACAACCAGACCCCGGTTTTCAGCGACGAGATGGAGTATCTCGAGTTCAATCCGTACTGGAACGTGCCGCCGCGGATCGCGCGCAACGAACTGCTGCCGAAGATCAAGGAAGATCCGGGCTATCTCGCATCAAACAATTTCGAACTGCTCAGCGGCTGGTCCGATAGTGCGTCGCCGATCGACCCGTACTCGATCGACTGGGCCAACATGTCGTCGAGCGATTTCGTCTACAAGCTGCGCCAGGGGCCGGGCGACGGCAATGCGCTCGGACGGGTCAAACTTATGTTCCCCAATGAGTTCGATGTTTATCTGCACGACACGCCGGCGCGCGGATTGTTCGCGCGCGAAGTGCGGGCGTTCAGCCATGGCTGCATACGGGTCGGCGATCCGCTGGGCCTTGCCGAGATCGTGCTGGCGGGCGAACCGGGCTGGGACCGCAGCCGGATCGACGCGGTCGTCACCTCGGGCAAGCGCACCATCGTACCGCTCCAGATCCATTTGCCGGTCCATGTCGCGTATATAACCGCCTTCGTGAACAAGGACGGCTCGGTTCATTTCCGGCGCGACATCTATGGGCGCGATGCCACGCTGGCACGCGCGCTGTTCGGACCGGAAGCCTGAGTCTTTCCGCTAGATTCCCTGCCCGGACTTGCCCCTGGACTTGCCATCGGGGCGAGCCTGGGCGATTCTGCCGGCGAGCGGGCGGCTCCGTCAGGGGGGGCGTCCAACTGAAATCGGACGCGGAGGGGTCTTACCGATGCCGATATCTCGACGGCGCGCACTGCGCCGGTTGGGCGGATTCGCTGTGGCGGCTGCAACGATTGTCGCAGCGCCACGCATTCTGCTGGCCGCGAGCGATGCACGCCATCTGTCGTTTCGCAACATCCACAACGAAGAACGTCTGGATGCCGTCTACTGGACGAATGGCGACTACGACGTCGGCGCCCTGCGCGATATCGATTACATTTTGCGCGACTGGCGGAACGACGCGGTAAAGCCGATCGATCGCGGGTTGCTCGATCTGCTGTACGACCTGGAGAGCCGGCTTGGCGCCGCGGAACCGTATGAGGTTATCTCGGCCTACAGGTCGCCGGAAACCAATGCGATGCTCGCCGCGCAGAATGGCGGTGTCGCCACGAAAAGCCTTCATATGGATGGCGTGGCGATCGATATCGCGCTCGGCAGCGGGCGTCTCGAAGAGTTGCGCGATACGGCCTGGGCGATGCAGCGCGGCGGCGTCGGCTACTATGCCAATAGCGGCTTCGTTCACGTCGACACGGGTCGCGTTCGCCACTGGAACTTCTAGACGTTCCTGACGCCGGCTCGTTTTACCTTCAGCCCTGACGCCCCGACGCCGCGGCGATTTCGTTCGCCGCACGCCTGACAGCCGCACCCAGTTCCGGAATGCGCTGATCGGGGACGCGTGCCGCGGGGGCGGAAACCGAAACGGCCGCCACCGGCAGCCCTTCGCCGCTCCGGATCGCAGCCGCGATACAGCGCAGCCCGACGGCATGTTCGGCATCGTCGATCGCGTAACCGCGGGCGCGGATTTTTTCGAGGTCCGCATCCAGCGCCGGGCGCCGGGTGATGGTGCGTTCGGTGATCTTCGCGAGACCATGCTGCTCGACGATGGCCGCGACGCGCTGCGGCGGCAGCTCGGCCAGCAGTGCCTTGCCGACGGCGGAGGAATGCATCGGCACGCGCGTGCCGGGCTTCGAGAACGCGCGCATGATCTGCTCGCACTCGACCTGCGTGAGATAGAGCGCTTCGCCCTCCACCTCGACTGCGAGATTCACGGTTTCGCCGGTCTCGCGCATCAGCCGCTGCATGACCGGCCGCGCGAAGTCGAGAATGTTGCGTTCGCGCAAGAACGCGCTGCCGATCGCGAACGCATCCGGACCGACCCGCCACAAACCATGTCCGTCATCCTGAACCAGACGCTCATGCTTCAGGGTGGTGAGCAGACGATGGGCAGTCGACGGCGCGAGGCGGGACGCGCGCGCCACCGCGTTCAGCGCAATGCCGCCGCGTGCATCGGCAACGATGCGCAGGATGGCAATCGCCCGCGACAGTGACTGCACCCGTCCGCCATGGCGGTCGCGCTTCTCCGATGGCGGAGCGGGGGGCGTTGGCAGCCGGGATTCCACGATGCGGCAAGGCTCCCCTGTTGGCCCGATCGGATCGATCGGTCGGTCGTCGACCAGAAAAGTCGCCAGACCAAGGGGTTGATGTTACGCGAGCCCGGGCGCGAGCGGTATGGCGCGACGTAATATCGCATTGTGGAATGTCATTCCGTATTGTAGGATTTGATATCGGCCGGCGGGAAGACGCCGGTTCACGTGATGCGCGGCCGGCGACGCGCTCGGCCCGACCGAGGAGGGGACGATGCCCGGACGAAAGTTTCTGTTCATTCCCGGCCCGACCAACATTCCCGAGCGGGTTCGCCAGGCGATGGCGATCCCGATGGAGGATCAGCGCGCACCCGATCTGCCGGCCTTCACCCTGCCGCTGTTCGAGGATCTGAAACGGGTGTTCAAAACCCGGAACGGTCAGATTTTCCTGTTCCCGGCATCCGGCACCGGCGGCTGGGAAGCGGCGATCGGCAATACCCTGTCGCCCGGCGATCGCGTGCTTGCCGCGCAGTTCGGTCAGTTCAGCCATCTCTGGGTCGAGCTCTGCCGGCGGCACGGACTCGAGGTCGACGCGATCGATGCCGAATGGGGATGCGGGGTGCCCATCGACGCGATGGCCGCGCGTCTCCTCGCCGACAAAGCACATCGCATCAAGGCGGTCCTGGTCTGTCACAACGAAACCGCGACCGGTGTAACCAGCGACGTGGCCGCAATGCGCCGCGTGCTCGACGACGCCGGACATCCGGCCCTGCTGCTGGTCGACGGTGTGAGTTCGATCGGCTCAATCGATTTTCGCATGGACGAATGGGGCGTCGACGTCGCGGTGTCGGGGTCGCAGAAGGGGTTCATGCTGCCCACCGGTCTCGCCATCGTTGCGGTCGGTCCGAAAGCCCTGGCCGCGCGCGAAACCGCGACGCTGCCGTGCAGCTTTTTCGATTTCGGCGACATGATGCGGATGAACCGTGACGGATATTTTCCCTACACGCCGCCGATGACGCTGATCCGCGGGTTGCGCGCGTCGGTCGACCTGCTGCTCGAGGAAGGGCTCGCGAATGTCTTTGCCCGCCATCATCGGATGGCCGAGGCGGTGCGCAGGGCGGTTGCCGCCTGGGGTCTCCCGCTATGCGCCAAGGCGCCGCATTGGTATTCCGACACGGTCAGCGCGATCGTCGTGCCCGAAGGAAGCGATGCAGTTGCGGTCGTGCGCTTCGCCTATGAGCGCTACGACATCTGCCTCGGCGGGGGTCTTTCGAGGCTTGCGGGCCGTGTGTTTCGGATCGGTCATCTCGGCGACATGAATGCGCCGCTGATCCTGACCGGCATCGCCGGTGCCGAGATGGCCATGCGCGATGCCGCGATTGCGATCGAACCCGGCAGCGGCGTCGCGGCGGCGCAGGAATATCTGCGCGAGACGGTCACGGCCACAGCAGCAGACATCGGCCGCGCGGCCGCTTGAACGAATGCGCTAGGCGCCGCTCTCGCTCGATACAGGCAGAGCGCGCCCCGATTGTCGCGGATGCGTCAAAGCGGCAAGCCGCCCCGATCCCCACCAGATGACGGTGGCGCCGATCGCGCCGGCATAGCCGTCGATCGCATAGTGCCAGGCCAAGTGTACCGATCCCATGAGGACGGCGACAAAATATGCAAGGCAGAGCCACCCGAGCCAGCGGGCGGTGCGAAATCCGAGCAGCACGAAGATGAACACCATGGCCACATGCATGCTCGGCATCGCCGCGATGCCGCCACCCAGCTGAATTTCACCGGCAGAGTAATAATCCCAGAGCAGCCCCTGCGCCATCAGGGCCCAGACTTCATATTGTTCGTTCGCTATGCCGAGATAGCCCATCAGCGGCGCAAAGGGATCGGGACCATCGACCAGCCGGCCATAATAGCAGGGCCCTCCCGACGAGAAGTAAGTAGCGACGACCACGCCGAAAAGAATCCAGGTCAGGAAAAGGCTATAAAAGTACTGCAGCCGGAGATGCCGGTCGCGCAGGCTGAAAGCCTGCCAGACCCAGACGAACCAGAGCGGGAAGAACCAAAAATTATAGAGCCAGTTAAGGACGCGCGTGGCGAAGGGATGGCCGAACAGCGGCTGCAGCAGTTCCCATGGCGCGTAACCGAAATGCAGCCATGCGTCCCATTGCGCGAACAGCGGATCCCAGGAGAAGGGATTGAGCGTCGGGATGATCGACTTGAACAAGGTGAAGACGCCGCCGAACAGCGGCATTAGGAGCAGCACCGGCAAAGCGACGGCGAGGCGCTCGATCGTCAGATACTCGTTGCGAAGTTCGTGAACGAACGCGGTCAAAGGCCGCCCCGGCCGCAGGACGAGAATGATGTAGGACGCGTGCCAGGCCAGAATGAGGGCCAGGGAGAAGGGCAGAAACTTGATGTAGGTTGGCATGTAGAGGCCGATTGCCGTCAGCGGCGAAAGGCCATGCGCGGCACCCGCAACGAACCCGGCTACGAGAAATCCGGCGACGATGCCGATCGGCCCGGCATGCTGGCGGAAGGACGTCGCTAGCGCCGTCTGGATCCGGCGACCCCATGTGAGGGCAGGGGCAGGTACCGTCGGGGTCACAACGATTTCCGGCATTTTTGGCCCATTTCAGTCTGTTGCAGAAATGGCACAGGTTGCGCCATACCAATTTCATGGCGATCAGGCCTTGTCCTGCATCAAGCCATACTCAATTTACATAACAATATTATAAAAGCGGCAATACTTCCATCTAAACATAGGATAATATGCCCTCCCGTTCACGCTTTCGGCAACAAGAGGATAAATCTTGGTAGGCTCCCAGCCTGCCCAGATCGCGCTTCATCCCATCCGACATAATACCTTTTTCGCCTCCCTCCTTAATCATCAATATGTTAGCGTTTGCTCACCTTGAACTTTAAGTTCGGGTCGTAGCGGTTCGCGATGCGGTTGCGAACCACTCATGGTTTCTCTGGTTGCTCACAAACTCGTGATCAACGGGAAGCTGTAACCGCTGGGGGAGTAAAGAACCATGTCGAACCTGATTGTTGCGGCTCGCTTCATGCTTCGGCGTTTCGTGAAGGACGAATCCGGAGCCTCGCTGATCGAGTATTCGATCCTGATCGGCCTCATCACTGTGCTCGTTATTGGCCTGATTACCGGTGTTGGCGGTTGGGTCGAGAGCCAGTGGAATGCGCTCACAAGCGCTACCGTCAACGCTACTTGATCTTCGATGTCGCCTGGAGACCCTGACGCGTTGCGCGTCGGGGTCGTCCCGGCTGCACGAGGCGTGTCGGAAGCAGGGCGTCGCAACCAGTTCGTTTGAGCGGTTCGGACCGGGGTTGGGTTCGGCCACTCGAATCGCGCGATTCGACTTTCTTCGCGAGGTTCCGGGAGCCGAAGACAGCATCCCTGGCATGACAGCTTCGGGGAACGCGAGAACGCTATAACGGGGCGATCTCTGCGGGGGTGGCGAGATGAGAGGCAGAGCTATCATTATGATCCTCGTCGCGCTCGTCCTGGCTGCAGGTGCAGTCGTGATGGCGCGAAGCTGGATTTCGGGGCAGATCGCCGATCGGGCGCCGGCCGATGAACCCGAGATTACGACCACCACGGTCGTCGTCGCGGCAACGCCTTTGCGCTTCGGCAACAAGCTCGAGCGCGAGCATGTGAGAATCGTCGAGTGGCCCGCCGGGTTGGTGCCAGAAGGCACGTTCACGACCATCGAAGAAGTCATCAGCGACGAAGAGCCGCGCGTCGTCCTGCAATCGATCGAGGCGAACGAACCGATCCTGGCCTCAAAGATCACCGGCCCGGGTCAGCGCGCCTCGCTGTCGACCATCATTTCCGCAGGCATGCGGGCGATGACAATCCGCGTCAATGACGTGCTGGGCGTCGCCGGTTTCGTGTTGCCAAACGATCGGGTCGATCTGCTGCTGACGCGCGAGATTATCAAAAACCAGCCGATAACCGACGTTCTGCTGCAGAACATCACGGTGCTTGGCATCGATCAGAAGGCCGATCAGCCGGACGAGGGCACGGCCGACGTCGTAAAGGCGGTCACGATCGAAGTGACCGTCGAGCAGGCACAAAAGATTACGCTGGCCTCGACGGTAGGAACGATTTCCCTGGCGCTGCGCGACGTTGAAAACGTGGCATCCGAGGAAACGCGCACCATTTCATTGCGCGATCTCAACATCAGCGAAGCAAACATCACGCCGCCGCCGGTCGTCGCCGAACTCGAGGACGACACGGATGCGCTGGCGCCGCCGCCGGCACCCGTCCCGACGCCGACGGTGATGATCACAGAGCCCGCCGAGGAGTTCGGTTCAATCGGCATCACGCGCGGGACAGCGCGCCAGGAATACCGTGTCAATGGGACAGGTCAGGTGATGCCATGACAATCGGCCGGATTAGCGAACGGTCCCGTTATGCGCGATTGTTCGGTCGATGGCTGCTCGCCGCGCTCGTGGCGCCGGTTCTTGTGGTGCTGCTCGCGGTGTACCCGGCGGCGGCCCAGGTTTCGGTCACCGTCGAGAGCGGTCCTGCAATCCATGCGGGCGAATTCGTCGTTCCGATCAACAAATCCGAACTGATCCAGGTCGATCAACCGTTCAAGGAACTGCTGGTCGGCAACCCCGAGGTCGCCGACGTGCTCGCGCTGACCAATCAGACGATTTACATTCTCGGCCGGACACTGGGGGCAACCAACCTCACGATCTACGGCGAGAACCGCGAGCTCATGGCCGTGGTCGATATCGTCGTATCGTACGATGTTGCGGGGCTGAAGGCAAAACTGCACGAGGTGATGCCGGACGAGAATATCGAGGTCCGGAGCGCCAATGGCAGCATCCTCATCTCGGGATCGGTTTCGACCAGTGCGCGTGCGACAGAGGCGATGGAGATTGCGCTGCGCTATGCGCCGGACGCGGTCACCAACTCGATGACCGTCGAGGGCAGCCAGCAGGTCATGTTGCAGGTGCGGTTTGCCGAAGTGAATCGCTCGGCCGTTCGAGAGCTTGGCATCGGCAACATTATCGATGCGGGCGGCGATGCGTTCACGCTGGTAACAACCGGCGCATTGCCGCTACCGGCTGCAGGCGTCGCTTTCGGTGTGGCTACCACACAGATAAACACCAATGGATTCGACATGCTGTCGACGTTCCGGGCCCTGGAGCGTCGCGGACTGGTCCGGACACTGGCCGAACCGAATCTGGTGGCACTCTCCGGCGACACGGCATTCTTTCTTGCCGGCGGCGAGTTCCCGATTCCGGTCGCCCAGGACAACGACACGATCACAGTCGAGTTCAAGGAGTTCGGTGTCGGGCTCGGGTTCACGCCGACCGTGATCGGCAAGGATCTGATCAATCTCGAGGTCGCGCCGGAAGTCAGCCGAATCGATGCATCCATCGTGGTACAGACCAACGATGTCGTGATTCCCGGTTTGTCGACGCGGCGGGCGAAAACCACCATCGAGCTGCGCGACGGCCAGAGTTTTGCGATCGCGGGTCTGTTGCAGAGCGACTTCCAGGATGCCGTCGACGGATTGCCGTGGCTGTCGGATATCCCGATTCTCGGCTTGCTGTTCAGCAGCCGCGGCTACCAGCGGAATGAAACGGAACTGGTCATCGTCGTGACGCCGCGCCTGGTCCAGCCGGCTCGCTCACCCGACGAGCTTGCGCTGCCGACCGACAGCGTCATTCTGCCAACCGATGCCGAACTTTTCCTGCTCGGTCGCACCGAAGGTCATAGCGACGACGACGATTATGTCCAGACATCCATGCCCGATGACGCAGTCGGATCGTCCGGTGGCCTCAGCGGACAATTCGGATACATCATCAAATGAGGCACAAAACGATGCCAAGTCTGCCACTGTTGCTGCTCGCCGGCGCTCTGCTTGCCGCCTGCACGTTTTCCGGCCCCAATCATGTCTATCCCACGTACGCCGATGCCGATGCGCAAAACTCTGCGGTCATGGTCATCGACCCGAATCCGCCCGGTGCACAGAACACCGACATTCCCATGGACGGCAAGCGTGCGGTAGGCGCCTACGTGCGCTACGAGACGGATACGGTTGAGCCGCCGGTAGCGTTGCGGACGACGAGTTCGGTGTCAGGCGGGGGCGTCTAAACCGCAGATCCTTCGGCAGCGAACCGAGAGGAACCGCCATGGGCCCCGAACGTCGCTTCGAAGTTATCCTCGATCCAGCAACGATCGTATGTTCGCGGTCGTCGATCGTCGCTGAGCCATCCCTCTCGACCGTCGTTTTGCGACGGTCGCGGCCGAACCATTTTTGCCGTTTTCGCCCATTCCGGCTGCACCCCCGGTGGGCCCATCGATCGGCGGTGCGTGGAGTTTCTGTTTTATGCCGGAAGGCCTGACAGGACCGGAACGAGGCAAGCGGATGCCGCTGAGGAAGGGCGCAGCACATCGGGGCAAGATTCGGCTGCATGCCGTGGTCCAGGACGAAGAAGCGGAACGCGCCCTCCGCGCGGCGTGCGACGAAGCCGGCGATGTCGATCTTGGGGTTCTGAGCGGAACGCTGCCGCGCCATCTCGAGCGCCTGCTGCATTCCGAGAACGTCGACATGCTGTTCGTCGAGGTAAATCTCGAGGATGGCGGCGACATGGCCGCCTTGAATAATCTTGTCTCCCATGCCGGCGGCCGGCCTGTCGTGGTGACATCGAAATCGAGCAGCGTCGAAGCGATGCGTATGCTGGTACGTATGCCGCTCGCCGACTTCCTGCCGCAGCCGATGCGCCACGACGATCTCGTGACGGCGCTTCGCACGGCGCGGCATCGCCCGGTTGTGGGAGCCCGGGAAGGCGAAAAGAAGCCGGCAACGGTTTTGAGTTTCATCCGGCCATCGGGGGGGCTCGGTGCGACCACGCTGGCGATCCAGACCGCCTACGAGCTGGCGAATCCCGGCGGCAAGGAAAAGCGCCCTTCGGTCCTGCTCGTCGACCTCGATTTTCAATCCGGCAATGCGTCGATCTATCTCGATCTCGAGCCGACCTTCGATCTGCTGGAAATTTCCCGCTTTCCCCAAAGGCTCGATCCGCAGCTCTTGCGCGCCATGGCGATGCAACACCCGAGTGGCATCGAAGTGCTGGCCGCGCCCAATCAGCTCATCAGCCACGACGCCGTCAACAGCGAAATCCTGGGATCTGTCCTGGGCGTTGCGTGTGAGATGTACGACTATGTCGTGATCGACCTGCCGCTGGCCTGGGCACAGTGGGAATCGTTCGTCCTGTCGGGCAGCGACGTCGTGTTCCTGGTGAGCCGTCTTACCTATCCGACCGTTCGCCAGACCCGCCAGCTCCTGGTGTCGCTGAGCAGTGCCGGGCTGGGCGGGCTTAACCTCGTCATCGTTGCCAACCGCCAGCCCCGGCAGTTCTGGCAGCGCAGTCTCAGTCAGCGTGAGGCCGAACGGGCGATCGCGCGGCAGATCGACTTTATCGTACCCGACGAAGAACGGGTGGTTCTCGAGGCGATCAATCGGGGCGTGCCGCTGCGCGACGTCAAACGACGCAGCAGCATCGCGAAGGCGGTACGCAAGTTCGTTCGCGAAAGCCTGAAACGTGTCGTGCCGGTCCAGGCGATGGTACCGAAAGAGTAACAGGACGAGGTTGGTATGCTGGGTCGATTCAAGAAATTCTCGGGCGCTGCCGGAAGTACGGCCGACGCGAATTCTGTCATGAAATTGCAGGCGGGCCCGCAACTGGCGGCACCGACGCCCGCGCAGTCGCCGTCATCGATCCGTTCGGACGAAGCGCCGAGCCCGCAGCGCATGGCGTCCTTGCCGACCTACACGGCGATCAAGGTCCGCCTCCACCACAGGCTGCTTGAGGAAATCAACCTCTCCGCCATCGAAAAGCTCGAGCCCGACGAGTTCCGCGAGCAGATTGGAACGCTGGTTCGCGAATTGCTGAAAACCGAAAAGGTGCAGCTCAATCTTCGCGAGCAACAGCAGATCGTCGGCGATGTCATCGATGAAATGGTCGGACTTGGGCCGCTCGAGCCGTTGCTCAAGGATCCGACGATCAACGATATTCTGATCAATACGCACAAACAGGTGTTTATCGAGCGCGCCGGCATACTCGAACTGACACCGGTCCATTTTCAGGACGACAAGCATCTTCTTCGTATCATCATGAAGATCGTGTCGCGGATCGGCCGGCGCGTGGACGAATCGCAGCCCATGGTCGATGCCCGGCTGCCGGACGGTTCACGCGTCAACGTCGCAATCCCGCCGGTCGCAATCGACGGCCCGATCATGTCGATCCGTAAATTTGCGGCGCGGCCCTATACGCTCGATTCACTGATCGAGAACAATTCGCTGACGCCGGAGATCGCCGATCTTCTGGCTGCCATCGTGCGCAGTCGATTGAACATCCTGATTTCCGGTGGTACCGGTTCGGGCAAGACGACCTTGCTCAACGCGATGTCGCGGTTCATCGACGAGCGCGAGCGCGTCGTTACCATCGAAGATGCCGCCGAATTACAACTTCAGCAGATCCATGTTGTACGCCTCGAGACGAGACCGGCGAATATCGAAGGGCGCGGCGAAATCGCGCAGCGCGAGCTGGTCAAGAACTCGCTGCGTATGCGACCGGACCGGATCATCGTCGGCGAGGTGCGGTCCGGCGAAGCCTTCGACATGCTTCAGGCCATGAACACGGGCCATGACGGCTCGATGACGACGATCCACGCGAATACACCGCGCGACGCGATCAGCCGCCTCGAGCAGATGGTCAGCATGGCCGGCCTCGATATTCCTCTGCGCGGTATGCGCACCCAGATCGCGTCAGCGCTCGATGTGGTGGTGCAGCTACAGCGCCTCAGCGACGGTCGCCGCCGCATCATGAGCGTCACCGAAATTACCGGAATGGAAGGCGAGGTCATCCAGACGCAGGAGATCTTCCGCTTCATCCGCCGTCACGCCGATCCTGACGGGACAATCCACGGCGAGTTCCGCGCCACCGGCATCAGGCCGAAATTCATGGAGAATCTCAAGACGCGCGGCGTCGATCTTCCCGCGCATTATTTCGATCCGGACCGCGCGCTGGGTCAAAATCCGGAGACGATCCGTGCGATTCGATAACGATTTCTTCGTCTACGGGATTGTCTTCCTCAGCGCGGTGCTGCTGATCGAAGGGATCTACCTCCTCATCATCGACATGACGAAGAGCACCGTACGCAGCCCGAACCGCCGCCTGCGCATGCTGGTGAGAGGCGACAGCCGTGAATCGGTTATGCTCCGGCTGAAGCGCGAGCGCGCGACCGCGGGCGAGACGGCCGGATTCGATCCGGTAACATCGTTCAGCAATCTCGTCGTGCAGACCGGCATGGGCCGTGCGCCGGCCGAGGTTCTGACCGTCATCGTCGCTTTCGCAACGGCGGTCGGCATCGCCGCGTTGCTTCTGACCTGGAACGTTCCGGTCGTGGCCGCAGCGGTGGTGTTTGGCCTTCTACTGCCGTTCGGGGTTCTGATCATCATGCGCAAGCTGCGGCTGCGCAAATTCTCGCGCCAGCTTCCCGATGCGATCGACATCATGGTGCGAAGCCTGAAAGCGGGGCATCCGGTGCCGACAGCGCTTGGCCTGGTCTCGCGCGAGCTTGCCGATCCCTGCGGCACCGAATTCGGTCTTGCCGTGGACGAAATGACGTACGGGCTCGACCTGCCGACGGCGCTGCACAATGTGGCCAAGCGCGTCGGGCTGGAGGACCTGCGTTTCCTTGTCGTCGCGGTGATGATTCAGATGCAGGTCGGCGGCAATCTCGCAGAAGTGCTGATGTCGCTGTCACGGGTCATTCGCGAACGCCAGAGAATGCGCGCCAAGATCGTCGCCCTCTCCTCGGAAGGGCGCTTCTCGGCGATTGTGCTCTCCGTGCTGCCGTTTTTCCTTGCGGCGGCTGTTAACGTCGTCAACCCGAGATACTACGCCGACGTGTGGGAAGATCCGATCTTCCTGCCGATCATCGGGCTCGGTCTCATGCTGATGGTGTTCGGCATCATCGTCATGTACCGCCTCGTCAACTTCAAGCTCTAGGGCCATGGATTCGATCATCGCGCAGCTTGGACTGGAGACCGCCGACGTCGTTCTCTATGCGGTGATGGCGATGGTGTTCATTGCGGTGATCATAATTGCGCTGGCGATCAATTCGTTCGGCACGTCGCGTCGCGCCATGCGCGATCGTGCCAGCGGCAAGTCCTCGAAGAATGCCGACAAGAGTAAAGCCAAGGACAAGAACTCGGCCGAATCCATCCGCTATCTGGACGAGGTGACCAACGTCACGCCGGCCTTGCAACCGCTCGCCCGCCAGCTGGTGCCGTTCAATGTCGCTCAGTTGTCGACCCTGCGGCAGAAATTGGTCCGTGCCGGATTTATGAAGCCCTCCGCGGTCGGCGCGTTCTATCTGGCGCGACTGTTCTGTGCGCTCGCCTTTGCCGGCATCTATATTCTGCTCTCTCCTTTTCTCCTCGATCGGCTGTCACCGCAATCGATGATCTTCGCGGGCCTCGGCGCGCTCGCCTTCGGGCTCTTCCTGCCGAATATCTGGATAAGGATGCGGCGCGACTCACTCGCGCAGCAATTTCGCAACGGATTTCCTGACGCGCTCGACCTTTTGGTGATTTGCGTCGAAGCCGGCCTTGGCCTCGACGCGGCGATCAGCCGGGTTGCCCACGAGTTGCGTCATGCCCATCGCTCGCTCGCCGAAAACTTCGAGATGATGTCGTTGGAACTTCGGGCCGGTTCGAGTCGCGAAGAGGCATTCAAGAATCTTTCCGAACGAATGGACATCGACGAAGTCCGTTCGATGGTGATCCTGCTTCTGCAATCGGAAGAGCTCGGCACGAGTCTCGCCGACGCGCTTCGTATCTATAGCGACGAGATGCGGACGCACCGCATGTTGCGGGCCGAAACCAAGGCCCAGGCCCTGCCGGTCAAGCTGACTATTCCGCTGGGTCTGTTCGTGTTTCCCACGATGATCATCGTGATCCTGCTGCCCGTGATGATTCGCATCTTCAAGGTGTTAATGAAGTCATGAATCACTCAATCCCGTATTCCGATCTTTCCCGAGGCCCTCAGAGGCGGCGTCTGGCCTTGCTTGCGGGCGCGCTGGCGAGCACGCTCGTCGCTGCGGGTTGCGGCAACGACAGTGAGTTCGGTTCGCAACCGCGCTTCACCGCCGATGGCGGCATCGAATCGGGCGTCGATCCGTTGAGCCAGGGCAAGCGTCATTTCGCGAACGGAAACTTCGGTCTGGCCATCGAGGCATTCGAGGAGGCGCGGCTGATTGCGCCGGCGTCGGTCAATGTCCTGAATGCGTTGGCGGTCGCTTACGAGGAAGTCGGACGATTGGATTTGGCCGACAGTTACTTTCTGGAAGCGCTCGACGTCGATCCGGCGTCGTCGCAAACCTACAACAACTGGGCGATGGCACAGCTCGGCCGCGGCAATGGCGCCAAGGCCGCGGAACTGCTGGTCGAGGCGGCTCGATTGGCGCCGGGCGACGACGTGGTCATCGCCAACATCGCTCGTGTTGCGAACGAAACGGCGGTGCCGTCGTCCGATCAGGCGATAGCGCCGACGCTGCCCGGAGGCGCACTCGCCGCGCTGATTGCCGAGCTGGAACCGGCGGACGATCGCTGGGGTCCGTCGATCCAATCCGTTGCGCCACATGTTTCCGTCCTGAAAACGCTGCCGCCGGGCCAGGTTGCCGCACCCGGAAACGACGGCACGCTGCCTGTCGTGCTTTATCCGCAATCCGCCGCGGCGAATATTCTGCCGCTGCCGGATACAACCGATGCCGCGCCGCCGCCGCCGGCGGTACCGGTCGTGCCGGTCTTTATGGCCGTACTGGGTGCGCCGGACGCTGGCGGCGGTGTGGACCGCCCGGTTGCAGCGACCTCGATGAGGTCGGCAGTTCCGGTCCATTATTCCCTGAATGCGGCGACATCTGCCGGGAGCATGGCACCCGCGACCCTGATGGCGTCGGTCAAACAGCGCGGCGGATCGCCGCATTTCTTTGTCGCTGAGGTCTTGCCGCCTGCGTTGCCCGATCCCGCGGTCGTGCGTCCGTTCCACGACACGCTTGAGGGTACGGAGCTGGCGGCGATGCAGTTTCTGCCGACCGGTCCTCGATCCGATCCGCTCGACGGCAATCTCGTGGCGATTTCCAGCAATGCGCGGATCGTCGGGCTTGAGGCGGCCGTTGCCGTCCGGCCCGAACCCATGCCGGTTGGAACCTGGTCGACGGCGCCGGTTGCGCCAGTCGCACATCCGGCATCGGTACCGCTGGTGGTGGTTCCGGGGAGCGCGCCGGCGGCGGTTGCGACGGGGATGCTTGTGGTCCCCTACGAACCGGGGGTCACGCTTGGCACGCCCGCCATGGCGGCGGTGCCGTCCGCACCCGCGAGGAAGGCGGACTTCCCGCCGCAGGCCGCCGCATTGCCGGACGAAGCATCGCTGGCGCCGATTGTTCCTGCCGCTTCCGGCACGTCATCGGCATCTGAGATCACACAGGCGTCGATTCCCGGTTTCACGGCTCTCGCGGCCGTTCCGCCGCTGGCGATCGCCGACGCGTTGCGCGATGCGATGATGCCGGCGACCGAGATGGTCGCTGTCGCGGATTTCGAGGCGACATCGCGAATGCTGGTCGGGGTCAGAGCCGCTGCAATCGAATCGGTGGCGCCGCCGGCCGCCATGGCCAATACTGATGGGCACTCCGCTACTCTGCCGCCGGCAGCCGCAGCACGCGTACCGACGATTGTTGCTTTCGCGCTGGCGAACCAGGCCGAGGACGAGCATGCTGACGACAGTGAAACGGCCCGCTAACGCGATGACCCGCTGGTGGCCGATGCCGCGATCGGCTTACGGGGTGATGCTGCTGTTTTCGACGGCACTGATTTTGTCGGCATGTGCCAGCGGCGAGATGACATCCGAAGAGGCGGACGCGGATACCGTCGCCGAGCTGCTCGCCGTTCAGGAAATGGCGGACGACGCGACTCTGATCGCTGCCGAAGAGGATCTCCGGTTCGGACGTAACGAACTGGCGCGGGAACGCCTGGCCGGCCTGACCCAGGCAATGCGAATAACGCCGCGGGCGCGCTTCGCGATGGCCGAAGCCGAACTGGGCGTGGGGAACGCGGAACTTGCCTACAATCTCTATCAAAGTGTGATGGAAGAGCCGGGCTATCGTGCGCGCGCGTTGCAGGGGCAGGGCCTCGCCGAACTGACGCTCGGACGGGACGACGGGGCCGGCGCCTTGCTGCAGCAGGCCGTCGCCGAGGACGCCACGCTGTGGCGGGCGTGGAACGCACTCGGCCGGTTCTACGACAACCGGGAGGAATGGGGCATCGCGGAAGAAGCGTACACGCGCGCTCTCACGCTGGAGCCCGATTCCTCGTCCGTCCTGAACAATCAGGGTATCTCCTTCATGCGGCAGGGCCGCTACGCGGAAGCAGAGGCCATGTTCCGGCGGTCTCTATCGATCGATCCGCGTTCCGACCTGGCGAACGGCAATCTTCGTCTCGCCGTCGCCTGGCAGGGACGCTACGGCGAAGCATTGAACAATGTACCAGCGTCGGAAGCGCCGAACGCGCTCAACAATGTTGGCTACATCGCCATGATGAATGGCGATTACGCGACCAGCGAACGGCTGCTGGCCCAGGCCATCGAAATGAGCCCGACCTTTCATGCCGAGGCGCACGCCAATCTCGACCGGCTGCGTGCCTTGCAGGGCCAGCCCGGCGTCTCGCAACCCACGACGCTCTCGGAATAGCGCAGAAGCTCGGTAGCGCTCTCTGTCCCCCATCCATATGACTGGCTTCGCATCGAATATAACGATGTGGCTGGAAATCGCCGCTCTCGCGGCGATCGGGGTGGGCATGGCATGGGACGTGTTACGCCTGCGCATTCCTCACGGCATCTGCCTCGTCATTGTTGCGCTGATGCCCATCTGGGCCTTCACCCTCGATGGCGGGATCGTCTGGTTCAGTCACATCATGGGTGCTGTGGTCGCCTTCGGTGTCGGCTACATGATGTGGCGGTTGCGCTGGATCGGTGGCGGCGACGTAAAATTCCTGGCCGCGATTGCGCTGTGGGTCGGCATTGTCGATCTCGGATTTTTCCTGGTGGCGATGAGTGTGCTCGGTGCGCTGCTGGGTGTCGTCCTGCTGCTGCTGCGCAAGGCCTTTGCGGCCTGCGCCGGCAAAGAACGCGCGGTCGCGCCGGAAACGCCGCCGCTGTTGCGCGCGAACGGGCCGGTGCCCTATGGGGTCGCCATTGGATTGGCCGCCTTTCTCCTCCACGGCGTCATTTTCACGGCGTTGTAACGAAGTCCGACCGACGGTTGCGTTGCCCGGTTTGTAGTGGCAGTTCTGGCGCAGGCGCCGGATCCGGATGCGCCAGGACGGACGGGCATGACGGACGAAAAACTGACAATTCGCGGGGGCAGGGCGGACGACGCCGACATGGTCATGGGCTTCCTGCGCGATCTCGCGGCCCTTGATGGCGAGGCCGACATCTGTCGCATGACGGCAGCGGACGTTCGTCGCTGGGGATTCGGTCCCGATCGACGCTTCGAAATACTTGTTGCCGAGCTGGCGGATGGGCCCGCCGGAATGATTTTGTTTTATTCCACCTTCTCCACCTGGGATGCGAAGCCCGGGATCCTGGTCAATGACCTTTATGTGACGGATTGGGCGCGGGGCAGAGGCATCGGCCGACGGCATCTGGCCGAGGTGGCGGCTCTTGCGGTCGAGCGCCAATGGGGTCGCGTCGAATGGCATGTCTTGCATCAGGCCGATGCCGTCACCTTCTACGATGCGATGGGCGGACGAAAGGCAGACGAGTTCCAGACCTACCGGCTCACCGGCGATGCGCTGCTCCGGCTGGCAGAGCATGCCCGCTCGTCGCAGGCGGCGGGACAAGGCGAGGGCGAGCGATGACGGTGCAGGACACGCGACGTCCCGGCGGCGTCAACCAGTTCCTCAACGCCATTGCCGATGCCGGTCTCGACGCATTGCGGGCAATCCGTGGCGTTCGCACCGCCGAACGCGATGTCGTGGTGCTGGGCGAGGAACTGCTCTCCACGCGCGGCGAGGCGAGCGGCACGGCCGTCGCGCGAGAGATGGTCACCTACTATCGCGAGCTCGATTCCGACGGACGGCGCCGCTTCTTCGAAGCGCTTGCGACCGATTTCGACGCCGATACCGAGCGTATCATCGCTGCAGCGAAGGCGTACGGCGAGCGGCCCGCGCTGGAGACACGGCTTGCGCTGGCGCGCGCCGCGGAAGCGCCGCGCCAGAAACTGTTCCGGCGGATTCATACGGCGCCGGATGGCGGCGCGACGCTGGTCCGCATGCGTGAGGACCTGTTGGAGCTCCTGCCGGAGAATCCCGTCCTCGAAGCCGTCGACGCCGATCTGCGCTATCTGCTCAAGGTCTGGTTCAATCGCGGCTTTCTGGCACTCGAACGCATCGACTGGAACACGCCGGCAGCGATCCTCGAGCGGCTGATCCGGTACGAAAGCGTGCATGAGGTTCGCGGGTGGGACGATCTGCGCCGTCGCCTTGCCGCCGACCGGCGCTGCTTCGCGTTCTTTCACCCGGCTTTGCCGGGCGATCCGGTCATCTTCGTCGAAGTCGCGCTGGTGCGCGACCTTGCCGACAGCATCGGCCCGTTACTCGATCGGAATGGCTTCATCCTCGATCCATCGCTGGCCGATACCGCGATCTTCTATTCGATCAACAATTGCCATGACGGGTTGCGCGGCATCACGTTCGGCAATTTCCTGATCAAGCAGGTGGTGGTCGAGCTGCAGCGTGAACTGCCGGCAATCGAACGGTTTGCAACCCTGTCGCCCGTGCCCGGATTTCGGCGATGGCTCACTCGGATGCTCGATCGGCTGGCGGAACCGCTCGTTTCCGACGCAGATCGGGCAGCAATTCGCGGTCTGCTGGCAGCGCCCGTGACACCGGCGTCGATATTGCCGCTGGAAGAACCCATCATGCGGCTCGCGGCGCATTATCTGCTCAACGAAAAGCGCGAACAGGAGCCGCTCGATCCGGTGGCGCGGTTTCATCTGCGGAACGGCGCGCGCCTCGAGCGTGTGAACTGGCTCGGCGATCCGTCGCCGCGCGGCCTCGGCGACTCATTCGGGATCATGGTGAATTATCTCTACGATCCCCGGTCGATCGAAAAGAATCACGAAGCCTATGTGAGCGATGAGGAAGTCGTCGCCGCAAGCCGGGTCACGCGGCTTCTGCCGCGCGAACTGCGCGGCTGAATATATAGTTTTATCAATATGTTGGCAGTGTTTCGGCGACCCGGGAGCGATGGTTGCCCGACCCCCAACGCTGTGGCATGGTGCCGCCCCTCGCGAGGCGCGCTGTCGTAGCTCAGTGGTAGAGCACTCCCTTGGTAAGGGAGAGGTCGTCAGTTCAATCCTGACCGACAGCACCATTTTTGCTCGCGCGCTCCCGGCCTACGCATTCCGTGCTCGGAAACGCCCCGCTGCTTCGATCGGTGGGAGATGATACTGTGCGGGCGCAGTACCATCCGCGTTCGTGCCTCTTTCGAGTTCGGCCATGAACTACTTGACCCTTCATCGCCAGATTGAGCGCCGCGTTTTGTTCGCGTCGCGCCATGACGCGCCGATCGTCTATGACGAAGCAACCCGGTGCCATGTCGTGACCAACCCCCGGCAGGTGCTCGACCTGCTGCGGCATCCCGGACTCGTCTGCCAGGACGTTGTGCAGTCGGTCGCCGCGGTGACGCAGCGGTACGACATTCAGTTGCCCAATTTCATCTACGCGGCCGGGATCATGCCGCTGCTGATGGAAGGACCGCACCACGAGGCAATGCGCCGGCGAATGGCTGCGTTTCTCGCCGGGCGACGCAAGGCAGTTGCGGCGCGCTTGCCCGAACTCGTGGAACGACATTTTGCGCCCATTCGATCGAACGATGAGACCGATCTGGCGGGCGAAATCCTCCTTCCTTTCGTACGCGATCTTTTCAGCGAGATGGTCGAAGCATCCGAAACAATCCCCTTCCGCCGTATCGCCATCACGCGGATCTTCGATCGCTACATTGGATTGCGCACGATTCAAACGATCGAGAACGATCTGGCCGAACTGCGCGCCTGTATCGCGAGGGTTTGTGCGCCCGCCGTCGCACGCGGCGATGAGGACATGCTGCTGGCTTTGCTTGTGTTGGGCCGGGATTCGCTGCTCGCGACGCTGGCGAGCAGCCTGAACGCCGTTCTGACGACGTCTGCAGGCGAGCGGCTCGATGCCGTCGTCTTTCCCGACTTTCCGCCAGAGACGGGGGTCGCCATTGCCGAGCGGCTGGCCGGCGAAGATTTCGAGTACGAGCACATCGCCTTTTCGACGGGCGACCGGGTGCGGCTCTATCTGCAAAGCCTCAACTACGACGCCTCGCCATCGGTCCAGAAGCTGATTTTCGGCGCCGGTCCCCATTCCTGTCTCGGCCGCCACATGTCGCTCGACGTCTGGCCGGCGGTCGTGCGCGCCATGCAATCGACGTGCCGGATTGTCTCGGCTGTCGACTGCGTTTATGTCGATAACCAGATTTTCGTCATGCCGGAGCGGCTGAACTTGAGGTTCGATTCATGAGCGCACCGTCATTCCGCGAGCGGATCATCGGAATTTTGACCGATCTGGGCGAGCTCGACGATGCAAGACAGACGGCATTGCTGGCGGCACCCGATCAGGATATCGAGTTCGTCGCCATGGAGATGGACAGCCTTGCGGCGCTCGATCTGTGCGTCAATCTCGAGGACGCAACCAACCGCACCGTCGAGCCGGTCGATCTCGTTTCGTATCCGTCGATCAACCGGCTGGCCGCCTTTCTCGATGCCGGCGGCGGCGCCACACGCTGATGGCATTGCGATCGACGCCATCGGACTGTTGCCGGCGCCATCTGCGCTCAGCCTCATGAAGCCGCATCACGAATTTGTCTTGATCCGCTTCGGCCCCCTGGTTCGCCGGCTGAATATCCGGATCTGGAGCCCGCCCGGTGCGACGCGGCGCGTCATCTGTACGCACGGGATGGGGGCGAGCGGTGCCGAGTTCGCGGTCCTCGCCGAGCGCCTCAACCAGTCGGGGTTCGAGGTGATCTGCCCCGACTGGCTCGGCCACGGCGACAGCCAGTTTCTCTGGCAGGTCGCCGGCTATCGCTGGGAGACATATGTGAGCAGCCTCGTTGCGGTCTGCCGCAGATACGCGACCGGCGACGAACATATGCTCGGCGTTTCCTGGGGCGGCATGATGCTGTTGCTCTATTTGATGTATGTGCGCACACGGCCCCGGTCGGTCGTGTTCGTCGATACGCCGCTTGCCAGTCACGATGCGCTGATCCGACATCATCGCTCGCTTCACGAACAGGCCGAAGCGCGATTCGATTCCGTCGACGAAGCCGAGGCCTATCTTTTCGAGCGGCGGCCGCCCCTCAGCCAGATACCCGAGCATTTGCACGAGTATTATCGCGATGCGCGCTTCCATCGCCAGTCTGACAAGATCGCGCTGAAATACGATCCGAAAGTGGTGGCTGCGATGGGCAGTTATCTTGGTAAAAAATTCGATAACAGCCAGACGTTTCCTCGTCTGAAATGCGACGCGCTCTTTCTCTACGGGGAGACCAGCCCGTACCGCAATCCTGCGCTCTTCGACGCGGTCCGGACCCAGTACCCGAACATCGCCTATTGGGATGCGCTGCCGGGCGGTCATCCGCCTTCGCTGCTCCAAGACGCGCCGATCGCGCCGATCGAGGCTTATCTGAAAGACGGCGCGCTGCCCGCCGATCGGTGAGCCGCATCGCAGGCGTTGCGGGTACCGCCCTCGGGGCGGTACGCTCGGTTACGCTCATTGCGGAATGCGACATGATCGGGTTGCAGGAAATCGGGCCGGGGTTCGTTGCCGAGGTGACGGGTTTCGACGGCACGCGCATCGCCGACAGCGAGACACGCGCCGCCCTCTACGATGCGCTCTATCGCAATCGCGTCTTGCTATTCCGCGAACAGAATTTGACGCTCGCGCAATACGAGACGTTCGGCCGGCTGTGGGGCGAGCCGTTCCTCGAACCCTACGACAATCTCGTGCTGCCGAATCATCCGGCGATCATGCAGGTCGGCAATGTCGGGAAAGCGCTGGAGCCGGAAGAGTATCGGAACGGCGCCGCCTTCTGGCACACCGATCGCGGCTATGCCGCCGACCCGAACGCCGTCACAATCCTCTATTGCATCGAGGCACCGGCGAACGGCGGCGCCACCTTGTTCACCGATCTCGTGCAGGCCTACAGAGCGCTCGCCGACGCGGCCCGGCGCGAGATCGACGGATTGCATGCGTTTCACAGCTATGGCGGCGGTGACGATCGCGAAGAATGGGAGCATGGCGTGCACCCGATGTCGCCGGAGCAGGCGGCACTGCTGCCGCCGCCGGGTCGACATCCGATCGCGCGCCGTCACAGCGTGACCGGCGAGACCGGTCTCTATGCGATCGCCGGTTCGGCGGTCGACATGGATCCGCCACCGGACGGCTCCTGGCAGGCGCTCTTGCGCCGTCTAAAACTGCACGCGATCGAACCGCGTTTCGTCTATCGTCATGCCTGGCGTCCGGGGGACATTGTACTCTGGGACAATACAGCGACGCTGCATTGCGCCGAGGCGATCGGCGCGGCGACGGAGGCCTCGACGCGGCGCCTGCTTTACCGGATCGTGGCGACGGGTTTGCCGCAGGATGTCGGGATGTCTGCCGCGCCGCGCGATGCTGCAAGCCGCTAAAATTCCTCGCCGCGCGAAATCCGTACCATGAATGTCGCCAGCTATCTCGCTTTGCACGCACGCTATCGTGCCAAGGAGATTGCCGTCGACGACGATCAACACCCCGTCACCTTTGCGGAACTCGACGAACGGGCTCGCCGCAGTGCGAACGCCCTGACCACGCGCGGCGTGCGCGCCGGCGATCTGGTCGGTGTCAGCCTGATGGACGGTGCCGCACATCTCGTTCTCTGGATGGCAATTCTGCGGATCGGCGCCGCGTTCATTCCAATGGATTGGCGATGGACGCCGGAGGAACAGGCGCAGATCGGTCGCGTGTTTCAGCCGCGCCTGATTTTCTTTGAACCCAATCGGAAAGTCGGCGACGGCCTGCCGGTTGTGCGCCATGACGAAGCCTGGGAACGCGAGGTGGCGGCGGCGCCGGCGGACGACCGTATGGCGCCTGGCGACGACCTGCCGGCCCTCATGAACATGAGCTCCGGCACGACCGGATTGCCGAAGGGAAATGTGCATACGCATCGGACCTTTCGCACGATCATGCTGGGACAATGGATCGACATCGGTCAAAGATCGGACGACCGAACGCTGGCGGTTATCCCGCTGTCGAGCGCCGGCGGCCGGACCGTTGCGCTGGCGACCTTGTTGGGCGGCGGTACGCTCCGGTTCATGCCACCGCTGGTCGGGGCCGCCGAGATCCTCGCCGCTGTCGAGAAATACCGGATCGATGTGCTGTGTTGCGTTCCGACGATCCTGCGCCAGTTGCTGGCGCTGACGAGCGACGACCGTCTCCTGATGCCGGGGCTGCGCCTGCTGACGTCAGTCGGCGCGATGCTGTTTCCCGAAGAGAGCAACGCCGTACGCAAGCGGCTGTCGCCGAACCTCATCAACTACTATGGGAGCACCGGCGGCGGTCTCAACACGATCCTCTATCCGCACGAGATCGATGAGAAGCCGGGTTCGGTCGGAAGGCCAATGCTGGGAACCGATCTCGAAATCGTCGACGATCGCAACAACCCATTGCCGCGCGGCACCACGGGGCGATTGCGGGCACGCTGCCCGAATACCTGTCTTGGCGTCTATCCGCCCGATCCGGCGGACGAAACCTATCTCGAAGGCTGGCACTATCCCGGCGATTACGCGCTGATCGATGAAGACGGCTATCTGTTCCTGCAGGGGCGTTACAATGACATCATCATTCGTGGCGGCAGCAATGTTTACGCGCCCGAGGTCGAGCGGGTGCTTCTCGGCCTGCCGGGCGTCCGCGAAGTTGCCGTGCTCGGTGTCGCCAATCCGACGCTCGGCGAGGACGTGGTTGCGTTTCTGGTCGCCGATCGCGGGATCGATCGGGACGAGCTGATGCGGCATTGCCGCGGCCGGCTTGCCGCGTACAAGATTCCGACACAGATGCATTTCGTGGATACGTTGCCGCGCAACAGCGCCGGCAAGATCGTGAAGCGGCGCCTTCTGGAGAATCTCGAGGCCCGGACCTGAGGCCGATCTCAGAGACCGGTACTTTCCAGAGCTTCTCGCACGGCGTCGGGGACGGCTGGATTTTGCTGTTTAAACATTCCCGAATGACTGCCACGCAGCATGACGAAATCGACTTTTCCGCGCATCAACGCGGGCCATCCGGCGCGGCGTTGATCGGGCTTTCTTCTCGCCGCGTGCAGATAGCTCGCAGCTTGCGCCGAACAGATGAGGGCGATGCGGCCGTTATAAGGTGCTGGTCGGTAGGCAAGGAACGCCGCGCGCAGAGCGACCGCCGTCTCGACGGCGCCTTCCATCGCGTTCGGATCGCGGCGCAGCCACGTCATATCGTCGTGATTGGCCGTTCCGACGATGATCGAATCCCGGGTCTGGCGCCGAAAATTTTTGTCGTCGCCAGGCACGCCGCCTTCATCGGTGTGGTCGACTTCGCCGCCGATCCAGTCGCCGATATGCGATGGCGGATCGATCGCGATCAAAAGCGGGATCGCTTCACCGGCCGCGATCAGCATCTGCGCGATTTCCCAGGCGATCATAATGCCGGCGCAGTAAGAGGCGATCAGATACGGGCCGGCGGGCTGGACGCTGCGTATTGCCTCGAGATAGTCGGCCGCCAGTTCGGGGACGCTTTTGAATGCGTTCTCCCGGGGGCGCTGCGGTGTCGCCTGCAGCCCGTAGATCGGCCGTTGCGGACCAATCCGGTCGCGCAGATAGCGCGCTGCGAAAGCTTGCCCCGTCAGTCCATGGATGACGAACAGCGGCGTGCGTTCGCCTGCGGTTTCGACCGGCAGCAAGGGCGGATAGAGGGCCGGCGGAGTCTGATTCGCCAGATGGCGCGCGAGTGCGGCCATCGTCGGGTGGCTGACGATGATCGAGATCGGCAATTCGACCTTGCACCGTTCGGCGATCGCGGTGACCAGGGCCGTGGCGGCAACGGAATCGCCGCCCAGCTCGAAGAAATCGTCGCCCGCTTCGACCGATTTGTAGCCGAGCGCCGCAGCGAGGTGCTTGCACAGCCATCCCGCCAGGCCGCCGTCGTCGCTGCGACCGGGCGGCCCCTCCGCTGTCATTCCAGATGTCGTTATCGTCGCCATGCTGGCATTATAACGGTGCCCCGAGGCAACCGAGAAGTGTTGCATCCGCCGTGAACCTTGCCGAACTGGTAGCCCTTCATGGCCGATTCCGGGCCAACAAGCCAGCCATCGTCGATAGCGGCGAGACGCTCACCTTTGCCGAGCTCGACGACCGGTGCCGGCGCATCGCCACTGTTCTGCATCGCGCCGGCGTCCGGCCCGGCGACGTGGTCGGGGCCTCGCTGATCGACGGTGTCGATATCCCGGCGATATGGTTGGCCGTGGCGCGGCTCGGCGCCGTCAATCTGCCCATGGACTGGCGTTGGACCCTCGCCGAGCAGGAACGGATCGGCCGCATCTTTCGGCCGAAGCTGGTGATCGCCGAAACCGGCCGCCGCATCGACCCGAGCCTGCCGACGATCCCGCATGACGAAACCTGGCGGCAGGCTGTTGCAGCGGCGCCGGCCTGGGATCGGATGGCGCCGGGCGACGACACGGTTTTCATTTTGGTCCTGAGTTCCGGTACCACCGGCGTGCCGCAGGCGAACGTCTACACGCATCGCAATTACGGCGCGATGGCCGGCGCGTACTGGACCGATGTCGGGGTCGGCGAGAATGATCGCTATCTGTCGGTCCTGCCGATTGCTTTTGCTGCCGGGCGCGGCATGGCGCTCGCGACTCTGCTGCGCGGCGGCACCCTGCATCTGATGCCGCCTTTGTTCCAGGCGAAGGACGTTGTCGCGGCAATCGCGCAACATCGGATCGATACGATCTCGGTCGTGCCATCGATCGCCCGCATGCTGCTGGCCGAAGCGCCGGCGGAAGGCCTGCTGCTGCCACAGCTCCGCCTCTTCGCGACCGTCGGCGCGGTGCTGTTCCCCGAAGAAAATCGTGCGATCCGCACCCGGCTCTCACCCAATCTGGTCGACTATTATGGCAGCGCCGGCGGCGGCATGAACGCGATCATGCGTCCGCACGAACATGAGCTGAAACCGGGTTCGATCGGCCGGCCGATGCTGGGGAATGAAATCGAGATCGTGGGCGAGACGGACCGGCTGCTGCCGGCCGGCGAGACCGGTATCCTGCGGTGCCGGTCGCCCGCGATGACGCGGGGCATCTATCCGCCCGACCCGGCCGACAGAAGTTTCCGCGACGGCTGGCACTATCCGGGCGACTACGCGTTTATCGACGCGGACGGCTATGTGTTTCTGCAGGGGCGCTGGAACGACGTCATCATCCGTGGCGGCATGAACGTGTTCGCGCCGGAGGTCGAACGCGTTCTGCTGTCCGCCGCCGGCGTGCGGGAGGCGGCCGTGCTGGGGGCGAAATCGGACCGGCTGGGCGAAGAAGTGGCGGCGTTCCTCGTGACCGACGGAAACGTCGATGAAAGCGCCATCCTGCGCCATTGCCGCACATATCTTGCGCCCTACAAGGTGCCGAGCATCATACGGATCATCGATGAACTGCCGCGCAACAGTGCCGGCAAGATCGTCAAGGCAATGCTCGCCGAACGGCTTCCCGGTTCGCCGCGCTGATCCGCCGCTACAGGACCGACAGATCGAGCGTATAGGACCGGCCGAGCCACATCGCGAGCGCGGTGTGGTCGTAGAGATCGTCGCCGCTGAGCCCGTGCACGAACACGTCGAGCGTTCCGCGCTGCGTCGCGAGCCATGGAACAATCCGGCCGTACGCCGCCGCATCGAACGCGATCTGATAGCTCCAGGCCGGGTGGGGGCCGACCGGCCGTTCGTGAAAGCGGCCGAGCGCAGCGTCCGGAAGGGCGGCCGGAATCCGGTCATACAAGGCCCGGGCCTCGGCGACCGTGCCGGGCCCGAAATAGACATGGGCGTGATAGCCGCGAATCGCGGCCGGCGTGTGGTTTCCGCGAATGGCGGAAGGCTCGATGGGCGCGCGTGGCGTGGTCGGATCGGGCATGGGGCCTCCGGAGCAGGCTGAGAGACAATTCTAGCGGATCGACGCATTCTCCACAGCCGCTTGACCCCGGCACCGCCCGCGTCGACCATTCCCGGTGGAGCTGAAGGCATGGGCGACCCGAAGAACCTGACAAGGCTGGGCATCACCGTGGCGCCGCATCGTATCGGGGCCGGCGGTTTCATCGTGCGCGGCGACACCTATCCGCATCGGACGCGCCTGCAGGAACTCGGCGGCAAATGGGACCGCATGGCGCAGGCCTGGGTCTTCGAAGGCGACGAGGATCCGAGCCCTCGCCTGGCCGAAGCGCTGGAACCCGGGCTCGAGGCGGCGCCGGCCGAGCGGCCGCATTACTGGGGCCATCGCCAGCGGCTGCGCGAGCGGGCGCTCGATGGCGGGCTCGAAGCGTTGCCCGACTATGAACTGCTCGAACTGGTGCTGTTCGGCAGCATCGCGCGCGCCGACGTGAAGCCTTTGGCCAAGGCGTTGCTCGAGCGGTTCGGCGCGATCGGTGCGGTGCTCGCGGCGCCGGAGGAGGAACTGGCCGGCTTCGAGCAGATGAACCGGCAGACCGTGGTCAATTTTCGGGCGATTCGAGAACTGGCGGCACGAGCGGCGCGCGAGGAGGTAATCGGACGGCCGCTACTCAATTCGATCGACAAGGTGGTCGATTACTGCCGTTCGCGCATGGCTCATAACGACATTGAGCAGTTTCGCGTTCTGTATCTCGACCAGCGCAACGCGCTGATCGACGACGAACTGCAGCAATCGGGCACCGTCAACGAGGTGGCCGCCTATCCCCGGCAGATCATCCGCCGCGCCCTCAATGTCGGGGCGGTTGGCCTGGTGCTGTGCCACAACCACCCCAGCGGCAATCTCAAGCCCTCGGCCCAGGATATCGAGATCACCCGTGAAATCTTCCGCGCCGCCGAGGCGGTCGGCGTGACGCTGCACGATCATCTCATCGTCGGTCCGACCGGCTTTCAGAGCCTTCGGGAGCTCCGCAAAATCCCGCGCTCGTAACGGTCGGGCTTGACCCGGACGGGCCGGCGCTTTACTCGCCGGGGACCGATTTCAGCCAGCCGGCCTTTCCATGCGGATCCACGTCGCAATCGCCCACTATTTCAGACCGGCCTCGGGTTTCTATGGCTCGGCGCGGGCCAATCCGGCCGCCCGGGTTGCCGCATTGACCCGTGTCCTGGAATCGCTCCATGTGAATTTCGGCCCGCGTCAGGGGCTGCTCAATCCGGCCGCGCGGTTCCTCGACGACACCAACGATCAGATGAAGGCCGAGCTCAAGGTCACGATCTGCACCACCCGAGGCGATCACCTGATTGCCGATCTGCCCGGTCCTCTTTTCACGGAGCATTCGACCGACGCCGAACCGATGCTGCTCGGCTATGAATGCCACGACGTGCTGCAGCAATCGCTCGGCGGGTTCGATTACTATTGCTATCTCGAGGACGATATCGAGGTGGCCGACCCGTGGTTCTTCCGCAAGCTTGACTGGTTCAGCGCCAAGGCATCCAACAAGGCGTTGCTGCAGCCGAACCGCTTCGAACGCACGCATGTCGATCGCGTGCACAAGCTCTATATCGATTGCAACCTGCGCAAGCCCGAGTTGAGCGAAAAATTTCAGGACATGACGGTGCGGCCGCAGATCAAGGCATCGATGCTGGGTGCGCCGCTGATGTTCCAGCGCATCAACAATCCACATGCCGGCTGTTTCTTCCTGAATGCCGCGCAAATGGAGGTCTGGTCGAAGAAGCCGTATTTTCTCGACCGGTCGGCCGATTTCGGCGGTCCGCTGGAATCAGCGGCGACGCTGGGGATCATGCGCTGCTTCAATATCTACAAACCGTCGCGCGAGAACGCCGACTTCCTCGAAGTCGCGCATCTGCATCACCGCTATATCGGACGCTATCTCGAATTCGAAGACGTCCCGCCGTTCCGTTTCAGGATCCTGAAACCGAACGACAGCTAGTCGCAGCAGAAATGCCGGTTGGGCCCGTCGAGCGCGGCAACGACCGAGGCGCGGTGCTGCTCCGGTGCGGTTGTCGTCGGACCCGGCGGCGGGGCGAGGTCGAGCGGCCCGCGCGCGCCGCAGGGCGCTTCCTGCCGGAGACCGTCGGCGCGCCAGACACAGGCGCCGAACATCGCGACTTCACCGCGGATCAGGCCGGCAACTTTGTCGACCTCGGTAATGCGGACCGGTCGCCGATCGCCGGTCGCGAGCGTCATGCCGGGCTGGCAAAAAGCAAGAAAATCGAAGGGCTCGTCCAACCGTCTCTCCTGAGGGGTCGATCGCGCGCGGAGCGCCGCCGCAGAAGAGAATCTGCGCCTGGCTGGAGGCCGCCGCAAGAGCGGGACCGTTGGTCTGGCGTCCGCCCGGCGTTAGACTCCGACCGATCCCGCTGCCTTCGATGGAAGAGCAAGCTGCGCCATGGCGATGCCGATCCTGCATGGTCCGAATTACAGCACCTACACGCGCTCGGCGCGCCTCGCGCTGATCGAGAAAAATGTCGCGTACGAGCTGAAGGAACTGGATCTTCTCGGCGGCGCCACCATGCACGAAGCGTTTCTGACGCTCAGTCCGTTCGGCAAGGTGCCGGTGCTCGAGCATCGGGGCCTCGTGATCTACGAGACGGCGGCGATCAACCGCTATGTCGACGAGGCGTTCAAGGGGCCGATGTTGCAGCCGACCGATCCGGTCGCGCGGGCGCGCATGAACCAGATCATCGGGGTGATCGATGCCTATGCCTATGCGACGCTGATCGGCGTGATCGTGATGCAGCGCATCGTCCTGCCCGCACTGAGCCGGCGCAGCAATCCGCAGGCTTTGCGCAAGGCCGCACCGGAAATGCGGCGCGCGCTTCTGGCGCTCGAGGCGCTGGCCGCCGATGCACCGTTTCTGGCCGGCCGCAGTGTCAGCCTCGCCGATCTGCATCTGGCGCCGATCATGGGTTTCTTTTCGGAAACGCCCGAAGGTCGGCGCATCCTGCCGACATTGCCGCGGCTCGCGGCCTGGTGGCCGAGAATGGCAGCGCGCGAGAGCATCCGGACCACGGTGCCGCGCCTGCCCTGAGTTCAGGATCCGGTGTCGCTGGGTGCGCCCGTTGCCCGCGCCTGGCGGGCCCGCAAGGTGAGGAACCGCAACCCGAACACCAGCATGAGGAGCGGCGACAGGGTCGCAAGGCTGATGACCCATCGCGCCGCCGACGCGACGGTCTCGGGCGTCACGCCCTGGGCGAGGCCGGCGTTGTTGGCGATCAGGCCGGCGAGCGCGCTGCCGAGCGCAATCCCGAGCGAACGCACCATCGGGATCGAGGCAGCCGTCAGCGTTTCTTCGCCCGGCCGGGCGGCCGCCATGGTGGCCGCCGTCAGATGCAGGTTGCTGGTGCCGACGCCGACCCCTGTGATCGCAACGCAAATCCCGACGATCAGGGGTGTGCCGCCGACGATCGCGAAGGCAAGCGCGGTCATGCCGACCAAGGCGAGCCCGGCGCCGCCGAGGACGGTGAGGGGAAGAAACCGGCGCGAAAATCCGGCGACCGCAAAGGAGGATGTTGTCCAGGACAGCGCGAAGATCGCGTTGAAATAGCCGGCGGCCAGCGGCGGCAGGCCATATTCGACCTGAAGGACCAGCGGCAGATAGACGCCGAGCGCGGTGTGGGTGACCGACGTCATCAGGAAGAACCAGTAGGCGCCGCCGATCGGCTGAAACCAGGACAAAGCGCCGCGCGGAAACAGCGGCTGGCTCGCCGCCGCGTCGAGCCGCATCGTTGCCCAGATCATCGCGCTGGCGAGGAGCATCAACAGTATCGGCATGAGCCGGCCGCTCAACACGCCGGCGGTGCCGATCGCAATGACGGATGCCGCAAGCAACAGCAGGCGCCGCCACGGCAGCCGCGGCACGCGATGCTCTTCCTGTGCGTCGGCGTTGGGCAAAGAGAACCATGCCAGGATCATGAAAGTGAGAATGACCGGAACGGTCGACCAGAACGCGCCGCGCCACCAATGCAGCTCGCTGAAGATGCCGCCGACCAGCGGCCCGAGCAGCGACGCAACGCCCCATACGCCGGACACCAAAGCCAGCATGCGCGTGCGCAGCCGGTCTTCGAAGAGCAGCCGGATCAGGCTCAACGATTGCGACACGATGAGGCCGCCGCCCAACCCCTGGATGGCGCGCGCAACCAGCATCAGAGCCATGCTCGGGCTCACCGCGCAACCGATCGTGCCGATTACGAAGATCAACGCGCCGAGCACATAGCCGCGCCGCGGTCCGAGGTCGATCTGTACGATGCCGCCGCAGGAAGCGCCGACGATGGTCGCCACCATGTAGGTCATGGTGGCCCAGGAATAGAACGAGATGCCCCCGATATCCTGGATCACCTCCGGCATGATCGTGGAGATCACGAACACGTCGATCGCGTGCAGGCCGATGCCGAGATTGAGAACGATCACGAAGATTGCGCGCTCGCCCCGAAACAGCTCCCGCCAGGATGAGGCAGACATCGAAAACCCTTCGTGAATTTGTTGGACCGCGCCCGATCGGGCCGGCAGTCGACAGGGGAGGCGTCATGCTAGCCCGAACGTCTCGTCCGGGTCAGCCGCCGCCGCGCGCTTAATGCCCGATATATGGCCGGATGTCTCGTGTCGTGTAACCCCCGATGCAGGGCAAAGACCGGGCAGCGGGACTTGCGGGGTCGCGTGCCGCGGATTACATGCTGATCGACCCGGCCCTTGGCCGGCCCTGCCGCATATCGGGCATCATGCGCATCCTGCTCATCGAAGACGATCGCGCCACGGCCGATTTCATGGCGAAGGCGCTGACCGAACATGGTCATATCGCCGACCGGGCGGATAACGGTCGCGACGGGCTGTATCATGCCAGCGGCGGCGGATACGACGTGATCGTGACCGACCGCATGTTGCCGGCGTTGGACGGCTTGTCGCTGGTGCAGGCGCTGCGCGCCGCCAGTATCGAAACCCCGATCCTGATCCTGAGTGCACTCGGCAAGGTCGACGATCGCGTGCAGGGGCTCAATGCCGGGGCGGACGACTATCTGGTCAAACCCTTCGCCGCATCGGAGCTGATTGCGCGAATCGAGGCGCTCAACCGGCGGCAGCATAAAGATGCGGCCGAAACCAAACTCGTCGTCGGCGATCTCGAAATGGATCTGCTCGCGCGTACGGCGATGCGCGCCGGACAACGGATCGAGCTTCAGCCGCGCGAGTTCCGTTTGCTCGAATGTCTCATGCGACATGCCGGGCAGGTCGTCACGCGCACTATGCTGCTGGAGAATGTCTGGGACTATCATTTCGATCCCCAGACGAATGTGATCGAAGTTCATATCAGCCGCCTGCGGCAGAAGATCGATCGGGATTTTCCGGCGCCCCTGCTGCACACCGTACGTGGGGCCGGATACATGCTGCGTGCGGATGCGTAGGTTCCTTGCGACCAGTACGTTCCGGCTGTCGATGCTCTATGCGGCATTGTTCAGCCTTTCGGTGCTCGCACTCGGCGGCTTCGTCTATTGGGCCGTCGACCTGCTCGTGGATCGCCAGCGCGAACAGACGGTACAGGCGGAACTACAGGGGCTGGTCGGCGAGTATCGCGCCTATGGGCTGCCGGGCCTGGTACGCGCCATCGAATCGCGGGTCGCACCGGAGCGGGTCGGCGACGGCATTTATCTGCTGGTGGACGGCGTCGGCCGGCCGATGGCCGGCAATCTCGTCGGCTGGCCGACCGCGGTCGAAACGCGCGGGCCCTGGCTGGTCTTTCCGGTCGAGCGCCGCGGCGTCGATCGGGCCGAGGTTCATGTGGCGTACGGGATCGATTTTCCGATTGCTGGCGGGTTTCGCCTTCTGGTCGGACAGAACACGCAGAGCACGGCGCGCGTCCTCGATACGATCAGCGATGTGTTCTTGTTCGGCGTCCTGGCGATGCTGCTTCTTGCGATCGGCGGCGGCCTGCTGTTCAGCCGCAACCTCCTGCGCCGGATCGAAGCCATCAACAAGGGCGCGGAGCGGGTGCGCAGCGGGGATGTCGCCTATCGCATGCCGGTCGGATCGGCCGGCGACGAGTTCGACCGGCTCGGTGCCAATCTCAACGCGATGCTGGACGAGATCGGCCGGCTGATGAACGCGATCCGCGCCGTCACCGACAATATCGCCCATGATCTGCGCAGCCCGCTGACACGCCTGCGGAACCGGCTGGAAGAACTGGGTGCCGGCGACGGGACGTCCGGCGCGTCGCGCGCGGCGATCGAGGCCGCGATTGGCGAAGCCGATCAGGTGCTGGCGACCTTCCGCGCCCTCCTGTCGATTGCCGATGCGGAGAGCGGCGCCGCACTGGCCGAACGGGAGTGCGTCGATTTCTCGCGGGTCGCCGCCGATGCAGCGGAACTGTACGAGGCACTGGCGGAAGAGCAGGGTATCGCGATCGAGCGGGCGATCGAGCCAGATTTGTTCGTCAGCGGCAATCGACAGCTTCTGTTTCAGGCGATCGCCAATCTGCTCGACAACGCACTCAAATATGGCGACGGACCTCTTCGCCTGTCTTTATTCCGAACGGGCAACGAGGTGCTGCTGTCGATCGGCGATCGCGGCACCGGCATTCCCGAATCCGAGCGTGCGCGCGTGCTCGAGCGGTTCGTGCGTCTCGACAGCAGCCGTACGACGTCGGGAACCGGGCTCGGCCTCAGCCTTGCCGCCGCCATCGTGCGATTGCATGGCGGGGAATTGATTCTCGACGATAATCGGCCCGGTCTGCTGGTGTCGATTACGCTGCCGGCGGCGAACGGCGAAAGTGCTGGGTCAATCGCTCGCCGACCGTGACGAGAGCGACACCGAGGAACAGCAGCGCGGCTGCGAGCCAGACTAAGAGACTGTGCTGTTCATCGTAGATGATCATGCCCCAGAGAATGCCCCACAGCGTGACGAAGTAGGCAGTCTGCGAGGCGAACACCGCGCCCGCGAAACGCAGCAGCCACATGAAAATCGAAGTCGCAAAGGCATTCAGCGTCAACAGCACGACCGCAGACCATTCGACCGTGCCCCAGGGCGGCGCCATCGTCATGAATTCGCCGGTTATCAGCACCACGGGCAGGAAGGCAAGGCCACCGCAGATCAAGGTGCCGCATGAAATCGCAAGCGGGTCGGCACCGCCGGGCCATTTCGCCGCGATATAAACATTCTGCAGGGAATAGAGGGCCGGAATGACGAGCCCGATCATGGTCCATCCAACGGCATGCGCGCCGGGCAGCCCGGCGCCCGGCAGGATCACCAGCGCCGTTCCGATCAGACCGATCAGCAAACCCAGGAGGCGGATCCAGACAAGGCGTTCGATCGTGAACAGAAGGCTGAGGCCATAGGTCGTCATCGGCACCAGCGTGAACAGGAGCGCGAGAATGCCGACGGGAACATGGGGTGCGATCCAGAAGATCATCGCACCCGGAAGCATCATCCCGAGAATGCCGGCGATCGTATAGAAGCCGAGATGCGTTCTGGAAATCGGCGGCAGTCGGCGCGTGACAATGCAGATCGCGAGAATCGTCAGTCCGCTGCCGAAGGCCTCGATCTGCACGAGGCCCAGCGGCGAGGCGCCGGCGAGCGCGGCGACCTTGGCGATCGCTGTATTGCCGCCCCAGGCGGCGCCCATAACGACCAGACAAAACAGCGGAACGATCCAGCGCATGAACGGTCCATGACCGTCGCGCGCATAGCGAGTCGCGCGGGGCGATGCGGTGCTGCTCAAGCGTGCTCATCCTTATAGCCGTACCAGGCATAAGCGAGGCGCTGCCAGGTCCGCCGGAAGGCCGGAAAGGGAAAGAGCGGCAGCGGTCGCGACAATAACGGCCCGTAATCGACCGGTTGTCCGGCGATGCGTCGGGCCAACAGATTGCCGGCGTAGGTCGCGAGCGCGACGCCGCTGCCGATATAGGCCAGCGCGTAATGCACGCCATCCTGATAGGGCAGGGTGCCGAAATGAGGATTGCGATCGTACGAGACGCAAACCCAGCCATGCCAGAAATGCTCGATGTCGACCCGCGCCAGTGGCGGAAACATTTCCGCGAGACGTCGTACCATCCAGCGGCGGCGTTCCGCGTTCGATTCGGGTGTGTCCTCGATCCCGCCGCGCGATCCGAACAGGATGCGATTGTCAGGCAGCAGGCGGTAATAGAAGACCAGCCGGCGCGAATCCCAGATCTTGAGATGGGTCTTCCAGTTGACCGAGGCCCGCTCGGCTTCGGTCAGCGGCCGCGTCACAATGATGCTCGACAGCGCCGGCAACAACCGGCCGCGCAAATGCTCGCTCAGTTCGTCATTGGTATAGCCATTGGTCGCCACCACGATTTCGCGCGCACGCACCGTCCCGCGCGGCGTCGCGATGCGATAGCGCTCGCCATCTTTTTTCCAGCCGAGAACCGGAGATGCTTCGTGAATGACCGCGCCGTGGCCGATCGCCGCGCGGGCGAGGCCGTTGGCATAGCGCAGCGCATGCAGCCCGAAACCCTCGCCGACATGCATCGCGCCATGCGCTTCGCGGCTCACCAGATAATCGCGCTCCAGTTCGTCGCGCCCGAGCATTCGCGCCTCGATCCCGAATTGGTCGGTGAGGAACCGGCAACGTGCCGCCATCTCGTCGAGGCGGTTGGGGCGGTGCGCCAGCTCGAGCCCGCCGGTCGGCGTCCGGTCGGCATCGATCTGTTCACGCGTGAGGATGGAATCGACCAGTTCGACGGCTTCGCGGCTCATCGCATAGATGCGGCGCGTCTGCTCGATGCCCCAGCGCGCGATCCAGGTGCCGTAATCCTCCTTGCCGATCCCGGCCGAGCAGAACCCGCCATTGCGGCCGCTGCAGCCCCAGCCGACACGATTGGCCTCGAGCACATGCGCCTTGATGCCGTGATCGCGCGCGAGATGGTAGGCGGTGGAAAGGCCGGTATAGCCGCCGCCGACGATTGCGATATCGACGTCGAGATCGCCTTCGACCGGCTGTGACGGCGCGGCCGATGGCCCTGCGGTCGCTGCCCAAAATGAACTCACATGCGCGGCGCCGGGCTGGCCGAGGTCGATCGGATTTATGGGCATGAAGGGATTCCGCCAAATCGAAAACTGGTGCCCGTTATGCCCGATCGGCGCTGCGCCGGCCAGCCTTGGCCGGTTGCTAAAACGCGGCTGGCTCTCCTAGATTGCCGCCGGCCTGCCGGTTCGCGGCATTGCGGTCGGTAAATGCCGGTCGGGGGAGTTCCATCGATGATCACGGCGATCGGGATCTGGGCCCGGCAGCTCACGGTGCCGGGAGCGCACAGCATTGCGCTGCTCTATGCATTCGATTCGATGACGCGGGCCGCGCTGGTGACCGTCATTCCCCTCGAGGTCTTTCGCATACTCGGCAGCGCGCGGGACATGAGCCTGCTGTTTGCGGCGACCGGCTGGGGCGGCATCCTCGCAAGCCTGCTGATCCCGACTTTGATCCGCCGGTTCCCGGCACGTCAGGTCTATATCGGCGCCGCGATCATGATGACGATGGTGCCGGTGCTGTTGGCCGCGAGCATGACGGTCAGTATCGCGCTCGCGATCCTGTTTCGCGCGTTCGCGGGCATCTGCCTTTTGAACACGCTCAATCTGTTCATCACGGCCTATATCCTCCGCCAGCAGCTCACCCGCACCGAGCCGTTGCGCTATTTCTATGCGGCCACCGCCTGGACATTGGGGCCGGTGATCGGCGGTTCGCTGCTGCAATTTGTCGGTCCGCTCGCCGCCTACGGGTTCGGCTTTGTCTGCGGGCTGGCGTTCATCGCTTATTTTCTGAGCGTCGGCTTCGACTATGACGCGACCCAGCTGCGCAGCGCCGCGCCGCCGGGCAATCCGTTGCGCTATCTGCCGCGCTTCTTTCAGCAGAAGCGGCTGGTGCTCGCCTGGCTGATCAATATCGGATACGAGGCATGGTGGGTGGTGCTGTTCGTGTTCGGCCCGGTCTACATCCGGGCCCGCGGCGGCGGCGAGGCGGAAGCATCGCTGCTTACCTCGGCGGCATCGGCGGTTCTGTTCTCGACATTGGGAATGGGCTGGCTCGCACGCCGCATCGGGCTGCGGCGCTTCATGGTCGGCTGGTTCCTGTTCGGCGCCGTCGCGACGCTGGCCGCCGGCCTCGTTCCGGGTTCCTACTGGTTCGTCGGGCTGATGCTGTTCCTCGGTGCCTTCATGGGCGTGGCGCTGGATGCGACCGGCTGGGTTCCGTTCCTGCGCGCGGTCCGGCCGCGCGAGCGGCCCGAAATGACGTTGGTCTTCACGCTCTATCGCGACGTCGCAATGCTTTCGACGACGATCTTCTTCTCGCTGCTGCTCAGCGTGGCACCGCTCGAATCCGTGTTCGTGACGATCGGGATCGCGCTGCTGGCCTGCGCCTGGCTGGCGCGATGGATCCCGCGCGGGATGTGACCTAGCGGGCGCCGCGCAGGGTCAGATAGCCGTCCACCAGTTCGATGAGCCGGTCGCGCCCGAAGCTCGGGCAGTGGCCGGCATGCACGACGGAGACCGGCAAGGCGCGAAGCCGCTCCGCCGTCTTGATATAGGTCGGCACGTCGGAATGATCGAACGCATCGAACAGTTCGCCGTCATAAAGCGCGTCGCCGGAGAACAGCGTCCCGGTCGATGCCTCCCAGAGCCCGATGCTGCCGGGCGAGTGCCCCGGCAGATGCAGCACTTCGAATTGCCGGTCGCCGGTATCGACGATCGTACCGTCCTCGACCGCGCGAACGTTGCGCGCCGGTTTGACGTCATAGTCCGCGATATCGAACCCGGCATAGGGCAGCGCCGTCACGAGCTCTTCGCCGACATCGTAATGCGCGACCTTGAGTTCCGATTTACCGCCCTCGCGCCAGGCGCGCACCAGATGGGTCTCGGTCCGCGGGTTCGAGAGCCAGTCGGCCTCGAGCCGATGCGCGATCGTCTCGTCGAACTCGTGATGGCTGCCGATATGATCCGCATGACCGTGCGTCGCGACCGCGACGACGGGCTTGTCCAGCAGGTCGCGGGCGGCCTCGCGCAGGCTCATGATGCCCATGCCGGTATCGATCATCAGATCGCGGTCGCGCCCGCGCACATGCCAGATATTGCAACGCATCAGCGACGAGACATGCGGCTCCCAGAGCAGCGTGATGTCGTCGTCGATCTTTTTGCGGTCGAACCAGCGGTCGGCGATTTTCAGGACCATCGACCGTCCCTCAAGAGCCGCGAAAGATCGCCGCGCGCTTTTCGAGAAAGGCGGTGATGCCTTCCCGCGCATCGGCGGTCTGCACCGCTTCGGCCTGAAGATCCGCTTCGAGGTCGAGCTGGGAGTCGAGAGATGCAGTCTCGCCGCTGAGAATGGCGCGCTTGGCCAGCGCCAGCGCGCGCGTCGGCTTGTCGGCGAGTGTGCGGGCAATGGATTCGACACGGTCGGCGAATTTTTCGTCCGGCACCGCCTCGAAGATCAGGCCCCATGAAGCCGCGGTTTCCGCCGATACCGGTTCGCCCAGCATCGCGAGGCCCATGGCGCGGGCGCTGCCGACGATGCGCGGCAGGAAAAACGTACTGCCGGCGTCGGGCACCAGCCCGATTTTCGAGAAGGCGAGCATGAAGCTCGCGGAGCGCGCGGCAATGGCGATGTCGCAGGCGAGCGCGAGGCTGCAACCGGCGCCGGCCGCGACGCCATTGACAGCAGCAACGACCGGCATTTCCAGCGCACGCAGCGCCCGGATCACCGGGTTATAATGGTCGCGCAGCAATGCGGCTGCAGGCTCCGGCCCGGCCAATGCCTCGCCGTCGGCGAGATCCTGACCCGAACAGAAGGCGCGGCCGGCGCCGGTCAGGACCAGCACGCGGACATGCTTCGCTGCGGCGACCTCGCCGAGTGCCACAAACAGGCCGGTCAGCATCGGGCGCGTGAAACTGTTGAGCCGGTTCGGCCGGTCGAGCGTCAGCCGGGCGATCGGGCCGCTGATGTCGAGCAGGATGGGACTATCGGTCATTCGTCATTCTCGCCGAAGAGCGCGGCCATCGGAAGGGGCAAGAGCGAGGCAAAACACCAGTCGGTGCGATTGGCCTTCCGCCTTGCGCTGTGTTGGCAAAGGCTCGATGCTGCGCGAACGGGATGGAACCGGTGTCCGATCGAAATGAAAATTCAGGCGTTTTTCCATGAGCCGACTTTCTCCGTCAGCTATGTGCTGATCGACGACGTCGAAAAGGTCGCCGCGGTCATCGATCCGGTGCTCGATTACGATCAGGCCGCCGGCCGCACCTCGAGCGAATTTGCCGACACGATCATCGCCTTCATCCGTGACAACGGATTGCGGGTCGAATGGGTGCTCGATACCCATGTGCATGCCGATCATCTGACGGCGATGGGGTATCTCCACGAGAAGCTCGGCGGAAAAACCGGAATCGGACGGCGGGTGACGGCGGTGCAGTCCATGTTCCGCAGCTTCTACAATCTGCTGGCGGATTTTCCGGTCGACGGCAGCCAGTTCGACCGGCTGTTCGACGATGGCGAAACGTTTCGCGTCGGTTCGATTCCGGTTTCGGTGATGCATATGCCGGGCCATACGCCGGCCTGCGTCATCTATGTGGCACCAGGCGCGGCGTTCATCGGCGACACGATGTTCATGCCGGATTACGGCACGGCGCGGTGTGATTTTCCGGGCGGCGATGCGCGCACGCTCTACCGGTCGATCCAGCGCATGCTTGATCTGCCCGACGAAACGCGATTGCTCACAGGACATGATTACGGACCGAACGGCCGCGCCTTTGCGTGGGACAGCAGCGTTGCCGAACAGCGGACAGAAAATATCCATATCGCGGGCAAGACCGAAGACGAGTTTGTAATCCTTCGCGAAAAGCGCGATCACGGATTGTCGGCGCCGGCTTTGATCCTGCCGGCATTGCAGGTGAACATTCGCGCCGGCGAACTGCCAGCACCTGAAGCCGACGGCGTCCGGTATCTCCGGATTCCGCTGAACCGGTTGTAGCGGGGACCGATTAACGATGACGACCGCTCTGTTCACCCACAGCGCCTGTCTCGCGCACGATACCGGACCGGGGCATCCCGAACGGATCGAGCGGTTGCAGGCGATCGTCGAGGCGCTGGCGGACCCACGCTTTGACGGACTCGATCGCCGTGAGGCGCCACGCGCAAGCCGCGCCGATCTGCTTCGGGTCCATCCGGCCGCCTATGTCGATCATGTTTTCGCGAGTGTGCCGGCCGAGGGTTACGGCGCGATGGATGCCGATACGGTTCTGTCGCCCGGCTCCGGCGAGGCGGCGTTGCGTGCCGCGGGTGCCGTCGTCGCCGCGGTCGATGCGGTCATGGCGAAGGAGGTTGGCAATGCGTTCTGCGCCGTGCGGCCGCCCGGCCATCATGCCGAGGCGGATCGGGCGATGGGTTTCTGTCTCTTCAACAATGTGGCGGTCGGCGCGCTTTACGCGCGGGCGAAACACGGCATCGCGCGAGTCGCCGTCATGGATTTCGACGTGCATCACGGCAACGGCACGCAGCATATCTTCGAACGCAATCCGGATTTGTTCTATGCCTCGACACATCAGATGCCGCTTTATCCCGGCACCGGTGCGGCGGAGGAGCGGGGTGTCGGCAATATCTGCAACGTCCCGCTGCCGCCGCACGCGGGATCCGATCTGTTTCGCAAGGCGATGGAACGGGTTGTACTGCCGGCGCTCGACGACTTCGCGCCGGAGCTCGTGATCATTTCGGCCGGCTTCGACGCCCATGCGGCCGATCCGCTCGCTGAGCTGATGCTCCAGGAATCCGACTATGCCTGGGCGACCGATGCACTGGTCGCGGTTGCGAAGAGGCATTGCGAGGGTCGCGTCGTATCGGCGCTCGAGGGCGGCTATAATCTCGATGCGCTGGCACGCAGCGCCGCGACCCATGTCGAACGTCTGATGGCCGCCTGAGCGAACCCGTCGCGGCAGGAAAGACGCCGCTTTGCCGCCGGAGTGCCGCGGCCCCGCCCTTGCTGGGCCCCAATGCCGCGGATACTCTGCGCCACCTCAACCAGGCCCGACGAATTGGCAGGAGCCGGCCCATGTCCGAGTCCAAAAAGCGCAAGGATATCAGCACGATGAGCTTCGAAGAGGCGCTCGCCGAGCTGCAAAGCCTGGTCAAGGAACTGGAAAAGGGCGAGGGCAAGCTCGATGAGACGGTCGATACCTACAAGCGCGGCATCGCGCTCAAAGAACATTGCGAACGCAAACTACGCGACGCGCAGGAGCGGATCGCCAAGATCGTTATCGCACCCGACGGCACTGTGACCGCCGAGACAATCGAGCTCGACTAGGCGAACCAGCCCGTGACCGATCTCGCAACCGCCCTCGCGGAGAGTGCCGACGCCGTCAACGGCGCACTCGACCGGCTGCTGCCGGTCGCTTCGGGTCCGGAGCGCCGGCTCGCGGAGGCGATGCGCCATGGCGTGCTCGGCGGCGGTAAACGGATTCGTCCGTTCCTTGTGATACAGAGCGCGGCTTTGTGCGGTGCCGCGCGCGAGCAGGGACTGCGCGTTGCGGCGGCGGTCGAGTGCCTGCATTGCTACAGCCTCATCCACGACGACCTTCCGGCGATGGACGATGCCGCATTGCGGCGGGGCCGGCCGACCGTGCATCGCCAGTATGGCGAGGCGATGGCGATCCTTGCCGGCGATGCGCTGCAGGCGCTCGCGTTCGAAATTCTCGCGAACCGCGCGACGCATCAGGATGCGCGCGTTCGCCTTGCTCTCGTCGCGCAGCTTGCCCATGCGGCGGGCGTCGGCGGCATGGTGACAGGGCAGGTTCTGGATATCGCCGCGCCGGAGCGCTCGGCGAGTCTCGCCGACGTCATCCGCCTGCAGCGGCTAAAGACCGGCGCGCTGATCGAGTTCGCCTGCCTTGCGGGCGTGATCCTGACCGATGCGCCGGCCACGAGCCGGCATGCGCTCGCCGCCTATGCGCAGGATGTCGGGCTTGCCTTCCAGATCGCCGACGACCTGCTCGATGTCGAGGGTTCCGAGGCGGAAACGGGCAAATCCGTCGGCCAGGACGCCGCCCAGCGGAAGGCCACGTTCATTTCCCTCATGGGTCCTGCCAAGGCCCGGGCCGAGGCGGAAGCGCTTGCCCGGCGCGCGGCCGGGCATCTAGATTTGTTCGGCGACCGGGCCGCGCTCCTGAAAGCGCTGGCCGGCTATATCGTGTCGCGCCAGGCCTGATGCGACAGGCCCGATTTCCATGAACCGCAGCCCGCTCCATCGCGCCGAGAGCCGCCCCGAAAGCCTGTCCCGAACGAACCCATGACCCAGGAAAGCCAGACCAAGCTGTTGGACCGAATCGGAACGCCGGCCGAGCTGCGTCCGCTCGATCCGAGCGAGCTGCCACAGCTTGCCGCCGAACTGCGCGCGGAAACGATCGACGCGGTTTCGGTGACAGGCGGCCATCTGGGCGCGGGGCTCGGTGTCGTCGAGCTGACCCTCGCGCTCCATTATCTGTTCGATACGCCGCGCGACCGGTTGATCTGGGACGTCGGCCATCAGGCCTATCCGCATAAGATCCTGACCGGACGGCGCGACCGCATCCGTACGCTCCGGCAGGGCGGCGGGCTCAGCGGTTTCACCAAACGCGCCGAGAGCGAGTACGACCCGTTCGGCGCTGCACATAGTTCGACCTCGATTTCGGCGGCGCTCGGTATGGCGGTCGCGCGCGATCTTGAGAAACGCGACAACAGGGTGATCGCGGTCATCGGCGACGGCGCGATGAGTGCGGGCATGGCCTATGAGGCGATGAACAACGCCGGCGCGATGCGCAGCCGGCTGATTGTCATTCTCAACGACAACGACATGTCGATCGCGCCGCCGGTCGGTGCGATGAGCGCATATCTGTCGCGGCTGCTCTCGTCGAAATCCTACCAGTCGTTTCGCCATATCGGCAAAGAGGTGGCGAAGAAGCTCTGGCCAAGCATGGAACAGTTCGCGCGCCGCGCCGAAGAATATGCGCGAGGGCTGGTGACCGGCGGCACGCTCTTCGAGGAAATGGGCTTCTACTATGTGGGGCCGATCGACGGACATAATTTCGAGCATCTGCTGCCCGTGCTGCGCAACGTGCGCGACGCCGAGGTCGACGGTCCGATTCTCGTCCATGTGGTGACTCACAAGGGTCACGGCTATTCGCCGGCGGAAGCGTCGCCCGACAAGTTCCATGGCGTCAGCAAGTTCGACATCGTCACGGGTACCCAGGCGAAGGCAAAAACCGGTGCACCGAGTTACACGAGTGTGTTCGCCGACAGCCTGATCGCCGAAGCCGAACGCGATCCGAAAATCGTTGCCATCACCGCCGCCATGCCATCGGGCACCGGAATCGACAAATTCACCCAGCGGTTTCCCGATCGCGCCTTCGATGTCGGCATCGCCGAACAGCATGGCGTGACGTTTGCCGCGGGCCTCGCTGCGGAAGGCTACAAGCCCTTCGCCGCGATCTATTCGACTTTTCTCCAGCGCGCCTATGACCAGGTCGTACACGATGTGGCGATCCAGCGTCTGCCGGTGCGTTTCGTGCTGGATCGCGCAGGGCTGGTCGGTGCCGACGGCCCGACCCATGCCGGCGCCTACGACATCGCCTATCTCGGTTGCCTGCCCGGTTTCGTGCTGATGGCGGCGGCGGACGAGGCCGAGCTCATGCATATGGTCGCAACGCAGGTCGCGATCGACGACCGGCCATCGGCGCTGCGCTTTCCCCGTGGCGAGGGGACCGGTGTCGCCCTGCCGGCGCGCGGCGAGGCGTTGCCGATCGGCAAAGGCCGTATCCTGCGTGAGGGGACGACGGTCGCACTGCTCAGCTACGGCGCGCGGCTGGGCGAATGCCTGAAGGCGGCGGACGAACTGGGCACACGCGGGTTCGCGACGACGGTGGCCGATGCACGGTTCGCCAAACCGCTCGATACCGCGCTGGTCGAGCGTCTGGCACGCGAGCATGAGGTTCTGATCACGATTGAGGAAGGCGCCATCGGCGGGTTCGCCGCCTTTGTGTTGCAGCATCTCGCGACCACCGGTCTGATCGAGAAGGGCGTCAGGGTTCGGCCGATGGCGCTGCCGGACCGCTTCATCGAACAGGACAGGCCCGAACTGCAATATGACGATGCCGGGCTGAACGCGCGCCATATCGTCGCGACCGCGCTCGCCGCGCTCGATCGCAAAGCCGAACGGGAGCCAGCCCGCGCTTGACGGGGTCGCCAGAAATCCATGACCGCAGCCTCTCCCCTTACGGCGGAAGTGGCGTCCGTTCGCAAGCCCGTGAACGCGCGCGAGGAAGGTATCGACCTGGTGAGGCTGACCGGTCCGCTGGCCGTCGGCGCGCTGGCCGAGATGGCGATTGGCTTCACCGATACGCTGATGGTCGGGCGGCTCGGCAGTATCGAGCTCGCGGGTGTCGGTATCACCGTCAACTTTTTCTTCAGCCTGCTGCTGATGGGCATGGGGGCGGTTTCCATCGTCTCGGTGATCGCCGCCGAAGCACACGCCGCCAATAAGCCCGAAGGCGTTGCCGCAGCGTTCCGGAACGGCCTCTGGTTTGCGCTCCTGCTCGGCGTTCCGCTGACCGCCACGCTCTGGTTCGTACCGGACCTTCTCGTCGTGCTCGCGCAGCCGGCGGAGGCCATCGCAGTCGCACGCGAGTATCTGGTGACGATGACGTGGAGCCTGCTTCCCTATCTGATGTTCACGGTGGGACGCTGTTTCGTGTCGGCGGTGTCGCGGCCGCGCTCGGTGATGGTGATCGCGCTGGCCGCGATTCCGCTCAACGCGGCAATCAATTACGGCCTGATCTTCGGCAATTTCGGAATGCCCCGCCTCGAAGTGCTGGGTGCCGGGCTCGGCACCACGATCACGAACACCGTCATGATGGTAGCGATCTTCGCCGAGATCCTCCGGGACAGGATGTTCCGGATTTACCGGCCGTTCCGCGATCTGCTCGAGGTCAATATCGGGCTGCTGAAACGCATGACGACGCTGGGCATGCCGGTCGGCGGACTTTCGGGTGTCGAATCGCTGTTCTTCACGGCGATCGCCGTGATGATGGGCTGGATTGGCACGATTGCCCTGGCAGCAAATCAGATCGCGGGTGCTGTTTCGTCGATGATGTTCATGATCCCCTGGGCGATGAGCCAGGCCGTCTCGGTGCGCGTCTCTTACGGTGTCGGCTGGCGCGATCCGGTTGCCGCACGGCGTGCCGGTTTCGTCGCGATCCGCATCGGAGTCGTCTATATGGCGGCGATGGCGCTCCTGATCTGGCTGTTTCCGCAAACATTCATTTCGCTGTTCATCGATGAAGACGATCCGCAGCGCCTGGCGGTCGAATCGCTGGGCTTTCAGCTTCTGCTGATTGCGGCTGTCTTCCAGGTCGTCGACGGCACGCAGATCATTGCGATGGGCGCGCTGCGCGGCCTGCAGGATACGCACATTCCTTTTTTCATCGGCACGGTCGGGTACTGGCTGACCGGGCTCGGCAGCGGCTATGTCTTCGCGTTCGTGTTCGACTGGGGCGCCGTCGGCCTGTGGTGGGGCGTGGCGATGGGGCTGGCTGCCGCGGCCATTCTGCTCACCTGGCGTTTCCATACGCGTTCGCTGCGGCCGATCCCGGCATCCTCATGAGCCGGGGCGGCAAGCGAGTCCGGGCCGATCAGTTGCTGGTCGAGCGCGGGCTTGCACCGAGCCGCAGCCGTGCCGCGGCACTCATCATGGCGGGCGCCATCTATGCCGGCGAGCAGCGCATCGACAAAGCCGGCCAGTTGGTCGATCCCGACGGTCCGCTGGAACTGCGCGGTGCCGATCATCCCTGGGTGTCGCGCGGCGGGCTCAAGCTCGAGCGCGCTCTCGATACGTTCGCGATCGATCCGGCGGGTGCGATCTGTCTCGATATCGGTGCCTCGACCGGCGGCTTCACCGACGTGCTGCTGGCGCGCGGCGCTGCGCGCGTCTATGCCGTCGACGTCGGGCATGGACAGCTCGCCTGGAAGCTGCGCCAGGATACGCGGGTCGTGGTGCTCGAGCGGATCAACGCCCGTCATCTGACGACCGCGCAGGTTCCAGAGCCCATCGGGATCATGGTGTGCGATGCGAGCTTCATCGGGCTCGAAACCGTGCTGCCCCCGCCGATGTCGTTTGCGGCATCGGGTTGCCGGCTGGTGGCGCTCATCAAACCGCAATTCGAGGTGGGCCCGGATCAGGTCGGCAAGGGCGGGATCGTGCGCGATCCGGCCCTGCACGAGGCCGTGTGCGAACGGATCCGCGACTGGCTGGGCGCGCAGCCCGGCTGGCAGGTGATCGGCATCGTCGACAGCCCGATCACCGGGGCCGATGGCAACCGGGAATTCCTGATCGCCGCGCAGAAGGGCTGAATTCGGCGCCGCCTAGCGCAGCGGTTCCGAAAGGGCCGGGTCGGCGAGCAAGGCCGGTCTGTCCGAAATATGCTGACGGATCGCGAGCCAGCGCGAGAACTCCGCCAGCAATGTCGTCGCCGCGCGCAAATCGGCCCACAGGCTTGCGGATTCTTCGAACGGTTTGTCGACGCCAAATCGATCGCCGCGCACGACGATCAGATCGTAAGCCGCATCGGGCGGGTGGCCGCCTTCCTCGAGGGCCACTTCGATCGCGCGATGAAGCCCGCCGAGCTCGTCGATCAGGCCGCGTTCCAACGCGTCCTCGCCGCTCCAGACCTGACCTTGTGCCGATGCCCGTACCGCGGCGGCATCGAGATTGCGGCCGTCCGCGACGCGCTGGAGGAAATCGGCATAAATCCGATCGAGCGTCTCATTGAGCTGCTGCCATTGCGGCTCGGTGAACGGCCGATTGGGGCTGTACATGCCGGCATTCGCGCCGAAACCGATGACATCCCAGTCGATCCCGATATCCGCCCAGAGATCGTCGAGAACAAACTTGCCGGAGACGACGCCGATCGAGCCGGTCACCGTGGCGCGCTCGGCGACGATGGCGCTGGCGGGGGCCGCGATAAAATACCCGCCCGAGGCCGCGACATTGCCCATTGAGACGATGACCGGAATACCCGCTTCCCGCGTGCGCTCGACTTCGCGCCAGATCGTGTCCGAGGCGACATAGGAACCGCCCGGGCTGTCGATCCGGAGAATGACGGCCGCCACGTTGTCGAGCGCGCGCGCCTTGCGCAGCGCGTCGACGAGGATATCGGCATCGATATCGCCGCCGCCGCCGAAGCCGGACTGGCCGGTGCCAAGATGGATCGGGCCGACGCCGTAGACCAGAGCGATCGGCAGCGCATCCGCGGGTGGCTCGACCAGCCAGGCGTAATCGGCAAGGTCGTAGATTGCCGCCCCGTCGCCGGCCTGCTCGATCGCCGCCGCTTCGATCTCGTCGCTGTAGGCGAGCCCGTCGACCAGACCGGCCTCGAGCGCGGCAGCGGCGCCGTGCGGCGCGCGATCGATCAGGTCCTGCACAGTGGCATTGTCCAGAACACGGTCGCCTGCGATGTCGCCGGCAATCTGATCCATCCACGAATGCAGGAGCTGTTCGAGATTCTGGCGATGCGCCTGCGACATGGAGTCGCGCGTAAACATCTCAACCGCCGCTTTGTAATCTTCGCGCGCGGCAAATTCCGGCACGACCCCAAGATCGGTCAGCAGCTCACGCATGAAAGGCTGTTCGATCAGGATTCCGGTGATATCGAGGTCGCCGGATGGCTGCAGCCACACTTCGTCGAATGCGCTTGCGAGATAGTAATCGAGTGTGCCGGTGCCGGTTTCGCCGAAGGTTTCGGCAAACGCGACCGCCCGCTTGCCACCCGCGCGGAAGGCGGCGACGGCATCGCGCAGCTCCTGGATTTGCGCGAGACCAAGCCCGCTGCCATTGACCCGCACGATAAGCCCGGCGATCCGATCGTCGTCCGCCGCTTCATGCAACGCCTCCACGAGATCATGCAACGTGAGGCTGCGATCGAAATCGCTGATCAGCGGCACATAATACGGTTCGGTTTCGACGATGCCGGCGCGCATATCGAGCTGCAATACGGCGCTGTCGGGAACCGGTTCGGTCGGTCCCATGAGATTGCGCCACGCGAGTGCGGTGCCGACCACGGCGATGACGAGCAGTGCGCCGACCGTGGCGAACAGCCCGACGATCACATATCCGATCCATCGCAGCAGGCGCATGATTGTTCCCAGATATGGTCTCGCCGGCCGAACGGCAAGCGGTTGCGTCAGGTTATCGACTTTGCCGGCCCGGTTCGCCGTTCTGTCCGCGATGGCGCAGCAGATGATCGGCCAGCACGAGTGCCATCATGGCTTCGCCGACCGGCACCGCGCGGATGCCGACGCAGGGGTCGTGCCGCCCCTTGGTCTGGATCTCGGTGTCGTCGCCTTCCGCCGTCACGGTGCGGCGCGCGGTCAGGATCGAGCTGGTCGGCTTGACCGCGAAGCGCACCACGATGTCCTGCCCGGACGAGATCCCGCCAAGCACACCGCCGGCCTGATTGGACATGAAGCGGATCGTGTCGCCTTCCATGCGCATCTCGTCGGCATTCTGTTCGCCGCTCAGCCGCGCGGCGGCAAAACCGGCGCCGATCTCGACGCCCTTGACCGCGTTGATGCTCATCATCGCGGCGGCAAGATCGGCATCGAGCTTGCCGTAGATCGGTGCGCCGAGCCCGGCCGGTACGCCCGACGCGACGATCTCGATCACGGCGCCGAGCGAGTTGCCGGATTTGCGCGCACCGTCGAGATAGTCCTCCCACACCGAAACGATCTTCGCATCGGGTGACCAGAACGGATTGTTTTCGACGGCGGCCCAGTCCCAGTTATCCCGATCGATCGGTTTCTCGCCGATCGCGACGAGCGCACCGCGAATCGTGACCGCATGGCCGAGCACATGGGCGAGCAGTTTCCGTGCGATGCCGCCGGCCGCGACCCGCGATGCGGTCTCGCGCGCGGACGAGCGCCCGCCGCCGCGATAATCGCGCCGGCCATATTTGGCCCAGTAGGTATAGTCGGCATGGCCGGGGCGGAACTTGTCGGCGATGTCGCTGTAATCCTTCGAGCGGACGTCCTCGTTGCGGATCAGCAGGCTGATCGGCGTGCCGGTGGTATGACCCTCGAACAGGCCGGACAGGATTTCGACCTTGTCGGATTCGCGCCGCTGCGTCGTGAAACGCGACTGGCCCGGCCGGCGCCGGTCGAGCCAATGCTGGATATCGCTGTCCTCGAGCGCGATCCCCGGCGGCGTGCCGTCGACCACGCAGCCGATCGCCGGCCCGTGGCTTTCGCCCCAGGTCGTGAAACGAAACAAATGTCCGAAGCTGTTATGCGACATCGCCGGATTCGATCAGGATTTTACGTCGAAGTTCTTCAGCATTGCCGACACCTCGGCGGCCGCATCGGTGCGCAGCATGCCGACGACATGATAGCCGCTATCGACGTGATGCACTTCGCCGGTCACGCCGGCCGAAAGGTCGCTCAGCAGATAGAGGCCGGCGCCGCCGACCTGGTCGATCGTGACATTGCGCTTCAGCGGGGCGTTGAGCTCGTTCCACTTCAGGATGTAACGGAAATCGCCGATGCCCGACGCTGCCAGCGTCTTGATCGGGCCGGCCGAAATCGCGTTGACGCGAATGTTGCGGCCGCCGAGATCGGCGGCGAGATAGCGCACGCTTGCCTCGAGCGCGGCCTTGGCGACCCCCATGACATTGTAATGCGGCATCACCCGCTCGGCGCCATAGTAGGTAAGCGTGACGAGGTTGCCGCCGCTCTTCATCAGTCGTGTCGCGCGCTGCGCGACGGCGGTGAACGAGTAGCAGGAGATATCGAGGGTGCGCAGGAAATTACCGCGCGTCGTGTCGAGATACTCGCCTTTGAGTTCCTCTTTGTCGGAAAACGCGATCGCGTGCACGAGGAAGTCGAGCCCGCCCCAGGCGCTCTCGATCTCGGCGAAGGCGCGGTCGATGGCGGCATCGTCGGTGACGTCGCAATCGACGCAGAGCGTCGATCCGACCGTTTCGGCCAGCGGTTTCACGCGTTTGCCGAGTGCGTCGCCCTGATAGGTGAAGGCGAGTTCCGCACCGTGATCGGCGAGCGCGCGTGCAATGCCCCAGCCGATCGACCGTTCGTTCGCGACGCCCATGACGACGCCGCGTTTTCCGGCCATAAGCCCTTGTGATTTATCCATTTTCCGGAACCCTCGTGCGGAATGCGGGCATCCTACACCAAAGGGCGAAAAGGGCAAAGAAACCGCCGTTTTCGGCGGCTCTTGGGGTTCCGGCGCGGGCGGGACGCAAGCCTAGCGGCTGGCCGCCGCTTGCGAGGCGGGCGCATAGATCAGCCGGATCACCAGATCGCCGCGACGGTGCTTGAACGGATCGACGATGCCCGCCGATTCGAGTCGGATCTCGGTATCGGGTTCCCGATCCGGCGGCACGTTCAAGGGGCGATCGCCGTCCAGGGTGGGAATGATGACCCGGGCGCCGGCGCGAAACTGTTCCGGCGTCAGCGGTACGTCGACCAGGATGTCGTATCCATCGCGCCGCATGCGCGGGTGCTCGGCAACCCTGAGGTCGAGAAACGCATCGCCCGCCGGCGCGCCGCCGACTCCCGGGCGACCCTGGCCATCGAGCTTGACGATGTCGCGATCGTTCGTGCCCGGCGGAACATTGAACTCGATCCGCGTGCCGTCGCCGAAGCGCAAGAGCTTGCGCCCGCCGCGCGCGGCTTCCGCAAAGCCGATCCGCACCAGATGGGTGACGTCGGCGCCGCGCATACGGGAAGGTGCGTGGGCCGGGCGGGGGCGGCCGATGCGCGAGAACCAGTCTTCGGTTTCGCCTTCGGGCTCCAGTTCGGGCGCCGCCGCTTCGAACCACTCCGCATCCTCGCGGAAGAACTCCCGATCGAACGGACGTGCCGTCTCGGCCGGCGTCCAGGGCTCGCTCCGCTCGGCCTCGCCGCGATCGTAACGCGCGCGCCGATCCGGATCGGCGATCAGCGAGTAGGCAGCCGAGATCTCCTTGAAGCGCTGCTCGATCGAGGCATCGCCCGGATGCAGGTCGGGATGATAGAGCTTGGCCAGACGGTGAAACGCCCGGCGCAGCGTCGCCTGGTCGCTGTCGGAGCGGACGCCGAGAATGCGGTAAGGATCGCGCATCGCTGCCGTTCTGTTATCCGGACCCGGGTTTGCGGGATGACCGGCATTGGCCTTCCCGGCCGCCGGCTGACTTTGCCGCCTGACGCGAGCCGGCCGGCCAGCCGCAGTGGGCGCCGATCGGCCGCTATCCTGCCGCAGCCCTTGGCGGGGCGCAAATCGCGGTATAATCGGCATAATTCGGGATGGGCAGCCAAGGAGCGATCATGGCGACGGCGTTGCATACCGAGCCGTTCGAACGGTTCCAGGCCTGGTTCGAGGCGGCCGCCAAGGCCGAACCGTCCGACCCGAACGCCATGGCGCTCGCCACGGTGGGTGCCGACGGTCGGCCGTCGGTGCGCATGGTGCTGCTCAAGGATGCGACGCTCGCCGGGTTCACGTTCTACACCAATCTCGGCAGTCGCAAGGCCGGCGAGCTCTTGGCAAATCCGGTGGCCGCGCTCTGCTTTCACTGGAAGTCGCAGAAGCGGCAGGTTCGGATCGAGGGCCGGGTCGAACGGGTCGACGACGCGACCGCCGACGCCTATTACGCCACACGCCATCGCACAAGCCAGATCGGTGCCTGGGCGTCGAAACAATCGCAGCCGCTGGAAAGTCGCTTCGCGCTCGAGCGGCGGGTCGCCGAGTTTACAGCGAAGTTCGGAATCGGCAGCATTCCGCGGCCCGAGTTCTGGTCCGGCTTTCGTCTCGTGCCGAACTATCTCGAATTCTGGGAGGACCGGACATTCCGATTGCACGATCGGCTGGTCTACCGGCGCGACGGCGACGGCTGGTCGACGGAACAGCTCTATCCATGACCGGTCCACGCCCTGCGTCGGATCATGTAAATGCGCAAGCGATGTCGCAGGACGACATCGTTGCCGGGCGGCTGATGCGGCGGGCAACCTATGCGTCGCTTGCGACCGCACTGACGCTCGTGACCATCAAGACGATCGCGGCGCTGATGACCGGATCGGTCAGCATTCTCTCGACCTTGCTGGATTCGCTGCTCGACATGGCGGCCTCGGTGGTGACGTTGTTCGCCGTGCGCCAGGCGCTGGTTCCGGCGGATCGCGAGCATCGCTTCGGGCATGGCAAGGTCGAGGCGCTCGCGGCGCTCGCCCAGTCGGCGTTCATCACGGGATCGGCGGTATTTCTCATGGTCGAAGTCATCGGGCGGTTCAGCAATCCGGCACCGGTCACCCATTCCGCGATCGGCATCGGCGTGATGCTGATCTCGATTTCGATGACAATTCTGCTGGTTGCCTACCAGCGCCATGTGGTGCGCAAGACCCGATCGCTCGCCATCCGGTCGGATTCCGCCCACTATGTGGGGGATCTGACGGTGAATGTCGCCGTGATCGTCGCGGTCCTGCTGGCGACGCAGCTCGGCTGGCTTTATGCCGACCCGGTTATTGCGACCGCCGTCGCGGCCTATATTGTCTGGATGGCTTGGGGCGTCGCCCGAGGAGCGCTCGACATGTTGATGGATCGCGAACTGCCCGATGCGGACCGACAGACGATCAAGACGCTCGCGCTGGCCGATCCGCGGGTGTGGGCCATTCATGATCTGCGGACGCGCAGCGCCGGCCGTCAATATTTCATACAGATCCATATCGAGATGGATGGACGCTTGACCCTGACGCAAGCGCATGAAGTCGCGGATGCGGCCGAAGTCCGCATTCTCGAAGCGTTCCCCGGTTCCGAAGTGATCATTCATCAGGATCCGGGCAATGCAATGGAGGTGACGCCAAGCTCCGCCTAAGTTGAACCAACGAAGCCGACAACCCGCCCTTCGCGAACAACGCGGGAACCGGCAGACGGGAGAAAGATCATGGCAATCAACATCATTCTGGCCGTTGCCGACGGCAGCCCGAATACCGATGCGACCTTGTCGACCGCCGTCATGGCGGCGAGGAAACTCGACGCCTATCTCACAGTGCTTCATGTGCGGCCCGACCCCGCTTCGATGGTGCCGGTCGTGGGCGAGGCCATGTCGGGCGCGTTGGTCGAACAGATGATCGACTCGCTGGCGCAAAGCGCCGACCGACGTTCCGATCTGGCCCGCGCCAGTTTCCAGCGCTGCTGCGAGGGCAAGGACATCAAGGTGAATTTCGATATCGTCACCGGCGCCGCACCCGATGTCATCGGCATCCGTGGCCGGCTGGCCGATCTGGTTGCGGTCTGCCGCCCGAGCGGCGACGATATCCCGACGCAGACCGCGGTGCTGGATGCGGCCCTGTTCGATACGGCCCGACCGGTGCTGATCGCGCCGTCGGTTGCACCGTCGACGCTGTGCGACCATGCGGTCATCGCCTGGAACGGTTCGATCGAGGCGACACGCGCGGTTGCCGGCGGCATGGCGCTGCTGCGTCTCGCCAAGCGCGTGACGCTGCTCGTCGTCGGCGAGGACGATCGCCGTCTGCCGGCCGATGCGCTGAGAGCCTATCTGGATCGTCATGGCGTCACGGCGACGATCGAACGGATTACCGGCGAAGGCGGCCCGACGGGCAAGCTTCTGGTCGAACGGGCGGTTTCGCTCGGCGGCGATCTGCTGGCGATGGGTGCGTACGGCCATAGCCGCGTGCGCGAGTTGATCCTGGGTGGTGCGACCCATCATGTCATCGCCAATGGCGGTATCACCGTGCTGATGGATCATTGAGGATATGACCGCGATCCAAAGAGATCGGGCAACGGGCGACGCGGCGAGGGCGCGGTCATGAGCGGGAAGCAGGTTCTGGTTCTCACCGGTGCCAGCCGGGGCATCGGGCACGCGACCGTCAAGCGCTTCAGCGACGAGGGATGGCGGGTCGTCACCTGCAGCCGCGAGGATGTGCCGGAGGCGTGCAAGCGCGATCCCAACTGGACGCATCATATTCCGGCCGACCTTGCCGATCCGGCGAGCGTCGGCGGTTTCGTGACCCGCACCCTCGAGATACTCGACGGCGCGGCAATTCATGCGCTGGTCAACAACGCGGCGATTTCGCCCAAGGCCGATCACGCGGAACGGCTCGGCTGTCTCAACGGCGATATCGCGGGCTGGCGCGAGGTGTTCGAGCTGAATTTCTTTGCACCGCTCGTGCTCGCGCGCGGCCTTGCGGAGCCGCTGGCGCGAGGCAAGGGCGCCATCGTCAATATCACTTCGATCGCCGGCCATGCGATTCACCCCTTCGCCGGCTCGGCCTATTCGACGTCGAAGGCCGCGTTGTCAGCCCTGACGCGGGAGATGGCCGTCGAATTTGCGGAGCTGGGCGTGCGGGTCAACGCGGTGGCGCCGGGCGAGATCGAGACCGGGATGATCGGGCCGGAGTATGAGAGCCTGATCCCGCGCATCCCGATGCATCGCATGGGCCAGCCCGATGAGGTGGCTGCGGCCGTCTACCGGCTCTGCACCGACGATTTCCGCTATGTAACCGGCACCGAGATCTTCGTGACCGGCGGTCAGCATTTGTTCTGAAGCCGCGTCGTTCCGCCGCGACCTAGTCGCGACGGATCGAGGCCGCGCGGTCGCGGAACCAGCGGCGCCGCGCGTCGAGCTGTTCCATATCGTGATCGAGCCAGTCGACCAGGGGTGTGGGCAACTGCCCGCTGCGCCCGCGTAGATCGGCGAGTCGGGCGAGTTCGCGCTCGCAGGCTTCCTGCATCATCTCAAGCTGGCCGATCCGTTCGACCGGTTCGAGGCGGTCGAGAAACCGCAGCTTGAGCGCAATCACCAGTTTGTTGAACTCGCCGAGTGGGCCGCGAATATTGGCGCCGAGCAGGCGTTTCAGCTCGATGCGGCCGGTGTCGGTCAGCGTCAGCACCGGGTCGATATCGGCTTCGCCGCCAGGCGTTCCGGCCACCAGCCCCTCGATGCGCAACACTTCGACCGGCGGACCCAACAACTCCAGCGACGGGCCGACGATACGCCCGGTGAACTGGCGCACTTCGGCCGCCAGATCGGCATAGCGCCGTGCGCCCTCGGCCAGGATGCCGAGTGCGGCGAGGCGGGTCGCTTCCGCCGGGATCAGGCTGTGGTCCTTGTACATGTCTCGGTCTTGCTGGCTGATCGATGTCGAAACAGGATAAAGCGGCGGGCGCGGCGCCAGAAGGGCGGAGAGACGCCTGTTACGCCGCGCGTGAGGCGGCCACTAGTTGCGGATGCCGCGCAATCGTTCGCTGCGCCGGCGCAGCAGTTCGACCGTCGTCAGCAGGCAGATTGAAATGATGATGAGTACGGTCGCCGCGGCGGTGATCGTCGGGCTGATGATTTCGCGGATACCGCTGAACATCTGCTTCGGCAGCGTGCGCTGTTCGGGGCTGGCGATGAACAGCA
>JBBDMS010000036.1:0-20204 GCA_040878185.1 Dongiaceae bacterium | reverse complement strand
GATCTCGGCGCCCATGCCGAACTCGCCGCCATCGGCGAACTGGGTCGAGGCGTTGACCAGCAATATGCCGGCGTCGATCTCGTTGAGGAACCGCTGCGCCGCGGCGTCGTCCTCGGTCACGATCGCCTCGGTATGGTGCGAACCGTGGCGGTTGATATGCGCGATCGCCTCGCCGACGCCGTCGATCACCTTCACCGACAGGATCGCATCGAGATACTCGGTGTCCCAGTCGGCATCGGTTGCGGCAACGGCGCGCGGATCGAGTTCGCGCACCGTTTGATCGCCGCGAATCTCGCAGCCTTTGTCATGCAGTGCTGCGAGAATCGGCGGCAGCATCGCAAGCGACGGCCGGTCGACCAGCAAGGTCTCGGTTGCACCGCAGACGCCGGTGCGACGCATCTTCGCGTTGACCGCAATCGCCAGCGCCTTCTCGGGATCGGCGGCGGCATCGATATAGGTATGGCAGATACCGTCGAGATGCTTGATGACCGGGATGCGGCTTTCGGCGACGACGCGTTCGATCAACCCGCGCCCGCCGCGCGGCACGATCACGTCGATCACGTCGTCCATCGCGAGGAGAATGCCGACGGCCTCACGATCGCGCACCGGCACGAGCTGGATCGATTCCCTTGGAAGGCCGGCGGATGCGAGACCGTCTTGCAGGGCCGCTAGAATCGCGAGCGAGCTGCGCAGGCTTTCCGAGCCGCAGCGCAGGATCGCCGCGTTGCCCGATCGCAGACAAAGCGCACCGGCGTCGGCGGTCACGTTCGGGCGCGATTCATAGACGATGCCGATGACGCCGAGTGGCACGCGCACGCGCGCGATCTTGAGCCCGTTCGGCCGATCCCATTCGGCGAGCACGGTGCCCACCGGATCGGGTTGTGCCGCGACCTCTTCGATGCCCCTGGCCATCGCTTCGATCCGCACATCGTCGAGCGCAAGCCGGTCGACGAAGGCGCCTTTTAGGCCGGCTTTCGCACCGTCGGCGAGATCCTGTGCGTTGGCGTCGCGAATGGATCTGGCCTGAGCGCGAATGGCATTCGCCATCGCTTTCAGCGCGACGCTCTTCGTGGCGGGTGCCGCAAGCGCGAGGACGGACGACGCCGCCTTCGCCCCAACGCCGATCGCGCGCATGGTCGCAGCCAGCGTCTCCGGCGGCTGTTTGTCGCCGGGCTGCGTTTGGTTGGCCGTTTTGAGTTTGGTGACGCTCATGACCGGGTCAGCACCAGATCGTCGCGATGGATCATTTCGTCGCGGCCACGGTAACCCAACACCGCCTCGATTTCACGGGATTTATGGCCGCGGATGCGGTCGGCATCGGCGGCGGAATAGGCCGAGAGGCCGCGTGCGATCTCGCGGCCCGCCTTGTCGGCGATCACCACCGCATCGCCGCGCTCGAACACGCCCGATATGGCAACGATTCCGGCCGGCAGCAGGCTCTTGCCGGCTTCGAGGGCGGCGCAGGCGCCGTCGTCGACGGTCAGCGTGCCGACCGGCTTCAGCGCGCCGGCGATCCATTGCTTGCGCGCGGTCATCGGCTGCATCTGCGGCATGAACCAGGTGGCGCGACCGCCCTTCGCCAACGCGGCAAGCGGATTGAGCCGCCGGCCATCGGCAATCGCCATGCGGCAACCCGCATGGGTCGCGATGCGCGCGGCGGCGAGCTTGGTCACCATGCCGCCCGAGCTGTAGCCCGGCAGCGCTTCGCCGGCCATCGCCTCAATCGCGGGCGTGATCGCATCCACGACCGGCACGAGTTCGGCGTTCGAATCGCGTTTGGGATCGGCGGTGTAGAGCCCGTCGATGTCGGAGAGCAGCACCAGCGCATCGGCGAGGATCATCGCGGCGACGCGGGCTGCGAGCCGGTCATTATCGCCGAAGCGGATCTCGCTGGTGGCGACCGTGTCGTTCTCGTTGATGACGGGCACGACGCCGAGTTTGAGCAAGGCGGCGATGGTCGAGCGCGCATTGAGGTGGCGGCGCCGTGCCTCGGTGTCCTCGATCGTGAGCAGAACCTGCGCGACCGTGATGCCGTGCCGCGCGAGCGCTTCCTGATAGGCATGCGCGAGGCGAATCTGGCCGGTCGCGGCGGCGGCCTGCTTTTCCTCGAGCTTGAGGCGCTGATGGGTCAATCCTAGATGGCGGCGGCCGACCGCGATCGCGCCTGACGAGACGATGACGATCTCGGTGCCCTTCGCGCGCAGCGCGGCGACATCGTCGGCGAGCGCGTCGAGCCATTTGCGATGGATCGCGCCGCTTTCCTGTTCGACCAGCAGCGCGGAGCCGATCTTGACGATCAGCCGCTTCGCGCCGGCGAGACCGGGTTTGCCGCGCGCGCTCATGGCCGGATCATCGTTTCTTCTTCGAGGCGGCGCTCTTCGGTGCGCGCTTCCTCGATCGCCGTCCAGGCATGACGCAGCAGGTCGACGATGCCGGTGCCGGCAACGCCGGAGATCCGATGCACGGTCACACCGCCGGCTGCTTCGGAAAGTTCGGCGGCACGCGCCTCGATCGTCTCGTCGTCGAGCGCGTCTATCTTGTTGAGCGTGAGCAGTTCGGGCTTGTTGGAAAGCCCACCGCCATAGGCGGCGAGCTCGCCCCGCACCGTGCGCCAGTTGGCGACAACGTCGTCGGCAGTGCCGTCGACCAGATGGATCAGCACGCGGCAGCGCTCGACATGGCCGAGGAAACGATCGCCAAGCCCGGCGCCCTGATGCGCGCCTTCGATCAGGCCGGGAATATCGGCGAGCACGAATTCGTTGCTGTCGGATCGGACCACGCCGAGCTGCGGATGCAAGGTGGTGAACGGATAATCGGCGATCTTCGGCTTCGCGCGACTGACCGCGGCAAGAAAGGTCGACTTGCCGGCATTGGGCAGACCGACAAGGCCGGCATCGGCGATCAGCTTCAGGCGCAGCCAGACCCAGCGCTCCTCGCCCGGCCAGCCGGGTTCGAAACGGCGCGGCGCGCGGTTGGTCGAGGATTTGAACGCGGTATTGCCGCGCCCGCCATCGCCGCCGCGACAGAGCGTCAGGCGATCGCCCGGCTTGCTCAGATCGGCGATCACGGTTTCCTTGTCTTCGCCGAGAAGCTGGGTACCGGTCGGCACGCGCAGCTCGATGCCTTCGCCGGCCGGTCCGCTGCGATTGCGGCCCATGCCATGATGACCGCGCTGCGCCTTGAAATGCTGCTGGTAGCGGTAGTCGATCAGCGTGTTGAGGCCATCCATTGCCACGACGACGATATCGCCGCCGCGTCCGCCGTCGCCGCCATCGGGTCCGCCGAATTCGATGAATTTCTCACGGCGAAAGCTGACGGCGCCGGCACCGCCGTCGCCGCTCTTCACGAAAATCTTTGCTTCGTCGAGAAACTTCATCGCCGGATCCGGGCAAGAAAAAAGGGGAACGGCGCCGCCGTTCCCCTTCTCATCCGTTGCCGGTAGAGCGGCGGCGACGCGTTAGCGTCAGCTCTGCGGCTGCTCCACCGAAACAAATACCCGATCGCGGTCACCGCGATGGAACGAAACCCGTCCCTCGGTCAGAGCGAAGATCGTGTGATCCTTGCCGATGCCGACATTGGTGCCCGGGTGATACTTGGTGCCGCGCTGGCGAATGATGATGTTGCCCGGGATGACGGCCTGGCCGCCGAACTTTTTGACGCCGAGACGGCGGCCTGCCGTATCGCGCCCGTTGCGGGAACTGCCGCCTGCTTTTTTATGTGCCATCGGAGGGCTCCTTACTTCTTCTTCGCGGCCGGCTTCTGGGCCGCGGTCTTCTTGGTGGCGCTCTTGGTCGTCGTCTTGGCGGCACTCTTCGGCGCAGCCTTGGTCTTCGTCTTGGTCTTGGCAGCGGCCTTCTTCGCCGGTGCCTTCGCGGCCATCGGCTTCTTCTTCGTCACCGACTTCGTCTCGTCGGCGCCGGTGCGCGCGTCGGCCTTGGCCTGCTTCGCGCGATAAGCCTCGATCGCAGCTGCGACGGCCTTGTCGTCCGGCGCCTTGCCGTCGGTCAGGATGTCGACGATCTGGACCAGCGCCAGTTCCTGGCGATGGCCCTTCTTGCGGCGATAATTCTGCCGGCGCTTTTTCTTGAAGATGATGACCTTGTCGGCGCGAATTTCATCGAGCAGCGCACCGGCAACGACAGCGCCGGAAATCATCGGCGTTCCGATCGTCGACTTGTCGCCGTCGCCGAGCAGCAGCACCTCTTCAAAACGGATCAACCCATCCTTGCCGGCTTCGCGGCGTTCGATGCGGATCACGTCGTTCTTGGCGACCTTATACTGCTTGCCGCCGGTGCGGATGACTGCGTACATGATTTCCCTGCCGCCGGGGCGGCCCTATTTCAAACCGCCGGAGCGGCCCTAAGCATCTGTAAAGATTGGATTTCGCCACACTTTCCCGGGCGAGACGCGGCACTATAACGATGGCGGTAAGCCTGTCAACGGGAAAGGGCCCGTAAACCGGCCTTTTCCGGCTTCCGATCGGCCCTAACCGGAGCCCGGCGGACCCTCCCGGTAGGGCTCCGCGGCAGGGGTCTTCAGGGTTTCCGGCAGGGTTCCCGGCATGTGGGGTGCCGGCCCGACCGGAGGTTTGAGCGGTGCCGCGGGTCGGCCTGCGGCATCGCGCCGCCGCTTCTGGCCGATCGTGCTGAGCGCCACCCCGGTCAAAACGAGGGCGAGCCCGACCACATCGCCGGGGTTCGGCCATTGCGTCAGCATGACCAGGATGATGGCGGTCGCGGCGATCGGCTCGAGGAAGCTCAGAGCGGCGATCGTCACCGGATCGCCGCGGCGCATCGACAGATCCCAGAGGGCGTTGGCAATGCCCATCGGCAGGACGCCGACGGCGACGGCGACGAGCACGTCGTGCGGCACGGCGGCAAACGGTTCGCCCAAGGCGAAGTGACCGATCCAGGATGCAATCGCCGCGGTCACCGCAAAGGCGGTCAGGGCATCGGGCGGTCCCGGCGGCACGCGCGTGCGTGCGCCGGAATAGAACGCCCAGAGGAAACCGCTGAGGAGTGCGAGCGCAAGCCCGACATGGAAGGTGAAGCCGCCTTCGCTGGTCGCGACCGAGACCAGGCCGGCAAATCCGAAGACGAGGGCGAACAAATCCCAGATCGTGCCGCGGGAAATGCGCAAAGCGAGCACGACGGCGACCATCATGACCGGCCAGGTATGCGACACGATGGTCGCGGAGACCGGTTCGGCGCCGAGCCGCAGCGCGACGCTGAACGCAACGTTGGAACCCCACAGTCCGGCAAAGCCGAGCGCGAGGGTCGCCAGCGGAATCCGCAGGAGATCGCTGAAGCCGCGCCGCAGGATGACGCGGCGCAGAAGCATCACGGCGGATGCCGAACTGAATGCGATCGCGATGAAGAGGAACGGCGGCATCGCACCGCCCGCCACCATCAACGGTGCCCAGACCGACCAGAGCAGGATGGCAAAGAGGCCGAGGAAATTGCCGCGACGCTTCGCGGCAGGATCAGGCACGCCGGCGGCGCTCGAACTCATGGTTCCCCTGATTGCTGTCCGGCGTGTCGCTCGAGCAGTCGAGCCGCAGCACGCGCGTGGCCGGGCCGTCGGCTTCGAACCCCTGCAGCCAGAGCCGGCCGCTCGCCGGTTCCATCTCGGCCGCCAGGCGCGTCAGTTCGTTGAGTACCGGCGGCGCGAGCCACGAGAATTCGCGGCGCCCGTGGGCGAGCTCGGCCAGCATGACGCGGCGGCGATCCTCGCTCCACTGGCTGCGCTGCCGTCCGCCCAGCGCTGCTGCGACCCAGTGATTGGCGGCGCAGCGCGCGCTGTCTTCTTCTTCCGCATGTTCGTAGGCGCGCGTTTCGGTGCGTTCGATGACCGCGATCTCGCCGGGCTTGGTGCCGCACAGCACGAAGAACGCGCGCATCGCGACCGGCGTTTCGCAGAGCATGCGTTTTGCCGCGCCGAAATCGGCGCAGGTTTCAAAGACGAGGCGCAGCAGATGTGCGGGCGGCAAGGCGCGGCTGGTACCGATACGCAGCCGCTCGAGCAGCCAGTCGACAGCGAGCCAGCCGAACCGCTTGCGCATCGGCGGTTGGTTGAACGCCGCGGCGAACCGTCCGGGCGCGAGGCCGGTCAGCGAACCGACGAATCCGGGCCAGGTGAGATTGAGCCACGCACCGTGGTCGCTCGGACATTTCGCGACGACGAGATTGCGGCCGAGACCCGCCAGCGGCCAGTCGAGCGTGCGCAGCATGTGCGGCGCATCGGCATTGGGCGACAGGCCCGCACCCGTGGTGCAGCCCCATTCGTAGGAAAGATTGAGCATGTAAAGGCCGCGCGTCGGCAGGCCGCTGGCAGCGATCCGGTCGAGCTCGCCGAGATAGGGATTGCGCTGCAGCCTGAGCCAGCGGCGCGAGCGGCGATCGCCGAAATCGAGCAGCCAGGCAGGATAGGTTGCCTCGCCGATCGCGACCAGGTCGCCCATGCGCGCGGGTTCCGCCGATGCGAGCGCAGCCATGGGGGCGTCGCCCGCCTGCGTCAGATCGTGCACCGGAATGGTGGGCAGATGCGGCCAGTCGAATTGCATGGCGCTAGAGTGGCGTTGCGATGCGCCCGGCGCAAGGCAGGGCGATCGGATTCCCCGGTCGGATTCCCGGGTCAGATTCCGACAATTGGATCGCCGCCGTTCGGACAGAGAACCTGCCCGGTCATGAAATTGCCGGTCGGCTCCATCAGGAAGCGCACCACGCCTGCGATCTCGTCCGGTTCGGCGGCGCGCTTCAGCAAATTGAGATCGGCCTCTTCCTGGATCGCGGCTTCGCCATGCCGCAACGTCATCGCCGTGCGCACCACGCCCGGCGCGATGGCGTTGACCAGGATGCCGTGGGGTGCGAGCTCGCGCGCCCAGGATTTGGCAAAGCCGATCATTGCCGATTTCGCGGCGTTGTAATGCGAGCCGTCGGACCAGCCGACCTGGCCGCGATTGGATGCGATATTGACGATGCGGCCGAAGCGTTCGGATTTCATGCCGGCGACCACGGCGCGTGTCGCCGCGAGCGCGCCCCAGACATGGCAATCGAACATGCGCTGCCAAGAGGCGCGGTCGATCGCCTCGATCGTGCGATCGGGGCTGCCGACCCCGGCATTGTTCACCAGCAAGGTGACGGCGGGACTGGCATCGACGGCGCGGCGCAGCGCCGCTTCGTCGGCGACGTCGCAGGCGGCGGTCTCTGCAATCCCGCCGGCCGATTCGATTTCGCTCGCAACCGCATCGACGCGGCTTGCGTCGATATCCTGCACGATCACACGCACGCCGGAGGATGCGAGGAGGCGCGCGGTCGCGCGGCCGATGCCGCTGCCGGCACCGGTGACGAGGGCGCGGCGGCCGGCGAGCGGCCTCTCGGAAACAACAGGTCGGGTGGCTGGCATAAGGCTCTCCGGTTGGGCCAAATCAGGGTTGCGGTGGGCGGTGGCATAAGGGATATCGCAGCGCCGCGCCGCCGCCGGCAAGCCCGCGCGGGCGATGCGGCGGGAGAGCTCGGGAACGGGCTCAGAACAGGCCTGAGAACGGGATCATGGCGGCCGGTTCTGCTTGTCGGGCGAGGGCTAATTCGTTAGGGTCCGCGCCGCTTCGAAAGGGCGGCCCCTCGATCGGTCGAAAGCCGGTTTGATGGTGTCCGTTCCACCCGCGCCGACGACAACCAATCGGCCGGGATCATGTCGAATAGCCTGCGGACGGGTGGCAGAGCGGTTGAATGCACCGCACTCGAAATGCGGCATACCTGCAAGGGTATCGGGAGTTCGAATCTCCCCCCGTCCGCCAACTCCCTACATCCGATTTCTCTCTAATTGTTTCGGGCAGCCTGACATCGCGCGGATCGGCGCCATTCGCAGACAGGGGCTGAGGACCGACTCGCGGTGCGCCCGGCCCAAAATCATTCTCTGTCGCCAGTTTTTCTCCGCGGCTTTGTACCTTGCCGATACAGGACGGATTCCAGACCACTGAACTCAAGTCGGTTTTTTGATTACAAACCGGATCTATTTCGAAAGCGGCACAGCGTCGCGTGAGATACTGGGCGCGAACATCCACATAGCTGTTCGAAGCATAGCAAGAACGCATCCGGGACAGCGTGCATTTCAATGTTGTTTATAGCCCTGCGCTCCTCTGCGGGCTCTACCTGGATACCCGGGGCGGCGTAGCAGACCGAATGCTCGGCGGCGAGAATCTCCGCCGAGATAATGAACGAGTCGAGGGAGCGAAACAGCGCGTCGCTCACTGTGCATTCACTTTCGATCGTACACGGCGGAAAATCTCTCGTGCCAGGTACTCATGCGCCGCCGAGCGGAACTCGGTATCCGTCATCACCCGAGAGAAGATTTCCCCGTTGCCCTCCATACGCGCGATGAACAGTTCGTCCAGCATGCGATCGAGGTAAGAGGAAAAATTCGCGAAGTTGTTGGCACGGGCGGCTTCCGCGATGTTCTCATCGTTCTCGGCCGAAGACCGAATCTGGTCGAAGAAGAGCTGATCTGCCTCTCTGAAGTCGGTGCCGAACCGTTCGTTGAGGCGGTCAATCAGGCTCGAAAGCGTCACCTCTTCATCCTTCAAGCGGGCTGTCCCAACATCGGTTGGCCCCTTGAGGGGATCGGCTTCGCCCTCCGACATTCCGGAGCTCGGACGATCGCGGCAGGATACGATGTTAACGCGCGTGGCAACCGTTCGTGACTTGGCTGCCGCTGACCCACATACCTTTCTCGCGGGCAACAAGACGACCTTTCCGGGAATTGGGCAGTCGTCGCTGGAAAAATTCCATAGACGGGCTGGGCTGCTCTCAACGCAAGGGAGCCGCCCCTATCTGCGTGCCCCTGTCGCGTTGCCAGATTTTGAGACCGAATTGTTCTTCGACATCGAAGTCGATCCGATGCGTGATGTCTGTTACTTGCATGGATTCGTTGAACGGCGAAGCGGTAGGAATGGCGAGGAGCGTTTTGTTTACTTCATTGCGGAAGCGCCGACTGCAGACGAGGAGAAACGCGCCTTCGCAGGGGCGATTTCCTTCATACGTGCCTCTCAGCCTTGCGGGATCTACTACTATTCCAAATATGAGCGCACTTGGTACCGAAAGCTGAGAGCGAAGTATCCTGATATTGCCACGGAAGCTGAAATTGATAAAATTTTTGATCCTTCGACAGCTTTTGATTTGTACTACGACGTCGTCCTGAAGGCGACAGAATGGCCGACCCGCGATTTCTCGATTAAGACGTTGGCCAAGCATCTTGGCTTTGCCTGGAGGGATATCCACCCTTCAGGAGCAGCTTCTATCGAGTGGTATCACCGCTGGGTGGAAACTGGTGACGCCATGATCAGGCGCAGAATTCTTGAATACAACGAGGACGATTGCCGAGCAACGCGGGTTCTGCTCGACGGAATCCGTGCGCTTCCCCTGAGATAAAGTGCCCGATCGCCTTTTCCGATTCGCATAATATCGGAGTACGAGAATTGCAGAGATGCTGGCGACCGGAGGTGAATGCGGCCGAGTTAATACGAGCCAATTACCTCAAGAGGGTCGAGTCTCACCGGTAGAAATATTCCAGTCCATTTGGGACTAGATAGTCGCGCTGTAGCGCATCTTTTTGCGCTAGGTGATCATACCAACCATTAGAACTTGGGTCACTATTGGTGCCTAATCCCAACTCAATTATTGCAGCAGCCAGATCAGTACCGTTCTCCAAGGTGCATATACCAATTTGCGCATCGGCCGCCCATTTATCCACTAGATAGCAATAAACCCATTTCCCCGACGTCAGTTTAGCTAAGTAATTATATGCATCATATCCGCGGTTGTCCGACAAATCCGGTACCTGCAGGTATGCCAATCGAACAACAGTTCGGGCTTGCCCAACTTCAATTGTGGCCGCGTCCCTGATGAATGTGATCGGACCGGCAACTGAAACCCGCGCACTAACCACCGCTTGGTACGACGCCCCTGTACCTTGTGGCGGTGGAAAGTGTTGAAGCATCCAGGACCAGGAAAGAAAATCTTGGATTAAGTCTCGTGGGCGAGAGTCCCAACAGATTGCAAGAACCAAAAGAACACCTACCGCAATCCCGTACGTGGATGCGCGTCGCAGTTTGCAGCGATGCGGCAGCGGTCCCAATGGCGCTCTTTGACAATTCCTAGTTCCGGCCGTTAAGATGATCAAACGATCAATAACAAAAGTCAAATAGGGCCTTCGAATCCACAGCTATGAAAGGGGGCCATGCGATAATCCCTTGTTCACATGGCTCCGAACTCCAGAATGGATCGAACATTATACTTCCGCAGCTCTACGTCAGAGCAACGTCACTGAAGGACAATTCCGATGTTTGATTTCTATATGAGCGATGTGCAGTCGCCAGTGTGCGAGCGGGTCGCAATCATGCTTGAGGAATGCGAACTCGTTTATGAGTCGCATGTCATCCCAATTGGCAAGAACGCGAAAAAGCCACCGGAATTTCTGGCGCTTAATCCCCGCGGCACGATACCGGCTCTTGTTGATCGATCCGACCGGACAAATCCCATAGCAATTGTTCAAGCCGGCGCGATCCTGCTGCATCTTGCTGAGAAGACCGGTCGGTTTCTGCCAGCCAACGCCGTGCGGCGGGCAACGACCTATCAATGGCTAATGTGCGCGCTGACCGATGCACAACCTGTGAGCATGGCTGCGTTTCTGTGTGAGCGTGCAGTTCCCGGCGGGCCGTCTTCAGCAACACATTTTTTCGAGGCGTCATTCGTGACAATATGCAGGGCATTCGATCAGGCTCTCGTACAGGATCCGTATCTCGGCGGCGCGGATCCGAGCCTTGCCGATATCGCGCTGTACCCAACGGCATTCTACCGCCGCCCTCTCCTGGGAAAGGCGGGCAACCTCGACAATCTCATGCGCTGGATGGCAACAATGGCGGCGCGGCCAGCTGTGCAGCGCGTCTTTCACGATTGGAAAGAACGCGAAGCACGACTAGCCGGCGTCTCGCTTTAGCTCTGAAATAGCGCCGAAGGTGCTTTAAAAACCGATTTCCGGCTGGCTGGTAATGGCGAAGGTTGCGACTGATGCGCTGTTCGGCAATCCGATAAGGAACGCAGTTGCTTGGGCGATTGTATCGGGGTCCGACATGTCCTTGGATTCGACCCCGTATCCTTGGGCCATTTCTGTATCGACGAAATAGGGGCAGAGCGCCGCAGCGCGGATGCCATGCTCTCGGCCTTCGAGACGGACGCCGTTCGTTAGAGCTACAAGCGCAAACTTGGACATTGATAGCCCGGTCCCGAGGGGCACTTTGACACGAAGACCGGAGATCGACGCGACATTGATGACACGCCCATTTCCCCCCGCCTTTAAATGCGGCCAAGCGGCGCGAATCATGCGCCAGGGCGCCCGGGCGTTCACGTCCCACATCAACTCAAGATCTGCTTCCTCCCCGGCGGTCACTGAGACGGCCCGCAAGGCGCCAGCATTGTTCACGATCGCATCGATCTTGCCAAATCGTGCGACAGTCGCGTCGATCCAGCGGCCCGGCGAATCTGTATCCAGCGCCTCGTAAGCATGCGTCATAAAGCGAGTCTGATCCATCTGTTTGACGACAGGCGCAAGGCTCTCCGGCTTTCGCGCACCGAGACTGACGGTGTACCCGTCTGCATACAGTCGCGCGGCGATCGCACGACCAATTCCCCGATTAGCCCCCGATATCATAACAACGCGCCCGGTGGGATTGATCATCGCATTTCTCCTCTTTAGCTGGGTTCGTCTGCTGGACCGTGACAGTCGGTCCACAGTTATCCATTGCGATCCGGCGATCGGGTCGCCCGTCGCTTGACAAAAAACCTTGCAAGATCATTATTGATCGGTTGATCATCATAGGCAATGACAATCTGACCAACAGCACGCGGATTCCCCGGACGACGTCAGACGTAAAGCGGGCCACCCATGAGAGGCGGCAATCTGGGAAAGGGGGCAGCAGATGGGAAAACTGATCCACGCGATGATACGGGTGCTCGATCTCAAACGTTCGATCGAGTTTTACGATGGCGCGCTTGGAGCTTGTGAAACGCATCGTCTCGAGTTTCCGGATTTCACACTGGTCTATCTGCGCGAACCGGAAAGCGGCTTTGAAATCGAACTGACAGCGAACAGAAGCCGATCCGAGCCCTATCCGCTGGGTGAGGCATACGGTCATCTTGCGGTATGCGTTGACGATCTCGACCGGGAGCATGCGCGCTTCAGGGGAGCTTCATACGGTCCGGGCGACATCAAGGAGATGAGAAAAGATGGCGCGCTAGTTGCCCGCTTCTTCTTTGTCACCGATCCCGACGGATACAAAATCGAGGTGCTACAGCGGCAAGGCCACTATCAGTGAACGGGGGCCGGATCATCGATGTCGTGAGATGGATGCATAGCCAAACCCTTAGGCGCAGCTAGCAAAGGTCACGGATTCGGATGGAGAAAAAGATCGAATTCTGGATCGATCGTGGCGGGACTTTCACCGATGTGATCGCGCGTTACTCCGACGGTTCCATCGTCACGAAAAAGCTGCTGTCGGAATGTCCCGACCGCTATAGAGATGCCGCGGTTCAGGGCATCCGCGATGCGCTCGGTCTCACGCCCGGCGACCTCGTGCCCACTGCCGAGATCGGCGCGGTCAAGATGGGAACGACTGTCGCAACCAACGCATTGTTGGAAAGAAAGGGGGAGCGCACGGTTTTTGCGACCACGAAGGGTTTTGCCGATGCGCTGCGGATCGCTTATCAGGATCGCCCGCGAATCTTTGCTCGGCGCATCGATCTGCCCGAGCTGCTCTATGAGATGGCTATCGAAATTGATGAGCGTCTAACTGCTGACGGCGAAATTCTGACGCCGCTCGATCCAGCGGCAGCAAGGTCGAAGATCCAGCACGCCTTCGATTGCGGATTCCGTTCGATCGCGATCGCGCTTCTGCATGGCTATCGCTACACTGCCCACGAAGAGGCGGTCACCGCCCTTGCCAAAGAGATCGGTTTCACTCAGATCTCGGTGAGCCACCGGGCGAGCCCGCTGATGAAGCTGATCAGCCGTGGCGACACGACTGTGGCCGATGCCTATCTGTCGCCGATCCTCGGTAGATATGTTGATGGTATTGCTAGCGCGCTGGGGCCGACCCGGCTGCTTTTCATGCAATCAAACGGCGGGCTTGCGGATGCGATCTCGTTTCGCGGAAAAGACAGCGTCCTCTCCGGCCCTGCGGGCGGAATCGTCGGAGCGGTGGAAACGGCGAAGCAGGCAGGGTTCGAAAAGATTATCGCTTTCGATATGGGCGGCACCTCGACCGACGTCACGCATTACAACGGCGAGTTCGAACGCGCGATCGAGACGACCGTTGCTGGCGTCCGGTTGCGAACGCCGATGCTGCAGATTCATACCGTTGCCGCTGGCGGTGGCTCGATCCTGACTTTCGACAGCACGCGCTTTAGGGTCGGCCCGGCTTCGGCGGGTGCTGATCCAGGTCCGGCCTGTTATCGGCACGGCGGCCCCCTGACGGTAACAGACTGCAATGTGATGCTTGGCCGCATCCATCCGAACCAATTCCCGAGCCTGTTCGGCCCTGGCGGGAATTTGCCGATCGACGCAGCGATCGTGGAGAAGCAGTTCACAAATCTGACCGCCGAGATCGTTGCGGCGACTGATGTTGCATGGACGCCGACCGAGGTGGCCGCCGGATTTCTCCGCATCGCCGTCACTAACATGGCGAATGCAATTAAGGAGATCTCGACCCAACGCGGCTACGATGTCACCGAGTATACGTTGTGCTGCTTCGGCGGGGCCGGCGGGCAGCATGCTTGCGCCGTTGCTGACGAGCTCGGCATGACAACAATCCTCATGCATCCGCTGGCCGGCGTGCTGTCCGCCTATGGCATGGGTCTTGCCGATTCGAGAAGTATTAGGGAGCGCGCGGTCGAGGCGGTTTTGTCGACGGACATCGTCCGCGGCATTGATGGAATTTTTGGCGAGCTTGAGACATGGGCGCGTGATGATCTGCGGAGCCAGGGCATCGCCGCTGTCGACATACGCATCATTCGCCGCGCGCATCTGCGTTACGAGGGAACCGATGCCCCACTCGTCGTGTCGTCCCCCGAAGTCTATGATGCGGACGATCCGGCGCGAACGGTCGCCGCGCTCATCGAAGAATTCGAGACGGCACACTGCCGTCGCTATGGATTTTCCGTTCCGGGGAAAGCCCAGATCGTCGAAGCCATCTCGGTCGAGGCCGTAGGCAGGGCAGCGCAGGTCCATCACTCGTTCCTGTCTGACTCGCCCCGTACCGCGCCGCTTGCGGCGCGGGCTGTGGTCCGCCTCTGGGCGGGCCAAGGCGCGGACGGTCGTTGGCACGATGCACCGCTTTACGAGCGAGACGATTTGCGGCCCGGCGATCAGATTCACGGGCCGGCGATTGTCATCGAGAAGAATTCGACGAACGTCATCGAGCCCGGCTGGCAGTTCGAGTTCACGGCGCTCGGCAACATTGTCCTGACTCGGTCGGTGCCAGCGGTACTGCGCGTTGCGCTTGGAACCGCTGTCAATCCGGTCATGCTGGAAATATTCAACAGCCTCTTCACGTCGATCGCTGAGCAGATGGGATCGACCCTCGAAAAGACCAGCCATTCGGTCAATATCAAGGAGCGGCTGGATTTCTCCTGCGCTTTATTTGACCGTGATGGGCAACTTATAGCCAACGCGCCGCATATGCCGGTGCATCTCGGCTCGATGGGCGAAAGCGTCGAGACAATCATCCGCACGCGCGCCGGGCGGATCGCCCCCGGCGACGTCTTTGTGCTCAATGCTCCCTATAACGGCGGAACCCATCTACCGGACATTACGGTCGTCACACCGGTGTTCGAGGACGCGTCGATTCCGAGCCCTACTGGCGGTGCGCACGGCGATCGGCCAGTTCTCTTCTGGGTAGCCTCTCGCGGCCATCACGCTGATATCGGTGGTATCACGCCGGGCTCAATGCCGCCGGATTCGAGCACCATCCAGGAGGAAGGTGTCTTAATTGACAATTTTCAGCTCGTGAGCGGGGGTCTCTTTCGTGAGGCGGCACTTGAGGCAGTGTTAGGGTCGGGGCCTTATCCCGCGCGGAACATCCGGCAGAATATCGCTGATCTCCAGGCGCAGATCGCGGCCAACGAAAAGGGCGCGCAGGAAATCCGGCGCATGGTCCGCCATTTCGGGCTCGAAGTCGTCGATGCCTATATGCAGCATATTCAGGACAATGCCGAGGAGCAGGTTCGCCGTGTGCTGACCCGCCTGAAATCGGGAAGCTATTCCTACGAGATGGATGGCGGTGCGACGATCAGAGTGCGCGTCGATATTACTAAGGAGAGCCGCAGCGCCGTCGTCGATTTCACCGGCACGAGCCCGCAGCAGGCGACCAATTTCAATGCTCCGCCCTCAGTTTGCAAGGCGGCGGTTCTCTATGTCTTTCGTACACTCGTCGACGACGACATTCCGATGAATGCGGGGTGCCTGAAGCCGCTCCGCATAGTCATCCCAGAGGGGTCGATGCTTCGCCCGCAGTTCCCGGCGGCGGTCGTGGCCGGGAACGTGGAGACCTCGCAATGCATCACCGATGCGATCTATGGCGCACTCAGCATCATGGGGGCGAGTCAGGGAACCATGAACAATTTCACCTTTGGGAACGAGCGATATCAGTACTACGAAACGATCTGCGGCGGCTCGGGTGCGGGCCCGGATTTCGACGGCACGGATGCCGTACACACGCATATGACCAATTCCCGGTTGACCGATCCGGAAGTGCTCGAATGGCGCTTCCCGGTGCTGGTCGAGGAGTTTTCGATCCGGCGCGGCAGCGGTGGTGCAGGACAGTTTGGTGGCGGCGATGGCGTCGTGCGCCGGATCCGATTCCGCGAAGCGATGACGGCGGCGATTCTGTCGGGCCATCGGGAGGTACCGCCGTACGGTATGGCAGGCGGTGAGCCAGGGGCGCTCGGCCGGAATCTTGTTGTCCGGGCAGATGGATGTGTGATCGCACTCAACGGCACGGCAAAGGTCGAGATGGAGCCAGGTGACACCTTCGTCATTGAGACGCCGGGTGGGGGCGGTTACGGCCCGAAAAGGATGCAAGCGGCGGCAGAGTAACGCCGCGATCGTCGAGCATGGGCCGGCGGCGAAGGCCGCGAGCCCAGAACATGGAGGATACCGATGCAGCCCACGCGCGAGCAGAAACTCTGGATGTACGAGAACATGCTGGTTTCCCGATTCTTCGAGGAGACGATCGAGAAAATCTATCTCGAGGGAAAAACCCCAGCCTTCAACATGGCAGCAGGACCGATCCCAGGCGAAATGCATCTCTCCAACGGTCAGGAGCCCTGCGCGGTCGGCGTCTGCGCGCATCTGAAGGCGACCGACATCGTGACGGCGACGCATCGGCCGCACCATATCGCCATCGCGAAGGGCGTCGATCTCAAGAAGATGGCGGCCGAGATCTTCGGCAAGACGACCGGCCTCAGCGGCGGGCGTGGCGGCCATATGCATATCTTCGATGCCAACGTTAACTTCTCCTGCTCCGGCATCATCGCGCAGGGCATGGGTCCGGCGATCGGTGCCGCGCTCTCGCGCAAAATGCAGAAGCGCGATGGCGTCGCTGTTGCTTTCCTCGGCGAGGGCGCCGCGAACCAAGGCGCGTTTCACGAAACGCTCAATCTCGCGTCTTTGTGGAAGCTGCCGGTGGTGTTCGTCATCGAGGACAATGCCTGGGGCATATCGGTTTCCAAGCTTGATTCGACGTCGGTGCCGCGCAACGACATTCGCGCGCAGGCCTACGGCATGCCCGGCGTGTTCATTCCCAATAACGATACGCTCGCGATCTTCGAGGCTGCCGGCGAAGCGATTGCCCGTGCGCGCAAGGGTGACGGACCGACGCTGATCGAGATCGAGACCTACCGGCTTGCCGGGCATTTCATGGGCGATGCTGAGGGCTATCGCCCGAAAGGCGAGGTCGAAGGATTGCGCACCAAGGATCCGATCCTTGTTCTGAAAAAGAACCTGCTGGAGAAGGAAAAAATGAAGGAGGGCGATCTCGTCAAGATCGAGACGACGGCCCGGCAGTGCGTCGACGAGGCAATTAGCTTCGCCCGGGAAAGCGCGTATCCGGCGCCCGAAGAGGCGATGATCGGTGTGTTTGTGTAAAAGGCGCGGCGCGGAACAATTGGCATTGGATAGAGCCAGGCCGTCCACGCGATGGACCAGGCTCCGCAGGGAGAAAAGATATGACGACACAAGCGAATGAACGGCGTCTAACCATCGCCCGCGCCATGGCCGAGGCGATCTCGCAGGAAATGCGGACGGACGAACGCGTTTTCGTGATGGGCGAAGATATCGCGCAGCTTGGCGGCGTTTTCGGAAACACGCGCGGGCTTCTCGACGAATTCGGCAAGGAGCGAATCCGCGATACACCAATCTCGGAAACGGCGTTCATCGGCGCGGCGGTCGGCGCCGCATCGGATGGTATGCGCCCCGTCGTCGAGCTGATGTTCGTCGATTTCTTCGGAGTGTGTATGGACGCGATCTATAACCTGATGGCGAAGAACACCTATTTTTCTGGCGGAAAGGTCACGGTGCCGATGGTGCTGATGACATCGACGGGCGGTGGCTATTCGGATGCCGGGCAGCATTCTCAATGCCTCTACGGCACGTTCGCGCATCTGCCGGGTATGAAGGTGATCGTGCCGAGTAACGCCTATGACGCCAAGGGTTTGATGACGTCGGCGATTCGCGACGACAATCCGGTCGTATACATGTTCCATAAGGGGCTGCAAGGCATGGGCTGGCTCGGCACCGAGAAGGGCGCCATCGTGAACGTCCCCGAGGAAGCCTATGAAATTCCACTCGGCAAAGCAGCGACGGTCCGAACCGGCACAGATGTCACGATCGTCGGCGTAGCCATGGGTGTCCATCAGGGGCTCAAGGCGGCCGACGAACTCGCTAAACGCGGTGTCAGCGCGGAGGTGATCGACCTGCGCACGCTGGTGCCGCTCGATCGCGACCATATTTGCGAATCAGTGCGGAAGACCGGGCGCCTCATCGTCGTCGACGAGGACTACAACAGCTACGGCGTGAGCGGCGAGATCATCGCATCGGTGGTCGAGCGCGATATCTCGAGCCTGAAGGCGCCACCGCAGCGGGTCGCGTATCCAGACATTCCAATCCCGTTCTCGCGGCCGATGGAGCAGTGGGCGCTGCCGTCGGCGGAGAAAATCGTCAGCGCGTACGACCGGATGGTCAAGCACTGATGGCAGCGGAGATCAAAATTCCGTCAGACCTCTGGGAGGGTGATGCCGAAGCTGTCGTCACCGCCTGGCTGGTCAGCGGCGGCGCGGCGGTTGAAGAAGGTCAGCTCCTGGCCGAGATCATGGTCGAGAAAGTCCAATATGAGATCCACTCGCCCGCCGAGGGAACCGTGACGATCCAGAAAGACGCCGACGAAATCGTCCAGAAGGGTTCGGTGATCGGCACGGTTTCCTGATTTCCGATCCCGTCAAGAAAGCGCCAGGAATGGGAAACGACGCGCCGGAGAGTGTCGTCGCGCTGCGCGGCATGCGCGGCATGATCGCCGACAAACTGCAAAAGAGCCTGCTCGAATCGGCGCAGGTGACCCATCATGCGGAATGCGATGCATCGATGCTGGTCGCCTGGAAAGATCGGCTGCGGGAATCGGGCGAGACGGTATCGATCGAGGATCTGCTGATCGTTCATACCGTCGCCGCATTGCGAGCGCATCCGGCACTCAACGGCACGCTCCGCGATCGTGAGATCCATCCGAGCAAGGCCGTCCATATAAGTGTCGCGATCGCCCTGCCGGGTAATCTTCTGGTCGCACCCGCGATCTTCAATGTCGATGGTAAATCGCCCGCAGAGATTTCGCTTGCCCGGCGCGATCTGATCGAGCGAGCGAAGAGCAACCGGCTGTCGGTCACAGAGATGACGGGCGGGTCGTTCACGATCAGTAATCTCGGCCTGTCACGGGTCCGTTTCTTTACACCGATTCTCAATACGCCGCAGATCGGAATTTTGGGCGTAGGGCAAATTGCGCCGCGTCCCTGGGTCGGTGCCGACGATGCGCTGACGGTTCGCCCGGTGATGGGATTGTCGCTGACCTTCGATCATCGCGCGGTGGACGGTGCGCCCGCCGCCGCATTCCTGACGACGCTCTGCGCCATGATAGAGACACAGCAATGACCCGCCTTGTCGCTGTCGAAAGCGTGTCGGATGCGGCCATCGCCATTCTGTCGCCCGAGCAAGGGCTCGCGGACGAGATGGCGATGCTGCAGGCGGTAGCTGAGGGCCGCCTATCCAGTGCCAGCCTCATTTGGTCGACGCACGATTGCCTCGTCGTGCCACGTCTCATGGAAAGCATCGCGGGATTCGCCGATGCGCGTGACGCGATGGCGCGCGGTGGCTGGCCGATCCATGTCCGATACACCGGCGGCGACATCTATCCGCAGGGGCCCGGCATTGTGAACCTCGCCATCGCGTTCCGGCTCGAACGCGGAAACTTTGATCGGGTGGGGCGCGCCTATGCGGCGCTTTGCGATCCGATCGTCCGTGGCATGCAGGATCTAGGCATCGGCGCCCAATGCAGTTTGATTGACGGCGCCTTCTGCCGCGGCTCGCACGATATTGCGATAGCGGGGCAAAAGATAGCCGGCGTCGCACAGCGCTGGCGCCGCGCCGCATCGCCCTTCGAATTGTCTGAGGCGGTGCTGGTGCATGCGGGGCTGCTCTGCGCGGGCGACGTCGAGCGTCTGAGCGCGGCTGTGAATCGGTTCTATCGCGCCTGCGCACTCGATCGGAAAGCCGATCCGGCAAGCCATACGACCTTGTTCGGAAAACGCGATGCAACGGCTGTGCCGCGGATTGCCCGTCTGGTCGCGCGCATCGCGCATCATCTCGATCGTGCACCGACGACCCGATCGGTCGAACTGTCGGCGGGTCTGCCGTACAGCGCGACGATTGCCGAGAACGAGCAACCGGCGCCGCGCCAGAACCTCAGCCCATCACTTTAAACATCGCGCATACCGGTTCGCCGAATCCTTAGAAGCAGGAGCGTCACATGGCATTGCATTTCACCAAACAAGAGCTCGCAGGCCGGCGGGAAAACGCGATCAAAATGATGGCCGAACGGAATCTCGACGGGC
>JBBDMS010000035.1:90309-93039 GCA_040878185.1 Dongiaceae bacterium | reverse complement strand
ATGCAGGATGTAGAGCCCGGCCGCGACCACGATCGCAGCCCCGATGCCGAGAAACAAATCGGGATATTCCCGCCAGATCCACAGCCCGTACAGCATGGCAAAGACCAGAGCGAGATATTCGAGCGGCGCGATCAGGGCGGCGGGTGCCTGGCGAAAGGCCTGCGTCATCGCGAACTGGGCAACGCCGCCGATCAGGCCGATCGATACCAGCAGCGCAAGGCCGGTCAGGTCCGGCGTCGCCCATTGCCAGGGCAGGCTCGCCGCCGAGGCGAGGGTCGCGGTGACGGTGAAGTAAAAGACGATCGTCGCCGAATGCTCCGAGTGGGCGAGGCGGCGAATCATGATCATCGCGAGCGCGAGAAAGAACGCGCCGATCAGCGGGATCAGTGCTGCGGGATCGAAGATGCCGCTGCCCGGCCGTGTCATGACCAGCACGCCGACAAAGCCGACGATGACCGCGCTCCAGCGCCGGACGCCGACTTTCTCGGCGAGCAGCGGCACCGAAAGCGCCGTGATGAGCAACGGTCCGACCATGCCGAGCGCGACCGCCTCGCCGAGCGGCAGCAGTTTGTACGAAATGAAGAAGCAGACCATCGCCGCGAGGCCGAAGGCGGCGCGCAGCAGGTGGCTGCCGAGCCGGCGTGTGCGCAACACCGAAACGCCGCCGGCCTTCAGAATGAAGAACGAGAGCGGCAGGAACGCAACGACGTTGCGGAAGAAAATGATCTGCCCGATCGGGTGATGCTCGGAGGCGAGCTTCACCAGCATGTCCATGGTGGCGAACAGTAAAACCGACAGCACCATCAGCAATGCGCCGCTGAGCGGGCGATCGACGCCGGGGACCACGCGCTCAAACATGGCGGTCCGGAGCGAGCGGCAGACCGTCGGACAGCATGGGCGCGATCATCGGAATGGCAATGAACGGACCGGGTCGCATCGGACGCGCGGGGCGTTGCACGATCTCAACGCGACGGCTTGGCACGCCCCAGAACGCCCGGGCTGATCCGCTCGACTTCGGCGAAGTCGGTCGCCGGCGGCAAGGTGGGTGATGCGTCGTATTTGCCCTGCGGCAGCGCCAGCAGGTTGACGTCGCCCTGCGCGCCGAACCGGTTGACCGGATTGCCGCGATAATTTTCCGCGCGGTAGCTCGGAAAGATATGCCAATAGAGTTTGTAGCCGCGCGACGTCAGAAACGCGCGCAGCGGCTCGAAGACGGCGGCGCTGCGCGCCTCGCAATAGACGATCGGGCGAAATCGCTCGAACAGGGTCGCGGCCCCCGCCAGCGCGTCGGGCTCCATATCCTCGACATCGAGCTTGATGAGATGCAGCTTGTTGAAGCGCGCGCAGATCTGGTCGAGCGCGCGAACCGGAATGGGCGTGCCGACACCGCTGCCGTCGGTCGGCAAAGCGGCGAACGAGAAGCCCGAGTAATTCACCGACTTGTCGTACTTAACCGGGGGCAACCGGACCATGCCGGATGCGCGACCGATGACGACATTGCGCATCGCGACATCGGCGATCCCGTTGAGTGCCAGATTGGCATCGAGCAGCCGCGCGAAATAGGGCTGCGCCTCGAAGGCATGAACCGTGCCGCCCGGTGCAACCGCGTGCGCCATCGGAATGGTGAGCGTGCCGATATTCGCACCGCACTCGACCACCACGTCGCCCGGCCGCAACAGCGCCGTCACCACGGCGACCTCGGGCTCGGCCCATTCGCCATGTTCTATCAGCGCGAAGCCGAGAATGTCGAACCGGTTGCAGAGATAGATCCCGTGCCGCGTCGGGGTGAGCACGAGCGTGGGATCGCCGATGCCGGGCACGGGCAACGTCCGCCTGGTATCGATGGGCGAAAGATCGGTCACGATAGGGCCCCTGCTCGTTCCGCGCCGTTCATGTGCGTCGGGGCATTCTGCCCCGCCGCGAGTGTCGCAAGCCAGAGCGCCCATTCGGCCGCAATCCGGTTCCAGTCATGGACGGCACGGACGAAGCGCATCTGTTCGAGGCGGGCCGCGCGGAACGCATCGGGCTGCGCCGCAGCGCGCGTCCAGTCGGCGATCGCGGCGGCCGCGAAATTTCGGGCGAGAACCGGCGGTTCGTCGCGCGCAACCAGAGCGGCAAATCCGGCACAGGTCTCGGGCAGCACCGACATGGTGGTGGTGACGACGCGCAACCCCGCGGCCATCGCCTCGATCGCAGCGATACAGCCGGTTTCGGGAAAAATGCAGGGGTACAGGAGCCCGTCTGCCTTTAACGCGAGTTTTGCCAGTTCGGGCTGCGCGAGGCCGCCGGCATAGATGACGCCCTCGGTTGCACGGGCGCGGCCATAGAGCGTGCGGAATTTGTCGGCCGGCTCGTCGATGAAATAGGGGCTCTGGCTCGAAGTGATGACGAGCCTCGCGCCGGGCAGCGATGCGCGGATCGCCGGCCAGGCATCGAGCAGCACGAAGAGGCCGCGGTCGGGCGCGCTGGTCTGCAGGAACAGAGGCGGCCGCGAAGGACCGCGCGGTTCGGCCGGCAATTCGACGAAGGGCGGAGCCGCGCCATAGCGCAGCACGCGACATTTTTCAGGCGGCAGGTCGAACGCGTTGCGATAGCGGCATTGCTGCCAGATCGAGCAGAACGCGAAGCCGTCCCACTTGGCCTGTTCCGGGCGGTTCGCGAGATGCTGCATGATTTTGAGATTGGGCGCGAAGCCGGTCCACAGAACCAGGCGGCCGGCCGGTGGCAACG
>JBBDMS010000035.1:20237-90299 GCA_040878185.1 Dongiaceae bacterium | reverse complement strand
CTGCGTTGCCTCGCCGCTGCCGAGCACCACAACGACATCGAACCGGCCGAGCCAGTTCACATCGCGGCCGGGAATCGGCCCGACACACTCGACGCCGCGATGGGTGCCCGGTTCGGTCGTATGGGTCGAAAGGGCGACGCGATGGCCGCGCGCGGCCAATGCCGAGGCAAGGTAGCAGGCCGCCGACTGGGTACCGCCGAGCGGCCGCAGCCACGGCGTCCCCGCGTGATAGTCCCAGGGATGAATATCGAGAAAGACGACCGAGAACCGGCGCGGGGCCATGCGAGTACTCTAGTCTCCACCCGCAAAGAGGGCGACAGGGCGCCTCTCATGAGGAATATCGCTTCATATCCGGCACGATTTCCAGCCCAAATAGGTGTCATGGCCGGCCGCCGGCTCGTCCTTTTTCGCCACTACGGTGAGGCGCCCGGTATGCGATCATGCTGTGGGATGCTGGGGGCATTCGCCGGAGGTTCCATGTCGAGGCTTCTTGTTTCCCTTATCTTCGCTGTCGCATTCCTGAGCCCGATCGGGATGGCGTCATCGGCGCCCGTCACCGTGTCGCTGCTCGCGGTCGGCGACATCGTTACTTGTGAGAATGGCCAACCCTGGCCGACAGCGGTCGCGACCGAACAGATCGTCGCTCGCGAATCCGGCATTGTGCTTGGCCTTGGCGATCTCGCTTACCCCGCCGGCACATTCGCGGACTACCGGGACTGCTTTGCGGAGGCCTGGGGCGCCGTCGTCCCCCGGATTTATCCGGTGCCGGGAAATCACGACTACAAGTCGGAGGCCCGCGGCTACGATCGGTTCTGGGGGGCGCAGTTCAGTGGGAACGGTCATAACTACAGTTTCGACTATGGCGCCTGGCATATCATTGCGCTCGACAGCGAGGCGTCGGCTGCACCGGGTTCGCCGCTCGAACGCTGGCTGACTGCCGATCTCGATGCCGCCGACGGCCTCTGCACGCTCGCATTCTTCCATCGCCCCGCCTACTCGACCGAGCAGCGGTCGCATGTCGAACATGCGCGAGAGATATTCGCGATCCTCGCGGAGCGCGGCGTCGCGATCACGCTGAGCGGCCACAATCATTTCTATGAACGCCTCGCGCTGCTCGATGCGGCAGGCATGCGCAGCGAAACGGGCGTGCGAAGTTTCGTCGTCGGCACAGGCGGGCGCGACCTCGATACTGCGCTGCCGGCCGCGTTCGACGATGCGCTGATCACCGATCAGTACGGCATACTCCAACTCGACCTTACGCCGCGGGCCTATGAATGGCGGTTCCTCGCAACCGACGGGCAGATCTACGATTCAGGTAGTGCCGGCTGCCAACCCATTCACCGTTGAAGCCGGCGGGACAGAGCGGCTCGTTCGATTTCGGTGCTGCGCACGCGATTCAACAGCGCGGGATCCTGCGGCCTCATCGAACCGGCGTTATCTCGAAGGCCAGCAGCTTTGTTTCGTCGCCTGTCAGCAGGCCGCACAGGCGACGATCGTCATCGACAACGCCGATCTGGCGCGCCCGTTGATCGTGACGAAGCGGACGGCAAGAAATAGTTCGCTGAAACACGCTTAGGTTGATTGATATTGATATAAGATCAACCTAAGATCGTTCCCGGTTCGTACTTTTCGGGAGCATCGCCGCCATGGTTGCGCGGGTCAGGACGGTCACCTTCCAGGGCATCGACGTGCTGCCGGTCGACGTGCAGGTGCAGATCGCGAACGGGCTGCCCGCCTTCTCGATCGTCGGGTTGCCCGACAAGGCGGTCGGCGAAAGCCGCGAACGGGTGCGCGCGGCTTTGGGCGCGATCGGGCTCGCGCTGCCGCCGCGGCGGATCACGGTCAATCTGGCACCAGCCGATCTGCTGAAGGAGGGCAGCCATTTCGATCTGCCGATCGCGCTCGGATTGCTCGCGGCGATGGAGGTGCTCGGGCCTGGCGATCTCGAGGGTCTGACCGCGCTGGGCGAACTGGGTCTCGATGGCGGCATCGCATCGGTCGCCGGCGTGCTGCCGGCGGCGATCCACGCCAATGCCGCCGGGCGCGGGCTCGTCTGTCCGGCATCGCAGGGCGGCGAGGCGGCCTGGGCCGATCCGCGCATGACGGTGTTGGCGCCGGCCAACCTGATCGAGCTCGTCAACCATTGCCGCGGCACGCAGCGTCTCGCGCGGCCGAAGCCGCGCATGGCCGAACCGGACGGGCCCTATCCCGATCTCGCCGACATCAAGGGCCAGGAGACGGCGAAGCGCGCGCTCGAGATCGCGGCGGCCGGTGGCCACAATCTTCTGATGTGCGGGCCGCCCGGTGCCGGCAAGTCGATGCTCGCGGCCCGCCTGCCCGGCCTGTTGCCGCCGCTCGATCCGGCGGAAGCACTCGAAGTCTCGATGATCCATTCGCTCGCCGGCCGGCTCGAAGGCGGCAAGTTGCTGCGGCGGCGGCCGTTGCGCGACCCGCATCATTCCGCCTCGCTGCCGGCTCTGGTCGGCGGCGGATTGCGCGCGCGGCCCGGCGAAGTCTCGCTCGCGCATCTCGGTGTGCTGTTTTTAGACGAGCTGCCGGAGTTCAACCGCGCGACGCTGGAAGCGCTGCGCCAACCGCTCGAAACCGGTCGCATCGCGATCGCGCGCGCCAATGCACATGTGACCTATCCCGCGCGGGTGCAGCTCGTCGCCGCGATGAACCCCTGCCGATGCGGGCATCTGGACGATGCATCGCTCGCCTGCGGCCGTGCGCCGCGCTGCGCGGTCGACTATCAGGCGAAGATCTCGGGCCCGCTGTTCGACCGCATCGACCTGCATGTCGACGTCGCCGCAGTGAAGGCGAGCGATCTCGCTCTGCCGCCACCCCGCGAATCCAGCGCCGAGGTTGCGATGCGTGTCGCCGTCGCGCGCGAACGCCAGGCGCTGCGCTATCGCAGACTAGCGAAGACCCAACCTGTTGCCGACGACGACGACGCGATCCCGCTGCGCAATGACCCGCCGCCGTCGCCACCGTCCGACGATGCCGGTCTCGCCTTGCTCGAGCGCGACGAGACGATGACCATGCGCGTGCCGAATTTGTCCGCGGCAATCCGCACCAATGCCGAGGCCGACGGGGCCCTGCTCGAGAAAGTCGCGGCACCGGACCAGCCGGGCGCCAATCTGCTGACCGAGGCGGTCGATCGCTTTCGCCTCTCCGCGCGCGGCTATCATCGCGTGCTGCGCACCGCCCGCACCCTCGCCGATCTCGAAGGCGCGGATCACGTGAAACGCATCCATATCGCCGAGGCACTTTCCTATCGCCGGGTGATGACGGGACGACGAGACACCACGACCGAACACTCAATGAAAGGCCAATGAGAGAGTTATCGAGCCATGAAACCCTGGTATCAGATGTTTGCTTTTATCGCGATAATGCTGGCCAGCTACATCGGTAACGAGATCATTTTCGCGATTTACCGAAGCGATCTCCTGCGAGACAATCCGCCCGCGGCCTCGGCACCCGCCGGCCACACGGCACAGACCGGTCGACCCGGTGATATCGTTGTTTTGAAGACGCGGACGGCAGGAAGGGATTTCGCAATCTAGGCAGAACGCGCACACGGCGACGCTCAATGCGCCCGCGATCGCGCCGACCCGGCGCGGCCGGCGTTGCTATACTGGACAATGCGGCCGCGACATGCGCGCCAACATGCCGCGACTCTTTTTCGGAGAAACCCGATGGCGGCCTATGACCGCGGCCCGATCGTTCTGAATGTCCTGCGCGTCGACAGTCCGATCGGCGCGATCGAATGTTTGTTCGATGACGATGCGCTGGTCGCGCTCGAGTTCGCGGATTGCGCGGCGCGCACGCGCGCACAGCTCGAACGGCGCCTCGGTCCCATCGAACTGACGGCGGCGGACGACCGGCTCGGCATCGCGGACCGGCTTTGCCGCTATTTCGCCGGCGCACTGAACGCGATCAACGGTATTCCGGTGCGCCCCGGGGGAACGCCGTTCCAGCAGCAGGTCTGGACCCGCCTGCGCGCCATCCCCGCCGGCACGACGACGACCTATGGCGCGTTTGCGGTGGCGCTCGGCCGGCCGCAGGCGCAGCGGGCGGTGGGTGCGGCGAACGGCGCCAACCCGATCTCCATCGTCGTGCCCTGCCATCGGCTGATTGGCAGCGGCGCGCGTCTCACCGGCTATGGCGGCGGTCTCGACCGGAAGCGATGGCTGCTTCGGCACGAGGGCGCGGGCAGCGACGCGATGGCGTGACCGGCGCGGCGTTGCTTTGCGCGCCCCGCACCGCCCCGAGCCGCATCGTCCCGGGCGGTATCGCGTCCCGGGCCGCATCGCCCCCAAGCTTGTACTGCGCCCAGCCCCATCGCCCGACACGTCCTTGCGACGGCGCGGACGGGCGGTGCTAGGGTTGCCCGCGACATCGGCGGGAGAAGAACCGTGCCGTCACATCCCGATTCCAGTTTCGATATTCTTGCCGCCGCCCACGCGGCAGCACTGCAATACCGCCTGTCGGTTGGCGATCGGCCGCAGCGGCCGGAATCGGATTACGCAACGCTGCGCGCGGCCGCCTCGGTCGCGACACCCGAACAGGGAACGGCGGCGGAAGAGACAATCGCAGCCCTGATCGCGCTCGCGGAACCGGGTCTCAACGCGATGACCGGCCCGCGCTTCTTCGGCTGGGTGATCGGCGCCTCGCATCCGGTCGGCGTCGCGGCAGACTGGCTGGCGAGCGCCTGGGGCCAGAATGCCGGCAATCATCTGGCGTCGCCCGCCGCCGCTGTCGCCGAGGAAACGGCCGCTCGCTGGCTGCTCGACATTCTCGCTCTGCCGGCGGACGCGTCGGTCGGATTCGCGACCGGTGCGACGATGGCCAACTTCATCTGTCTTGCCGCGGCGCGAAGCCACGTGCTCGCGCGCGCCGGCTGGGACGTGGAAGCGCGCGGTCTGTTCGGTGCGCCGGAAATCGACGTTCTGATCGGCGACGACGCGCATGTCACGGTGTTCGTCGGCTTGCGCCTGCTCGGCCTCGGCGAGGCGCGCGTGCGCCGGGTCGCGACCGACAATGAGGGCCGCATCGTCGCCGATGCGTTCCGCGCGGCGCTGCGCGAGACGAAAGGCCCGTCGATCGCGATTGCGCAAGCCGGCCAGCTCAATACCGGCGCCATCGATCCGGTTGGCGCGATGGCCGATGCGCTTGCCGGGCGCAATGCGTGGCTGCATGTCGATGGTGCGTTCGGGCTGTGGGCCCGCGCCGCGCCGGAAACGGCGGGGCTCGCCGCCGGCGTCGAGAAGGCCGATTCATGGGCGACCGATGGCCATAAATGGCTCCAGACGCCATATGACACCGGCTATGCGATCGTTGCGCACCCCGATGCCCATCGCCGCGCGATGACCACGGCCGCGAGCTATCTGCCGAGTGCCGCTATCGACGAACGCGACCCAGCGCATTATGTGCCGGAGCTGTCGCGACGCGCGCGCGGCTTCGCGACCTGGGCGATCATCCGGCATCTCGGACGCTCCGGCATCGCCGCGATGGTCGCGCTTCATTGCAAGATCGCGCGCGACATGGCGACGCGCCTCGCAGCCGAAGACGGCATTGCGATTCTGAACGAGGTGACGCTGAATCAGGTGATCCTGCGCTTCGGCGCCGGCCGGTCCGACGAGGAAGGCGACGCACTGACCCGGCGCACGATCGATCTCATCCAGCAGGACGGAACCTGTTTTGTCGGCGGCGCGCTCTGGCGCGGAAGCTGGGTGATGCGGCTCTCGGTCATCTCCTGGCCGACGACCGAGGACGACGCCGACAAGGCCGTGGATGCGATAATCGCGGCGTGGCGGCAGGTGCGGTGAGGCGGCGCTGCTGGATCGCCGGGCATTGACCGCGCGAGACATTTGCCGGCGCGGCGCGGCGACGCCATAGTTCGCACCATGACCGCGGAGAAGACACCATCGCGCCCGCAGGATTTCGGTTTCGCCGCGCCGCACGACGTGCCGATCCCCTATATGCGGCGCACGCGCGACTATTATCTGGCACTCGGCTATCCCAAACCCTATGAGTGGGCGCATTACGCGGACGCGCCCTTCGCGCCGCGGCGCAAACCGCTTGCCCAAAGCACGATCGCGCTGATCACGACGGCAGCCCTGGTGCCGCCCGGCAGCAACGCGCCGCGCAGCGGTCCCTATTCCGCCGATTTCAAATTCTACCAACCCTGGTCGGCGCCGTCGGATGGCGCGTTCGATCTGCGTATCCATCATGTCGCGATCGATTACGATCATGCCGACCAGACCGACCAGGCGAGCTTCTTCCCGCTCGCGGCACTCGGCGATGCCGCGCGTGCGGGCCGCATCGGCCGCGTGACGCCGCGCGTTCACGGCGCGCCGACCAACCGCAGCCATCGCACGACGATCGGCAGCGATGCCCCCGATCTGGTGCGACGCTGCATCGACGACGGCGCCGACGCCGCGATCCTGGTGCCGAACTGTCCGATCTGCCATCAGACCCTGGCGCTAACATCGCGCGCGCTCGAGGAAGCCGGCATCGCAACCGTGGTGATGGGCGCCGCGAAAGACATTGTCGAACAGGTCGGCGTCGCGCGGTTCCTCTTTTCCGATTTTCCGCTCGGCAATTCGGCCGGCAAACCGCACGATCGCGAATCGCAACGGGAAACGCTGGCGTTCGCACTCGATCTGCTGGAACGCGCGCCGGGCCCGCGCACGACCATGCAATCGCCGCAACGCTGGTCCGCCAGCGCCGACTGGAAACGCGATTACGCGAATGCCGAGGGGCTCACGCAGGACGAGATCGCACAGCGCCGCATCGCGTTCGAGCGCATCGGCGAGGCGACGAAGAAGATCAAAGGCTGACGCCTCGATGCGCCGTCCTTGTCGCCTCAAGGCTTCGTCGCGACCGGCATTCTCTTGCAAAGATGGACGCCGAGGATGACGCGCGTTCCCCTGGTCACCGGCATCACCTCATGCAGCATCGCGGCGGACCAGACGACGGCGCTGCCGGCCTCGACTTCATAGAGCGTGTTGCCGAATTCGGGGAAGCGCAGCGCGCCGCCCTCGTAAGCGCCGGCGTTGAGATTGACCGTCACGGTGAAGTTCCGGTGCGCGGTCCAGGTGGCCGGGTTGTCGCGATGCGGCGCGACATAGCCGCCCGGCGCGTCGTACCGCGCGAGCCGCCAGAACTCGCGTCCCGCGATCTTGGCCATGAACGCCTGTTTCAGGACCGGCACGATGTCGCCACGAAGCCAGGCGTCGAGCTCGACCGGCATCGGGCCGCCGTCGCGAAACACGATTTCGGACATGCGCCCGTATTCGCCATCGTGGCGAACGCGATAATCGCCGGGTGCCTTGTCGAAACCGTCCGAACGGAAACCGTCCGATCCGAAGGTGGGCAGCTCGCGATTGCTGGCGGCCAGAAGACGTTGGCGCAAATCGTCGGATATCGCGCCCGGCAGGATCAGCACGGGCGCGTGGCTCGCCAGGCGCATCGGCTCAGGCGGCATCGGGTTCATTATTTCCCCAGTCCCGGGCGATGATAGCAAGAAACCGGTACGCGGACAGGTGGGCAGAAGGCGCGGTTTTCGCGGGCCGCCGCCCGGCAGGACGCCTTTCGGCCGCGGGTTTCCCGTCCTGACGAAAACGCCCGACCGCCGGCGCGAAGGCGGATGCGCCTAGGGCCGGAAGACCGACCAGCCCCACCAGAAAAGCGCGAGCGTCGCGAGCAGCAGGCTCAGGGCTGTCGCAATCGCCCGGATCGTGTTCCAGCGCGTCCAGGGTTTCGCGTATTGCGCCCAGAGCGTTGTCGCCGCATTCGCGTCGGCCGGTGCAAACCCGCGCTCGAGCGTCAAATTGAGCGGCACGTTGACGATCATCGTCGGTATCAGCGACCCGATCAGATAGACGCCGCCCGAGGCGAACAGCACGAAGGCCGGCGTGCGCAATTCGGTCAGCATCAGCAGCACACCCGACGCAAGCGCGGCAAACGGCATACCGAGGAAGGCGACGAAGAAATAGGGATTGATGATGCGGCGGTTGATGCTGCGCATCGTCGCGACCGCGGTTTCGGCCGGCAGCGCGTTGAGCCCCGGCATGACCGCGACCGTGAAGGCGAAATAGAGCCCGGTCATTGCGCCGGCCAGCAGCACGGTCGCAAAGGCGCAGAGCGCGGCAATATTGGTCACCATGCGATTCTCCGTTCATGCTGCGATGCGACAGGCGGGCGATGTCGCCCTTCGCGGTCGACCTAATCTAGCTGATTTTATGCGTGGCCGGCGTATGGATAACGAATCCGGCAATGCGCCGGCATCGAAAAATGCGTGGATTCTCGCCGTGGTTTCTTGCCGGCCCGCATTGCGCCTCCTTATAGTCGGGGTCGATTGCGGGCGCGGCCTACAGGGTCTCGTCCGATCGGGCAGGGTCGGAATCAACCGGCCACCCTTGGCACGGAGGAAGCCTCATGAACCAGCAGACCGGCGCGGTGAAGGTCGATCGCGCGAAACTCGAGCCCGCCAGCGAGTGGCGTCCTTTTCCGCTCGAGGAGTACGAAGCGCGCTGGCAGCGCGTGCACGACATGATGAAGCAGAAGGGTCTTGAGCTGCTGGTGATCTGGGGCAAGACCTCGGGCGTCTACGAGCGCGCCGGCGACATGCTCTATCTCGCGAATTTCTTCTCGACCCATTCCGGGCAGGAGCCCGACACCGTGCTGTGGAACGGCCGCTCTTATTCGGCGCTGATCATGCAGCCGGGCCAGGTGCCCGAGCTCGTCACCGACGAGGCGGAAGGGCGCTTCGACATCATCGCGACCGATCGCTTCTCCGGGCTCTATGATCCGATCAAGGGCGTCGCCGACGCCGTCAAGAAACGCAAGGTGCAGGGCAAGATCGGCTTCGTCGGCACCGACACGCTGCCGATGAAGTATTGGGAGCAGCTCAAGGGCTATCTGCCGAACGCGAACTGGCTGTTCGACGACGATCTGATCCGCAATGTGCGGCTGGTCAAAAGCCGGCTCGAACTCGAACTCTTCCGCGAGGCGGGCGAGCTGGTGACCAAAGCGCATATCGCGATGATGGAAGCGCTGGTTTCCGGCAAGAAGGAATCGGAAGCGGCGGGTGCTGCCGGCAAGATCCTGCTCGAGGGCGGCGGCAACTGGCATCGCATGGCGATCTCGCATGGCGCTGCCAGTGACTATCTCGAAAGCGATCCACTGACCGGCTTTTCGACCAAGACGCCGAAGAAGGGCGACATCGTGCACGGGTTCATCTATGGGCCGATTCTCAAGGGCTACTGGCTCGACCCCGGCCGCACCGCCGTCTGCGGCGGCAAGCCGACCACCGAACAGAAGAAGCTGATCGAGACCCTGGTCGACGTCATGCGCAAGCTGATGGCCGAGATCAAACCGGGCGTGAAGGTGAAAAAGGTCGGCGAGCTCGGCGACAAACTGACCGAAGAGAGCGGCTACTTTAACGAGGTGCTGAAAACCAACTGGCCCTATTACGGCCATTCCAACGGCTGCATGTGGGAAGCCCCGTACATCGAGCCGCGGCTCTGCACCGACGACGACATCTTCCTCGAAGACATGGTGGCGAGCGTCGAAGCGTTCTATACCGCCGAGGGCGTTGGCACAGCGGCCTTCGAGACCAACTTCATCATCACCAGGAACGGCTGCGACGAAATCACCAAAACGCCACATCTGTTCTGGTGATGGTGCATATTCATCCCATCGGCCGGCATCGGGCGTAAACCGACGATGCCGGCCGGAACCGCTTTACCGCTGATCGATGCCGTCACCAAGGGCGACCACGCGGCGCTGACGCGCGCGATCGCCAAAGGCTTCGATCTTGAATCGCGCGATGGCGACGAGCGCACCGCCCTCATGCTCGCGACCCGCGCGAACGACATCGAATCGGCGCGGCTGCTGATCGCGGCGGGCGCCAACGTCAATGCGAAAGACGCGATCAAGGACACGCCCTTCCTCTATGCCGGCGCGGAAGGGCGCGACGAGATTCTGATCATGACATTGGGCGCCGGTGCCGATCTCGCCGCCACCAACCGCTATGGCGGCACGGCGCTGATTCCCGCCTGCCATCATGCGCATCCCTCGACCGTGCGCATCCTGCTCACGACGCCGATCGACATCGATCACGTCAACGATCTCGGCTGGACCGCGCTGATGGAGACGGTGATTCTCGGCGATGGCGGTCCGGTCTTTCTCGAGATCCTGAAACTTCTGCTCGATGCCGGCGCCGATACCGATATTCCCGACCTCGAGGGGATCGCGCCCGTGGCGCACGCCCGTTCGCTCGGCTTTGGCAGCCTCGCGCGGACGCTGGAAAAAGCCGCCCCAAACGCTAGGCCGCGCTGATCCGCCCGAACCTCCGGTTGCATATCTGGTTAGTCATGTTGCGCCGGAGCCCCTCCGCTGCATAGCATATTATCCGCAAGGCTGCGGGTGGTCTGCAACCGACAGTCCAGGGAAGGCGGAATATGGTCGTCTGCTGCCATCGCGCGGCAAGGCGGGCGGTTCGGCGCGCAGCTTGGTTCCTGCTGGCGCTGACGATTCCGATCGTTCCTTTCGACGCGGCGCGCGCAGCGGACGCGGCGCCCGTCACCATCGAGCTCGACGGTCAACCGGTCACGCTGCCGATCCCGCCCGGTTATTGCCCTGTCCGGCGCGGCACCGATGTCGATGCCGAAGCCTACGATCGCTTCGCCGCGACGCTCGGCAGCGGCAAGCGGCTGCTGCTCTGGTTTACCGATTGCACGGCGCTCGGTCATGTCGCCGAAGCACCGGGGTTGCTGTTCCTGCGCTACGGCGTCTATCTCACGCCCTGCGATCCGGATGGGAAATCCGAAACTTTCATCGGGCTGACCCGCGCCGAGTTCGCGAGCGCCATGGCCCGCACTTTGCCGGCGCTCGATCTCGAGGATCTCGTCGCGAGCATCCGCCATCGCTGGCAGGCATTACCCGGCAGTCCGACCGATGCGGCCGGCGGCGAACAGGTCGGCATCATCGGGCATGACGACAATGCCTATTACCTGGCGATCGTCGATGCCGCGGTCGCGCGCGATCGCGGCGGGCTGCATGCCGGCATCGTCGGCGGGACGCTGCTCTACGATCGCTCGATATCGGTGATGCTGTCGCGCGCCGTCGGCGCGGTCGACACGCTGCATTTGCTGCGCTGGGATACCGACGCGCTGATGACCGCATTGCTCGCAGCCAACCCCGACAGCGACGCGGAAGAGTCGGGCTGGCAGGTCGACAGCAACCGGCTCGCGCTCTGGGGCGTCAAGCTCGGCCTCCTGCTGATCGCCATCGGGATCGTGAATTTTTTCTGGAAGCGCTGGTGCCGGCGCCGCGGCGTCACGCCGTAGCGCCGTAGCGCCCGCGCGAAGCACCCTTGCGTTCAGAACGCGCTGTCGGTCGCCCGTGTCGATGCCGCCTCGCGCGAATCCGCCGCGATCCGTGCGATCGCCGCATCGTAGATACCCGCCACCGCGTCGGCCGCCTCGACACCGGGGGCGAGATCGCGGATCAGCCCGTCCTCGACGCCATAGATCCAGGCATGCACCGCCACCTTCTGATTGCGCGCCCAGACATCCTGCAGAACCGAGGAGAGGCAGAGATGGCGCGCCTGTTCGACGACGTTGAGCTCGCAGAGCCGCCGCCAGCGCTGCGCATCCGGCAATCCCTCGAGCACGCCGACATGACGGTCGCGCACGCTCGCGACATGGCCGAGCCAGTTGTCGATGAGGCCGAGCCGGCGGTCGATCAGCGCCTCGCGGACGCCGCCGCAGCCATAGTGACCGCAGACGATGATGTGCTTCACATGAAGCACGTCGACCGCATACTGCACGACGGAGAGACAATTGAGATCGCTGCGCACCACCAGGTTCGCGACATTGCGATGCACGAACACTTCGCCCGGAAGAAGGCCGGTGATCTGGTTGGCGGGCACGCGGCTGTCGGAACAGCCGATCCACAGATATTCCGGCGCCTGGAGTTCGGCGAGGCGGCGGAAGAAGAGCGGGTCCTGCTCCACCATCCGCCGCGCCCATTCGCGATTGTTCGCAAGCAGCGCGTCCAGATCCGGCATCCGTTCCCCCAATCTCGCAGGTCGTCAACAAGGCCCGCCCGGGACATGCCCCGGCCGGCCGCATTGGGTCAAGAGCCGGACAAAACCGGGCGGCCGCGCGCGGCTCCCGATCGGTGCCCGGAGGGCCGGGTGATTCAGGGTTCGACGGCGGGCGTCGCGACCGGCTTCGGCGAATGCGTCTTCACCTCGCCGCGCAGCTTGCGCGCATATTCCTCGAGCTGGCGGGTCGCGGCTTCGAAGGAATCGCGCAAAGCGACCTTCCAGTCTTCATGCGCCTGGTCCTTCGGTCCCGCCCGATCGACGACGATCTCGCGGCCGGGCACCACGATGAAAATCTTGACCTGAAACTGGTTGCCCTTGCGATGGTTCTTCTGCAGCGCCTCGAACACGACGCGGCAGCTCACGATGCGATCGAAGAACCGTTCGAGCCGGCCGACCCGTTCGCGGATCGCGGCTTCGATGGCGGGCGAATGCTGGACATTGGCGAAGGAGATTTCGAGCGGCTTTTCCATGATCGGGCCTCCTTTATCCGATCTGGGCGCTCGTCGGGCCGGTTGCAATGGCCGCCAGCCCCCCTCGAAAGCCGGGCGGAAACCCGCTTCTGTTCTTCCGAACCGGACGTGGTGCGACCCCGCCGCCTAGCGGCAGAGCTCGTCGATGCCGTTCATGAACTCGCCGGTCGCTTGCATCTCGCCGATCGAGAGCATGTTCTGCAGCCGCCGGATTTCGAGCTCGTCGTCGACCGCATGCGCGTACATGAAGGCTTCCCGATCGTCGTCGAACCGGATCGAGACTTGTTCGGTCAAGCACGTACAGCGTTCGGGCGAAAAACCGAGCTGGATCTGGCATTCCTCCCAGAGCCCCGCGATATGTTCCGGTTCCGCGAGCGCGGCGGACGACACAGCGAGTGCGATGGGCAAGGCGGCGAGCGCCGTCATGCGGCGCGGCAGGGCGCGCAGATGGGCAAATCTCATGGTTTGCGCATCTCCCAATCGGGTCGCCGGGGCCGCCTGCAAGCCTAGGCGAACCGCTCCACTGCGACAACCGGCACGCGCCCGAATCGTTCCCGCGCGCCTGTTGCGGCGACGGGATCGGGACAGGTCAGGCCGGCGTTGCGAGCAGCTCCAGTTTTGTCTTGCCGAGAATCTCGACGCCGTCCTTGTGCCAGATCAGCGTATCGATCAGCGCAGTTCCGTAGAGGCTTTCGAAATTCGTCACCATGCCCGGCTCGAACACGCGCCTGGTATATTCGGGCTTCGCGTCGCGCAAATTGAAATAGAAATCGCCGACCCAGTCGGGCGGCAGCGAGAGACCGAGCTCGTAGCCGAGCGCCCAGCCCGGCGTATCCCACAGCCCGCAATCGACATAATAGCGCTTGAGGATCGCTGCGACCTCGCGCTGCGTCTGGCCGGCGCGGCATTCGGCGCGGATCACGTCGAACGCACCGGCGGCGAGCCGGTATTTCTCGGCGAGTTTCTTCGGCGGATCGCCGAGATAATGTCCGCGCAGCAGATTGCCGTGATAGCGATCGACCACGCCGCAGAGATCGGCCTCGAGAATCTCGCCTTCCTTCAGAACATGCTTCCCGGCCATCGCATGACCGAGCATCTGCGGTTCACCGTCGACCACGGGCGAGGCGTTGAAGATCGGGATCAGCGCGGGAAAGCCGCTGCCGGCTTTCATCATGGCGGCAGTTGCAAGTCCGAACAGTTCGAGCTCGGTCATGCCCGGCCGCATCTCGGCCGCCACGGTCGCATGGCCGATATCGCAGATCGCGACCGCCTCGCGGATCTTCGCGAGCTCGGCTTCCGACTTGACGCGCCGCGCCGCGCGCACCAGCGCCGAGCAATCGACGATTTCGGCGCCGGCCGCGCGGAACGCTTGCTCGATCATTTCCGAGATCGCGCGGTTCGGCAGATAGGACCAGAACTCCATGCCGATGCGCGTGCCGGGCTTGAGCCAGCCTTTCGCCTTCAGTTCGGCGACGATGAAGGGCAGCACCTCGTCCGGTTCGCGCGACGTGAAGAACCTGTTTTCGGGCGAGACGGAGGTTCGCGCGAGGATCGTCTCTTCCGACGGATTGTCGAAATGCACGAGACCGTCCGCATGCGCCGGCACCGCCGTGCCATAGAGCTGCGGATAGCGCATCGGCGCGTTCGCCTTGTACCAGGAGACGACATAGCCATGCGTCCAGGCAACCGCCTCGGGCGTGGTCATCCACAGAAGGTCGATGCGCTCGCGCTGCAGCAGCTTTTTGAGCTTCTTCTGGCGCGCATCATATTCGGCGCGCGGAAAGGCGAGCTGCTTCTCGCCGAGTTTGGCAGGGTCGAAACGACCCGGCGTCATGCCTTTGCGTTCGTCGGACGTCATGCACGGGTCCTTTTTCGTCGGTCGCCAGCGATCCGGGCGGCGATGGTTGCCTGCGGCCGACCGCTGCGTCAATTGACGACCATCCGGCCGCGCGATAGGTTTTCCGAGCAAGTCTGCGCCAGGGGGTCTCGGCATGGGCTACCGTATCGTCGCTTTCCTCTGCATCGCGATTTCCTGCATCGTCGGATCGCCCGACGCGCGCGCCGACGTCTCACTGCCATCCGATCTTTGCCTTGCCGGCTGCGCGCCGGCCGATGCGCGCGAACCTTCGACCGCGCCGGCGACGGCGCCGGATTCCTTCCTGCTTGCCAGCGACGATAGCTGCGCGTTCGCCAATGACGGCGAGTGCGACGAGCCGGTCATGTGCCCCGCCGGTACCGATGCGACCGACTGCGTGAACGCACCCGCCACCACGGACACCGGCACGACGGGCGCGGGCACCAGCGGAACGACGGGCGGCGCCACGCCCTACACCGACGATAGCTGCCCGTTCGCGAATGACGGCGCTTGCGACGAACCCAACCTCTGCGGGCCTGGAACCGACGCGACGGACTGCGCCGGCGGCTCGGGCGGGACCGGCACATCGGGCACCAAAGGGACCGATTCGGCCGCGGGGCCGGACAGTTGCCTCTTTTCGAACGACGGCGCCTGCGACGAGCCGATAATGTGCGATCCCGGCACCGACACGACCGACTGTGCCAACGGATCGGGTGCGACCGGCAGCAGCGATTTCAGCGGTCCGGACGGTTGCCCCTTCGCCAATGACGGCGCCTGCGACGAACCGATGATGTGTCCGGCCGGCACCGATACGACCGATTGTGCGGACGCCCCCACCGGCCCCGACAGTTGCCAGTTTGCGAACGACGGCGGCTGCGACGAACCCGGCCTTTGCAATCCCGGCACCGATACGACGGATTGCCAAAGCGATTCGGGCAGTACGGCGGCCACCGGTCCCGACAGTTGCGGATTCGCCAATGACGGCGCCTGCGACGAGCCGGATTTCTGCGATGCGGGCACCGATACCACGGATTGTTCGAGCCCCGCCGCATCCGGTCCCGACAGTTGCGGGTTCGCCAATGACGGCGCCTGCGACGAGCCGGATTTCTGCAGGCCCGGCACCGACACGACGGATTGCGGAGGTGAGGCATCCGGTGGCGCTGCCACCGGTGGCGCCTCGACCGGCGGCGGTTGCGAGTATGTGAACGACGGGAGTTGCGACGAGCCCGATCTATGCGCGCCCGGCACCGACGCGGCCGATTGCAAGTCGACATCGAGCAATTCGGGATCGGCGGTTTCGGAGCCCTGTCCCTTCGAGAATGACGGGACCTGCGACGAGCCCGATATCTGCGCGCCCGGCACCGACACGGCGGATTGTCAGAGCAAATCCAATCGCACCAAGACGACGAACTGACCGGCGCCAGACGATTGCGTCACGCGTGCGACGCCAGTTTGTCTCTCCCGCTAAGCTTTCCGCTCGACGCTTACCATCCGGCCGAGATCCTGGCCGGCGAAGATGTGAACATGGAGATGCGGAACCTCCTGGCGTGAATCGCGGCCGTGATTGGCGAGGATGCGATAGCCGTCCGCCTCGACGCCGAGCGCGGCGGCGGCCTTGCCGATCGCACACACCAGCCCGACGATTTCCGCCTCGCTCGCCTTGGCGCTGAAATCGGCGAACGAGACATACTCGCCCTTCGGAATCACCAGCGCATGGACCGCCGCCTGCGGCGCGATGTCGTGGAAGGCGAGCGCATGTTCGCTTTCGTAGATCTTCTTGCACGGGATTTCGCCGCGCAGGATCTTCGCGAAGATGTTGTTGCGATCGTAAGCCATGCGCCGTCTCCGGTTTCGCTGCGCCATACGGGCGACAAAATCAGCATGCGCGGCGCATCGCTGGCAAGCCCGCGCGGCGCGGGAAGGCCGCCTAGTGACCGTTCTTGCGCGCGGCTTTTTCCTCGACGCCGGAGATGCCTTCGCGCGCCGCCAGCGCATCCCAGACCTCTTCCGGCTTGAGCCCGCGATCGGCCCACAGCACCAGAAGGTGATAGAGCAGATCGGCACTCTCGGCGGCGAGTTCCTTTTTCTTGCCGCGGATGCCCTCGATCACGGTTTCGACCGCTTCCTCGCCGAGCTTCTGGGCGATCTTCTCGGTCCCCTTGGCGAACAGGCGGGCGGTGTTCGAGCTCGCCGGATCGGCGCCGCGCCGGCTCACGATGACCCGATACAGCCGGTCCAGAATCAAGGCGTCGAGCTGGTATTTCCCCTTGCCCGCCATCATGCCCTTTATGCGCAGCGTCGCCCGCGATCCTGCGTTCACCACTCGATCTAGCGGGCTAATCTCAGCATTCTAACAAAATACAGCGCTTCCGGCGACCGGAAAGGGCTGGCGGCCCGATCGGCCCGGCGGCAAGCAGCGGGCCCGCTTGCACCGGGCGATCGCCGTCGCCGCATGAACCGGCTTCGATGGCCGCCTTCGATGGCCGGCTGCGATGGCCGGCTTCGATGACCGGCTTCGACGACCCGTTCCGATGACCCGCTTCGGTGGCCCGCTCCGGTCAAAAGCCGGATCGCCCGTTCGGCATGTCGAGCGTGGCGCCGCTGCGTTCGCATGGCTGCCACCCGTTCCGATTGCTTGACCGTCGCGCGATCGACCGATTCACTGGCGCCACGCATAACGCGATGGCACCGCGAAACATGGGAGACAGCGACGATGCAGCTCGGTCAGTTTTTTCCGAAGGACGAGTATGAGGCGCGCTGGCGCCGGGTTGAGGCGGAGATGGCGCGGCGCGGCATCGAGCGCGCCGTCGTGCTCGGCCGCTCCGGCGGCACCAACGATCGCTGCGGCGACGTGCTCTATCTCTCGAACTTTTTCTCGACCGCGTCGGGCCAGGGTTACGACTCGCAGCTTTTCGAGGGCCGGTCGTTCAACGCCGTCATTCTGCGCAAGGGCGAGACGCCGGAACTGGTCGCCGACGAACCGGGCCTGCGTGCATCGCTGATCTCGACCGATCGCATCCGCTCGTCGAACCGGCCGTTCCGCGAAATCGTGAAGGCGCTGAACGAGGGCGGCGGCAAAGGGCCGATCGCACTGGTCGGTTCGGATATGCTGCCGCTGCGCTACTGGAACATCATGAAGGAAGAGGGGCCCAAGATCGACTGGCGGATCGAGGACGATCTCATCCTCTCGGTGCGGCGCATCAAGAGCGCGCGCGAACAGGATGCGCTGCGCATCGCCGGCGAGACGGCAACCCGCGCACTCAACCGCATGATGGAAGCGCTGATCGCCGGCCGGCCGGAAGCCGAAGCCGCATCCTATGCCGCGCAGGAAGTGGTGCGCTCGGGCGGCAACATCCACATGCTGCCGATCGGCCATGGCGACATGATCGATCTCTTCGTGCGCAACCCGATCGCCGGCTATACCTTCGATGCGCCGAAGCAGGGCGATCTGGTGCGCGGCTGGGTCTATGGCCCGTTCTTCGAGGGCTATTACATCGATCCCGGCCGCACGACGGTGTGCGGTGGCAAGCCCTCGCCCGAACAGAAGGAGATGGTGGAAACTGGCGCGCGTATCGTCGAGGCGATCATCGAGCAGATCAAACCGGGCCGGAAGGTGAAGGAGGTTGCGCTGCACGGGCGCGCCCTCTGCGCGCAATATGGCGCGGTCTCGAATCAGATGGCGGAGAAATGGCCGCATTTCGGTCACGGCATCGGCCTCTTTTTCGAGAAGCCCTATATCGGCCCGGAGATGTGCAGCGACGACGATATTTTCGAGGACGGCATGGCGCTCGGTGTCGAGGCGTTCTTCGGGCGACCCGGCCTCGGTTCGGCCGGCTTCGAACAGAATCTGCTGGTGACGAAGGAAGGCACCGAGTTACTGATCAAGACGCCGATGATCTTCTGGGATTGAGCGGGGCAGCGCGCTTGGAGCACTGACAAAATTTCAAAAGAAATCCCCTCCCCCCTTGCGGGGGAGGGTGAGGGTGGGGGGTGTTGCAGCACTCGATTGTCGCGCCGTTTTCGGAGCGCGATGACCCCTCCCCCTACCCCCTCCCTCAAGGGGAGGGGGAAGTTTGGAGCCTGCGCACAGCGAGAGAGCGGGGCGGCACCTTCACACCCTTCGCACCGGCACACCCGCCTTTGCGAGCGCGCCTTTCGCCTCGGCGATCGTGTGCTGGCCGAAATGGAAGATAGAGGCCGCGAGCAGGGCGCTCGCATGGCCTTCGGTAACGCCGCCAACGAGATGATCGAGCGTGCCGACGCCGCCCGAGGCGATTACCGGCACCGTGACCGCGTCGGCGACGGCGCGCGTGAGATCCGTGTCATAGCCGATCTTCGTGCCGTCGCGATCCATCGAGGTGAGCAGGATTTCGCCGGCGCCGGTCTCGGCCATGCGCCGGCACCATTGGATCGCCTCCAGCCCGGTCGCCTTGCGTCCGCCATGGGTGAAGACTTCCCAGCGCCCCGGTGCTACCGCTTTCGCATCGACCGCCACCGTCACGCATTGCGCGCCAAATTTCCGCGATGCCGCGCGCACGAAGTCGGGATCGCTGACCGCCGCCGTGTTGATCGAGACCTTGTCGGCACCCGCCAGCAGCAACCGGCGGATATCCTCGACATTGCGCACGCCGCCGCCGACCGTCAGCGGCATGAAACAGACCGAAGCGGTACGCTCGACCACGTCGAGCATGATCGCGCGTTCGTCGCTCGAGGCAGTGATATCGAGAAAGCAAAGCTCGTCCGCGCCGGCTGCATCGTAGATGCGCGCCTGTTCGACCGGATCGCCGGCATCGACCAGATCGACGAAGTTGACGCCCTTCACGACACGGCCATTCGCGACGTCGAGACAGGGAATGATGCGCACCGAAAGCATCGTCAGTCCTTCAGCAGTGCGAGCGCGGCGCCAAGATCGAGCCGTCCGTCATACAGCGCGCGGCCGGAGATGACGCCGGCAATCGGCGCATCGGCCGCCTTGAGCGCGCGCAGATCGTCGAGCGAGGCGACACCGCCCGAAGCGATCACCGGCAGTGTCGTCGCGCGCGCGAGCTCGGCCGTCGCCGCGACATTGACGCCGGACAGCATGCCGTCGCGCTCGATGTCGGTATGGATGAGCGCGGCAGCACCGGCATCCTCGAACCGCTTTGCGAGATCGGCGACGTTCATGTCCGAGGTTTCGGCCCAGCCTTCGACCGCGACCTTGCCGTCGCGCGCATCGATTCCGATCGCGACTTTGCCCGGAAATTCGCGGCAGGCCGCGCGCACGAAATCCGGATCCTTGAGGGCCGCCGTGCCGAGCACCAGCCTTGCGACGCCGCGTGCGATCCAGGCTTCCGCGCGCGTCATGTCGCGGATGCCGCCGCCGAGCTGAACCGGGATCGAAACCGCAGCCAGAATCGCATCGACCGCGACGCCGTTGACCGCGCGGCCCGAGATGGCGCCATCCAGATCGACCACATGCAACCATGCGGCGCCGGCATCGGCGAAATCGCGCGCCTGCGCCGCCGGATCGTCGCGATAGAGCGTCGCCGCATCCATCGCGCCGCGTTTCAGCCGCACGACAGCGCCCTCCTTGAGATCGATCGCGGGATAGAGGATCACGGCGTCACATCAGCCTTGGTTTCGGGCGCCTTCGTTGCGGCGGCGCCCTCGGCGTCCGCTTCGCCCGATGCGACCACGAGCAGCTTGTAGAAATGCAGGCCCCCGACCGGCCTTCCGTCGACCCGCGCATAGTCGGGATGGCGGCCCCATTCGGTATAGCCGTAATGGCGATAGATCTGCAGCGCCGCGTCCTGCGTCTCGCGCACGTCGAGTTCGAGCGTCGCATGGCCCTGCAGCCGCGCCGCGTTCTCGACCGCGACCAGCAAGGCGCGCGCGATGCCATGGCCGCGCGCCCAGGGTGCGACGAAATGGCTGGTCAGACGCCCAGCATGGGCCTGCGCCTCGTTGTTCTTGGAATTGCGCTGGAGCTGCGCCGAGCCGACGATGACGCTGTCGAGCCTTCCGACAAACAGCCGCCGGTCGGGCACCAGCAGCACGCCGCGCCAGTAATTCTCCATGACGCTGCGCTCGGGCGGCGTCAGCCAGCCGAAGCCGCCGCCGGCGCGGATCGCATCGTCCGCCGCCTCGCAGAGTTCGTCGAGATCGCGCACCGAGAGCGATGTGACTTCGTCGACGGCTATATCGGTCATGGCTTCGACCCTTCATCCTTCCCGGCGCGCAGCGCGCGCATCTCGGTCGTTTCGGCGGGCGCGCTTATGGTTTCCATCTGAGAAAATTCGCGAGCAGCGCAAGACCGATACGCTGGCTTTTCTCGGGATGAAACTGCGTTCCCGCCATATTGTCGCGTGCGATCATCGCGGTGATCGCGCCGCCGTAATCGGTCGCGGCCAGCCGGTCTGCCGGATCGTCGAGCCGCAGCTGATAGGAGTGCACGAAATAGACCTCGGCTTTGTCATCGATTCCCGCGAGCAGGTCGTGAAGCGGGCGATCGAAGGCGAGCGCGTTCCAGCCCATATGCGGCACCTTGAGCGGAGCGTTCGTCTCATCGCGCGGCGCGATCGATACGACTTCGCCGCCGATCCAGTCGAGGCCTGTTGTCGTGACATGTTCGTGGCCGGCGCGCGCCATCAGCTGCATGCCGACGCAGATGCCGAGGAACGGACGCTGTTTATCGATGACCGCATCGCGCAGCGCCTCGATCATGCCGGGCAGCGATGCGAGCCCCGCCTTGCAGTCGGCGAAAGCACCAACGCCGGGCAGGACGATGCGATCGGCCGCGCGTACGTCTGCCGCCTTGTCGCTGACCTGCACATGGCTCGCCGCATCGGCGACATGTTCGAGCGCCTTCGCGGCCGAACGCAGATTGCCGGAGCCGTAATCGACCACGACGATGTTCATCGCCGCCTCCCGCGCGCCACGCCACGTCTGACGCACGCGACCAGGTCGCAACGACGCTGCAATGCCGCGCCGCCGGCCACTCGACCGGTTTCGTTGCGAAAGTCGGTCATGGAACTAGAGAACGCCCTTGGTCGAGGGAATCGAATCCTGCTTGCGCGGGTCGATCGCGATCGCCTGCCGGAGAGCGCGCGCGAGCCCCTTGAAGCAGCTCTCGACGATATGATGATTGTTCTCGCCGTAGAGATTCTCGATGTGGAGCGTGAGGCCCGCATTCTGCGCGAACGCCTGGAACCATTCCTTGAACAGCTCGGTATCCATCTCGCCGAGCTTCGGCTTGGTGAACGTCACCTTCCAGATCAGATAGGGCCGGTTCGACGCATCGAGCGCGACGCGGGTCAGCGTCTCGTCCATCGGCACGGTCGCCTCGCCCCAACGCACGATGCCGCGCCGGTCGCCGAGCGCCTTCGCGACGCACTGGCCGAGCGCGATGCCGCTATCCTCGGTCGTGTGGTGGAAGTCGATATGGAGATCGCCCTTCGCCTTGCAGGTGACATCCATCAGCGAGTGGCGCGCGAGCTGGTCCAGCATATGGTCGAGGAAACCGATGCCGGTCGAAATCTCCGACCGGCCGGAGCCGTCGAGGACGACGGCGGCTTCGATCGACGTTTCGGCGGTCTTGCGCTCGACGCTCGCTTCGCGCATTGCGGCCTCCCAAGCAGGGATTCCAAGGGTTTCGCGGGCCAGCTTCCCGCCTCAGAACGCGCCGGGCTTGTAGCGCAACGGGGTCCGAAAGGCCAGAGGGTCCAAGCAGGGTGCCAGGCGCTTAGAGCACAGCGAAAGGCCGAGACTGACGGAACCCTCGCAACAGTCTATAATAGAGAATCGTTTAGTTAGAGCACTTAATGGAAGGTTCGAATGGCATCCTTTACCTCGGCACGAAACTATTTCTCTTCCGCACGAAGCCAAGCCCAAGATGAAGCAACACGCAACCTCGCAAACGGACTTCATGATTTAGCGCAGGCGTTTACTAATCTCGAATCGAAACTTGAAAAGTCCGAACGCGAAGTTCATAAGATCTTGAGTGCAATGAAGCGCATCTCTTGATGGGGCTACTAGATCTTAGATTGCTACCGCGATTGAGTCCTCGATTGCGACGGCCGTTTAGGTTCGAAAAATTTTTAGTTAGACCCATTGATTCTCGTAAATTGTCCGGCGCAGTGTCTTTGCAGCAAAGAAAGCCATTTGTTCGAGTTCGGTTTGGTGTTTTGATGGTTCCTTCTGGAGCTCATTGTCATCCCACGGATCATCAACATGGACCCATTTGTTCCGGTACCGACGAAGTTTATTGATGTCCTCTTTTAGAGATTCGTCGATAGATGATTGTTCTATCAATTCATACAACCTCGTCTTTGAGCTGCCTTCGGACTCAGATCGCAAGTAAGTTTCCATGGCCGAAACGGCCATAACTATCGACGCCAAGTTTGCACCGCTGACAAAGGCAATGTCTGCCTCTTGAATGACAAAAGTGCACCATTCCGAAAGTATCACGCCTCCTTTCAGTAGATTGTCGTCAAGAGTGAGTAGGTAGTTCCAACGGTCGTCTTCTGACATCCGTGCTCCTCCCCCGAGTGCCGTTGTTATCTTTTCATAAAAAATCCGAATCCAATTGAAATTTCTTGGCGGGGGTTAAGCTGATATTTCGACTAACAGGTTGGGATGGCTTCGTAATTCTCTTTGAATCCCCGAAGTTTCGGGCGCTTCGGCGACTCGGAAGCATCGGCTATTGTTACTTAGGGCCGTCACCGCCCGTTCGGATGTCACCGACTGCATGGTCGGAGCTCGATGTGCGAGACGTGACGAATTGATCGTCGCGGAGCTACGGGCTTTTTCCCGATCGACATTCGGAGGTTGAGATGGATGAGTCGTCATTTCGGCCAAAGGACGTACATGTGACTGCATACTCGCGGACCCGGTTGGGTCATCGAGAGAATGTACGAGAGCATTGGCGTTCTCGGCCGCGGCAACTATCCTTCGACTTTGCGTCAGGAGTCACGCCCTGATCCGGATCGGTGACGGCCCACCCTTTAGAATCATTGCGCCAAGATTCGTTTGAACCGTCTCCTAGAACGGATCTCGCATCACCCCCACGCCTTGAACTGCTTGCCGAGCGTGAGGCCCTGCCGCGCATAGTGCGAGCCGATATCCTGGCCGTAGGGCCGGTCCAACTGCGCAAGTAATCGGGTCGTCCCTGCTATCTAATCGTAAAGTTATCTGCCGGAATTGCGAAATTTAAGTTCTGGGTATCTGAAATCGTCCAAGTGGTGATGCCTAGCAGCTTGCCGCTCGCATCGAACAATCCACCGCCGGATGACCCGCTCGAGACGGGCGCCGTTGTTTGAATGTACTCAATGCCGTCGATCCGCCGATAGCCTGATACAATACCCTCACCTATGGACACCTCGTCGCCCAACATCGCTCCTGCCGGAGCTCCGACGCTGTACACAATCTCTCCGACAACAAGAGTGTCGGGCTCCCTAATCGTTGCATACTCGGGTAACGTTGACTGAGCTTCTAGAATGCAGCGATCGGCGATGTCGTCCCTCGAAACAACGGATGCGAAACGCGGGCCCAATGGTGAAGCCAGCAGAACCTCCGTCGCACTTTGCAGCACATGACAATTGGTAAGCAGATGGATCGGAGAAACGGCAACAGCAGAGCCTTGCGATAACGTCTCTCCATTCATGGAGTACACAACATAAACCACGTTCTTGGCCTTCTGATAAATATCCGCTGCACTAAGAAATTCGCTAACTGAGGATTCCGTATCAGCCGTGTCGCGCGCAGCCTCTATGCCACCCACCCAAGGCGGAGTCCCGTCATTTGCAGGTTGTGCTGGATTAACCACTCTCAAGGGACCCGGCTCTTGTCGAATGTTCGCGCCGGTGTCCTCTAACCAATCATCGAGGAAGTAAGAAAGCTGCCAAACTTCGTGCTCACTTGAAGTCCTTCCCCACGAATAGATCGTAGGTATCCGCGTCTCCCAAGGAACATCAAACTGCATGGCGTATGCGGTGCCGTCTACGATATCAATCACGAATACCGCCCGATTCGAATCGCAAGAATGTGCCATACACCCTGTTCCGACAAGCCAGCGGCGCATTTCCAATGTAATTGGCGTTTGCGGACCGAAACTTTCTCGGAACTTTATATAGTACTCATTTCCAATTATTTCAATCAGGGGTAGTCGTGCTTCATCATGTGACAAAAGGACATGGGGCAATTCTCCTACGAAGGAGATGTACTCAAAAACCCCTGAATTGGGCTTCAAGTATGCTATTGGCCAGCTGGGGTCGTAAACGATCTTTGAGACAATTGCGTCGCCATACTCATCGCGTTCGCCGGCCGCAATCGAGATTTCAAATTCACCTTGATCTTGTTCGATCAGTTCAAAATCTGAGGAAAAGCTCCACGCCAATTCAGTTGGGCCTACGCCTGAATTTGTTACGTCAATCACTCGCAATGCCGAAGGCATCGCATTGCCACCACCATGCGCAATGTAGAAAATATACTCCGGTTGCTCGATAGAAGGATGAAATCTGGTGAACGAGATGCTCCACTCTCGATCAATCAGTGTTCCCGCAAAATAGAGACATTCGAAATCTCCATTGTCGCAGTCTTTGATTTCCACTAAGCCACTCGGTGTCTGAACTTCGTAAAGGTCCCAGTAGTTTTCGGCGCGCGTTTCGAGCGAAATCGAGCAGACTCCGCCAAACAGGCATATAGCCGCGTATCGCTGTACAAAACGTTCTGTTCGGATCTTCATCTAAATAGTCGCAATGAGATTCCAAAATCTCTGAGTTGCCTTGCTAACCCCACGCCTTGAACTGCTTGCCGAGCGTGAGGCCCTGCCGCGCATAGTGCGAGCCGATATCCTGGCCGTAGAGCCGGTCGGGCCTGGCCGCGAGCTTCTCGTATCGGAGCCAGCCGACGATCTGCTCATGCTCGAGCAGAAACGGCACCTCGTGGCTGCGCACCTCGAGCACGGCGCGCGTGCCGCCCTCGACGCCCCAGCCGAAGCCGGGATCGAAGAAGCCGGCATAATGCACGCGGAATTCGCCGACCATCGTGTCGTAGGCGATCATCTCGGCCGCATGATCGGGCGGCACGGTCACGCCCTCGCGCGTCGCGAGGATGTAGAAATCGTCCGGATTGAGCACGATGCCGCGGCCGCCGCGCGCATGCACCGGCTCCCAGAAATCGATCGGGTCGTAATGCGCCTTTTTATCGACGTCGATCACGTCGGTATGTTTCTTCGCGCGATAGCCGACGAGGCCGCCGCCCGCTTCACCGGCGAGATCGAGCGTCACGCCGATATTGTCCTCGCGGATCGTCGCGCCGTCGCGCGCATGAACCAGCGGTGTTAATTCATGAAGACGTTTAAGGGCGGCCTCGCTGGTCGGCGGCGACCCGCGCCGGACGCGAAGCTGGTTGAGCCTCGAGCCCGCACGCACCACGACCGAGAAGGTGCGCGGCGCGATCTCGGCGTAAAGCGGCCCGCGATAGCCGCTCTCGATGCGGTCGAAGCCGGTGCCACCATCGGCAATCATCCGCGTGAAGATATCGAGCCGGCCGGTCGAGCTTTTCGGATTGGCGAACGCCGTCATGCGGAAGCCGAGCGCGACCGATTCCATCAGCGGCACGATATAGACCGAGCCGCGTTCGAGGACGGCGCCGCCGGTGAGGTCGACCGGGTACATGCCGAACTCGCGGATCTTGCCCATCACCGTGTTGTCGGCGCCGGGCAGGAACGAGGCCGGCACCCGATAGGCGGTCGCTCCGAGCCTGAGATCGAGCGAGGCGGGCTGGATCTGGTCGGGCTCGATTTCCTTGAGCGCGATGATCTCGTGGCTGCGGATCAGCTCGGCCAAGGTCTGGCAGGGCATGATGCCGGTCGCCTGCGGATCGCTGCCGGGGCGATCGGCAGCGGGCTCGTCGGTTGCGAACAGGGCTGACATTTCGAGAAGCTAACAGCGAAAAACCCGCGCCGCCAAAGCTTTTGCCGGGGCCGCTGTCATGCCGGAAACCGCCGAAACAACCCACCGTTCCATCCACAGCGGCAGCGCGCATTCGGCAGCGCCGATGCGGGCGCTTTGGCGCTGTTCCGGCTTTTCACCGGGCTTGCGCGGCTTTTCTCCACAGGGCCGGACGAAACAGCGGGCGGGCCGGGCAAACACGCCGCGCGGCATTACGGAGCGGCCTGAGATCGGCGATGGCGGCGGGCACCGGCCAGAAACTTGCGCCGGCGCAACCCGCCCCCTATCTCTGGGCCCATGGCAAACGACCCGACGCCGTCCTGGCACGGCACAACGATCCTGTCCGTGCGCAAGGACGGCAAGGTCGCGATCGCCGGCGACGGCCAGGTGAGCCTCGGTGGCACCATCATCAAGGCGAATGCGAAGAAGGTCCGCCGCCTCGGCAAGGGCGACATCGTCGCCGGCTTTGCGGGTGCGACCGCCGATGCGTTCACGCTTTTCGAGCGGCTCGAGGCGAAACTCGAACAGCATCCCGGGCAACTGACCCGCGCCTGCGTCGAGCTCGCCAAGGACTGGCGCACCGATCGCTATCTGCGCCGGCTCGAGGCGATGATGGCGGTCGCCGACAAGCAGGTGAGCCTCGTTCTGACCGGCAATGGCGACGTGCTCGAACCCGAGCGCGGCCTGATCGGCATCGGTTCGGGCGGCTCCTATGCGCTCGCCGCCGCGCGCGCCTTGATCGACCGCGACGATCTCGATGCCGAGACGATCGCGCGCCGCGGGCTCGAGATCGCCGCCGAGATCTGCATCTATACCAACACCAACATCACCATCGAGACATTATGAACGTAACCCCGCCCCGTCCGGTCGCGAAGAAAGAGGCCGAGGATCGCAGCGCGTTCAGCCCGCGCGAGATCGTCTCCGAACTCGACCGCCACATCGTCGGCCAGCAGGATGCCAAGCGCGCGGTCGCGATCGCGCTGCGCAATCGCTGGCGCCGCCAGCAGCTCGAGCCCGCTCTGCGCGAGGAAGTGCTGCCGAAGAACATCCTGATGATCGGGCCAACGGGTGTCGGCAAGACCGAGATCGCGCGGCGGCTTGCGAAGCTCGCCGATGCACCCTTCCTCAAGGTCGAGGCGACCAAGTTCACCGAGGTCGGCTATGTCGGCCGCGATGTCGAACAGATCGTGCGCGATCTTGTGGAAATTTCGATCACCATGACGCGCGACCGGCTGCGCAAGCAGGTGGTGGCCCGCGCCGAGAAGGCGGCCGAGGAACGCGTCATCGATGCGCTGGTCGGCGACGGCGCGCGCAAGGAGACGCGCGAACAGTTCCGCAAGATGCTGCGCACCGGCGAACTCGACGACAAGGAGATCGAGCTCCAGCTTCGCGACGGGCAAGGCGGGCTGCCGACCTTCGAGGTGCCGGGCATGCCGGGCGCCTCGGTGGGCATGGTCAATCTCAACGACATGCTCGGCCAGGCTTTCGGCAACAAGACCAAGACGCGGCGCATGAATGTCGCCGATTCCTATGCCGTGCTGATCGCCGAGGAGAGCGACAAGCTGATCGACCAGGACAAGGTGGTGACGCAGGCGATCGAGGCGGTCGAGCAGAACGGCATCGTGTTCATCGACGAGATCGACAAGATCACCGCGCGTTCCGACCGGGCCGGTGCCGATGTGAGCCGCGAGGGCGTGCAGCGCGACCTGCTGCCGCTGATCGAGGGGACGCAGGTCGCGACCAAGCACGGCACGCTGCGCACCGATTACATATTGTTCATCGCCTCGGGCGCGTTCCATCTGGCGAAGCCCTCCGACCTGCTGCCCGAATTGCAGGGCCGCCTGCCGATCCGCGTCGAGCTCAACCCCCTCACGCGCGAGGATCTGAAGCGCATCCTGATCGAGCCGGAGGCGAGCCTCGTCACGCAGTATCGCGCGCTGCTGGCGACCGAGGGTGTGACCCTCGAATTCGCCGACGATTCGATCGATGCGCTTGCCAACCTCGCAGCCGAGATCAATTCGACGGTCGAGAATATCGGCGCGCGGCGTTTGCATACGGTGCTCGAGCGGCTGCTCGAGGAGATCAGCTTCACCGCGCCCGACCGCGACGGCGAGAAAATCGTGATCGACGCTCAATATGTGCAGGATCGCGTCGGCGCGCTGGCCAAGAACTCGGATCTTTCGAAGTTCATTCTCTAGGCGGAGCGCCCGGTGACCCGCATTCACGCCGCTTTCGCAATGCTCCTCCTGGTCGTAACCGCCGCGGCCACGCCGGGCCCCATGACCTCGCAAGCGTGGGCCCAGACCTTCGACGACACGACGGCGGCCGGGCTTGGGCGCGGCATCGTGATAATGCCGTCCGCCTTCAGTGTCGCGGAAACCATCGACCGGCTCGAAGGCCTGCTTCTCGCCAACGGCACGACCGTGTTCTCGCGCATCGATCACGCGGCGAACGCACAGGGCATCGGCATGGAACTCGCGCCGATGCAGCTTCTGCTGTTCGGCAATCCGAAAGTCGGCACGCCGGCTTTGCAGGCCGATCCGCTGACCGGGCTCGACCTGCCGCTGAAGGCGCTCGCCTACCAGGATCGAGGCGGCGCCGTGTTCCTTGCCTATAACGATCCGGTCTGGTTTGCCGAACGCCACGGCATTCCGCCCGACCATCCCGGCATCCAGAATGTCGCAGCGGCGCTCGACCAGCTCGCCCGCGCCGCCACCACGCCGTAAGCGCCGGCAGTTTGCCGCGCGCTCCCGAAGGAGACCGGCATGAACCGTTCGCGCGTCCCTGCAGGATTCGGAGCCCGCGTCCTCGTCTTCGCCTTCGTCCTCGCCCTCGCCTTCATCACCGCCTGGCCCTCGGAGGCGGTGCGCGCGGACAGCCCGGGCGATGGCGTCACGACCCGCTTTATCGTCATCGAACGGCCGATCCTGCTCGAGGATGACGGCATCGTCGGGATGATTTCGGCCTTCACGGTCGATCAGACGATCGAGCGGTTGCGCACGCTGATCGGCGTGAAGGGGCTCGCGGTCTACGCACAGATCGACCAGGCGGCCGAGGTCGCCAAGGCCGGACGCAGCATGCCGGCGATGGAACTGATCCTCTTTGGCGGCCCGACGATGGGTGTGGCGCTCATACCCGATGCGCCGTCACTGGGAATCGATCTGCCGATGGCGATGCTGGTCTATCGCAACACAGAGGGCCGCACGATCGTCGCGTACGAGGATGCCGGCTGGCTCGCGCGCCGGCATGCCATCCGTGAGGACAATAACGAAATCCGGCGCGTCGGCGACATTCTCGAAGAGCTGGCCCGCAGCGCGACCGGCGCGCCATAGCGCGCTCGGCCTTGTTGTCTCACGCCACGGCCGGGCGCATCGCGACAACGCCCGCCGTCCGGGCGCGCACTTCCGGCGAGGCGAGGCAGGTGGCAACGGCTTCGTAACCGGGCGCGCCCGGATAAGGCATCACGATGCCGGGCGGGCTGTGGTTGGCGGGACAGAAGATGATCGTCTCGTTCGGACCTGTGGTCGTCAGGTCCAGAATCACGCAGGAGCGCGTCAGCATGAACAGCGGCGGCGCATCGGCACCGCGGCGGCGCAGATGCCCCATCAGCGCCTGCTGCTCGGGCTGATCCAGCCCCTGTTCGATCATATCGATCACAAGCGCGGTCGCGTCATTCGATTCCATCGCCGCAATGAGCGCGACCAGCGCGGCGCTTGCCGAAGCGGCATCGCCGACAAGCCAGGCCAGCGTTTTGTCGACCCGCGCTTTCAGCGCCGGATCCGCGTTCAATTGGTGTCGCGCGTCGGCACCGTCATTCGCCAGCCGCTCGAGACCGATGAAGACAGAATCGGGCAGGTTGTCGGCGATCGCATGCGCGAGCCGCGTCTTGCCGCTGAACAGGGGGCCGACGATAAAGTTGAGCAGCCGGATATCGTGCAGCTCGAACCGTTCGCCGCCCCAGGGCCAGGGAAGATCGAATGCGACCGGCGTTCTGCCGGACGGTTGCATCAGCCGCGCCAGCTCGTCGAATGCCGGCGTCCGGCCGCGGTCGAGTTCCGCCCTCATGGATCGAACCTTCTCGATCTTCTCCGCCAGCGCATGGCGTTCGCGTTCGAGCATCGCCTGATGAGCCACAAGCGCGGGCGGCAGAGATTGCGGGTCGCCATTCAGCACCTGGGCGATTTGCGCGAGGCCGAGGCCGAGCATACGCAAGGTCGCGATTTCAACGGCGCGGGTCATCTCGCGGGGGCCATATGTCCGCCAGCCGGATGCCGTCCGTGGCGGCGCAATCAGCCCGCGCTGCTCGTACAGGCGCAGCGCCTTGACCGAGACGCCGAGCCGCCGCGCGGCGGCGGACGCATTGAGAAAGGGTGCAGAAGGGCCCACGACTCGACCTCGTTCTTAGCTATCCTCCTCCGTTATCGGGGCGGCCCCTGGGTTCGGGTCAACCCGCAAATTTCCGGCTGCTCCGCCTGCGGGCGTGGGAGCGCAGATCAACAGCCGCAGACTTCCGCAGGCATTGCATGCACTGTATACGTTGCATACAATATATGCATTGCAGACGCCGACCGGGAGAACCGCCATGCCGCGCCCCATGCCGTCACGTAACGCCACGCTCTCGTTCCGCACCGAGGAGGAGAAGGCCGAGGCGCTCGACCGCCTCGCCGCCGATACCGAGCGACCGCGTTCCTGGCATCTCCAGCGCGCGCTCGACAATTATCTCAGGCTGCAGGCCGATCAGATCGCGCATATCCGCGAAGGGCTCGCCCAGCTCGACCGCGGCGAAAGCGTGCCGCATGACGAGGTGATGGCGCGCGTCGATCGCTGGAAAGAGCGGGTGCGCCGGAAACAGCGCAACGCGCGATGAAGCTCGTCTGGTCGGCGCGCGCATCGGCCGATCTCGACGATATCGAATCCTATCTTGAAACCCGCAATCTCGATGCCGCGATCGCGACGATCGACCGCTTGACCGATGCCGTCGAACTGCTCCGGCAATTTTCAAGCCTGGGTCGCATCGGCCATCTGGCCGGCACGCGCGAGCTCGTTGTAACCGGCACCGCTTACTTCATCGTCTATCGCGTGCGGCCTGAGGCGATCGACATCGTCGCCGTCATACATGCGATGCGCGAATTTCCTTGAAGCGCGCCCTCGGCTGCGACGCCATCAGCCGAGCGTGCGGCGATAGCGGATGACCGCGATGCCGACCGAATAGCGCCCGATCCGTCTTCCGCCGGTCTGCTGCCAGCCGCGTTGCTCGTAGAAGCGCCGCGCGCGTTCGTTGCGTTCGAGCACCCACATGATGGCCGACGCAAACCCGTCCGCCGCGAGCGCCGCCATGGCGCGATCGTGCAGCGCGCCGCCGATGCCGCCGCTCCAATATGCCGGATGGACATGCAACAGATAGGTCTGCCCCAGGCTTCCGGGCAGCGCATCGCCGAACCCTTCGCCTTCGCCCGCGAGCGTCGGGCCGGCGGCAATAAAGCCGACGATCGCGTTGTTCGCCGCGGCGACGAACGCGCGGGTTGCGGGTGCCGTCAGATGATGACGCAGATCGGCGCGCGACTCCTCACGCGGGAAAAGCGCGTCGGCGGGAAAGATATGCCGATAGGCCTCGCGCGCCGCCGCCTCGTGGATCGCGGCCAGCGTATCGAGATCGCCCGCGCCCGCCGGCCGGATCGTAAAGGCCGCGCGATTTTCCCCCGCGCGCGCGTCGCCGGTACCGCGCCCCGTTATCACGCCAGCCTCATCGCGCCAACCTCATCGCATCCTGAGCCGCGCGAGCAGGGCCGCGATCTGCTCGTCGTCGAGCGTGCCGATCGTCTCGGCCAGCCGGTTCGCAAGCTCGGTCGCCGCCGGCGACAGGCCCGCCGTGTCGACGGTGATGCGCGGGTTCGAGAGCTTGGCGAGCCGCTTCAGTTCGTCGACATCGTCCCAGGCGAGATTGAAGAAGGCCGAGACCTGCTGCACGAAGCCGGGCGAGGGCCGGCCGCGATGGCCATGCTCCAGCGCAGAGAGATAGGCGCCGGAGACGCCGAGCGCGGCTGCCATCGCCTTGAGCGAGACGCCCTTCGCTGTGCGCAGTTCGCGCACCCGTTCGCCGAACGGCGTCATCGAGCCGGCCGCTGCCCGCGTCGTGCCCGCTTTGCCGTCATGCGGACCAGCGCTTGTTTTTCTTATGCCAGTCCTCGATCGAAAGATCGGGATAGTGACGGAATCTTTTGCCGCCTTGCTGCGGCGTTACCCAGTCGGCCTTCGAATCGAGCAGGATATGCACGACCGATTTCGGCTTCCGCAGCCCCTTGTCGATCGCCGAGGCATGCGGATGCATGAGCGCGGGCCAGCGCGGATCCGAAACATAGAGCGCGCTGCCGCAATGTTTGCAGAAATGGCGCCGCGCCTCCGAGCGTTTGCCATCGATCGTCGCGCGCCAGACGGCGACATGCTTCTTGCCGCGCAGCTTCAGCGTATCGGCATCGCCCATCACGTTGATGGCATACCCGCCGCCGCCATCGGTCTTGCGGCAGATCGAGCAATAGCAGCGCATATAGGGATCGGGCGTGTGCGATTTGATGGTGAAGGAAACTTTGCCGCAGGCGCAGGAGCCTTCGAGCGTGACCATCGGTGCCTCCTCTCCGGTTGGGGCGAAATCCTGGCGCCGATCCTAGCGCCTCTTGCGCAGCAGGATGTAGAGCGCGCCCATCCCGCCATCCTTGGGCTGGGCATATTCGAAGGTGAGGATGTGCGGGCGCAATCTCGGCTCGTTCAGCCAGTGCGGCACGGCGGCGCGCAGCACGCCCGAGCCCTCCTTGAAGCCCTTGCCGGTGACGACGACGATCGCGCGCTTCTCAGAAGCGACCGCGTTCTCGATGAAAATCGTAAGCCGCTTATGCGCCGCGTCCTGCGTCATGCCGTGCAGATCAAGCCGCGCATCGATCGGTGTGCGGCCCCGCTTCAGCCGCTCGGCCTGACGCTTGTCGACGCCCGGTGATTTGCCGCGCTCGAGATGCTGCGGCTCGGTCTTCTTCGGCGCCGGCGCCACGGGCCGTGCGACCGCGCGCTTCAGAACCGGTGGTTTCGTGGGTTTCGCTGGCACGGATGTCGCAGCGATCTTCGGGGTCACCACCGGCTTCGCTGCTTCAGTCGCGCTTTTGCGCAGGCCCGGACGGCGCTTGATCGGCTTCGCCTCGCGCGTTGCCGCCTGCCACAGCGCAAGATCGTCCGGATCGGGTTTGCGGCGCTTGTCGGTCATGGCAGCCATCGCAGCATCGCCCACATGAGGGCGCCGATGAGCGCGCCGGAAATCACGGCGGTCGACATGAGGAAATGGAAAGCGAACAAGCCACCGAGGGTCATAACGACCGCACCAACAATTGCGCCGGCCAGCGCAAAGGTTCCAAGCCACGGACCGATGCCCCGCACGCCGTCCCGATGACCCCACGTCATCAACGCGCCGACAACCCAGCCGACCGGAACCATCAGCAACGGCATAACTAGAAGATAAGCCCAGCCGGCAGCGTCCGGGATGATCGCGTCGCCAGTAGTTTCCGCCGCGAAGACTATCGCCGCCCACGGGACCGGCGGCGGGATCGCGATTGCGATCAGTGGGCGCAGAATGCGCCACCAAGCCGGTCGCTTCGGCGGCGAGACGCGCGGCGCTACACCGCGATCGGCAGCAGCCTCACTCATCGAGCAGCAGAATGTGCAGGCGCTTCGGCCCGTGCGCGCCCATCTGCAAAGTCTGTTCGATGTCCGCCGAGCGCGAGGGGCCGGTGACGAAATTGATCGCACGCGGCATGGCGTTGCTGTGCGCGGCGCGCAGCCGGTCGAACGCCGCTTCGAGCGTGCCCGTGATCTGATCCTTACGCATCAGAACGAAATGCGTTTCGGGCAGGAAGGCAAGCGTCACCGGACTGGTGGCGCCGGAAACCAGCATCAAGGTGCCGGTTTCGGCGATGGCGGCGAACGGCGTCGTCAGCGAGGCCGGATCGCTGCCGTCGCTCGGCCCGCTGCTGATCTCGAGCATCGGTGCACTCGACCAGTCGAGCGCATCGAGCCCGGCATTGGGCGCGAGGCGCAGTTGCGGCGGCAGATTGTTCTGGCGCAGATAGCGCGCGATCGCCTGCGGCACTTCGGCGCGCGACGAAAGCGGCTCGACGCTGGCCGCGGCTTCAAGTGCCTTCTCGACGAAGAGGCGATGGCGATGCGCATCGTCATGCTCGCCAGCACCGACTGAGCGCGCCACCTGCGGTCCGCGCGGATGGAGGCCGAGCCGTTCCGCAACCGCCTTTATGCGGCCGTCTTCGTTATCGGCACCCCGGGTATCAGCGCCGAGCGCCTGCCGGATACGGCCGAACAAGGCGGCGCGCTGCCCGTCCTTCGCCGGATTGTCCGCAGCCGCGCTCATGGTGCCGTCGGGGGCATCGTCCCGCGCGTCATGGCGCGCTCAGTCGCGCCGGCGTGTGCTGGCGCGCGAATGCGACCCAGTCACCATCGGGCCCGCGACATTCGATGTCGGGCCGGTCGGCAAGGCGCAGCGTATAACCGCCGTTGAACCAGATCTCGTTCCACGCCTCGAGCTTCTCCAGTGAATGTTTGCGCACCCGCTCGACGGTCGCTTCGCGGACGCGAGGCCGCAGCAGCAGCAGAATGAAGGCGGCGCCGACGACGAACAGCGCGAGCCCATAGATCGGGCCGAACTGCACCGCGAGATAGGCCGAGACGACGATCAGCGCGAAAGGCGGCACGATGAAATCGGTGGTGCGGAAGCCCGGCACATTGTTGCGGTTGATCTTCGAAAACTCGACATCGACGGTCACCGCGCCGCGGCGGATCGCGGAGGCCAGCGCCGCATGCCATTCATAGTCGGTCGGCTCGTCGCCGGCCGCGCGCAGCATCTCGGGATGGATCGTCTCGGCCATCGTCAGTCCCCCTTCGCGCGCGCATATTGCGCCATGAATGTGCGCCCCGCTGGTGCCGGCAGATCGCGGAATTCGGTCCAGCCCGCCGCCAGCGGCAGGCTTCGGATCCGTCCGCGCCGGCCGCCGATCAGCGACAGAAGCAGCGCTGCCATGCCGCTCGCGCGACGATAGAGAAACGGCCGGCGCGCCGCAAAAGCCCAGAGCCGGAGCGCCAGTCGCGCGCGGCTGCCGCTATGACCGCCGGCGAAGCTCACCTCGCGCCAGCGCCGCAGCAGCGAGGGAATCGGAATGCGCACCGGACAGACCTGCTCGCAACGCCCGCACAGGCTCGATGCCTCGGGCAGCGGCGAGGCGCGATCGATCCCGACCAAAGCCGGCGTCAGGATCGCGCCGATCGGCCCGGAATAAACCCAGCCATAAGCGTGCCCGCCGACCGCCTGATAGACCGGGCAATGGTTGAGACAGGCGGCGCAGCGGATGCAGCGCAGCATCGGCTGGAATTCGGTCCCGAGATACTGGCTGCGACCGTTATCGACGATCACGACATGAAAGTTTTCCGGCCCGTCGAGATCGCCGGCGCGCCTCGGTCCCGTCGTGAAGCTCGTATAGACCGACATCTCCTGGCCGGTCGCCGAGCGCGCCAGCACGCGCAGCAGCACACTCGCATCCTCGAGCGTCGGCGCGATCTTCTCGATCGAGGCGAGCACGATCTGCGTCTTCGGCAAAGTCTGGGTCAGGTCGCCATTGCCTTCGTTGGTGACGATCACACTTTGGCCGGTTTCCGCGATCAGGAAATTGGCGCCCGTGATGCCGACGTCGGCTGCAAGAAACTTCGAGCGCAGTTTCTCCCGGGCCTCGGCGAGCAAAGTCTGCGGCTCTTCGAGCGAGCGCGCCGGATCGAGGTCGGTGTGATGCGCGCGAAACGTTTCCGAGACCTGGTTCTTGGTGACATGGATCGCCGGTGCGATCAGATGGCTCGGCGTCTCGCCGCGGAGCTGGATGATGTATTCGCCGAGATCGGTCTCGACCGGCACGATGTCGTTTGCCGCCAGAAAATCGTTGATGGCGATTTCCTCGCCGATCATGGTCTTGCCTTTTGTCACGGTCCTTGCACCGGCAATGCGGCAGATCGAAAGGATCGTCGCGCGCGCATCCTCGGCACTCGCGCACCAGTGCACCCGCCCGCCCTGCTCGATCACCTTTTTCTCGAACCGTTCGAGATAGAGATCGAGATGGTTCAGTACATGATCGCGGATGTCGCGCGCCGCATCGCGCAACGCATCGAACTCCGGCAGATCGGCGACCGCCTTCGCGCGGCGCTCGATGAAGTTGCGTCGCACATGGCCGAGCGCGACCTGGAGCTGCTTGTCGGCCAAAGCCGCGCGCGCATTCTCACCGAAGCGGGCGCTGGTGACGGCGCTCATCGCAGGGCACCGGGCGCGAGACCGGCCGCGGCAACGGCGGGCGCTTCGCCGCCCCGCGCCTCGCCAATCGCCGGCGCATCGCCAAGCCCGGCGAGGATTTCCGCGACATGGAAGCAGCGTATCGCCTTGCCCTCGCGCGCGAGCTTGCCCGCAATATTGAGCAGGCAGCCGAGATCGCAGGAGGCGAGCGTGTCGGCGCCGGTTGCCATAATGTCGGCCGCCTTGCGCGTCACCATGTCGTCGGAGATCGCGGGATACTTGACGCAGAACGTGCCACCGAATCCGCAGCAGGCTTCCGGATCGGCGAGATCGCGCAAGGTCAGCCCGCGCACCGCGCGCAGCAGCGATCGCGGTTCCGCGACCGATTTCATCTCGCGCAGCGCGGAACAGGAACCGTGGAACGCAACCGCCCCGTCATGCTCGGCCGTGATCGCGAACGCCGCCTCGCGATGGACCAGGAACTGCGTCAGCTCGAAGGTCTTCGCCGCCAGGTCGCGCGCGCGCGCAGCCCAATCGGGGTCGTCGGCAAACAGAGCGGGATAATGCACGCGCAGCATGCCGGCGCAGGAACCGGACGGCAGGACGACATGATCGAACGGTTCGAACTGCTCGATCGTCCGCCGCGCGATCGCGATCGCATCGGCGCGGTCGCCGCTGTTATAGGCGGGCTGGCCGCAGCAGGTCTGCGTCGGCGGCACCACGACCTCGCAGCCGGCCGCCTCCAGCAGCGCGACGGCGGCAAAGCCCGCCTGCGGGCGGAACAGATCGACGAGGCAGGTGACCAGAAGCCCGACGCGCGGCCGCGCGCCCGTCCCCAAAACCACCGGGGAAACTGTCGGGGAAAGCGACGCGGGCGCCGCCGCGCTCAACTCGATTGCGCCCGACGCTCGGCGACGGTCAGCGGCAGCAGCAGATAATATCGGCCCTGCGATTTCATCTGGCCGGCATAGTCGCCCGCGATATCGCCGCTGCCCCAATAGATGTCGCCGCGCACGGGACCGCGGATCGCGCCGCCGGTGTCCTGCGCGATCATCAGCCGGCGCATCGGCAGTCCCTTGTCGACACCGGCCGGCCAGACCGTATCGACATAAAGCGGCACGCCGAGCGGCAGCAGCCTGGTATCGACCGCGATCGAACGGCTCGGGGTCAGAACCACGCCCTGCGCGCCGATCGGGCCCTCGCCGTCGATCCGCTCGAAGAAGATGAAGGACGGGTTCTGGTACATCACCTCCCTGGCGCGGTCGGGATTCGCCTCGAGCCAGGCGCGGATCGATTGCAGCGAAACCTGGTCCAGTGGAATCTCGCCGCGATCGGCGAGCACGCGGCCGATCGCGACATAGGGCCGGCCGTTCTTGCCGGCATAGCCGACGCGCATCTCGGTGCCATCGGCCAGGAAGACGCGGCCCGAACCCTGGATGTGCAGGAAGAAGGCCGCGATCGGGTCGTCGATATAGAGCAGCTCGAGACCGCGGCCGGCGAGCGCACCCTGGTCGATTTCCTGATGGCTGTAATAGGGCACGAAGCGCGTGCCATCGACGCGACCGACGATGCTCTCGCCTTCGAGATCGGCCCGGAACGGACCGAGCGGGACCGTCACCATGTCGTCGGGCATGCGATAGAGCGGCACGGGATATTGCGGCGAAGGCGTCAGCGAGCCGTACAGCTCGGGCTCGTAATAGCCGGTGAACAGGCCGTCGGCGCCGTCGGCGCCGGAAACGAGGAACGGCGCGAACCAGCGCGACATGAAGGCGCGCATGTCGATATCGTCGCGCGGCGTCAGACCCCAGGCGGTGTTGCAGAGCGGAATCCAGTCGGCAACCGTGCCGGCGAAACCGTTCGGCCCGACCGGCGTTTCGGGCGGGCTTTCGACCAGCTTCTGGCAACTGCGCAACAGCGCGGGCAGCGCCGACGACATCGGATCCTCGCTCCAGCCGGGAAGCTGGTCGAACGTCGCCGGCGTCAGATAGAGCGCATCGCCACCATCGGCGGTGGGCGCGGGCGCCGGTGCCGGTTCAACCGGTTGGGGCGGTGCCTTGCCGCCGACGCAGGCGGCGAGCAGGAATGCGGCGAACAATGTCGTGAAGAACAGATGGGTCTTGCGCCGCGTGTCCGGCGCTGCTTGTGGCGATATCGCCGACGACATCGTCGATCCCCCGTACGCGTTTATTAAATCGGTAAAACTGTTTTAGTTCGGACTGCGTGTCGCGATCAATGTCCAGTTCGGATCGCGCGAGCGCGTGTTGCGGGCGAAGGTCCAGATGTCGGTGATTTTTTCGACATGGGTTGCGTCGCCCTCGACCGCGTTGCCGTCTTTGTCGCGGATCACATTGACCTGCTCGGAGCGGAACGAGATGGTGACGACAGCCGTGCGTTCGCGCAGATCGGCCTCGATGATGTCCGCCTTGTCGATGCCGACCAATGTCGTCTCGAGTTTCTGTCCGGCGCTTTCGCGCGCCTTGACCGCCTGGCGGAACTGATCGAACACGGTTTCGCTCAGAAGCGGCTTCAGCCCCCGCAGGTCGCCGGCCGCGAACGCCTGTACGATGGTTTCGAAAGCGGCACGGGCACCGCCGAGGAACCCATCCGGCGTAAACGAGGGATCGGCGCGCTGGATCTTCTCCAGCCCGCTCGGGACGGTACCCGGCTCGCCGCGAATGTCGGCGGCGGCGGCGGCTTCAGCGGGACCGAGATCGGGTTTGGCGGTCAGGTCGGGAAGCTGGACGACCTTGTCGTCATCCGGCCGATCGGTTTCCGCGCGTTCGCGCTCGTCCTTGCGCATCGCGCGCTCGCGCTGCGCATGTTCGGGTTTCTCGTTCCCGATCCGCTTGCCCAGCACATTGCGCAGACGGAACACCAGGAACGCCGCAACGGCGGCGAAGAACAGGATGTCGATATAGGGAAAACTGTCCATGACCCGTTCTGGGACCCGTTCTGGGACCTGTTCTGGAACCCGTTTTGCGAACCGTTCTGCCCGATCGCGCATCGCCTCTCGCGACGCAGCTTGCGGTGCCGGAGCGCCGGGGCTTCAAAGCGTTGCCGACGCAGGTTACATAAGCGAGTGGGCGCCGCCGAGCAAGGCGCCTGCCGGTAACGCCCCGCTCGTCCGGGGGGATTCCCCAACCGCCAGACCATCGCCGCCAGACCATCGCCGCCAGACCGCCGCCGGAAGACCATCACCGAAAGACAGCGAGCGCCATGATCCTCGTCCGCCACGGCCAGTCGGAGTTCAACGTCGTCTACAGCGTGACCCGCAAGGACCCGGGCATTCCCGACCCTCGTCTGACCGACGAGGGAAAGCGCCAGGCGGAAGCGACGGCGGTCGCCCTGGCCGAGCGGGATGTCGCCGAGCTGGTGGCGAGCCCGTATACGCGGGCCCTCGAAACCGCCGAAATCATCGCCGCCCGCCTCGGCCTGCCGATCCGGATCGAGCCGCTGGTGCGCGAGCATTGCCGATTCCACTGCGATATCGGCAGCCTGCGCAGCGCGCTTGCCGAACGCTGGCCGGCGCTCGATTTTGCCCATCTGCCCGAGAAATGGTGGCCCGATCTCGACGAAACGGATGAGCAGCTGCTCGGCCGCTGCCGCGATTTCCGTGCCCACATGGCCCGCCATCCCGACTGGCGCCGGGTCGCGGTCGTCAGCCATTGGGGCTTCATCCGCGGCCTCACCGGGGTGCCGATCGGCAATGGCGAGATGCTGCCCTTCGACCCGAGCGAAACCACAGGCGCTGGCCATCCGTAATATCCGTTAACTCGCCCGATCGACCCGCCGCCCAATCCGGGACCATCAAGCGGGGCGGTCACCCGCAATGCCCGGATACGCGCCGATTGTGGCGCTGGCCGTGGCGTGCTAACCCCGAGTCTGTTCTTCACCGATCCGGGATTCGACCATGGCCGCCGACCGCAGCAACGACGAGTTTCGCCTGATTCCCGACCCGTTTCTGGCGGACACCACGGCCGAAGGGCCGAAGCTCGCGCTGCTGGTGCAGTATCTGAAGGATCTTTCCTTCGAGGTGCCGCACGCGCCGGAGATTCTCAAACATGCGCCGCAGGTGCCGCAGGGCGTCGTGAAGGTCGACATCAAGGCGAACCGCCTGCCCGACGAAGGCGGCAACACCTATGAGTGCGTGCTGCTCATGCGCGTCGAGGCGCGGCTCGAGGATCGCATCGCCTATATCGCCGACGTCCACTATGCCGGTGTCGTCCGCTTCGACAACATCCCCGCGAACCAGATCGAGCCGTCGCTGATGGTGAAGGTGCCGCGGCTGTTGTTTCCCTTTGCGCGCCAGATCGTCGCCGACATGGTGCAGGCCGGCGGCTTCCGCGCGATGCTCGTCAACCCGATCAATTTCGAGCTGCACTACCTGGAGCAACTCAAGGCGCGGGATGCCGGCGCCGGGCCCGGTGGATTGGCCGGTGCCGAAACGTCAGGCAACGCCTGAGACGCGGCGCGGTGCGTCTGTCGCAACCCGACTGAACCTGCAACGAGGGGAAGGATCCGGACATGGCTTTTGAAAAACTGTCTTCCTGGTCGCCGCGCATGCTGAGCGTACTGCGCATTATGACCGGTCTGCTGTTCCTGCAGCACGGAACGGGCAAGCATCTCGGGTTTCCCGCGATCGATGCGCCGGAGCTCATGTCGCCGGGCGGCATTGCCGGTATTTTCGAACTGGTCGGCGGCGTACTCATCGTGATCGGCCTGCTCACCCGGCCGGTCGCCTTCATCCTCGCGGGCATGATGGCGATTGCCTATTTCTGGGTTCACTTCCCGATGGGCTTCTTCCCGATCCAGAACGGCGGCGAGCTCGCGATCATGTACTGCTTCGTGTTCCTCTATCTGATGTGCGCGGGCCCCGGCCCGTGGAGCATCGACGCGTCGCGCGGTAGCGGCAAGATCGGCTGACCGTCGCGTCGATCTGACGTCGTCTCTATCGGATAGGCATCCCCTCGCCTCGGCGCGGCGAGGGGATCGCTTCAATCTCGCTGCCAACTTTTCCGCATTCTGTCACCTTCGATCGTCGCGTTGAGCGCGAGCGTCAGCCCGCGATATCAGGATCGCGGCCATCATGCGATCGATCCTCGCCGACCATTTCCCGGGCAATCGTTCCACGAGCCAGAACGGGGGGCCGCGAGCAGCGCCCCGCCTCACCGCCGCCAGATTGGATCGCTGATATCCTTGAGCAGCGCGTCGTGCGCGGCAAGCTCGGCGGCGCTGGGCGCGTGCGGGCGCGGCGGTCGCACCGCAACGCCGGGTGCCGGCGCACCGCTGATGCCGATCTGGATTGTCGCGCGCGCGCCGGCGAGCTCGAGCCCCGCCTGGCGACCGCCGACCAATTCGAGATAGACATCGGCCAGCAGCTCAGCATCGAGCAGCGCGCCATGCTTGCTGCGCGCCGAATTGTCGATGTTGAACCGCTTGCACAGCGCATCGAGGCTCGCCGGCGATCCCGGGAATTTGCGCCGCGCGAGCGCGACCGTGTCCTTGCCGCGCGAGGCAGGCATCGGCGGAAAGCCGAGCCGTCCCAGTTCCGCGTTCAGAAAGCCGATATCGAAATCGGCATTGTGAATCACCAGCGGCGCATCGCCGATGAACTCGAGAAAATCGGCGACGACTTCCGAGAAGACCGGTTTGTCCCTGAGGAAACTGTCGGTGATGCCGTGCACGTCGAGCGCGGCGACGCTGACTTCGCGCTCGGGATTGACGTAAGCCTGCCAAACGCGTCCGGTCGGCAGATGATTCAGCAGTTCGATGCAGGCGATCTCGACGATGCGATCGCCGGTACGCGGATCGAGCCCGGTCGTTTCGGTATCGAGGATCACTTCGCGCAAAGTCGCTCTCCCGAAAAACGCTAGCGTTGTGGGCGGCCCCGACTGCGCCGGCCGATTCGTCCGTCTTTCGCCATTGTGACGATGCCGCGAATCGCCTGCAAGCTGCGCCGCAGATCGAGCCCAGTCGGAATGACGAAATCGGCGCGCCGGCGCTTTTCCGCATCGGGCAGTTGCCGCGCCTCGATCTGCTTCAGCCATTCCTTCGTGAAACCGCGCCGCCGCTTGAGCCGTGCAAGCTGGACCGACCGCGGCGCGCTGACGACGGCCACAACATCGCAGCGTTTATCGCCGCCGGTTTCGTAGAGCAGCGGAATATCGAGTACGACCAGCGCTTCGCGCCGCTGCCGGGCGGTCGCGAGAAATGCGCGTTCGGAGCGGCGCACCAGCGGATGCAGGATCGATTCGAGCCGCGCCAGCGCCTTCGGATCGTCTAGCACGCGCTTGCGCAGGACCGCGCGGTCGATGGCGCCGTCCTTCAGTGCGTCGGGAAAAATACGCGCAAGCTTCGCGACCGCGTCGCCGCCCTTCGCCATCAGGCGATGCACGGCCTCATCGGCATCGTGCACCGGCACGCCGAGCCGACGGAACGCATTGGCGGCCGTGCTTTTACCCATCGCGATCGAACCGGTGAGGCCGAGCACGATCATCGCCGATGCCTAAAGCTGCGGCATTGCGGCAAGCACCGCCGCGCGCAGCGCCGGCGTCACCGTGGGCTCGACGCCGAACCAGGCGGCAAATCCGGGGCGCGCCTGATGCAGCAGCATCCCGAGCCCGTCGACAGTCTTGTTGCCGCGCGCGCGGGCGGCCGCGAGCAGACCGGTTTCGAGCGGTACATAGACGATGTCGTTGACCAGCGCGTTCACCGGCAGGCGCGCAAGGTCGAGGTCGAGCGGCTGTTCGCCGCTCATGCCCTGCGTCGTCGCATTCACCAGCAGGGATAGGTCCGCGAGCGCAGCGCCCCGGTTCGCCCAATCGACCGCGACCAGCGGCCCGCCGATCTCGCGCACCAGCCGATCGGCGCGCTCCTTCGTACGGTTGACGATGCGGATTTCCGGCGCGCCTTCGGTGGCGAGCGCAACCGCGATGGCGCGCGCGGCACCGCCCGCGCCAACCACGACCGCGGCGCCCGTTGCCGCACGCCAGCCCGGCTGCCCCTCGCGCAGGTTTTCGAGGAAGCCGAACGCATCGCTGTTGCTGCCTTCGAGCGTGCCGTCTTCCGCGACCGTGATCGTGTTGACCGCGCCGATGCGCAGCGCCGTGTCGCTCGCGCGGTCGACCAGCGATAGCACTGCTTCCTTATGCGGCACTGTCACGTTCGCGCCCCGAAAACCGAGCGCGGCAAGGCCGGCGAGCGCCGTCTTCAGCGCCTCGGGCCGCACCGCGAGCGGCACATAGGCACCGTCGATGCCATGTTCGCGCAGCCAGAAGCCATGCAAAGCCGGGGAGCGCGAATGGCCGACCGGCCAGCCCATGACGCCGGCGAGCCGGGCCTGGCCGGTGAGAAGGTTGCTCATGTCGGCACCACGCCGTGTCCGCGCAGGAAGCCGAGCAGCGGCAGCAAGGGCAGGCCCAGCACGGTGAAGAAATCGCCGCGCACGCGGGTGAAGAGCTGGGCGCCGAGCCCCTCGAGCTGGTAGGCGCCGACCGAATGCGTCACCGCCGGGCCGGCCCGGTCGAGATAGTGGTCGATGAAGTCTCTGGTGAGCGGTCGCATGGTGAGTTCGGCCATGTCGCCATGATGCCATAGCCGCGCCCCGTCGCGCACGACGACCGCGACGCTGTGCAAACGATGGCTTCGGCCGGCAAGCGCCGCGAGCTGCCGGACGGCATCCTCGCGGTCCTTCGGCTTGTCGAAGATGGTGGCGCCGGGGGCATCCTCGAGTGCGAGCACCTGGTCGGCACCGAGCACCAGCGATCCCGGATGGCGCCGTGCGACGCGCAGCGCCTTGAGTTCGGCGAGCGTCTCGGCCACCTGCGCCGGGGTCGCGCGTTCGGCGGCGAGCGCCGCCTTGACCTCGTCCTCGTCGATCGCCGCGGCATCGATCGTAAAGGCGACGCCGGCCGCTTCGAGCATCGTTGCCCGCGCGCGGCTCGCCGAGGCGAGCACGATCGCCGGCGCGCCGTCCGGCTGCCCGGCCATCCTGGTCTCAGTCCTCGTTGAGTGCGGGCCGGCCGCCGCGATGACGCTCCAGCATCTGGATCACCGCGGCCGCGGTCTCCTCGATCGAGCGGCGCGACACGTCGAGTACCGGCCAGCCGTTCTTGGTGCAGAGGCGGCGACAGGCGAGCACCTCGGCGCGCACCATCTCGGGGTCGACATAGTCGGTGTTCTCGTCCTGCGCGATCATCTTGAGCCGATGGCGCCGCACCTGGATCAGTTGCGCCGGATCCTTGGTGAGACCGACGATCAGCGGCCGGCGATTGCTGATCAGATCCGCCGGCAACGGGGCGCCCGGAACCACCGGAAAATTCGCCGCCTTGATGCCGCGATTGGCAAGATAGATGCAGGTCGGCGTCTTCGACGTGCGCGACACGCCGACCAGGATCACGTCGGCCTCGTCGTAATCGGCGCTCGACTGCCCGTCATCGTGCGCGAGCGCGAAGCTCATCGCATCGATGCGGCTGAAATATTCGGCATCGAGTTCATGCTGCCGTCCGGGCCGGCCCTTCGCCTCGCGGCCGAGAAACCCGGCCAGCGCGCCGACCACGGGATCGAGCACCGGAATGCAGCTCACCTCGAGCTTGCGGCATTCCTCCTGCAGCCGGCGGCGCAGTTTTTCGTTCACCATGGTGAACAGCACCAGGCCGGGCTTCGCCTCGATGCCCTGCAGCACATTGGTGAGCTGGCGGTCGGTGCGAACCAGCGTCCAGATATGTTCCTCGGCTTCGACCCCCTCGAACTGCACCATACAGGCGCGTGCGACGCTGTTGATCGTCTCGCCGGTCGAATCCGACACCAGATGAAGATGAAAATGCTCGGTCATGTCAGGCATCGTATCCGGTCGTTTCGGGAGATCGGTCTTACGGCGAATTCGTCAGTTTCGGGAGCAGCGGCGGGATGTCGGTTGCGCCGGCTGGAATCGGGATTAACGGGGATAACCGGCCTGTTGGGCGGAAAGGCCAAAATCCACCCCCGCTGACTGCAAAATCGTCCCATCCTTGGCCGGCCGCAAGTCCGATTTCCCGCCCGGTGGAAAAGCATGGATGGATGTGGCCGGTCCACCCTTTATCCCCGTGTTGCCTCTTATACCGGCGAGCGGTTCTGCCGCCCGATGTCGTTCCCATCCCCAGGGCCTGCGGTTTGCCTATCCTTGATGCCTGATCGCAAGCCGCCGCTGCGGGAGTCTGTGGGCTGAAATCAATCCCCCTGATGCCACCCCATCCACTACAACAACTACCTTTAAGATTCTTTTATTGTAGTGAAGCAAGCCTGTGGAACCCGGATTTTTTCCCGCATGACCAAGCGACTGATTGAAACGCTTCGCGGCCAAATGAACATGCCGCCGCCGATCTGGCTGATGCGCCAGGCCGGGCGCTATCTGCCGGAATATCGGGCACTGCGGGCGAAGGCCGGCGATTTCCTGTCGCTCTGTTACGATCCCGCGCTTGCCATCGAGATCACGTTGCAGCCGGTCGAACGGTTCGGGCTCGATGCGGCCATTCTTTTTTCCGACATTCTGGTCGTGCCGCAGGCCATGGGTCAGCATCTGCGGTTCGAGGAAATGATCGGACCGCTGCTCGCACCGATCCGCGATGTTGCCGGGATGCGCGCGCTGGAAACACATCGCGTCGTCGAACATCTGGCGCCGATCATGGCAACGGTACGCGGCGTTGCCGCGCGGCTTCCCGAAGATGTCGCACTGATCGGTTTTGCCGGCGCGCCCTGGACGGTTGCGGCCTATATGATCGAAGGCCGTGGCGGCGGCCGGTTCGAAACGCCGCTCGCGATGGCACATCAGGGCGATCCGGTTTTGTCCGGCGTTATCGATCGGCTGGTCGATGCCAGCGTCGACTATCTGCTGGCGCAGATCGAGGCAGGCGCCGAGGTGATCCAGCTCTTCGATAGCTGGGCCGGGATCCTGCCATCGGGTTTGCGGCGGCGCTGGTCGATCGAACCTATGGTCGAGATCGTCGACCGGCTGCGCGCGAAGGCCCCGCAGGTGCCGGTGATCGTGTTTCCGCGCGAGGTCGGTCACGACGCACTCGCCTATCTCGAAGCGATCCGGCCCGATGCGATCGGGCTCGATCACTCGGCCGATCTCGATTTTGCGCGGACGCGGCTGCAGCCGCATGCGGCCGTGCAAGGCAATCTCGATCCGGCCTTGCTGGTTGCCGGCGGGAATGCGATGGCGGACGGCGTCGATAAAATCATGCGCGCACTCGGTCAGGGGCCGTTCGTGTTCAATCTCGGTCACGGCGTCGTGCCGGAAACGCCGCCCGAGCATGTCGCCGGACTGGTCGCCGCGGTGCGCAACTGGCGGCCGGGATGAACGATCTGGCATGATCGGCAAACCATGAAAACCGCGCCATGAAAGCCGCGCCATGAAAGCGGCGATCGTTCTCTTCAATCTTGGCGGACCGGATCGACCCGATGCGGTCGAGCCCTTCCTGCGCAATCTCTTTTCCGATCCCGCGATCCTGCGCGTGCCGAACTTCCTGCGGCCCTTTCTCGCCCGGCTGATCGCACGCCGCCGCGCGCCGACCGCACGGAAGATCTACGACGCGCTGGGCGGTGGGTCGCCCATCCTCGCCAATACGCAGGCGCAGGCACGCGCGCTCGAGGCCGCACTCGAGACGGGACTCGACAGCGGCAGCGGCGAAACCGTCCGCTGCTTCCTCGCGATGCGCTACTGGCACCCCTTTGGCGACGAGACCGCGCGCGACATCGCGGCCTGGAAGCCCGATCGCATCGTGCTCCTGCCGCTCTATCCGCAATTCTCGACGACGACCACGGCAAGCTCGTTCGACGACTGGCATCGCGCGGCCGCTGCCGCCGGTCTGGTCGCGCCGACGCACACGGTCTGCTGCTATCCGGCCGACCCCGGCTTCATCGACGCGATCGTCGATCTCGCCGCTGAACCGATCAGACGCGCGCGCGCGAAGGGCCGGCTGCGTTTGCTGTTCTCGGCGCATGGTTTGCCGCTGAAGATCGTCAAAGCGGGCGATCCCTATCCCGACCAGGTCGGCGAGACGGCGCGTGCGATCGCGGCGGGTCTCGGTATCGGCGTCGGTGTGGGCGACGACCGCGACGAGGAACAATACGAAATCTGTTTCCAGAGCCGGGTCGGGCCGGTCGAATGGCTCGGCCCCTATACCGACGAGACGATCGCGCGCGAGGCAGCGGCGGGCCACGCAATCGTGCTCGTCCCGCTCGCCTTCGTGTCGGAACATTCCGAAACGCTGGTCGAGCTCGATATCGAGTATCGTCATCTGGCCGAAGCGCGGGGAGCCGCCGCCTATGAGCGGGTCGCGACCGTCGGCGTTCACGATCGCTTCATCGCCGGTCTCGCCGGTCTCGTCCGCCAGGCGCTGGCGGCAAAGGCCGGCACGGTCGTGAACGATATCGGCGCGCGCCGCTGTAAAGCGGGCTGTGCCTGTGCGATGGAGAAAGCGCAATGACCAACGATCTCTATCTCTGGGTGACGGCGCTGCACATCGTCGCGGTCATCGCCTGGATGGCCGGAATGCTCTATCTGCCGCGGCTCTACGTCTATCACGCCGATGCCGAACCGGGTTCGGTCCAGTCCGAAACCTTCAAACTGATGGAACGCCGCTTGCTGCGCGCGATTATCAATCCGGCGATGATCGCAGCCTGGGGCTTTGGTCTGTGGCTCGCCTTCCTGACCGAAGCCTGGGACCAGCACTGGTTCCACGCCAAGCTCGGCCTGCTGGTCGCGATGCAGATCCTCCATGCCGCCTTCGCGCGCTGGCGGCGGGACTTCGCCAACGACGCCAACCGGCACCCGGCGCGCTTCTATCGCTGGATGAACGAGCTGCCGACGATTTTGCTGATCGGCATCGTCATTCTTGCGGTGGTGCAACCCTTCTGAGGAAATTTTGCTCTAGGGTCGGGTTTGACTTGACGACCCGCTTTCGCTTATCCATGTAATCCGTCAGCGGGGTTCCCCGCCAAGCCGCCGGCCCGAAGGGAGGGCCGGCAGCCGATCTCCAAGCCCTCTCCGTTTTCTGATCCGGCAATCCATGGGCCCGTAAACCCCGGATGCCGGCCCCACCACCAAACCGATTGCCGTTGCGATTGGCCTCCAGACCGGAAAAGCAACCGGATCGAACCGCAGATTTCCCCACCCGGGTCCGGCATTCGCCGCCCCCATCTTCGCCGGCCGGGCCATTACGGCTCCGCCCGCCAACGACCGAGACAGGGTCATGAACCTCCAGGAACTCAAGAAAAAAACCCCACCCGAGCTGCTCTCCTATGCGGAAGAGCTGAACATCGAAAACGCGAGCAATCTGCGCCGCCAGGACATGATGTTCGCCATCCTGAAACAGCTCGCCGACAACGACACCGCGATCTTCGGCGATGGCGTGCTCGAAATTCTGCAGGACGGCTTCGGCTTCCTGCGTTCGCCCCAGGCGAGCTATCTCGCGGGGCCCGACGACATCTACGTTTCGCCCTCGCAGGTGCGGCGCTTCGGCCTTCGGACCGGCGACACGGTCGAAGGTCAGATCCGCGCGCCCAAGGAAGGCGAGCGCTACTTCGCCCTCCTCAAGGTCAACACGATCAATTTCGAGGATCCGGAAAAGGTCCGCCACCGGATCAATTTCGACAACCTGACGCCGCTTTATCCGGACGAAAAGCTGAACATCGAAATCGCCGATCCGAAGGTCAAGGACATGACCACGCGGATCGTCGATCTGATCGCGCCGCAGGGCAAAGGCCAGCGTTCGCTGATCGTGGCGCCGCCGCGCACCGGCAAGACCGTGATGCTGCAGAACATCGCGCATGCGATCTCGGCCAATAATCCGGAATGCTATCTGATCGTGCTGCTGATCGACGAGCGGCCCGAGGAAGTCACCGACATGCAGCGCACGGTGAAGGGCGAGGTCGTGAGTTCGACCTTCGACGAACCGGCGGTGCGCCATGTGCAGGTGACCGAGATGGTGCTCGAGAAGGCAAAGCGCCTGGTCGAACACAAGCGCGACGTGGTGATCCTGCTCGATTCGATCACGCGTCTGGCGCGCGCCTACAACACTGTCGTGCCGTCATCGGGCAAGGTTTTGACCGGCGGCGTCGATGCCAACGCGCTGCAGCGGCCGAAGCGTTTCTTCGGTGCCGCGCGTAACATCGAGGAAGGCGGCTCGCTCACCATCGTCGCGACGGCCCTCGTCGATACCGGCAGCCGCATGGATGAGGTCATCTTCGAAGAGTTCAAGGGCACCGGTAACTCGGAAATCATTCTCGACCGCAAGCTTTCCGACAAGCGCACCTTCCCGTCGATCGACATCACCAAGTCGGGCACGCGCAAGGAAGAGCTGCTGGTCGACAAGGCGCGGCTCTCCAAGATGTGGGTGCTGCGTCGCATCCTGATGCCGATGGGCGTCGTGGATGCGATGGAGTTCCTGATCGACAAGCTCAAGCATTCGAAGAACAACGACGATTTCTTCTCGTCGATGAACCAGTAAACGAGGGCGGGACGGCGGGCGAGGGCGTCGGATCGTGGCGAACCCGCGCTCCTTGTTCCGACCACAAGCGATGATGCACGGCGGCGCCCTGAAAGACGGGGCCGCCGCGTTTTCTTTTGTCGCATTGCTCGTTCTCGCGGCCACGCCGTCCTTCGTCCCTCGACAGGCTCAGAATGGGACTCGTCACGGCGCGAAGAGGCGCACGGGCCCGTCCCAGCCGGCGATCGGATGGGCGCCGAGATCGCGGCAGGAAAGACCGCTGGCGTCGGCCAGCGCCTGCGACAGCACGACGGGTTCGCCGAGTGCGCGCGTCAGCTTTTCGATCCGCGCTGCGTAATTGACGGCGCGTCCCATCACGGTGAAATCGAGCCGGCTTTTCGAACCGACATTGCCGTAGATCAGTTCGCCAAGATGCAGGCCGATGCCGAACTCGAATCCGGCCTTGCGTTCATGCGCCAGCGCCCGTGCGGTCGATGCCGCGGCAATCGCGGCGCGGCAGAGCGCACCCTCGCTTTTTGCGTCCGCGGTGTCCGCCGGAAAGATCGCCAGCACCGCATCGCCGATCAGCTTCAGCACTTCACCACCCGCTGCGACGATCGCGGTGTCGATCAGGGCGAAATAATCGTTGGCAATGGCGACCGCCTCGTCGGCCGAACGCTCGTTCGCGATGCGGCTCCAGCCGCGAATGTCGGAGAACCAGATCGCCGCGCGCAGGGTTTCGACATCGCCGCGCCGGATCCGCCCTTCGAGCACGCGCCGTCCGCTGCGCGGCCCGATATAGGTGTCGGCCAGCGTTTCGGCGAGCCGCCGCCAGACGCGGGCCTCGACGATCGGCACGAGGACGCGGGTAATGCGTTCATACTCCGCGATATCGTGATCCTCGAAACCCTGCGCGCGATCGGTCGCAAAGGCGATCGTTCCGTGAGTGCCGCCGGAGAAGCGCATCAGCAAGGCGAGATAATCGGTCGCACCGGTCGCGGCGATCTCGTGCAGCACCGCGTGATCGTCGGGCCCGAGGCCGTCGGCGAGACGGCGGCGGAACGGCCCGCCGGTGCGCGCTACATATTCAAGCGGCGAACCGATATAGCTGGCACGCTGTTCGAGCCCGTGCGGCACATGCACCGGCTCGGTCGGCGCGCCGCCCGGCTCCCAGACCGCCGACAGCGCGGTTATCAGCGGGTGCAGAATGCGCACGGAAATGCGCAGCCGCGACAGCGGCGCGCCGGCCAGGACCAGGCGCTCGCCGAGACCCGTCGTCAGCGTCGCCAGCGCGGTAAAGAACCGTCCCTCGTCGATCAGCCATGCGACGACCGGATCGACCGACCAGGGAGGCGCCGCGTTCCGGGTGTTTGTCACGGCATGTATCTCGCTTTGTCGCTGCGAGACTCTACAGCCGCCGGAACAGCCCCGGATAGTCGGTGACGAACTGGTCGCGATCGAGCGCGATCTCGGCGCAGAAATCGCTGGTGCCATCCTCGAAGAGGGCGCGGCCGCCCGATGATCCCGGCGGCTGCAGCGTGTAATGCTGCGGCGCCTTCTGCATCGCGAGCGTCGGGCCGGTGACCCAGAGCACCTGGATCGTCTCGCGCGCGCCCGGTTTGAACCCGCCGGCGCGCAGCGCGAGCCGCCGCAGCGGCAGCGTGTTGGTCAGCGGCGTCGCCCAGAGATCGATGTCGATACAGCCGTCGAACGCCTCGATCCTGTCACCATGCTCGTCCTTCCAGCGGCCCTTGCCGTCGCTGCGCAGGATGCGCGTCGTCTCGGGCGCGTCGCCGATCTGCGCTTCGAGCACCGCCTTGCGCGTGTTCCAGCCGGCGTCGGTCTTGAGCTTGTAGGTGAGGCGATAGGGCTTCCCCTTCTCGCGCCCGTCGCCGGCGATGCCCAGTGCAAGCCCGTGCATGACATAGCCATCGTCGATTTCGTCGCTGCGCAGCCGGCATTGCTCGATCCCCGGCCCGTCGGCGGTCGCCCAGTAAAAGGCGCGATCGAGTTTGACGATCTTGTTCATGGCAGCAGCACCGTCGAGCCGGTCGTCTTGCGCGCCTCGAGATCGCGCTGCGCCTCTGCCGCCTCTTTCAGCGGATAGGTCTGGTTGATCTCGATCCTGACCGCGCCCGATTCGACGACGTCGAACAGCGCCTGCGCGCAGGCGAGCAGGTCGTCGCGCGTCGCGGTGTAGCTCGCGAGCGTCGGCCGCGTGAGAAAGAGCGAGCCCTTCTGCGAAAGCAGCAAAGGCTTGATCGGATCGGCCGCCCCCGACGCGTTGCCGAACGTGACCATCATGCCGCGCGGCTGGAGGCAGTCGAGCGATGCGAGGAACACATCCTTGCCGACGCCGTCGAACACGACCGGCACACCCTTGCCGCCGGTGATTTCCTTCACGCGCGCGACGAAATTCTCCTCGCGATAGAGGATCGGATGATCGCAGCCATGCGCCTTCGCCAGCGCCGCCTTCTCCTTCGAGCCGACGGTGCCGATCACAATGGCGCCGAGATGCTTCAGCCACTGGCAGGCGATGAGCCCGACGCCGCCGGCCGCGGCATGAAACAGAACCGTCTCGCCTTTCTTGACCGGATAGGTGCGGCGGATCAGATACTCGGCCGTCATGCCCTTCAGCATCATCGCGGCCGCGGTCTTGTCGTCGATCGCATCGGGCAGCCTGATGAGGGTCGCGGCCGGCATGATGCGCGCTTCGGCATAGGCGCCGAGCGGTCCGCCTTCATGCGCGACGCGATCGCCGACTTTCACTTCGGTGACCCCCGGTCCGATCGCCTCGACAACGCCCGCCGCCTCGAAACCGATGCCCGAGGGCAGTTTGGCGGGGTAGAGCCCGGTGCGCACATAGATGTCGATATAATTGAGGCCGACAGCGGTGTTGCGGATCAGGACCTCACCCGGCCCCGGTTTGCCCGGATCGACTTTTTCCCAGCGCAGCACGTCGGCCCCGCCGGTCTCGTGAAATCGGAACGCATGGGTCATGCGGCTGTCTCCCGGGCCGTTCGGGTGGTTTCGGTGTTGGATTGACGCCGAGATTATCGGCCGGGCGGCTGATTGGCTACCGGCGGAACAACCCCGTCTTCGCTGCCCTGCTTTTCGCCCAGCGCGCGAATTTCGGCTGCGACCATCTGCTGCAGCCGCCAGAGATTGCGATCGCGGATGCCGAGCGCATCGAGATGCGCGACCGTCCGATAGAGATAGGAGGCGCCCGATCCCCAATGGCCGGCGGCGCGCGCGAGGATGCGCGCGACATCCTCGTGCGTGAGCTTGCCGCAGTAATTATTGCCCTTCGGATTGGCGGTGAAGGCGAGCGCGCGCTGCGACCCCCCATCGATTTCGACATCGAGCCAGCGCGGCATGTTGGCGGGCGGCTTCGAACTCATCTCGCGGCGCAATAGCCGGTCGATCTGCGCCTCGATGTCGCCCGCCGGCAGGCGGTAAAGGACGCCGTTGCAGCAGCCGCCGCGATCGAGCGCCATCATCAGGCCCGGCTGCTCGCGCGTGCCGCGCCAGCGCGTGAGCCGTAGGCAGAACGCGCGATGCCAGCCATGCGCCACGGCGCGCGTCTGGCTTTCGATTTCGAACTCCGGTTTCCAGAGCAGCGATCCGTAGGCGAAGACATGCAGACGCTCGGGCCGGTATTGCGCCATGAGATCGGCGATCGTCTGCGCGTAATCCGCATCGGCGAACTGGACGACCCCGGGCATCGGGCCGGGATCGGGTTCGAGGCGCTCGACCCGGGCGACCAGGTCCTCGGTCAGGTCCATCCTGGCGCTGCGGTCGGGTGCGGCCGGCGCGCTCATCGGCGGGACGACCAGGTCGGCGGCGCAGGGTGGAAGAGGGGGATCATGGCCGGCAAGGCTACGGCCAGGCCCGGCTGGCTGGCAACCGCGGGCCGGTCGCGGCAGCGGCATGGGTGCTGCCCCTACAGCAGCATCGCGCCTTCGTGCCGCAGCAGCGCGAGCTTGGTCTCGACGCCGCCCGGCGCCGAAAAGCCGCCGAGCGCGCCGCCGGCCGCGAGCACGCGATGGCAGGGCTGGATGATCGGAATCGGATTGCGCCCGCAGGCCTGGCCCACTTCCTGCGGCATTACCTTGTGCGCGGGATCGCTGGCATCGCGCGCGATCTCGCCATAGGAGCGCGTCTCGCCGAACGGAATCGCGTTCATCAGCGCCCAGATCGCGCATTCGGTCTCGCTGCCCTTCGGCGCGAGTTTCAGGTCGAAATCTTTCAGCCCGCAATAGAAATAGGCATCGAGCTGGGTTGCGGCGGCGACCAGCAACGGCGTTTCGCTCTGCTCGCCGACCGACTCGCCGAAGCGCAGCGCGACGATCGCGCCATCCTCTTCGGTGATGGTCAACGGCCCGAGCGGCGATTTGACGGTGAGTTCGGCACGCATGGTTTCATCCTATCGTCCCGGCATCGCGATGCGCTCTCCGAATGTTGCGCACCCCCTCACCCGGCTCCGGGTAAGGCGCTGCTTGCGCCAACCCTTCGCATCCCTCTCCCCCTTCTTTAGGGGGAGAGGGTAGGGCGAGGGGGCCATCGCATTCTCCGCCTCACGCGAACTCGAGCGCGCGGGCGAGCCCGTCCGGATCGGTGATCGGCAGCGAACAGGTCTGCGCGCGACAGACGAAGGCAGCGGCCGGCGATCCGCCCCCGGTACCGGCGGCCGGCGGTTTCTTGCCCTTCGCCGGATGGCCCGCCGGCAATGTCTCGGTGTCGGCCACGATCTGCAGCACGCGATCGGGCAGCGACTGGCCATAGACCGAGGCGGCGAGCGCGACTATTCCCGCGCTGCCGGCGGCCCCGGTCAGGACGATCTGCAACCCGTTCTGCAGGGTCTCGTTGGCGTTCAGCAATGCCGCCATCGCAATCGCGCGCTGGTTCACCTCGCCCGCGAAGCCATCGATCGTGCTTTGCGCACGCGCGCGATATTTGTCGTCGCCGGTCAGATAAAAAAGTCGCGCCAGCACGCCGGCCATGACGCCGTTGCCGCTCGGCGTCGCGCCGTCGATCGCTGTCTTGGTGCGCAGGATGAGATCGCCCTGATCGTCGGCGGTGAGGAAATACCCGCCACGATCGGTATCGCGATAGTGACGCTCGACCGTGTCGGCCCAGCGGATCGCCTGATCGAGAAATGTCGTGTCGATGCCGGAACCCGACGGCCCGCTCGCGGCTGCGCGGCCCATTGCCCCGCCGGCCGCCTCGCGGCCCATTGCCCCGCCGGCCGCCTCGCGGCCCATCGCTTCGTGCAAGGCCAGCGCGGCGCGGATCATCTGCGCATAATCGTCGAGCGTTGCGCCATGACCGGCACGGCCCGCGCGCCAGCTATGGCGCAGCCGCCCCTCCTGCTGCATCTGCGTGCAGACGAAGGAGAAAGCGGAGAGCGCCGCCGTCAGCCAGCGCCGTTCGCCGAACACGCCGGCCGCATTCGCCAGCGCCGCGATCGTCATGCCGTTCCAGTCGGCCAGCACCTTGTCGTCGAAACCGGGCTTCACGCGCTGTTCGCGCGCGGCGAACAGGGTCGCGCGGCGCAGCGCCAGCTTCGCCTCGGTTTCGTCGTCGCGCAGCGCCGGCATCTGGCGCCGGTTCAGGATGTTGCTTTCCTCCCAGTTGCCGTGTGTGGTCACGTCGTAGATGTCCTTGAACAGCCGCGCCTCATGGCCGAGCAGCGCGTCGATCTCGCGTTCCTGCCAGACATAGAACTTGCCCTCGACGCCCTCGCTGTCGGCATCGAAGGACGAGGCGAAGCCGCGCGTGCCGTCGGTGGCGGGCGCCGCCTTCATCTCGCGCAGCATCCAGTCGGCGGTCTCGCGGACGCGCTGCGCATAAAGCGGTTCCTTCGTCTCCTGAAACGCATGCGTCAGCAGATCGACGAGCTGCGCGTTGTCGTAGAGCATCTTCTCGAAATGCGGCACCAGCCATTCGTCGTCGACCGCATAGCGCGCGTAACCGCCGCCGAGATGATCGTAGATCCCGCTTTGGCTCATGCGCGTCAGCGTGCGCAGCACCGCGTCGCGATGCACGGTCTCGCCGCTGCGTTTCCACGAGCGCCACATCAGCTCGAGCAGCGAGCATTGCGGAAATTTCGGCGCGCGGCCAATGCCGCCATGCACCGGATCGAACTCGCGCATCAGTTTGCCGGCGATCGTATCGGTGACGGCGCGGCTGATGCCGGTGCCCGGCTTCGGCGCCGAAAGCTGTTCCAGTGCGCTCCTGAGCGCGGTCACGTTGTGGCCGACCGCATCCGGCTCGTCGCGATATTTCTGCGCAACCAGCCGCAGCACATCGGCGAAACCCGGCCTTCCATAGCGCGGCTCGGGCGGGAAATAGGTGCCGCCCCAGAACGGTTCGCCTTTGGGCGTGAGAAACATCGTCAGCGGCCAGCCGCCGGCCTGGCCGAGCAGCGCGAGCGCGGTCTGATAGATCTGGTCGATTTCGGGCCGTTCCTCGCGATCGACCTTGATCGGCACGAACAGCTCGTTCATCACCGCGGCGATCTCGTCGTTCTCGAAACTCTCATGCGCCATCACATGGCACCAGTGGCAGGCGGCATAGCCGACCGAGAGCAGGATCGGCTTGTTATCCTGTTTCGCGGCCTCGAACGTTGCCTCGTTCCAGCCCTGCCAGTGCACCGGATTGTCGGCATGCTGCAGCAGATAGGGGCTGGTCTCCCCCCCGAGACTATTGGCGCCGAGATTGTTGCCTCCCAACTTATGAGAGGCGACAGCGCTCGAAACGGGGGTCGCCGGAGGGGCGATTTCGCGAGCGGCCGGTGCCGCCGCATCCGCATCGCGCGCGGCGGCTTCGCGGGCGGGCGTCTTCGCGCGATCGGCAATTGCCGGCTCGGCCGCGGATGCACCCTTCTTGCGTCCGCCCGTCTTGCGGATGCGGGTCTTCTTCGCTTGTTTGCTGACGCTCTTGCGGTCGGCCGGCATGATTACTCCGATGGCGGGGCGGCGGCGGAAAGGACCGGTGCCGATCCGCCATACTTGGCCAGCCGGCTGGCGCTGCACAACCCGCCCACCGCTGCGAATCCCGCGCGGCTGCCATCTATCAGTCGGGCTTCTTGCCGGCGGATGCTATGGCCGCCCGATAGCGGCCGCGATACGATCCGCCGCGATCGGCCGGTGCGGCGTCGTCGGACCCGCGCGTCGATCCCCGGGAGGTACGATTTAATGTACGGATTCGAGCCGACCGAGGAACAGCGTGCGATCGAGGCGATGGCGCGCGGCTTCGCTGCCGACCGGCTCGCCCCGCACGCCGTCGCCTGGGACCAGGCGAGGCATTTTCCGGTCGACGTGCTGCGCGAGGCGGCCGCGCTCGGCATGGGCGGCATCTATGTCGACGAGGCGCGCGGCGGCACGGGGCTCGGCCGGCTCGATGCGACCCTCATCTTCGAGGCGCTGGCGCATGGCTGCCCGACCATCGCGGCCTTCCTCTCGATCCATAACATGTGCGCATGGATGGTCGATGCGTTCGGCGACGATGCGCAGCGTGCGCGCTTCCTGCCGGGTCTCTGCTCGATGGCGACGATCGCGAGCTATTGCCTGACCGAACCGGGCGCGGGCTCCGATGCGGCCGCGCTGACGACCCGCGCGCGGCGCGATGGCGACGACTATGTGATCGACGGCAGCAAGTCGTTCATCTCCGGCGGCGGCGTCTCCGAGCTCTATCTGGTAATGGTGCGGACCGGCGCTCCGGGCCCGCGCGGGATTTCCACTCTGCTTGTCGAGAAAGGGACGCGCGGTCTTTCCTTCGGTGCGAACGAACGCAAGATGGGCTGGAACGCGCAACCGACCGCGCAGGTGATTCTCGAGAACTGCCGCGTGCCGGCGGCGAATCTTCTGGGCACGGAAGGCGCCGGCTTCAGATATGCGATGCAGGCGCTCGACGGCGGCCGGCTCAACATGGCGGCCTCGTCGCTCGGTGCGGCGCAGGAAGCCCTCGATCGCACGCTCGTCTATATGCGCGAGCGCGAGGCCTTCGGGCATCGGCTCGATTCCTTCCAGGCGCTGCAGTTCCGCCTCGCCGACATGGAAACCGAGCTCGAGGCGGCGCGCGTGTTCCTGCGCCAGGCGGCGTGGAAACTCGATCGCGGCGATAGCGATGCGACGGCGCATTGCGCGATGGTGAAGCGCTTCGTGACCGACATCGCCTTCCGCGTCGCGAACGAAGCGTTGCAGCTTCATGGCGGCTACGGCTATCTCGCCGATTTCGGCCTGGAGAAGATTGTGCGCGATCTGCGCGTCCACCAGATCCTCGAGGGATCGAACGAGATCATGCGGGTGATCGTCGCCCGCGCCATGCTGGCACGCGGCGCGGAATGACCGATCCACAGGCGAAGCCGGATTCGTCCGGCGATCAGTCGGACGCGCTCATCCTGCGGATCGAGGGCGCGGCCGGCCGCATAACCCTCAATCGACCCGATTCGCTGAACGCCTTGACCCATGCGATGGTGCGCGGCATTCACACCGCGCTCGAGGAATGGCGCGACGATCCGCGCGTGACACGGATCGTGGTCGACGGGACGGGCGAGCGTGCGTTTTGCGGCGGCGGCGATATCCGCTATCTCTACGATCACGGCCGCAGCGATCCCGGCTCCTGCCGCGATTTCTGGCGCGACGAATACCGGCTCAACGCCGCGATCGCACATTATCCGAAACCCTATGTCGCGCTGATGCGCGGCATCGTGATGGGCGGCGGTATCGGCATTTCCGCGCATGGCTCGCACCGCATCGTCACCGACAACTCGCTGCTGGCGATGCCCGAAGCCTCGATCGGCTTCCTGCCCGACGTCGGCGGCACGCTGCTTCTCGCGCGCACACCCGGCGCGCTCGGCCTTTATCTCGGTCTCACCGCGGCGCGTTTTGGTGCTGCCGATGCGATCCGCGCCGGTTTCGCCGATCGCTTCGTGCCGGCGCGCGATCTGCCGGCGCTGGTCGAGGCACTGGTCGCCGGCGAGCCGGTCGACGAACTGCTCGACGATCTTGCGACCGACACACTGCCCGGCCCGCTCGGCCGCCGTATCGCCGATATCGATCGCCTCTTTGCAGCCGACACGCTGGGCGAGGTGATGGCACGGCTCGAGGCGCAGCGCACCGACGCCGGCGGCGAAGGCGCGCGCGAGTTTGCGTCCTTCGCCCTCGACGGGATCGCGCGCAACGCGCCGCTGTCGGTTGCCTGCGCCTTCCGGGCGATCAACCGGGCGCGCGAATTCATGTCGATCGAGGGGGCGATCGAGGAAGCGCTGCGCCTCGAATATCGCTTTGCCTGGCGCTCGATCGAGCGCGGCGATCTCTACGAAGGGATTCGCGCCGCGATCCTCTCGCGCGATACGCCGCCGGCCTGGGATCCGCCCAGCCTCGCGGATGTTTCCGACGCTCTCGTCGATGCGATGCTGGCGCCGCTCGGCGACAACGAACTCACCTTCGAACAACCCTCGCAACGCGGCGCAACGGCGCCCGGGGAGACCGCCTGATGACAGCCATCGGCTTTATCGGACTGGGCAATATGGGCGGGCCGATGGCAGCGAACCTGGTGAAGGCCGGACATGACGTGACCGGCTTCGATCTGGTTGCCGCGTCCCGCGATTCGGCGCGCGAAAACAAGGTCGCGATCGCTGCCGATGCGATCGCCTGCGCGCGCGATCGCGCGATCGTCGTCACGATGCTGCCGGCGGGGAGCCATGTGCGCGTGGTCCATCGCGAGATCGTGCCGGCGATGAAACGCGGCGCATTGCTGATCGATTGTTCGACCATCGACGTCGCGAGCGCGCGCGATGTGCACAGGCTCGCCGATGAAGCGGGCCTGCTCAGTCTCGATGCGCCGGTCTCGGGCGGCGTCGCGGGCGCTACGGCTGCGACGCTCACCTTCATGGCCGGCGGCAGCGACGCGGCCTTTGCGACAGCCGACCCGGTTCTGGCCGCGATGGGCAAGCGCAGCGTTCATTGCGGGCCGGGCGGCGCCGGCCAGGCGGCGAAGATCTGCAACAACATGCTGCTCGGTATTTCGATGATCGGCGCCTGCGAAGCCTTCGCGCTCGCATCCAAGCTCGGGCTCGATGCGCAGAAACTGTTCGACGTGGTCTCGACCTCGTCGGGCAGTTGCTGGTCGGTCAACGCCTATTGCCCGGTGCCCGGCGTCGGCCCGAAGAGTCCGGCCGACAATGGCTACCAGCCCGGCTTTGCCGCGGCGCTGATGCTGAAGGATCTGAAACTCGCGCAGGAAGCCGCGGCCGACGTGCGGGCGGCGACTCCGCTCGGCGCCGCCGCCTGCGCGCTCTACGACGCGATGGTCGAAGGCGGCGACGGCGGGCGCGATTTCTCCGCCATGCTGCCCCGTCTCGCGCGCGCCGCGCGCGGCGAATCCTGATGCCGGTGCGCGCGAGCTAGCGCCATGTCGACGCCGCAATTCCATGAAAGCGGCATGCGCGTTGCGCTCGAGGCGGCACGCGCGGCGATCGCTGCCGGCGAACTTCCCTACGGCGCCGCGGTGATCGGCGCCGACGGTGTGGCGATCGCCGTCGAACACGATCGTGTCGCAGCCAGCGGCGATCCGACCCGGCACGGCGAGTTCGATGCGGTGCGTGCGGCGATTGCCGCGCGCGGCGGCGATCTTTCAGGCTGCATTCTCGTTTCGACCGTCGAGCCCTGCGCGATGTGTTCGGGCGCCGCCTGGTATGCCGGCATCGCGACCGCCGTGTTCGGCCTCTCCATGGAGGACCTGCAGGCGATCCGGCCCGATGCGCTCGAGGCGCCGCTCGGCCCCGTCGCCGCGCTCTATCGCGGCATGGCGCGGCGGCTCGACGCGGTGCCCGGCGTGCTGCACGAGGCGTGCCGCGCCCTCTGGACCGGTCGCTGACGGGTACCGGCCGACCCCCTGCGATCCACCCGAAGCGCAGCGATCTCGGCCGCGCCATCGACAGGGTCTGACTAATATACGATGCTCGGGCCTTGTTTGCCGCCGGCCCGAGGGATCGACCCGATGGCGGCATCGGGTACGGGGCCGCCGCGGCCAAGGCGGGGCCAGCATGACGATAAAAATCGGCATGAATTCTCCGAGCGCCGCACCGGTTTCCGCGGACGGCCCCATCGTGCTTTCCGTCCCGCCGACCGGCTGTACGCCATGGTGATGGCCCGGCCGCCCGCCGATCCGGCGGCGCCGCATGCGCGCCAGCGGCTGGTTCGGATCCTGCACGAAGCCAAGCAGCGCCTGATCAGAGCGCGCGGGATGCCCACCGCGGCCCGGCCCGATGCGGGGTCCGGCGCAAGGGCCGACACCGGCGCCGGTTTCGCCTCCCTGGCCCCCGCCCGGCCCGGTTGCGAACGCCCCCCCCCCCGGCCGGCGGGGGGCGAGCGTCCGCTCGTTGCCGAGACCGACATCCTCGAGGCGATCGCCGCCGACCTGCCCTTGCCCGACGTGCTGCATCGTATTGCACTCGCCGTCGATGCACTCCTTCCGGACGCCGTCTGCTCGATCCTGCTGCTCGATCCCGACGGCGTGCATTTGCGCCATGGCGCGGCTCCCCTTCTGCCCGACGACCTCAACCGCACACTCGACGGCCAGCCGATCGGCCCGCAGGCCGGATCCTGCGGCACGGCCGCCTTTACCGGCGAACCGGTCGTCGTGAGCGATATCGCGACCGATCCGCGCTGGGACGATTACCGCCATCTCGTTGCCGGGCTCGGCTTCCGCGCCTGCTGGTCGACGCCGGTGCTCGATACGGCCGGGCGCGTGCTCGCGACCTTCGCGCTCTACGAGCGGACGCCCAAGGCGCCGGACGATAGCGAGATCGAAACGATCGCCAGCTTCGCGCATCTCGTCGGCATCGCGATCGAGCGCGACCGCCAGCGCGAGGAGCTGCGCGCCAGCGAGGAGCGGTTCCGCACGATCTATCGCTCGGTGCCGGTCTCGATCTGGGAAGAAGACTGGAGCGCGATCATTGCGGCGATCGACGAATTGCGCCGTCAGGGCGTCGTCGATTTTCGCCGGCATTTTGCGGACCATCCCGAGATCGTCGCCGGCATGCTCGCATCGATGCACGTCCTCGACGTGAACGATCAGACGCTGCGTATTCTCGGCACGCGCGATCGGGCCGAGCTCGAGCGGAAACTCAAGGCCGGCACGCTGTCGACCGACGTGGTGGGTGCCTTTGCCGACCAGATCGCGACGCTGGCCGAAGGCGCGTCGATCTTCGAGGGCGAGCGAACCTTCTTGCATGCCTCCGGCGAATCGATCAGCGCGCTGATGCGGATCGCCTATCCGGCGCCAGACAGCGGATCCGGCCTTGTGCTGGTCAGCCTGATGGACGTCACCGCGCTGAAGCGGCTCGAAGCCGAGCGCGCGAGCCTCGCGGCCCGGCTCGGCGCGACGCTCGAGAACATGACCGATGCGTTTTGCCTGATCGATCGCGACGGGTGCTTCGTCTATCTCAATGCCGAAGCCGCGCGCGTGCTGCAGCGCCGACGGGAAGACCTGGCCGGCCGGTCGATGTGGGACGTGTTCCCCGACGCACGGGGCGGCGCCATCGATACGATGTATGTCGAGGCGATGCGCGACGGTACGCCGCGCCACATGGAGTACTTTTATCCGCAGCTCGGCGAATGGCTCGACGTCCGCGTGTTTCCCTCCGCCGAAGGGCTCGCGATTTATTTCCGGGTGATTACCGAGCGCAAGGAGCTCGACGAGAAACTGCGGTTGAGCGAGGAGCGCTTCCGCGAAATCGCCATTGCTACGACCGACGTGATCTCGGATTGGGATCTCGCGACCGATACGATCTGGTGGGGCGATGGCTATGCGAGGGTGTTCGGCTATCCGCCGCCGGACAGCGCGGCGAGCCCCGAGACGTGGTCGGCGCGCATTCATCCCGACGACCGCGAGGCGACCGAAACCGCGCTGCGCGCTGCAATCGAGAACGGCGAGCGGCAATGGAACGGGCGTTACCGGTTTCTGCATGCCGACGGATCCGCGCTCGACATCGAGGATCGCGTGCGCATTCTCTTCGACGAGGACGGCACGCCGGTGCGGATGATCGGCGGCATGACCGATGTGACCGAGCGCAGGCGCCTTGCCGCCCAGCTCGCGGAGAGCGAGGAGCGCTTCCGCGCCATCGCCGGGGCCACCTCCGATATCGTCTGGGACTGGGACCTGCGCTCGCACCGGCTCTGGTGGGCGGATCGGGTCGGGCAAAACGGGACGTACGAAGGCGACGCCATCGACGACCACCCGGAGGCCTGGGTGAGCGCTGTGCATCCCGACGATCGCGAGCGCGTCGTCGCAATTCTTCGCGATGCAATCGCGACGCGGCGCGAGCGTTGGACTACCGAGTATCGCTACCGCGACGGTCAGGGCGGCTGGATCGATATCGAGGATCACGGGCGGCTGATCTTCGACGGGACCGGCGATCCGGTGCGGGTCGTCGGCGGCATGGCCGACATTACCGAACGCAAGCGACTCGAGGCGCGGCTTGCGGAGAGCGAGGAGCGCTTCCGGATCATCGCGCGCGCGACGGCGGATTTTGTCTGGGACTGGGATTTGCGGACGCAGGAGGTCTGGTGGACGGACCGCGTCGCGACGGCCGGGATCTATCCGGGCAGTGCGCTCGAGTCCCGGCCCGACGAATGGACCGAGGCGATCCACCCCGACGATCGCGACCGGGTCGTGGCGGCGCTGGTGGGCGCTATCGAGCGTCGCGAGGAACGATGGGTCGTGCAGTATCGCTATACCGACGACAAGGGCGGCTGGATCGACGTCGAGGATCACGGCCAGCTGATCTTCGATGCGGACGGCGAGCCGGTGCGCATGGTCGGCGGTATGACGGACGTCACGCTGCGCAACCGCGCTGAAGAGGCGCTGCGGCAGAGCGAGGCGCTGGCGGCGATCGGCGAACGGGTCGGGCGGATCGGCGGCTGGGCGCTCGATTTGCGCAGCCGCGAGGTCTACTGGTCGCGCGGCATCGGCGCCATTCTCGAATGGACCGCCGGCGTCCCTCCGACGATCGAACAGGCGCTCGCGCTCTACGTGGAACGCGATCGCGAACGGCTGATCGCCGCCCTCGACGAATGCGGCCGCAGCGGCGCGCCGTTTGCGCTCGACCTTGCAACCGACACCATGTCCGGCCGGCGCATCTGGGTGCATGTCGCGGCCGAGGCGGAGCGCGATGCGGATGGCGCCATCGTCCGTCTGATCGGCGCGTTCCAGGACATCACCGAGAAGAAGCGACTCGATGCGCAACTGCGCGAGAACGAGGAGCGTTTCCGCCTCATCGCCGATACCGCCGCCGACCGGTTCTGGGACTGGAATCTCGAAACCGGCATGCTGTGGTGGGCCGGCCGGGACGGCGGCAGCGGGGAAGCCGATATCGGCACCGCGATCGGCGCGGATCTGGGCGACCGGATCTGGGGCGACAGGCTCCATCCCGATGACCGCGAGCGGGTCGTGACGAGCTTCATCGATGCGATCGAACGCCACGACAGGAAATGGGTTGAGCAGTATCGCTATCGCAACGGCGACGAAAGCTGGATCGAGCTCGAGGATCGCGGCCAGCTGTTTTTCGATGCGAACGGCAAACTGAACCGGTTCATGGGCAGCATGGCCGACATCACCGAGAAGAAACGGCTCGATGCGCAGCTTCGCGAAAGCGAGGAACGCTTCCGCATCATTGCGCGCACCACCGCCGACGTGGTCTGGGACTGGGATCTGGTCGCCGGCACGACCTGGCGCAGCGAGGGCATGTACGGGCGCTTCGGCAATCCGGACGGTTCGAGTGTCAGTTTCGGGGACTGGAAAGCGCGCCTTCATCCCGACGACCGCGACCGCATTCTCGCGGGATTGCAGGAAACCATCGATCGCGGCGCCGGCGAATGGATCGACCAGTACCGGTTCCTCGACAATCGTGGAAAATGGATCGACATCGAGGATCACGGGCGGATTGTCCTCGACGAAACCGGCAAGGCGGTCCGCTTCGTCGGTGGCATGTCCGACATCACCGCGCGCAAGCGCGCCGAGCGCGACCTGCGCGAGCGCATCAAGGAACTGGACTGCCTCTACCGGGCCGTCGAACTCACGACCGTCGACGAGCGTCCCATCGAGGCGATCTGCGCCGATATCGCAGCCATCCTGCCCGGCAGCCTGCTGCACGACGATGCCGCCGTCGCGCGCATCGTCGTCGATGGCCGCGAACAGCACAGCGCCGGCTGGAGAAAACCGGTCGCCGCGTTGAACGCGCCGATCCGCGTCGAGGATCGCGAGGTCGGTTTCGTCGAAATCGGCGTCACCGAGGCGCGGCCCGACGAGAAGGACGGGGAGGGCCCGTTCCTGCGCGAGGAGCGCGCTTTGGTCAACGCGGTCGCGACCCATATCGCGCGCATGATCGGCGATCGGCGCATGGCCGAAACGCTGATCCAGTCGGAGCGGCTGCGCTCGGTCGGCGAGCTGACCGGCGGCGTCGCGCATGATTTCAACAATCTGCTGACGATCATTCTCGGCAACGCCGAGATCCTTTCCGAACGGCTCGAGGATCGTCCGGATCTGCGACCGCTCGCCGAGACCACCATGTCGGCAGCGGAGCGCGGCGCCGAGCTGACCAGCCGGTTGCTGTCCTTCGCGCGCCGGCAGGTGCTCGAACCGGCACCCACCGACTTGAACCGGCTGGTGGCCGGCATGGACGGCATGCTGCGCCGTACGCTCGGCGAGCAGATCGAGATCGAAATGCGGCTCGGCGAAGGCCTGCGGCTTTCGCTGGTCGATGCGCCGCGGCTCGAGAATGCGCTGCTCAATCTTTGTATCAACGCCCGCGACGCGATGCAGCAGGGCGGCCTGCTCATCGTCGAGACGCGCAATGTCGATCTCGATGCCGACCATCGAACCGTGCATTCCGACGTGACGCCCGGCCGCTATGTGATGGTCGCGGTCTCGGATACCGGCAGCGGCATGGCGCCCGGGGTGCTCGCGCGCGCCTTCGATCCCTTCTTCACCACCAAGGAGGTCGGCAAGGGCAGCGGGCTCGGCCTCAGCATGGTCTACGGGTTCGTCAAGCAGTCGAGGGGTCACGTCAACGTCTATTCCGAACCGGGCCAGGGCACGACGGTTCGCCTCTATCTGCCAGAGGCCGATGGGCAGGCCGCGACCGACGCCATCGTCGAAGCATCCCCGCCGCCGGGCGGCAGCGAAAAGATCCTGCTGGTCGAGGACGACGATCTGGTGCGCGAGCATGTCCGGGTGCAGGTCGAGACGCTCGGCTATCGCGTCGTCGCGGTGGCGAACGGGCCGGATGCGGTCGCGACCCTGCAGGCCGATGCGGATTTCGATCTGCTGTTCACCGATGTCGTGATGCCCGGCGGCATGAACGGGCGCGAGCTAGCCGACGAGGCGCGCCGCATCCGACCCGACCTGCCGGTGCTGTTCACCTCGGGCTATACCGAGGACGCGATCATGCATCACGGCAGGCTCGATCCGGGCGTTCATCTGCTCTCGAAACCCTATCGCCGCCAGGAACTCGCAACCAAGATTCGCATTGCGCTGGGCGACTAGCGCATCGCGCGTTCGGTACGACAGCCCCGTCCGGGTCAATCGCCGATCCGGCCGCGCTGCGTCATGCTCCCTGCTATAGTCGCGGCGTCACCCGAAAGGAGGCGCTCATGAAAGTCACCATCGATATCGACTGCACGCCCGAGGAGGCGCGCGCGTTCATGGGCCTGCCGGATGTCGCGCCGCTCCAGGCGCGGATGCTGGCGGAAATCGAGGCGCGGATGCGCGCCGCCCTCGACGCGATGGACCCGCAGCAGATCGTGGCGAGCTGGCTGACGCCGGGCGGCGCGAACCCGGTCGAGGCGATAGCCGCCTGGCAGAAATCCTTCTGGGAGCAGTTCGGCGGCGGGCGAAGCGATCCGGACAAGAAATAGCGGCTCCCGGTCTCCTGCCGATCCTCCCGCCCGATCCCTCGTTCGGTCTCCCGGCCGGTCTCCCGGCCGGTCTCCTGCCGGTCCCCCGTTCGGGGCCTTCGCGCTGGCGACGTCGACCCGCGAATAGTCGGACAAGAATTGGGGGCGAAACCCGGCCTCGAACCGGGCACTCTCGCCGCCGAATAAGCCTGATCCGGCCGGTGGCCCCGGGCAACGAAACGACCGAGCGGCGAGACGGAGGACGATGATCGTGAACGATGTGGCGAAACCGGCGGATGCGGCGAAACCCCATACGGGGCCGACGACCGGCCCGAAAGCCGGCGATCCCGACCCTTATTACCGGCTGCATGTGTTCTGCTGCGTCAACGAGCGCCCGGCCGGCCATCCGCGCGGTTGCTGCAAGGAGAAGGGTGCCGAAACGCTGCGCAATTATGTGAAGGCCCGCACCAAGCAGCTCGGCCATGACGATGTGCGCATCAACCAGTCCGGCTGCCTCGACCGCTGCGAGCTCGGGCCGACCATGGTCATCTATCCCGACGGGGTCTGGTACCGTTACGAGACGAAAGAGGATGCGGACGAGATCATCGAGCGCCATATCGGTAAAGGCGAGCGCGTCGAACGCCTCATGCTGAAACCGACCGACGAGGTGCCGGCGAAAGGCTGAGCGAAGACCGGCCGTCAAAAGCGCGGCACGGGTTGCCGGTGACCGGCTGACACCCCAAATCTGGCTCGGCGGGCCGGTTTTCTTGCTGGACGGCGCCATCCGATCCGCCGCATTGTTGGCGCTGCCGTCGGACGCTATTCCCGGCGCCGCCCTGCCGCGCAAAGTTTGCATGGGTGATTTCGCGCCGCCGCGCTGAGAATGGCGGGGAGAATGACGGGAACGGGCTGCCGCCCGGAACCGGATCGATACCGCGCCGCTCCGCTCGAGAGCGCCGCGGAAGGGAGACGATTTCGATGCCCGATACCTCACCGCTAAATCCCGTGACCGATCGCTTTCCCGGTTTCGGCCGCACCGCCGACGTGAACGAGCCGGAGGACGTGCTCGATCCGAAACATTTCGCCGCGGTGCGATCGCAGGATGCCAGGACCCGGGCGGCGCTGCCGCTCTGGGCCTTCACCTCGGAGCGCTTCTTCGCGGCCGAGATGGAACGCCTGCTGCTGCCGGGCTGGAACATGCTCGCGCGCACCGAACTGGTCGCCAATCCGGGCGACTTCCATTGCCTCACCTTCATGAACATTCCGCTGATGCTGGTGCATGGCAGCGACGGGCGCGTGCGCGTCTTCGCCAACACCTGCCGCCATCGCGGCGCACTGGTCGCCGACGGCTCGGGCAACTGCAAGACGTTCCGCTGCCCGTATCACGCCTGGGTCTATTCGAACGAAGGCGACCTGCTCGCGGCACCCCATTATCCCGATCTCGACGGCAAGCCGATCATCGACGGCACCAACCGCCGCGAATACGGGCTGCTCGAAATACCGAGCGATATCTGGGGCGGCTTCATTTTCGTGCGCTTCCGCGAGTCAGTGCCGGATGGCGTGAAGCCGAGCACGCAGACCCTGGCCGAGCATCTCGGCGGACTGCCGGATCTGCTCGCCTCGCACCGGCTCGAGGACATGGTCACGACCAACAAGCTCGTGTTCGAGATGGACGCGAACTGGAAATGCTTCGTCGAGAATTATGTCGACGGCTATCACATTCCGACGGTGCACAAGGATTCGCTGGCGCAGTGGAAGAGCGAGTATGTCGATTTCGGCGATCCGGGACCGAACGTGACGTCGCATTTTGCCGAGCATGACGGCAGCCAGCTTCTGCTGCCGTTCCCCGGCTTCGACGGTTTCCCGCCGATGGACGGAATCGACGCGGATAAAAAGCGCGGCACGTTCTTCGTCACGATCAAGCCGCTCTTCATGATGACGCTCGGCAACGATGGCGCGCTGGTCTTCAATTCGGAACCGCTGAGCGCCACGAAATCGCGCCTCACGGTCAGTTCGCTGTTTCCGAAATCGACGGTCGCGCGCAACGATTTCGAACAGTTCGCGAAGAACTATTACCGCCGCAACGACATGGTGGTCGGCGAGGATGTCGCGATCGCGCTCCGGCAATATGCCGGCATCAATTCGCCCTACGCACACGTCGCACCGCTCTGCAGCTCCGAGGCGACGCTGAACGGCGTCGCGAACTGGATTCTCGATCGCGTGATCGGCCCGGTGCAATAGAGCGGGCGCAGAAAGCGCCGCATCCATCTCGCGGCCCTCATGGTGAGCTTGTCGAACCATGAGGCGGCCTTGCGCGCGCCTGATTTTTGACGCCTCCAAAAAAGTTTGTCATCGCCGGACTTGATCCGGCGATCCAGAGGCCGGGCTCGTCTGCGAATTTGCAACCTTGGATGCCGGCTCAAACTTGTCCTGGGGGCGGCCTGTGGCCGGACCCGCGGGCCTCGGCATGACAGCGAGGGGTCAGGCGCGGCCCACCCTCAACATTCTGTATTCCTGTACAAAAGTCCCGCCTCGCCGGTCTGCGCCCGGCGTTGCCCGGACCGCGGTCCATTGACCGCCGGAACCAATGCCGTCATGCCGCGTTTTCCATGGATGCCGAGGGGCGAGGTCGAGCGAACCCGCCGTCGCTTGGCGCAACGGCAACGGAGACGGTCCATGGCCGAAGACACCGAACGCAGAAGCAATAACGGGCTCTATTTCATCGTCGGCGGGCTGGTCGTGCTGGTCGCGGTCCTCGCCTATCTGTTCATGGGCGGCGAGACCGGCGACATGGGCGACGACACCAACGTCACCATCGAGGCGCCCGCCGTGGACAGCGACGCCGACACGACCACGACAACCGATTAAGACGCGCCTGTGCGCGTGCGCTTCGATGCGGGCGGCGTTTTCTTCGATGCGCGTAGCGTTATCGGCGCCGCTCGACTCGAGGCGTGACTCCTCATTTCCCCCTCCCCTTGCCGCGGTCGGG